>CAVVRV010000043.1:0-74373 GCA_963750625.1 uncultured Gammaproteobacteria bacterium | reverse complement strand
TGGGCAGGCCTACACGCTTGAAGAAGTGGGCCGCAAGATGGGCGTCACACGCGAACGTGTCCGCCAGATCGAAGCACAAGCCCTAAGCCGCTTGCGGCATCCATCCATTCGCAGGAAATTGCGCGATTATTTAGGTGAATAAACAAAAGAAACCCCTGATGAAATGTCAGGGGTTTCTTTTCTGCTACAATTGAACAACTTCTTAATCCCAATTTCATTCAGCGCAAAGCAGATCGGCGAACAAATATGAAAAGTAAACCGCAAGTTTCAATTGTAATGCCCTGCCTGAACGAAGCAGAGACGGTTGCCCTCTGTATCCAAAAAGCCCTGCGGTTCTTCGAGCAGGACCACATGCCAGGTGAAGTGATCGTCGCGGACAACGGAAGCACGGACGGCTCGCATGAACTGGCCACCCGCTGGTGCCCGCGTGGTGAATGTCCCGCAAAAGGGTACGGGAACGCATTAAGGGGCGGGATCGAAGCCGCCCTGGACGAATTTATCATCATGGGCGACGCAGACGACAGCTACGACTTCACCAACCTGATGCCTTTTGTAAATGCACTTCGTGAGGGCTTGGACCTGGTAATGGGCAACCGCTTCAAGGGCGGATTATGCGCGGCGCCATGCCTTTCCTTCATCGTTATCTTGGCAATCCCGTTCTAAGCGGCATGGCACGATTGTTTTTCAAGAGCAACATCGGCGATTTTCACTGCGGCCTGCGCGGGTTTAGCAAAGAGCGCTATTAACGCTAAATCTACAAACCACGGGCATGGAATTCGCCAGCGAGATGGTCGTCAAGGCCACCCTGAAAAAACTAAAGATCGCGGAAGTCCCCACTATCTTATATCCCGATGGACGCACCCGCCCGCCGCACCTGCGCACCTGGTCGGATGGCTGGTGGCACTTAAAATTCCTACTCCTCTACAGTCCGCGCTGGCTATTCTTTTATCCGGGGATCATGCTGACCATTCTTGGCATCCTTCTTTCTGCTTTTCTGCTTGGCGGACCGCGAAACATTGGCAAGATCACTTTGGATATTAACACTTCTCATGTATGCGTCATTCCTGATTGTCCTGGGTGTTCAGGCGGTTCTTTCTCGCTCTTCACTTATGTTTTTGGTGTCAATGCAGATAGTTCTTGTCTTTCAATCATTTCTCAGCCGCGCCAGTCGCTTGGTTCGAACTCGGGAAGATAACCAGAGAGCACGTACCGACAAACAGAGGCACCGAAGTAAAAAATCGATAACACCAATAGCACCAAACTGCCTACAACCATACAAGCGAGTCGATTCATGACTCACTCTCCCCCCAACATTAATTGTTCTAATTATCCTGCCCGTACTTCTTGTCCTGCCTGATCATCTTGCGCCTTTTGGCGCCTGAACATCAAGCAGGCCAACTTGTAGCGCCATACCCACAGTTCGTATGGCAATACTGAATTCCTCTAATTCATTGAATATTCGAGGGATGCGTTGAGGGCATGCGGCGTGCTGGCCGCCGGGAAAGTGCTGTACATAGAGGAAGTGGTTATTTACGTGCGCGTAGGCTATGAACTGGTGCCCTTGCCGGAAGGTTCGAGTTACTTCGGATTTATTTTTGCGCGCGCGCCGAGCGTCGCTCAGGCGGAGGCGGCATTACGTACGGCACACGCCTGTCTGCATGTGGTGGTGATACCGTTGTGGAAGGGGGTGGGAATTTAAGGTTTCAACAATTACCCTTATTCTTTAATACAGTTGGAGGAATGAAATTTGAGTGCATGTACTCCTCAAACTCGCTGTAGAGCTTCCAGATACACTCTGCGTAGGAGGTAGCTGTTTTGAAACGCATTCGGTGGATAGTGGATCGAACTCTATCACCTCCAGCCCCAGCACCCCTCCATGTCTTTGTCGAATGTTCAGTTAATATTCTCGATTGTTTGTTCCTGAAGTACTGCGGGATGTTTGGATCATTTGGAAAGTTCGCAAGCAATAGTTGTTGAGTAACAGCAAGACCGAGCCTGTTCTTCACATCGCCTTGCCCGGTAGCGAGGATTTTGGTGGCTTCATATAGGCGCAGGCGAAAGTTACTCTATTGGATCGAATGAATTGGAGTCAGATCACAATATTTTCTAATATTTTAATTGTTCCTTATTCGATTGATTGTGTGATGGCGCTACTGCACAGCGCGGTGCACGGCCTCGCCGATTTTTGACGGGTTGCGCACGACGTGGGCGCCGAGCGCCTCGATGCGCTCCATCTTGGCCGCGGCGGTGTCGGCCGGGCCGGCGATCACGGCGCCGGCGTGGCCCATGCGCCGCCGTGACGGGGCGGTCATCCCCGCGATGAAACAAACCAGCGGCTTGCCGAGATGTTCCTTCGCCCACGCGGCGGCCTCGATCTCCTGGCTGCCGCCGATCTCGCCGATCATCACCACCGCCTCGGTGTCCGGGTCGTCCTTGAAGGCGCGCATCACGGTCAGAAAATCCGTGCCGGTGACCGTATCGCCGCCGATGCCGACGCAGGTGGACTGTCCCAGCTTGTATTCGGCCATTTGCTCGACCGCTTCGTAATTGAGCGTGCCGGAGCGCGACACCACGCCGATCTTTCCGGGTTTGTAGATATGCGCCGGCATGATGCCGACCTTGCATTCATTGGGCGTGATCAGGCCCGGCGTGTTGGGGCCGACGATCACCACGTCGCGCCCGGCGGAATAACGCTTGACGCGCACCATGTCCTGCACCGGGATGCCGTCGGCGACGACGACAATCGTGCGGATGCCGGTGTCGATGGCTTCCATGATGGCGTCGGCGGCGAACGGCGGCGGCACGAAAATGCCGGCGACGTCGGCCCCGGTGCGCGCCACCGCCTCGTGCACGGTGTCGAACAGGGGAATGCCGAGATGCGTCGTGCCGCCCTTGCCGGGCGTCACGCCGGCGACGACATTGGTGCCGATCTTGATGGATTCCTCGGCGTGGAAACTCCCGTGCTGGCCGGTCAGGCCCTGGATCACGACGCGCGAGGATTTATTAACAAAGATGCTCATGGGCAGAAGCTCCGCTGGTGGCGCGCACGGCCATGGCCGCGGCATCGTCGAGATTGTTGGCAGTGAGAAATTTCAGACCGGACTGGGCCAGGACCGCGCGCCCCTGTTCCACGTTGGTGCCGGCGAGGCGCACGACCACCGGTACTTTGACGTTGAGTTCACGCATCGCGCGCACGATGCCTTCGGCCACCCAGTCGCAGCGGTTGATGCCGGCGAAGATATTGACCAGCACCGCCTTGACGTTCTTGTCCAGCAGCACGATGCGAAACGCGTTGGTGACTTTTTCCGGCGAGGCGCCGCCGCCGACGTCGAGAAAATTCGCCGGCCGCCCGCCGTGCAGGGCGATGGCGTCCATCGTGGCCATGGCGAGTCCGGCGCCGTTGACGATGCAACCGACATTGCCCTCCAGCGCGATGTAGTTGAGGCCATGCGCGCCGGCTTCGACTTCCTTGGGGTCTTCCTCGTCGAAATCCCGCAGGTTGCTGATGTGCGGCCGACGGTAGATGGCGTTATCGTCAAACTGCATTTTGGCGTCCAGCGCGAGCAGGCGGCCGTCCAGGGTGACGGCCAGCGGATTGACTTCAATCAGCACGGCATCGTTGTCGCGAAAGCAGCGGTACAGCGCCTTCATCAGCTTCACCGCGGCCGGCAATTGCTTGCCGCCCAAGCTCAGATGCGCGGCGACCTTGCGGCACTGGAAGTCGAGCAATCCGACCGCGGGGTCCACCGCCTCGCGCAGGATGCGCGCCGGCTCATTGCGCGCGGTCTCTTCGATCTCGACTCCGCCGCCGTCGCAGGCGATGATCGTGATGCGCTGGCTGGCGCGATCGATGACCAGGCCGAAATAGGCTTCGCGCGCGATGTCGACGGCCTGCTCGATCAGCACGCGCTGCACGCGTTGCCCCTGCGGGGCGGTCTGGGCGGTGATAAGGGATCGGCCGATCATTTCATCGGTCGCCGCGCGCACTTCGTCAACGGTGTGGGCCAGCTTGACGCCGCCGGCCTTGCCGCGGCCGCCGGCGTGGATCTGCGCCTTGATCACGAAGCGGCTGACGCCGAGCTCTTCGGCCACGGCCGCCGCCTGTTCCACGCTGTGCGCCACGCTGCCCGCGGGCACCGGCACGCCGTATTGACGCATCAACTCCTTCGCCTGGAACTCGTGAATATTCATGCCGGCTGCTCCTGACCCATTTTGATTCGTAGCATTTTCTCCATGACGACCTCGGCCTGGCGGATCGAGGCGGCATCGAGCATGCGGCCATCGAGCGTCACCGCCCCCAGGCCGCGTTTGGCGGCATCCGCCATCGCCGCCAGAATCCGCTCGGCGCGCGTGACCTCGGCATCGGTGGGCGTGAACACCTCGTTCGCGAGCGCGATCTGCGAGGGATGAATCGCCCACTTGCCTTCGATACCGAGCGCGGCCGCCGAACGCGCGGCGGAGCGATAACCCTCGGCGTCCTGGATGTCGCTGAACGGCCCGTCGATCGGACGCAGGCCGTAGGCGCGGCAGGCCACCACGAGGCGCGCCTGCGCGTAGTGCCATTGATCGTTCCAGTGGCGTTCACGTACCGCCGCCATCCGCGTGCGTGAGCACGGCATAATCCGCATTGGCTCCGCCCATGTGCGTGACACGCGCCTGGGTCGAGGCCGCGAAGTCGGCCACGCCGAAGACCAGCGCCTCCATTCTTTCGGGGCAGGTCGCGGCAATGTCCTCGACATTGGCCATGCCGCGCGCGGTTTCGATCAGAGCGTGGATGCCAATGGGTTTTAGGCCCTTGTGCGCCTCGATCTGCGACAGCAAGGTGGCCACGAAGTAGATGTCCTCGGGGGTATTAACCTTGGGAACCAGCAGCGTGTCGAGATGTTTGCCGGCCTGCTCCACGATATCCACGATATCGCGGTAACAGTAGTGCGTATCGAGCGCGTTGATGCGCACGGAAACGGCGCAACGCGACCAGTCGTGGTGCAGCAGGGCGTGGATGACGTTCTTGCGCGCCTGCTCCTTGTCGGCGGGCGCCACGGCGTCCTCGAGATCCATGAACACGATATCGGCGCCGAGCGTGGGGGCCTTCTCGAGCATGCGCGGATTGCTCCCGGGGACGGCAAGCTCACTTCGATGGAGACGGTCCTTGATGGGCATTAAGGTCCTTTCCTGGTGTCGGTAGTTATTCTGGTAAGACTTCCATGACACTACCTAAAAGCATTCAATCGTCAGGTTCGCTGGTTTGCCTAGCGAGATTTTTACGTGGTTATTTTGGGTCAGACTGAGCTAACAGGCGCGCGCCGCTTTATGGTTTTTCTATGACGCCATCATGGCGTCAAGCAGCCCCACCGTCAATCTCCTGCATGATACTGGCTTGGTAGTGGGTCAAATTCGAGCCCTTGATCCGCTTCCGTGAGCGGTCAACGCCGTTTCAGGCTTCATTTATCTAAATAAAACAGCGGTAACACAATGACCGCATAGATCAATGTATATACGAGCATAACTATACCGAGAATAAATATGCCGATGATCTGCGCCCATATTAGGGTTACGCTATTTTCCGACCCCGTTCCTTTCGTCCCTCGTTTGAAAATGTGTTTACGGGCCTTTAATCTTCTTATCGCCAAGAAGAAACACCATATAGCGATGCAGAAAGAGAGAGTCGGCAGAATAAGATAGTATGCGTATGGATTCATCGCAGAACCGTTTCACGAATCAGGGCAATTAAAATTAGACACCCTGATGGCACCTTCAATTACGCCATCGTGGTGGCATTCATACTGCGCCGTCAATCTAGTTTAAGGCACTGGCTTGGTAGCTGGCCAAATTTAAGAGGGAAGTTTGGCGCAAGCACTACCACCCGTGCACCTTGGTACTGCGACAGGAGGGGCTCATGAAAAACGGAAGAATGAGAGCAGGGGGAATTTTGCTTGCAGGCCTCTTATTGTTTCTCCGCCACGACCCGGCCCTCGGCGTTTAAGAATACCCGGTAGCGGTTTCCGTCTTTACATGTCGCAATGTGATCGTTGTCACCTTTCGTGATAACGCTGACGACCTGACCGCAGGGCAGCCCCAGGAGCGCGATCACCGACGTCATGTCCTTGAGCAGCGCTGCGTCCTCCGCCGCCTGCAACGGTCCGGTGCAAAACGCCGTCATCGCGATTATCAGGGTCCAAGCCTTCACATGTTTGTTCATCGCGTTTCTCCTGCTGTCAGATTAGAGAGTGGCAAACTTGGCCGGATCGGCCAGGATGCCCCAGATCGCTTCGCGCGAGGCCACGATCGCGCGGGCCAGTTCCGGATCGCCGTCCTGGAGCAAAGCAAGCACCTTGAGGATTAGTGACTCGTATGGTTGCCGCAACTCGGCGAGGGTGGTCTTGGCCCGTCCCTGGTAATACGCCCGGAATTGATTCAGCAGGTCATCGACCTGATTCTTGAGCGTGATCTTGGTGAACACGCCGATGGCCTTGGTTTCCTTGAGCCGGGTTTCCAGCGTCGTCAGGTCTAGCGGCGGCGATGTCACTTTCTTTTCAGGGCTGGGCGCGGTGCTCGGTTTCTTAACGGGCTGTACCGCGGGAACCTTTGCCGGGGCCTTGGTTTCGGGCGGTTCGGCCTTGGCGACGCTCGGCTCGGTGGGCTGGGTCACGGACGGCTCGATCGCCACCGTCTCCGCCGCCGGCGCAGCGGTCGGCGGCGGCGTACGCTTCACGCTGGCGCATCCGGCTGTCAGGAGCAATAGCAGAAGTCCGACAATGCGCATGGCGGACATCAACCGCTTTTCAGCACTGCTCTCCACCGAGCTGTCGCTCATGCGTTTTCCCTACGGAACCATTTAGTCCGCCATGATGGTGTCATTCATATCGCGGCGTCAATCTCGTTAGCGTGTAACCCACGTCCTCGGGCTTTTTTGTTTATCTATCTTCCCGACCGGTTATTCACGATTCGCCCATACGGCGCCAGACGCTCGCCAGCCACGGTTGCCGCATGGGAGGCGTTTCGTCCGTTCGTGGCTGACGCCTATCCTGAGCGAGCCGAAGGGCTCACCACGAACGGACTTAATCAGAGCTTCCTTAGTTGGCGCTGCTGACGGCTTCGGCTTCCCCGACGCTGGCGCCATGTGCCCGGACAATCGCGATGAAGTCCGCACCGTAAGCCGCGAGCTTGCGCTCGCCGACGCCGGAGATGTGGGCGAGATCGCTCAAGGTCTGGGGGCGACGCTCGACCATTTCCGCCAGCGTGGCGTCATGGAAGACGACATAAGGCGGGACACCCTGTTTGCGCGCGAGTTCGAGGCGGCGGGCGCGCAGGGCTTCCCACAGACGTTGGTCGGCGTCCTGGTTGAAGGGGCGGCGCGCGGCGCGCGCGGTCTTGGTCTTTTTTCGCCTTTTCGGGTTTGGCGTCGCGGCGCAGCATCAGGCGCTCTTCGCCGCGCAGCACCGGGCGGCTCAAGTCGGTGAGGCGCAGGCCGCCGTGGCCTTCGAGGTCCACGGCCAGCAGGCCGCGACTGATGAGCTGGCGGAAGACGCCGCGCCATTCCTGTTGGCCAAGTTCCTTGCCGATACCGGAGGTGGTGAGCCGGTCGTGGCCGAAACGCTTGATGCGATCGTCGTCCTTGCCGAGCAGCACATCGATCAAATAATTCACGCCGAATCTTTGCCCGGTGCGGTGCACGCACGACAGCGCCTTTTGCGCGGGGACGGTGGCGTCCCAGGTTTCGGGCGGTTCGAGGCAGGTGTCGCAGTTGCCGCAGGGTTTGGGCAGCGTCTCGCCGAAATAGGTGAGCAACGCCTGGCGGCGGCAAGTGGTGAGTTCGCACAGGCCGAGCATGGCGTCGAGCTTGTGGCGCTCGACGCGCTTGTGGGCGTCGTCGGAATCGCTGGCTTCGAGCATCTGGCGCAGGGTGATGACATCCTGCAGGCCATAGATCATCCACGCGTCGGCCGGCAGCCCGTCGCGTCCGGCGCGGCCGGTTTCCTGGTAATAGGCCTCGACGCTCTTCGGCAGGTTGAGATGCGCGACGAAGCGCACGTTCGGTTTGTCGATGCCCATGCCGAAGGCGATGGTGGCAACGATGATGACGCCTTCTTCGTTGAGGAAACGCGACTGGTTGGCGGCGCGTACGTCCGATCCGAGGCCGGCGTGATACGGCAGCGCGGTGAGGCCCTGCGCGGCGAGCCAGGCGGCGATTTCGTCCACGCGCTTGCGCGACAGGCAATAGACGATGCCGGCGTCGTTGGCGTGCTCGTCGCGGATGAAGCGCAGCAGTCGGTCGCGGGCGCTGGGACCGTTGCCCGACTGGCTGATGCGATAGCGGATGTTGGGGCGGTCGAAACTGCTGATGAACACGCGCGCGTCCTCGAGCTTGAGGCGCGCGATGATCTCGCGGCGCGTCGGTTCGTCGGCGGTGGCGGTGAGTGCGATGCGCGGCACCTCGGGGAAGCGCTCGTGCAGCACGTTAAGCCCCATGTATTCGGGGCGGAAGTCGTGGCCCCACTGCGAGACGCAATGCGCCTCGTCGATGGCGAACAGCGCGAGCTTGGGTAGCGCGCCAGCAGATCGAGCGTGCGCTCGAGCATGAGGCGCTCGGGCGCGACATAGAGCAGGTCGAGCTCGCCGCGCAGCAGTTGGGTTTCGATCGCGCGCGCCTGGCCGGCATCGAGCGTGGAATTGAGAAACGCCGCGCGCACCCCGGCCTGGGTGAGCGCCGCCACCTGGTCCTGCATGAGCGCGATCAGCGGCGAGACCACGATGCCGGTGCCGGCGCGGGCGATGGCCGGGATCTGGAAGCACAGCGACTTGCCGCCGCCGGTGGGCATGAGCACCAGCGCATCGCGGCCGGCCATGAGCGTGCCGATCACTTCTGCTTGCGGTGCGCGGAAGCGTTCGTAGCCGAAGACGCTGTGCAGAATCTTCAGGGGTTGGTCGTCCATGTGGCGGCTGTCGGGCTTCCTGATGTGGGGTGAGGATGGTGTCTAGTTCTTACCGCACCGTCAATTTCGTTAAATACTGCGCCACACGCTCGCCAGCCACGGCTGCTGTGCGCGTGGCACGCCGGCAGGGCGGTAATAGTGAGTCAGCTCAGCGAAGCCGGCGGCGGACATATAACGGCGCCAGGTTTCCAGATCATGATACGCACAGTAACATCCACGGTTCCAGCCTTCCTGGTTCTGACCGTGCGGGTTCGAGCTGAACAGCACGCCGCGCGGTTTCAGTGTGGCGTGCAATTCCCGCAACACGCGCGGCAACTCCTGGCTGGGGACATGAAACAGCGCGGCGTTGGCGAACACGCCGTCGAAATGCTTATCCGGCAGATCGAGCTTGAGGAAGTCCTGCTGCCACACTTCGCCGCCGCCGTGGGCGCGCGCCATGTCGGCGAAGCGCGCGGCGCCTTCCAGACCGATCGCGATGTGACCGAGTCCGGCAAACACCTTGAGGTCGCGCCCCGGCCCGCAGCCGAAATCGAGTATCGTGAACGGCGGCTCACCCTCGATGTACTGCAACAGCGCCGCGACGTTCTGGCTGACGTCGTGATCGTGCGTGCCTTTCCAGAAATCATCGGCACGCTGGTTGTAATTTTCCAGCGTGAGGCCGGAGATTTTTTCCAGGTCTTGCGGATTCAGTTTCATGTTGGATGTAGTTATCTTCCCGGCGCCACAACGCATGCCAGTACGTGACCAATTAACAATATAAACCGCCTGAGTGCAGTGATTAAAACCGAATGGCCTGTCGGTTTGTAAGGTATATTATTTTTTCCGGGATAGACCGCATGAAACCCCTGCACAAGCTAAATCTCAAGCTGTAGTATCTCATCGATCGCGCCACGACCGTACAACACCAAGGAGCAGACCATGACCCCGACAGAACAACATAACCAACTCAAAACCCTGTTGCGGCTCGCCTACGATCCCGTGGGTGTCTCGGGGGCCAGCGATTTCGACCCGATCACCGCCGGTCTCGCGCCCGCGCCGTCGGCGTGCAGCTTCTGGCGGCGCGCCGAGACGGTACGCTTTACCGCCGATGCTGCGTCCCACACCCACTGCAAGGTGGGCGCGCATGTCATGGGATTTTCCCTGGCGGGCGAGGACATGCAGGCGCTGGGCGCGCTGGTGCAAACCATGACCGGCGTTTCTTACATCATGCCCGAGGAGGTGCCGGCGCTGCCGCGTCTGCCCGAGCACAAGGCCTGGCACTACACACCGCTCAGTGCGGCGTCTTCGACGCCGGAACTCATGTTGATGTGGGTCGACGGCCGGCAGGTGATGCTGATTCAGGAAGCCATGGGCAGCGCGCATTGGAAGTCCGGCAAGGGATTGCGCACCACCGGACGGCCGGCCTGCGGCGCGCTGGCGCTCGCTTACCATCACGCCGAAGCGGTGTTGTCGTTCGGCTGCGCCGGCATGCGTACCTTCACCGAGATACCCGATGGCTTCATGCTGCTGGTCGTGCCGGGCGAATCGGTGGAAGGATTGTGCCGTGCTCTGGAGCAGACCGCGAAATCCAACGCGGCGGTGCAGTGCGTGTACGATAAACAAAAGACCTCGTTCGTCTGAACAACGCTTTTCCAGGTTCGTGCAGGAGCAGCACGAACCCTGAAATGAAAGCGGACACTAAACGGAGCAAGCGGGGGAAATGGTGGCCGGGGTCGGAATCGAACCAACGACACGCGGATTTTCAATCCGCTGCTCTACCAACTGAGCTACCCGGCCTTAAAAGAGCGCCGCATTATAGTGAACTTGACGGGGGTTGTACAAACGGCCGGATTCACGTGCTTGGCTCGCCAAAAAACCACCGGCGGCGCGCGTCAACAGCCATAATTTTTAGCGGGTTGAACTATTCGTGGCCAGGACTTAAGGTCTGGCCTCGCCGCTACCCGCACCCGCTCGCATGAAAGTCGTCCTGATCAATCCCTACGAAATCGGCCGCCAGCCGTTCGGCCTGGCCGAACCGGCCGCCTGGCTCAAGCGCGCCGGTTGCGAGGTGCATTGTCTCGATCTCACGCTGCAACGTCTGGAGCCCGAGGTGTTGCGCGGTGCCCATCTGGTGGCGATCTATGTCGCCATGCACACCGCCACGCGCATCGCGGTGGAAGCGATACCGCGCATCCAGGCGCTCGCGCCGCAGGCGCATCTGTGCGTGTATGGCCTGTACGCGCCGATGAATGAGAAGCGGTTGCGCGAGTTGGGCGTTCAGACCGTGCTGGGCGGCGAAGTCGAGCCGGCCCTGGTGTCGCTGGTGGAACGGCTGCGCGCCGGCGACGGCCAGGTGCAAACCGAGCCGGTGGTGAATCTTTCGAAAATCGAATTTCTCACGCCCGACCGCCGCGCGCTGCCGCCGCTGGCGCGCTACGCGCACTTGCAACTGCCGGATGGCGGTCGCAAGACCGTCGGTTTCGTCGAGGGCAGCCGCGGCTGCAAGCATCTGTGCCGCCATTGCCCGGTGGTGCCGGTGTACCACGGCAAGTTCCGTATCATGCCGGTGGATGTCGTCGATGCACGACATCCGCCAGCAGGTGGCGGCCGGCGCGCAGCATATCTCGTTCGGCGATCCGGATTTTCTCAATGGCCCGACGCATGCCGCGCAAGCTGGTGCGGGCGCTTGCACGCCGAATTTCCGCAGCTCACCTATGACGCCACCATCAAGATCCAGCATCTGCTCGACCACGCCGAGTTGCTGCCGCTGCTGAAGGAAACCGGCTGCCTGTTCATCACCTCGGCGGTTGAATCGGTGGACGATCGGATACTGGAGCACCTCGCCAAGAACCACACCAACGCCGATTTCGGCCGCGCCGTGCAACTGCTGCGCGCCGCCGGCATCGCGCTCGCGCCGACGTTCGTGCCGTTCACGCCGTGGACGACGCTGGAAGGTTACATCGCACTGCTCGCGCGTCTGGTCGAACTCGAACTGGTCGAGAGCGTGCCGCCGATTCAGCTCGCCATCCGCCTGCTCATGCCGCAGGGCTCGGTGCTGCTCAAGCTGCCGGGTTTCAGGAGTATCTCGGCGAGTTCGATCCCAAGCTGCTCGGCTATCCGTGGAAGCATGCCGACGCGCGCGTGGATCGCTTGCAGAAGGAGATACAGGACTGGGTGGCCGCAGGCCGAAGCCAAGGGCTTCACCCGCCGTGACATCTTCGCGCGCATCTGGCAATTGGCGCATGCGGCGGCTGGGCGTGGACGCCCCCGTGCTGGCGGATACCGGCATGGGCGCGTCTATCCCGCGCCTGTCCGAACCGTGGTATTGCTGCGCCGAACCGACCGATCAGCAGTTGCAGAGTTTTTAAAACAGAACACCAAGATCAAACTGCTGACAGGAGGTGTTACTTGCTGGAGGGCGGCACGTAACCGGCCGGCATCTGCGAGCCTTCGCCGAAGAAATATTTTTCCATCTCGCCTTCGATCATCTTGCGCGCCTTGGGGTCCATGGGGCTCAGGCGGTACTCGTTCATCAGCATGGTCTGGTGGCCGAGCCACATCTTCCACGCCTCCTTCGAGACGCTCTCCCAGATGCGCTTGCCGAGCTCACCGGGGTAGGTCGGGTAATCCAGTCCTTCGGCCTCTTTGCCGAGTTTGACGCACTTCACCATCCCGCCGGACTTCCGTGTCCGGGCGCTCGACGGCGTCAGACACGTTAAGTGTCTCAGGCTCCGCTCGCTCTCAATTGTTCGAGCAGACGTTTTACCGGTGCGCTGAATCCGCGCTGATCCGGCCGGCGCACGTTATACCAGACTGTTTCGGCATTCTCCATTACCTGGTCCGTTCCCCCCACCACTTGCGCGGGTATCGGCGTGATGTCGAGATGAAAGTGGCTGAAGGAATGACGCAGCACCGGCCACGGTGCATCGGTCTGGATGTTAAGGCCGAGTTGCTTGCGGCACCATAGTCGCGTGTTGCCGTTGGCGCATTCGGGAAACCCCCACAGGCCGCCCCACAGTCCCGCCGGCGGGCGCCGTTGCAGCAAAACGCGTCCGCGTTGGTCGCGAATCATGAGCATGCGAGTGGCCTTGACCGGTGTCTTTCGTGAGGCAGCGCGCACCGGATAATCCTGCGGTGTGCCGAGCCGATGGGCATGGCAGGTAGTTCGCAGCGGACAGGCCGTACATCGGGGTTTGGTGCGGGTACACACGGTCGCGCCCAGATCCATGATCGCCTGCGTGTAGTCGGCCACGCGCTTTCGCGGCGTGTGTTTTTCGGCCAGTTGCCACAGGCGTTCATCCGTCTCGCGTTTGTTGAGCGGCGTATCGACGGCGTGATAGCGCGCCAGCACGCGCTTGACGTTGCCGTCGAGTATCGGATGGCGCTGGCCGAAGGCCAGCGCCAGAATCGCGCCGGCGGTGGAACGGCCGATGCCCGGCAAATCCGCCACTGCTTCGAAGCGGCGCGGGAACATACTCGGCATGCTCCTCCACAATATGCTGAGCCGCTTTGTGCAGGTTGCGTGCGCGGGCGTAATAGCCGAGGCCGGTCCAGAGATGCAGCACCTCGTCCAGATTAGCGCGCGCCAGCGCCTTGATGTCAGGAAACCGCGCAATGAAGCGATTGAAATAAGGGATGACGGTGGTCACCTGCGTCTGCTGCAGCATGATTTCCGACACCCAAATGCGGTACGGATCGCGCCTGCGTTTCCACGGCAGGGTCTTGCGCCCGTGGCGGTCGTACCACGCGAGCAGCCGCCGGCTGAGGGAAGGGCTACTCATGACCGGCCAGTGCCTCCACCTGGATCGCGGTGGCCTGGATTTCCTTCTGCAGAAAAGATTTCATCAGCCACGGGCCGATCAGCGGCGGGATAAAAAAGTCCGGCACCATCTCCGCCGAATAATACAGCCGCGTTTTCGCGCCCTCCGCCACGACTCGCCAGCGTTCGACGGAATAGCTGAAGTCGCTGAGGGCCGGGTCGCCGATAACGACAATGTCATTCCGCGGCCAGGCCTGGATGTCGACGACCTTTTTCATGGTTTTGCAGAAAATCAGGACACAGGCGTGTAAGGTGACGCCCACGCGATGCCGGTTCTCGTCCTCCTTCTTCAGAATACGGCTCTCGACAATGACCTTCGAGACCCGCGTCAGGCGATCGTAGTCGGTCATGATCTGCCAGACCTTGTCGCGGGTGGCGTCGAGAACTACTTCGAAGGACACTGTGTAACGGCCATCGTCATGTGCGGCTTCGGTGCGCAGTATGGTGGCGGGAGCCGCAAGCGCCGGAAACAGCAGGCCGGTGGCCAGCAAGACCGCTGAGTGGCGCCGCGCGTTCGACATGCCCGTTAACGAAGTTTAAATTTGTCTTTAAACTTTTCCTGCAGCTTTTCTTTTATTTCCGATTTCCTTTCTTCCAGTTTTTCCTTGAGTATGGCGTTCCAGTCAGGTCTGAATCGGGGTTTCGAGAAGCTGCCGTCAATCAGAATCGGATATGAACCGAGTGTGACGGTATAGTCCAGGGTTTCTTTAGGCAGATTGGCTGAACCCTTGCCGCCGATGTTCAGCAGATTCGGGCTCTGGATTTTCAGGTCGTTGTTCTGAACGATTCCATTTTTGATCTGTGCCGTTCCGCCCAGCTGGGAAAAGCGGGTTTCATCGCCGGGCTGGGGCGAGAGCTCGGTCAGCTTCTGATAGGTTTTATCACGCTTGGCGGCCTCGATGGTGTCGGTCATTTTCTTCAGGTCGATGCCCTTGATGGCGCCGTTTTGCACGGCGAAGCTGGCCGCACCGTTGAGCGTTTCCTTGATCTGATTGGCATCCAGCCCCTGGGCCGTGACCTTGGCGCTTAAATTCGCCGTGCCGGTGAATTTGTCGAACTGCAGGGCGTCCTTGAGCATCGGCGCCAGCGCCACGCCGCTGACCGATTCATCGATGGCGAGCATCGGGGTCTTGCCGCGCACGTCGAGCGTGGTGCGGCCGGCGTATTTGCCGCTGTAGAGCTTGGCCTGATTGGGGCCGAGCGTGATCAGGCCGTTGTCCGCCGTAACCTGTATCAGCGCATCGCTCGAATGCAGATTCATCGCCTTGAGTTGCAGGATGCGGAACTTGCCCTGCACGGCGAGCGCGCGCAGCGCCGACAACGGCACCTCCACCGGTTGGGCGGGCGTGGTCGACCCCGGTTTTGGAGCGGAAGCGGCGGCCGGCGCCGCCGGCGGGAGATAGCTGTCCAGGTCGATCTGATCGAGCGTGAGATCGAACTGATAGGCCGGCTTGGTGAAGTGACGCACCGCCAGTGAGCCGTTCAAGCGGCTGGTCATCGAGATTGATTGCCAGGTCTTTCAGCTCGACACTGTCGGCCGTCGCGGAAAACTTGGTCTTGAGTGAAAGTTTGGTGAGCGCCGTCTTGCCGGCCGTTTCGATTTTCACGCCCAGTTTGTCCATGAGTGCGCGCGGGTTGAAGGGACTGATTTCGAGGGCACCGGTGACAGCCGGCGCGTCGAAAATATGCGTACCCTTGAAATTGGTTTGCAGCGCGAGATCCCCCAATGCCAGCGTGAGGCTGTCGACGTTCAGTGTCTGGGCCTCGAGGTCGAGATTCATCCGGGACTTCAGATCCACGCGCGTGCGCAGCGGCGGCTGGCCGCTCTCCAGATCGAACGAAAGCTGGACATCGACCGGCTGGCTCGTGACGATCTTGCCGGTCTTGAAGTCGAGGTTGTGCACGGCGTAATGCGCGCCGTTCTTCTGATCATTCCAGGCGATGTCCGCCTTGCGGATATCGATCTTGTTGACGCTGACGCCGCCGATGCCGGGCTCCTTGCCCGGGATGGATTTCTCGGGAGCTTGTTCCGCCGTGGACGGCTTGACCAAGTCGTCCCAGTTGGTTTTGCCCGCGGCGTTGCGCGCGAGATTGAGTTTCAGGCCGTCGAGAAAAACGGTGTCGACAACCACTTGCTTACGCAGCAGCGGCAGCAGTTCCACTTTGGCGCCGGCGGCGTCGATGCGCGCCATGGGTTCGGCGCCGAAGCCGGGTGCGTTGCCCAGTTCGAGCTTGCCGGTCTCGATACCGATCCAGGGAAAAAACGACCAGCCGAGCTTTCCGTCGATACGCAGTTCCCGGCCGGTCTTGTCCTTGACCGCCTTGATGATTTCTCCCTTGTACTCGTTGGGGTCGAAAACCAGCGTCAAGGTGACGGCGAGTATTGCCAGCAGGGCCAACAACCCGCCCAGCAGTATCGCTAGGATTTTTAAGGGTTTTTTCATGGCTTTACTCCGGGTGAAGGGGGTGGAGCGGGTGATGGGAATCGAACCCACGCTACTTGCTTGGGAAGCAAGAGTTCTACCATTGAACTACACCCGCGGTTGGCCCAGCTTATGCATATATAAAGCATCATACCAGCCGAATCGGCCGGTAGGAGAGATTCTACCTTGACAGCCCGAGACATCAAGCCGTGCCCGCAAAACGACGCTGATCCGTTATTGATCAGCTATCTCGATGCGATTGTGGCGCTGACATGCCAGCGGGAGGCGCTGGGATTGACCACGTCCCTGATCGATTCCTTGTGCCAGCACGTGCGCGCGGAGCGCTTCCGGCTGTTGGCGGTTTCAAACCTCAACAGAAATGACGAATTGGACGGAAGCAACCTCCAGGGCGCTGTCGTGCGCGACTGGCTCGAACCTTTGTCCGTCCCGGTGCCCATACGGTATGACCAGGATCTGCTGGCCTGCGCGCGCACGAGGGATCGCATCAGCCGCAAGCTGCCAGGCATGAAGGGCCGTCGACTGATACTGCCCATCATCGGCGTGGGTCATGTCACGGCGATGCTGGTGATCGAAGGCATGCGGGCGGTGGGCGGTGAAGACGAGGTGCTCGCGCGACTTCTCCAGATTTTCAGCAACCAGCTGTACCTGCTCTCGCGCAACGAACTGGACGGACTGACCGGCCTGCATAACCGTCAGTCTTTCGACGAACGCATCAAGCATTTGGTCCTCAGCGCCGGTCATCGGGACCGGCGCGCGCAATCGTATGTGGCTGCGCAGCAGAACTGCCTGGCGTTGTTTGATATTGATCACTTCAAAATGGTCAATGACAAGTTCGGTCATCTGTACGGCGACGAGGTGCTGGTGCAGTTCGCGCGACTCATGAGTCGCGCGTTTCGTCATCAGGACATGATGTTCCGTTATGGCGGCGAAGAGTTTGCCGTGGTGCTGGTCGGCATCGCCCCCGAGGCTTCCGTGCCGGTGCTGGACTCTTTTCGGCGGTCATTGGAGGCTTACGAGTTTCCGCAGATAGGCTGCAAGACCGTGAGTATCGGTGTGGCGTGTATTACCCCCGGTGAGAGCGTGGACACGATCATCAACCGGGCCGACAAGGCGCTGTACCACGCCAAACTTAATGGCCGCAATCAGGTATGTTGCTACGAGGCGCTGGTGGCGGAAGGAAAGCTTGCCCCGGTGACGGTAGCCACGGGCGACATCGAGCTTTTTTGATCGCACGCCGTGCCGGCGTGCGTTATTCCATAACCGGGATTACAATAACCGTGCCGACAGCGCGGATATACCTGTTTTTCGAATGTTTATTCACAGTCATGAAGATCATGCTCAACGGACAGGAAAAGAGTTTCAAGACGCCGCTGACGGTTTCGGCGCTGTTGCAGGACATGGGTCTTGGCGAACGGCGCGTGGCGGTTGAGGTCAACCGGGAAATCGTGCCGCGCAGCCAACATGAGGGTTTTCAGTTGCAGGACAATGACCGCGTTGAGGTGGTATTTGCAATCGGAGGTGGCGGCATGAGCGAGCGGCGCCCGCCGAGCGCGGAGCAGGGGCCCCTCGGGAACGCTCCGGCGAGCAGACGCGTAGCGTGGGGATGCGACCGGCCGCGAATGCCGCCGGACACCGACAGCATGGCCTGTCGGTTTTCCAAAAAGTTTTCGGAGGTGTCGTGCATGGCAGTAACCGCTGAAACAGTCCGTTCCAGAACGAACGATCCGCTGGTGATCGCGGGCCGGACCTACACGTCGCGACTGCTGGTGGGTACCGGCAAGTACAAGGATCTCGAGGAAACCCGGCGCGCCGTGGAAGCGAGCGGTGCGCAGATCATCACCATCGCGGTGCGGCGCACCAATATCGGCCAGAATCCGAACGAGCCGAGTCTGCTCGATGTATTGCCGCCGTTGAAATATACCTATCTTCCGAATACCGCGGGTTGCTACAGCGCCGAAGACGCGGTGCGCACCTGCCGGCTCGCGCGTGAACTGCTCGACGGGCACGATCTTGTGAAGCTCGAGGTGCTGGGCAGCGAAAAAACCCTGTACCCGGATATTCCCCAGACCCTGGCCGCTGCCGAGACGCTGATCAAGGACGGCTTCAAAGTCATGGTGTACACCAATGACGATCCGATCGTGGCGCGGCGCTTTGCCGAAATGGGCTGTGTGGCGGTGATGCCGCTGGCGGCGCCGATCGGTTCGGGGCTGGGCATCCGCAATCCGTACAATATCCGTTTCATCGTCGAGGAGGCCACGGTGCCGGTCCTGGTGGACGCGGGTGTGGGCACGGCCAGCGATGCCGCCATTGCGATGGAGCTGGGTTGCGACGGCGTGCTCATGAACACCGCCATAGCCGCGGCGCAGAACCCGGTGCTCATGGCACAGGCGATGCGAAAGGCGATCGAAGCCGGGCGCGAGGCCTACCTCGCCGGGCGCATGCCGCGCAAGCAGTACGGTTCGCCGTCCTCGCCGCTCGGCGGGACGTTTTTCTAAAAAGATTTCTCACCGCAAAGACGCGAAGAACGCAAAGAAAAAAGAATGGCGCTGCGCGCCAAAGAACCAAAGATTTTCTTATCTGATATTTTTACCTTCGCGCCCTTTGTGTCTTTGCAGTAAACAGTCTTATGACCGAAGTTGTTAAACCGCAGCGTTCCATCCGCAGTTTCGTGCGTCGCGAAGGACGCATCACGCCGGCGCAACAGCGTGCGCTTAAAGATTTGTGGCCGCGCTACGGTCTTGAGATGGGTGAAGCGCTGCTCGACTTCACTGTTATTTTTGGCCGCCGCGCGCCGGTGATACTCGAGATCGGTTTTGGCAACGGCGATGCGCTGGTTGCCGAGGCAGCGGCACATCCGGAAAATAATTATATTGGCATTGAAGTACATCGCCCCGGTATCGGCAATCTGCTGCGCAAGATCGAGTCATCGGATTTAAACAACCTGCGGGTGATGCTCGCCGACGCCAAGGAAGTTCTGGTCGCGCAAATTCCGGAGGAATCGCTTTCCGGCGTACGTCTTTTTTTCCCCGACCCCTGGCCGAAGCGGCGGCACCACAAGCGTCGCCTGGTACAGCCCGATTTTGCCGCGCTGGTGACGTGCAAGCTCGTAACGGGCGGCTATATCCATCTTGCCACTGATTGCAGGGATTACGCCGAACACATGGCGTCAGTCCTGTCGCGCACGCCGGGGTTGGTCGAGGTGAGCGGGCGGGATCAATTCACGACGATGATTGCGTCACGGGGACAGACCCGTTTTGAGCAGCGTGGACGCAAACTGGGTAACCAGATATGGGATCTGGTGTTTCAGCGAACAAGTTAGCGGAATTCGATCCCGGCGTGCTTACTGCCCGCGCTTGACGAGCTCCTCTTTTTCCTTGCGCGAGAGCAGTCGCAGCGAGCATTCGCGGATCAGCGCCTGGGATCGGCTGCCGCAGAGTTCCTGGTAGCGGAGAGTGACCGGACGGCGGCTGCGGGTGTAGCGCGAGGCCGTTCCGTCGTTATGCTGATGCTGGCGGCGCTCGAGATTGTTGGTGACGCCGGTGTAGAACGAGCCGTCGCGGCATTCCAGGATATAGACAAACCAGGGCGGTTCCGCAGCGGCGGTGCCATCCCGGGCGGGTTCAGGTCGTTCATCCATGTAACGCGGCAATCAGTTGAGGTTGGCGACGATTTGCTTGAGTTCGGCGATGCGTCGGTGTGCGTCGGGCGCATCGCCGGCGCCGGGTCGCAGCATGAGGTAGGATTGATAGTCCTCCAGCGCCGCGCGGAAGCATTCCAGGTGCTCGTAGATGCGGCCGCGATCGCGGATCTCGTCCGGTTGATCGGGCTGAATCAATAGAATCCGGTCGATGACAGTGAGCGCCTTTTCATATCGCTCACGCCGCAGATACGCGCCTTTGAGGTTGCGCAGCATGCGCACCAGAATTTCCTTCTTGCCGGCCGCGGTGAGCAGACGCTCAAGCGGTGCGCTCGTGCTGTCGGTCGATGCTCCGTAGGTTTCCTCGAGCATTTCCACCAGGTCTTCCTTGCTCATCAGGCTGCCGCCGGAGAAAGGGTCCAGCACCACCTCGCCTTCACGGGTGGAAAACTTGACCAGAAAATGTCCAGGGAAAGACACGCCCTTGAGCGGCAAGCCCAGGCGCCGGCCGACTTCCATGTAAATGATGGAGAGTGTGATCGGGATACCGCGCTTGCGATCCAGTACTTCGTTGAGAAAGCTGTTGCGCGGATCGTCGTAATCGTCGGTATCCCCGGAGAAGCCCTGTTCCACGAACAGGAACTGATTGAGGGTCACCAGGGTATCCTCGAGACCGGCCTGCGCGGGCAGCCGCTGCTGCACGCTCGTGGCCAGTTCATCGATTTGCCGCAGGTAGGCATCCACGTCCAGCCCGGGGTATTCATCCATCGCAATAAGCAGTGCTGCTTCCGCCAGGTTCATCTCCTGTTCGGAGGTTTTGGCGAGCTTGGCCAGACGTTCGTGCATTCGTGATTCCATGATCGGCCGTTCCGTGACGGCGGGGTTGCTCTGACACTAATGCTAAGAGTAGCAGACACATGCAATAGTAAACGGCGCACTGGCCGGTGGTGAAACGCACAACCATTCATATAGTTGAATGTGTTTCCTGGAGTGAAACTGAAATAGCGGGGCGACGGAAACGTTTATCCGGGACGCGCCGGGACGATTGCGATTTCCGCGCTATTGTCTATCGAGGTTTCCGGCGCGGCGAACTGGCGATTGACGGTTACTCGTACCATGGGTTCCGTTAGCGCCGTTTCCCAGTTCCCCCCGCGTGTACGCAGCCAGGCGAGCAGCGCACGCACGTCAGTAATCGATGCGGGCAGGCTTACCTCCTCGGAGGAAGATCCGAGTTTGTCCACGAGATTCGCGAAGTAAAGAATTTTTGCCATGGGGATGTTTCAGGACAGCATCAGTTCAGCGTTTGTTGTGCCGCAATTTTGTCAGAATTCCCGCCGAATAGTGTCGCGATACGGCAATTTTCACCGGCGGTCCGCGGAATTTTTCAGCTTGAAACAAGGACCTGCGGATTGGCACATAAAATGCACGCCTAATCAAGTAATTATAATCAAGAAACTACCGGGACAAGCGCTGAAATCTCTGACAAGACGGCGAATCCCGCGGCATGTTGTGGGGCACCTGGCGGCATTCAAGCGGCCGGGCGATTCGTTTTTCAATCAGGACAGGGAAGTTCCGAGGTAAGAATGAAGTGCACCCTGTTCTGATCATCGAGATGTCCGCGACGTTACAGCACGCCGTGCATCGGCTGCTGAAGGCGAGCGGGCATACCGTCACCACGGCGAACACCTACGAAGAAGGTCTGGAGCAGCTGAAGGACCGGAATGCCGTGCGCCAGTACGCGGCGGTGATTTTCGGTCATCCTGTTGAACCCAACCGGCACGCCAACGAACTGCTGATGCGCCTGCGTCTGCCGGATTGCCGCGATCTCCCCGTGCTCGTGCTGGCACACGCCACCGATTCTTCCCTGCTCGACTGGACGACCCGACGCGCACGCACGGCGTTGCTGTTGTGGGACGACCATGCCGATTGCGTCGATTGTCTTTCGAAGTTGCTGACTGCCTCCGCGAAACGCGAGCAGCTGGTATCCGATAAACAGCATATTCGTGTGCTGTTTGTAGATGACTCGCCCACGGTGCGGGCTTCATTCAAACGGCTGATGATGCGGCACGGTTATGAAGTCGACACGGCCGCGTCCGCCGCCGAGGCCATGGAGAAGGCGAAACAGCATCCGTACGATATTGCCATCGCCGATTACTCCCTGCCCGACAGGAAAGGTGACGTCCTGTGCCGGCAATTGCGCGAGCATCCCCTGACGGCGGATATCACCATCGCCATTATCACCGGCAGCTATCGGGAGGAAGTGATTCGGGACTCGCTCGATGCCGGGGCCATGGAGTGCATGTTCAAGACCGAAGCCAGCGCCCTGTTTCTGGCGCGCCTTGCCGCCATGAGCCGCGCGGTGCGTGTGCGCAAGCGGATGGCGGCGGAACATCAGCGGCTGGCGGGTATCCTGGGTTCCGTGGGCGACGGGGTCTACGGCGTCAACCGCTCCGGGCAGATTACTTTCATCAATCCCGCCGCGCGCAACATCCTGGGCTATGGCGACCAAGACCATCTCATCGGTCGCTCGGCGCACAAGTTGTTTCATCACACGCATGAAGACAGGACCGCCAATCCTCCGGAGGATTGTCTGCTGCAGCAGGCCTACAGTGCCGGTAATGAACTGCGCGCCTGGTCCACGGTGTTCTGGCACAAGTCCGGCATGCCGATCCCGGTGGAATGCACGGTGTATCCGATGCAGATCAAGGGGCAGCTCGAGGGTTCGGTAGTGGCGTTCCGCGATATCACCGAGCGACGCATCCTTGAGCGTGAGTTGCTGTGGCAAGCCAACCACGACCCGCTGACCAAGCTGTACAATCGCAGCTGTTTCGAGAAGCAGCTGGAAAGCGAGGTCAGCCGGTTGAAACGCAGCGAGGAGGTGAGCACGCTCGTCTATCTCGACCTCGACCGTTTCAAGTACATCAACGACACCGCCGGACACGCGGCCGGAGACCGGCTGCTCGTGGAGATCAGCCAGCAGCTGCAATCGCGCATACGCGATTCCGACATGCTCGCGCGCCTCGGTGGTGACGAGTTCGCCATCCTGATGCACAACGTGGACCGGGAAAGGATCTTTGCCACCGCGGAGAGCTTCCGCGAGATTCTCGACCAGTACACCTTCATGTACGGCAACCGCAACTACAAGGTCAATGGCAGCGTCGGGGTGGCGCTGATCGACCGGAACACACCCTCACCCGGCGATGCCCTGGCCAACGCCGACATCGCCTGTTACATCGCCAAGGGCAAGGGCCGAAACCAGACGCACCTGTACTGCGCGGAGAACGACCAGAAAGTGGCGATGAACCTCGAGCTCGGCTGGTCGGCGCGCCTGCAGGAAGCCCTGCGCGACGACAACTTCGTGCTGCACTATCAGCCGATCCTGGCGCTTGCCGGTCTGGACAGGCGGGAATGTCACGGACCAGACGGGCAACCTCTGGCGGCAGATGTCGCGGACATCCCCGCATGCCGCGCCGCACTACGAAGTGCTGGTCCGGCTGGTGAACCCGCGCGGCGAGATCGTCTATCCGGGCGCCTTTTTGCCGACCGCGGAGCGATTCGGTCTCATGCATCAGATCGACACCTGGGTGCTGACGCATGCCGTGAAAAAGCTTTCGGAACTGAACAAGCTCGGCGGCGGCGCGACCTTCACCATCAACATCTCCGGACATTCGCTGGATGCCGAAAACCTGGCGCCGCTGTTGCGTACCCTGCTCGAGAAGTATCAACTCGCGGCCGGTTCCCTGGTGTTCGAGATCACCGAGGCCAGCGCCATCGCCAACATCGACGCGGCCAAGAGATTGATCAATGAATTGCGCGGTTTCGGCTGCCGCTTCGCGCTCGACGACTTCGGCAGCGGATTCAGCTCCTTCTTCCACCTCAAGCACCTGCCGGTGGATTTCGTGAAGATCGACGGCCAGTTCGTGCAGGGCATGGGCACCAATCCCGCCGACCGCGCGATTGTCGCCTCGATCAACGATATCGCGCACTCCTTCGGCAAGCGCACCGTCGCCGAATTCGTCGAGAGCGCCGACGTCTTGAAGATGTTGCAGGACTCCGGAGTCGATTACGTGCAGGGCTACTATATTTCACCGCCGTCGAGTGACTTGCCGACGATCGACCTGCGCCGTCCGGACGCCATCGGCCACGCCTGAAAACGCCTGGTTAGGGCGTGAAACAATCGAGATCGTTGGCGAACGCCACGGGTCCCGCGAAGTGTTTTTTGATCGAATCCAGCGTTTCGGTTTCACGTCCCAGCGTGCGGCGCATGCGGTGCGACAGCACCAGCTGTTTCACGCCGGCCTCATGGGCGATGCGACCGATGACTGACGGCGGCATGTGCAGGCGGCGCTCGACGCCGCCGGCACCCTCAGGCACCGCGTTGTGGGCAACCAGAAGGTCGGCCTGCCGGGCGAGCTGTTCCAGATGATCGCCCTCGCCGTTCGTGTCACCACTGAAGACAATGCTTTTGCCGCCGGTTTCGATGCGCCAGGCGAGCGCCGGTACCGATCCATGGGCGACGGCGGTGGCCGAGATTCGCAGGCGATCGTTGGTAAAAACGGACCAGATTTTGTCGCCGGCGCTTGCGCGGCGCGCGGATTTTGTCGCGTTCTTCCCCGACATCCTGGGGCTGCAGCTTGTAGGTATTGCTGGCTCATCGGGCTCAGGAAATCGCCCAGGTAGCGGTAAGCACCGCGCGTGCTGTCAAACAACGTGCGCACGAACGTCACGGTTGAGGGCATGAACTTGTTGCCCGCGGGACCGTAGACCGGCAACGGTCGTGCTGCGGTTCTCCGAAGAAAGACGCATTGATCAGTGCCGGCAGGTCGGCGGTGTGGTCGACATGCAGGTGGGTGAGCAGGATCACGTCGAGATCGGAGACGGTGGCCCCGGATTCGCCGAAGCGCAGCGCCGCTCCGCCGCCGATGTCGACCAGCACGCGCGGCTTGCCGCCGATCCAGACGAGGTAGCTGCTTGAGGCGCGCTTGTCCGCCAGTTCCGGGCCGCCCGAGCCCAGCACCTGGACCGCACCTCCGCCGTGCCGCAGGCGGGGGCGGCGACGGCGGGCATCCACGCGCACGCACAGCAGGACAATGACGATGCGCGCGATCACGCCGGCTCCATGCGCTGGATGTGGTCGAGGCGGATGGTCAGGGTATCGCCCGCGGTGGTGCGACAGATGAGAAATTCTTCATGATTGACCGTTTTGAGATCGAGCGGCAATACCACCTGATCGTAGTGCACGTTGGCGTCGTGCCAGCGCAGATGCAGTTTCTGCCGGTGCAGGATGGCGGTCTCGTATTCCGAGTAGCGCGCGCAGGCGATGGGTGCGTACGGGTCTTGATCGTGCGGCTCAGTCATTGTCGCGTTGTGTCTCCAGTCCCGTCAGTTCGCCGTCCGCGCCGACCTCGATCCGCGTTGCACCTCGAGACTTGTCAGCTCGCCGTTCACGTCGATCTCGACTTGAAACACGATCGGGCGGCAGCAGACATAGCAGTCCTCGATGTATTCCTGGCTGCCGCCCGAGACATCGATTTCGGTCTCGAACGTCTCGCCGCAGTACGGGCACTGCACGCTTTGCTGATTGTTCACCGCACGAGTTTATCAGTGTTTGCCCGGCCCCCGGGCAGGTCCCGCGCGTCCGCTTGCTTCGGGCCGGGGGAGGGCTTATGCTGGGTGAGAACAAAAGGAGAACAGTAGGGCTTCTCGTTATATGACGACGAAGAGCTTAGCCAACCGACCGTTCCCGCCAGGTGTATGACTTCGTCCGCGCCTACACCGCGCGCCACGGCTATGCGCCCAAGCTGCGGGAGATCGCCGAGCATCTCGGCATTGCCTCGCGCGGCGTCGTGCACCGCCACCTGCGCGCGCTGGAGGACGGAAGGGTTCATCCGTATCGAGCCGGACCGCGCGCGCGGTATCCGTCTGTCCAGGGGCCGGGCGGCCGCGACGCGGCCGTTGACGCTGCCCCTGCTCGGGCGCATCGCCGCCGGACGTCCGATCGAGGCCATTCCCGGCGAAGATGAAATCGATCTGTCCGAATTCTTCGTCAACCGCGACCGCTTCGTGTTGCGGGTGCAGGGCGATTCCATGATCGAGGACGGCATTCTCGACGGCGACATGGTGATCGTGGAAAAGCGCGAGACGGCGGAAAACGGCGAGATCGTCGTGGCGCTCATCGACGGTATCGAAGCCACGCTCAAGCGCCTGCAGAAGAACCGCGACGGCAGCGTGACCCTGCGACCGGCGAACAGCCAGATGCCGCCCATGCGTTACCCCGCGGCGCGCGTGCGTATTCAAGGAGTCGTGGTGGGTCAATTCCGCTCTTACCGATGAACCATGGTTCCGCTTACCTGTTACTGGCCGCGGGCCATCATTCACATCGACATGAACGCCTTCTTCGCGTCGGTCGAGCAGCGTGATTTTCCGGAACTGCGCGGCAAGCCCATCGGCGTCACCAACGGCGAGGTCGGCACCACTTTGATTACCTGTTCGTATGAAGCGCGTGCCGCGGGCGTGAAAACCGGCATGCGCGTGTACGAGGCGCGCCGGCTGTGCCCCGGCCTGATCCAGCGTCCGGCACGGCCGAAGGTTTATGCCGGGATTTCCACGCGCATCATGCACGCGCTCCAGGACATCAGCCCCGACGTGGAGGTGTTCAGCGTGGACGAGGCGTTCCTCGACGTCACGCACTGCCAGCGTCTGCACGGCAGCCCCGAGCATATCGCGCATCTGACGCGACAACGCGTCCACGAGATCAGCGGCGGACTGCCCTGTTCCATCGGCGTGGCCGGGACCAAATCCACCGCCAAGATCGCCTCGGACATGAAGAAGCCCAACGGCCTGACCGTGATTCCGCCGTGGGAGGCGCGTGAGCGTCTGGCCGATGTGCCGATGAAAAAAGTATGTGGCCTCGGCCCGAACATCGCCGAGTTTCTGTCGTTGTACGGCGCGCGCACCTGCGGCGACGTCGCGCGCCTGCCCATGACCGTGCTCGCGCGTCGTTACGGCGTGACCGGAAAATATCTGTGGCTGGCGTGCCAGGGGAAGGATACGGAGCCGGTGGCGCCCGACGTCGCGCCACCCCAGTCCGTCGGCCACGGCAAGGTATTGCCGCCGCACACGGCTTCGGCGCGCGTCATCGAGATCTACCTGCGGCACATGTGCGAGAAGGTGGCCGCGCGCCTGCGCCGCTACGACATGCAGGCGGGCCGGCTGTACGTCGGCCTGCGGCTCGAGACGCCGGGCGAGGATATTGGGCAACTGTTCACCCTGCCGTACGGGCCACCCGATGGCCGGCACCTGTTCGAACTGGCGCAGAAATTTCTCCGGCACCGCTGGCACGGCGCGGCCGTGACCCACGTGCAGGTGACGGCGCTGCATCTGCGTTCCACTTCCGGCCAACTCGAGCTTTTTTCCGCCGACGATGTGCAGGATGCCGATGCCGACGCCGCGCGCTCAACCGTTTCAGCACCATCGACCGCATCAACGCGCGTTACGGCGAGTTCACCGTCGCCCCGGCCACTTTGCTCGAACGTTCCACCATGCCTAACGTCATTGCCCCCGCCTGGCGCCCGGATGGACACCGGCAGCACATCCCGGAATAAGTCCGCGAAGGGCCGCGGCGCCGTATCGAATCCCGAAGGCCGGTTCGAACGGCTGAACCGTGATCCGTACGACGACGGCTGGGCCGCGGAGGAGGAGATTCCGCCGCTCCGTACCACGGTGCGTATCGAGCAATGCCGCACGATCATCGCGCACAACGATTCGCCCGATATTCCCTTCGACCAGTCCATCAATCCCTATCGGGGCTGCGAACATGGCTGTGTCTACTGCTACGCCCGCCCCAGCCATGCCTACCTCGGGCTTTCGCCCGGGCTCGATTTCGAGACCAAGTTGTTCGCCAAAACCAACGCCGCGGAACGGCTGCGCGCCGAGCTGGCCAGGCCCGGTTACGAGTGCCATACCCTGGCGCTCGGCACCAATACCGATCCCTATCAGCCGATCGAGCGGCGCTACCGCATCATGCGCCAGATCGTCGAAGTGTTGTCCGAATGCGAGCACCCGCTGTCCATCGTCACCAAGTCGGCGCTGATCGAGCGCGATCTTGACCTGCTGGCGCCGATGGCGCGCAAAGGCCTGGTGCATGCCTTCGTCTCCATCACCACGCTCGACCGGACGCTGGCACGCCGTCTGGAGCCGCGCGCCGCCGCGCCCGCGCGGCGGCTCGAAATCCTGCAGCGGCTGGCCGCGGCGGGAATTCCGGTCGGAGTGATGGTCGCGCCGGTCATACCGGCACTGAACGATAAAGACATCGAAAATATTCTGGAGCAGGCTCGCGCCGCCGGCGCCCGTTGGGCGGGATATGTATTATTGCGCCTGCCGCACGAAGTAAAGGATTTGTTCCGCGAATGGCTGGCGCGGCATGAGCCGCTCAGGGCGGAACACGTCATGAGTCTGGTACAGGGAGCACGCGGCGGGCGTGACAACGACCCCCGCTTCGGCGCGCGCATGCGTGGCACGGGTGTTGTCGCCGATCTCATCGAAAACCGCTTTGCCGTGGCCTGTCGGCGTCTCGGCTTCAATCAAGATGAGTGTTCACTGGACCATGCGCGTTTTCGTCCACCCGCGAACAGCCCCCAGCTCGCGTTATTCTGACGTCCAAAAAAAAGAGCCGGCATTCTTGCCGGCTCTTTTTTTGAAGCAGGAGCTGTTATTTCTTGATATAGAAACGGTACACGCCGCGTGAATCTTCGGTCATGGCGAGCAGCTTGTGGCCCGTGGTCTTGATCCAGGTATTGACCTCGAGCGGCGCTGCCCGGCAGTCGCTGATGAGCTTGATATTCTGGCCGGCACGGATCTGGACCAGGGTCTTGCTCGCTTCCAGTACCGGCGTGGGGCAATGACTTCCAACAACGTCCACCGACCTTTCCACCGGCCAGAGGTCGCCTTTCAGGATGAAGAA
This sequence comes from uncultured Gammaproteobacteria bacterium, assembly GCA_963750625.1. GTDB lineage: Bacteria > Pseudomonadota > Gammaproteobacteria > Acidiferrobacterales > Sulfurifustaceae > Sulfuricaulis. Next base: position 45,599 of record CAVVRV010000043.1, on the reverse strand, counting down.
GCCGAAGCCCTTGGGACGTGTCCGGTCGATGAACAGGACCTGGTTGTTCGTCTGTTTTGCCCAGACGTGGAGATCGTTTTCAATGCCCGGATAGTCGCTGATGAGCAGGAGAACCTGTCCTTCCTCCACGGTGCGCAGTGCCCGGCGCAGTGACGGCAAGGGTCCGGGGGAGGCCAGCCCGTTAAGATCGAGCGTGGCCTGCGGCTTGATGTCGGGCATGGCGTGGGTATTGGTGTTCGCGGTCATGGCATTTTCCTCAGTAATGTCCTTGGGGACTTTCCCTGGTCATTCATATCTGCAAGGTGCATGCCAGGGCCGTGAAAGCGTTTTTTTGAGGCATTTCCAGGGTTTGCCCGGACCGGGTCGGCAGGGTAATGGGGCTTACGATGCCATCGGAGCGGACGGGACTGACAAAAATGGCCGTGTATACGGTTATTGCCGAGACCAGGCTTCCGCACTGGCATGGAACTTGAAGCATCTGTACGCATAACAAGCCAACGGGGTGCCTGCATGAATCCGACCGTTCTCCTATTGGACGACAGCAAGGAGAATCTGGAAATACTGCAACGGATGCTCAAGGGATTGCCGGGGATGGAAACCATCACCACGCTGTGTTTCAGCGCCGGTGAACATGCGCTGGCCTGGTGCCGCGCCAACGAACCTGACATTTGCGTGGTGGATTACAACATGCCGGGCATGGACGGCATCGAGTTCCTCATGGAAGTTCGCAAGCTGCCCCGATTCAAGGGTATCCCCATGATCATGGTCACCGGTTCCTGCGAAAGCGACATCCGGCAACGCGCGTTGGCGAACGGGGCCAATGATTTTCTGACACGGCCGGTCGATCCGGAGGAGTTCCGCGCGCGCCTCGGCAATCTGCTGACGCTGCGCATGAGCCTCGTCAGCCCGCTCGACCGGGTGGAGCGATTGGCGCACGACGTGGAACTCCTGGCGCGTCAGGCGCTCGAGCGCGAGCACGAACAGATCATCTACAAGCTCTCCCAGATCAGCACCTCGCGTGACGAGGAGACGGGCAACCACATGCATCGCGTGGCGCACATCTCGCGCCTGATCGCGCAGGAACTCGGCCACGACGCCCAGTTTTGCGACATGATTTACCTGGCGGCGCCCATGCACGACATCGGCAAGGTCGGGATACCGGACAAGGTCCTGCTCAAGCCCGGCAAGCTCACTCCCGAGGAATGGGAGGTCATGAAGACGCACACCACCATCGGTTACGACGTGCTCAAGGATTCGAGCTCATCGCTGCTGCGCATGGGCGCGGACATCGCCCACTCGCATCACGAGAAATACAACGGTCAGGGTTACCCTCTGGGACTGACGGGCGAGAAAATTCCGATGGTGGGGCGGATCGTCGCCGTGGCGGACGAACTGGATGCCTTGCTATCCGTGCGTCCGTACAAGCAGGCGTGGAATTTCAAGGATGCCCTGGAACATCTGCGTCACGAACGCGGCCGGCATTTCGATCCCGATTGCATCGACGTCATGCTGCGGCACATCGACACCATTCTGGACATCCAGAAGAAATTTGCCGACGAGCCCGCTGTGCCTGTTTCCGACATGCACCCGCTTCGTCGCGGGGTGGCCTAGAACTTCCTTCGAAAGGCCTAATGTGCCGGTGCAGGCAAAGCACCCGCCGCCGGTTCCAGCTTGTCGTATTTTTGCTTGTACCACATCAGCCCCAGGCGTTCGCGCAGCGCGCTGCTACTCAGCTGCAGGCCATGGGCGGAAGGGAAATATCCCAGCGTTTCGCGTTCTGCCTTGTTGAGAGTGGTGAATCCCATGGGTGCGGGAATGGTGTCGACGCCGAGGTTCTCGAATACCCATACCGCGCGCGGCATGTGTGTGGCATGGGTGACGAGATAGACGCGGCGTATTCCGGCCTGCACCAGGAGCGCCTTGGAATATTTGGCATTTTCATAGGTGTTGGCCGATTTGTCTTCCACCCATCTGGCTTCCACCTGGAAATCGCGTGTCAGCGCCGTCTGCATCAGCGTCGCTTCCGCGACCTTTTCGCCGTAGGGCGCGCCGCCGCTCACCAGAATCGGCAGCCCCGTGAGGCGGTGCAGGTGCGCGCCATAGCGCAAGCGCTCCAGCGTCTGCCGGTTCACACTGTCACCTTCGCCATATTCCACGGCATCGGTGTAACGGCCGCCCCCCAGAATCACGATAGCCCCCGGCGGCGGTCCGGCGTCGGCGGCGGTGGTGAGCCGCAACGGCGGGAACCGCGTCTCGATGCCTCGCATCAGCTCGTAGCCAGTGAGCGGCAGGCTCAGGATCAGCAGCGCCGTCAGGCTTAGCGCAACAATCAGGCTCCCCGCGAGCATCCAGCGTATCTGGATGAGAAATCCCAGCAGCGCCAGGACGATAATCACGCCCGGAGGCAGCAGTAACAGCGCCTGGATTTTGGGGGCGATGTCTACCATGAATGAGGAGTGCGCCAGGGATGGCGCGGTAACGGAGCCGAGGACGCACAGGACGAACGGAGCGAAGCGGAGTAGGGCTTCATTTTTGCCGTCAGAGCGGAAAGACCGGCAGCCTGCTGTTCGGCGTGATAGGAAGACCGCACCATGGGACCGCTCGCGACATTGCGGAAACCCATTTCCCGGGCGGCGCGCGCGAACTGTTCGAATTCCTCCGGCGTCACGAAGCGCAGCACCGGCAGGTGGTGCCGGCTCGGCTGCAGGTACTGGCCGACGGTGAGCAGTTCGCAGCCGTGCGCGCGCAGGTCGCGCATGACTTCCAGGATTTCCTCGTTCGTCTCCCCCAGCCCGACCATCAGACCGGACTTGGTCGGGACGCCGGGATGACGTTCCTTGAAGCGCCGCAGCAGTTCCAGTGAATGCCGGTAATCGGCGCCCGGGCGCGCGGCCTGGTACAGGCGCGGCACGGTTTCGAGATTGTGATTGAAAACGTCGGGCAGGGCCTCGCCCAGTAGTTCAAGCGCCACGTCCAGGCGTCCGCGGAAATCCGGCACCAGGATCTCCACCGAGGTGGCGGGCGTGTGCCGGCGCACCGCGCCGATGCAGGCCGTGAAATGCGCCGCGCCGCCGTCGCGCAGGTCGTCGCGGTCCACCGAGGTGATCACCACGAATTTCAGCTTCATCGCGGCGATGGCGCGCGCGAGATTTTCCGGCTCGTCGGCGTCGAGCGGCAACGGCCGGCCGTGCGCGACGTCGCAGAACGGGCAGCGGCGCGTGCACAGCCGGCCCATGATCATGAACGTGGCCGTGCCGTGGCTGAAGCACTCGCCGAGATTCGGGCACGAGGCCTCCTCGCACACCGTGTGCAGCGCATGCGCGCGCAGCAGATTTTTCAGCCGCCCGACTTCCGGGTGCGTCGGGCTTTTCGCGCGAATCCACGATGGCTTGCGCGTTGGCGTCTGTTCGACGACCTTGATGGGTATGCGCGCCACCTTGGCCGCGCCCTTCTGGTCGATGGCGGCGGTCACGCGGGGTTTGTCGTCATTCATGCTGTTCAAAAATGTAGCCCTGCTTCGCTCGTCTGGTCAGAAAGTAGCCCTACTCCGCTTCGCTCCGTTCGTCTTGTCATTCTACTAGACCGGGGAGACGGCTTTCTGATGGGGTAATGAAGCCAGTATAACCCAGCTCGCTGAGCAGCTGCTCAAGCCAGTCCTGCCCGGCCAGGGCCATGTCCCGGCGGATGCCAAGGTCTATCAGACGTGTGACCGGCTGTGCCGGATAGCCGCAGGGATCGATATAGGAGAAAGGCGTCAGGTCCAAGTCCAGGTTGAGCGCGATGCCGTGATAGCTCGCGCCCCGGCGCACGCGCAAGCCCAGCGAGGCGATTTTGGCTCCGGCGACGTACACCCCGGGCGCCCCCGCGCGCCGCTCGGCCTGGATCTGCCAGGCCGCCAGCAGATTGATGACCGACTGTTCCATGGCGTTGACGAGACGTTTCGCGCCCCAGCCGCGGCGGCGCAGATCCATGAGGATGTAGGCCACGAGCTGACCCGGCCCGTGATAGGTCATATCGCCGCCGCGATCGCTGTAAACCACGGGTATGCCGTGTATGTGCGTGCGCGCGCCGCCGCGTCCCTTGAGCCCCATGGTGAAGACCGGCGGGTGTTCGAGCAGCCAGATTTCATCCGGCGTTTCCGGCGTGCGCGCATCGGTGAAATCCTGCATGCCGCGAAACGCCGTGGAATAATCCACGCGCCCGGGCCGGCGCAGCACCACCTCATCGCCCGGCGTGGCATCGGGCGCCGGATGCATCACTCCACCTTGCCCTGGATGAAGGCCTGCTTGTATTCCTTGTACAGGGCGAACATCCGCGCGTGCATCGGCCCCGGTTTGCCCGTGCCCACCGGACGACCGTCGATGCGCGTGATCGGCAGGATCTCCTTGGTCGAGCTCGTCAGCCACACTTCGTCGGCGGAGGACAGCGTTTCAATTTTCGACCGGTAGCTCATCGCAGGGGATTTCCTTGGTGCGCGCGATCTCGACCACCAGATCGCGCGTGATCCCCGGCAGAATGAAAGGCCCCTTCGGCGGCGTGACGAGACGGCCGTTTTTGACGACAAAAATGTTGCTGGCCGCGCCTTCCGTGACCACACCGTCGCGCACCAGGATGGCCTCGACCGCGCCCTGCTCGATGGCCTGTTGGCGCAGCAGCGCGTTGGCCAGCAGCGCGATGGCCTTGATATCGCAGCGCTGCCAGCGGATATCCGCGGTCGTGACCGCCGTCACGCCCTGCGTCAGCTGTTCCGCCGGTGGATATTTGAGCGGCTGGGCGTAGGCAAAAACCGTGGGGACGGGATTCGGCGGGAACGCATGATCGCGCGGCGCCACCCCGCGGGTGATTTGCAGGTAGATCGACTGATCGCTGGTTCCATGCTCCGCCATCAAGCGTGTGAAAATGGTTTTCCATTCCTCGGTTGTGTGCGGATTGCGCAGGCGGATGGCGGCCAGGCTCGCATCCAGTCGCGCGAGATGATGCGGCAGGCGGAACAGCCGTCCGCCGAAAACCGGGATGACCTCGTAGACGCCATCGCCGAAAATAAAACCGCGATCGAAAACGGATACCCTGGCCTGTTCGGGCGGAAGAAATTTCCCGTCGAGATACACCTGTGACATGGTTGGCATCATAAAAAAATAAGCAGTGGAAAACCGGCGGGATCCCCGCGACTATCCTCGTGTTGTATTCAAACCGTTACTGTAACCAGAGTTGAATCTTGTCGATAGTACGCTGAAACAGATTGCCTTCCCCGACCTGCTTGAGCGCCACCAGGGGATATTCCGCGAGTGGCTGCCGGTCGAGATCGAGCGCAATCGTGCCCACGGCCTGACCCCGCTGGACGGGCGCGTTCAGCGATTCCCTGACCGTCACCCGTGCGTGCAGTTTTTCATGCCAGCCGCGAGGAAGCGTCAGGTACAGATTCCGGCCCGCACCGAGCGGGATCGTGGACTGATCGCCCATCCATATCCGCGGACGGACGGCGGGGATATCCGCCGCATAAAGCAGGCGCGTCTCGAAACGGCGGAATCCGTGGTCAAGCAGGCGTTGCCCGGCTTCCACGCGCGCATTTTCATCCTGGGCGCCGAGCACCACGGCGATGAGACGCATGCCGTCGCGGTGCGCCGAAGCAATGAGACAGAAACCCGCGGAACGCGACTGCCCGGTTTTCACGCCATCGACGGTCAGATCCCGCCACAGCAGCGCGTTGTGATTATACTGGGTAATCCTGCCGTCGCTGAATTCCTTCAGCGAAAACCAGCGGTAATATTCCGGAAATTCCCGGATCAGCGCCGCCGCCAGCCGCGCGAGATCGCGTGCCGTGGCGCCGTGACCTTTTTCATCATGGCCCGTGGCATTCATGAAAACGGTATGGTCGAGGCCGAGCCTGCGCGCGACGGCATTCATCTCGGCGACGAAATTTATTTCGCTGCCCGCCACCCGTTCCGCCAGGGCGATGGCCGCGTCGTTGGCGGAAAGCACGATGAGCCCCTTGAGCAGGTCCTCGGCGCGGACACTGGATCCCGGTCGCAGGAACAGGCGCGCGCCTTTGGCGTTCCAGGCCTGCCGGCTGATGTCGATTCGGTCATCGAGTTTCAGGTTTCCGGATTTCAGTTTTCCGAACAGCACGTAGGCAGTCATCAGCTTGGTGAGACTCGCGGGCGGGAGCGGTTTGTCGGCGTTGCGTTCCGCCAGCACCTGTCCGCTGTCGTGATCCATGAGCACCCAGGCGGGAGCGGCGATATCCGGTGGAGGAACCTCGGGCGGTGCCGCCGCGACGCATGGCCGCAGAGCAGCGCGGCGAACAGCAGGCCGGAAAATATTCGCAGCGGTATTCGGCGGAGTGATCCCGGGTCACGATCACTCGACCACGATCCGGGCATCGGGCACGCCGAGCTGCGCCGCGCGCTCCGTCAGCCGGTCACCTTCCTCCACATTGGTCAGCGGCCCGACGCGCACGCGGTAGACGCGCGTGGCTTCCGGCCCGTTCCCCTTGGCCGCCTGTGACGGCTGGATGGAAATCGGACGCAGCGCCTCGCGTTCGAGACGGTTGCGCAGATTGGCGGCGTTGTCCCACTGCGTGAACGCCCCTACCTGAAGATACAGTTTCGGACTCGTCGCGGTCGCCGGCGCCGAAGAAGGCAACTCCTCGGCGGCCACGGCAGGCGCGATGACCTGAAGCGGGTAAGTCTTGACCTGCGCCACCTGTGTCGCCGGCTCATCCGGGCTGACGGCCTCGACTTCCACCACGCCGGTGCCGGTGCCGAGAATGCCGAGCCGGGCGGCCGCGGCATAGGACAGATCGATCAAGCGGTTGTGCAGGAACGGCCCGCGGTCGTTGACGCGAACGACGACGGACCGGCCGTTCTGCAGGTTGCGCACCCGCGCGTACGAGGGCAGGGGCAGGGTCTTGTGTGCCGCCGTCATGGCGTACATGTCGTAAGGCTCGCCGCTCGAGGTGCGCTTGCTGTGAAATTTCTTGCCGTACCAGGAGGCGATGCCGCGCTCGCGGTAACCGCGGGAGTCCGTCAGGGGCGAATAGGTCACGCCGTAGACCACGTACGATTTATTGCCCGTGGCGGAACGGGGTTCGGTTTTGGGCACCGCGTCCGGAATATTGGCGACGTCCGCGGGCGGGTTGGTCTCGGGACCATCGTCCTCGAAATAGCCGCCGCTGCGCGACAGCGTGCCGCACGCGGACAACAACGCGAGCAGCGGCGCGAACCAGATCCAGCGCGGCATCATGGTGACGGCTTTGGCTCCATGTGTTGGCGTATCCTTTCTCCCAGTTCGTACACGGCCATGGCGTAACGTTTGTTGTGATTATAGCGCGTGATGACGTAGAAGTTGTTGTACCCGAGACGGTAGAAAGGTCCGTACTCGCCTTCGAGCGAGATCAGCGCGGCACGCCTCTCGGCGTTCTCGTGCCGGCGCGGGAAGATCCCGTAGCTGGCGAGCTGACGCAGCGGCAGCGTCGGCTTGATCCCGAGTTTCTCGATCCAGAAATAACGCGTGCCTTCCAGGTTCGCATCGTCGGCCACGGGCGCGCCGGCCTCCCAGCCATGCTGCTTGAGATAAAGCGCGACGCTGCCGATGGCGTCCTCGGGGTCGTCGAGGATGTCGCGCGTGCCGTTGGCGTCGAAGTCCACCGCGAACCGGCGGTAGTTGCTGGGCATGAACTGCGGCAAACCCATGGCCCCGGCGTAGGAGCCCTTGATGCCGCAGGCGTCGACGTCGAGCTCGCGCGCGAGCAGCAGGAACTCGGTCAGCTCGCGGCGAAAGAACGCCGCGCGCGCCGGATAGTCGAGCGTCAGCGTGGTGAGCGCGTCGAGAATGGGGATATTTCCCTTGTTGCGTCCGAACTGGGTTTCCACGCCGATGATGGCCACGACGGTTTCCGGGGGCACGCCGTATTCCTCGCCGGCCCGCGTCAGCGCCGCCGCGTGTTTTTTCCAGAACCGGGCACCGCGCTGCACGTTTTCCTCGGTCAGAAAGATTTTGCTGTATTCGTACCACGGCAGCATTTCCTTGGGCCGCTCCATGGCCTCGATGATCTCGGGCCGTATCCGCGCGCAGCGGAACGTCTTGCGCAGTTTTTGCGGCGCGTAACCGTACTGATCGGCCATTTCGGCGATCAGGCTCTGCAGCGCCGGGTACTTGTCGACATTGAGGGCGTGGGCGCGCGGAATGACCGCGACCAGCAGGCCGGCGAGCAAGAGCGCTCCCAGGGTGATAAAACGTGTGGACATTATTCCGCGATCTTGCGGTGGGTATGGATGCTCATGAGAATGCCGAACGCGGCCATGACCGTCACGATCGACGTTCCGCCATAACTCATCATCGGCAGCGGTATCCCCACGATCGGCAGGATGCCGGTGACCATGCCCATGTTCACGAAGAAATAGAGGAAGAACGTCAGGCTCAGGCTGCCGGCGAGCAGGCGCGTGTAGCTGTCCTTCGCCAGATACGCGATCAGCATTCCGCGCGCCACGATGAACACGTAGATTGCCACCAGCAGCAGGCTGCCGATGAGCCCGAATTCCTCCGCGAAAACGGCGAAGATGAAGTCGGTGGAGGACTCCGGCAGGTAATCGAGATGCGCCTGCGACGAATTGAGCCAGCCCTTGCCGTAGATGCCGCCCGAGCCCACCGCGATCATGGACTGGATGGTGTGATAGCCGGTGCCGAGCGGGTCGGCCTCCGGATCGAACAGGGTGAAAATGCGCTGCCGCTGGTAATCGTGCAGATGATTCCAGGCGAACGGCGCGGCCACGGCGACGATGGCGAGCAGGGTCAGGATCACGCGCCACTGCATGCCACTGAGGAACAGCACGAAGACGCCGGCGCCGAACACGAGCAGCGCGGTGCCGAGGTCCGGCTGCTTGATGATCATGAACGCCGGGACCGCCATCATGAGAAACGCGATCGCGAGCCGCGGCAGGCTGGGCGGAAGATTTTTCCGCGCCAGATACCAGGACGAGCATCATCGGTACCGCGATTTTCATGATCTCGGCCGGCTGGAACCGCAGAAATCCGAGATTCAGCCAGCGCTGCGCGCCCTTGCCGATCACGCCCAGCGCCAGCACGGCGATGAGCAGCAGCATGCCGGCGATGAAGATGTACGGCGACCAGCGTTCGTAAAACTCCGGGCGTATCTGCGCCACCACGAGCAGCACGGTAAAGCCGAGGAGCAGCCGCAACAGGTGCCCCAGGGTGGCGTCCATGTCCCGGGCGCTCGCGCTGTACACCACGAACAGGCTGATGGCGGCCATGGCGAGCAGCGCATAGAACAGGGTCTTGTCGAGATGCAGTCGTTCCAGATTCATGTCAGTGACTATTTAACCGCAGATGAAATTAGACGTCCCGGTTTATTCATCGTTCTCCGTCGCTGGCTTCGCTTCGACCGGCGGCGCGGAGGTTTTGCCGAGAAGCAGATAATCCATGACCTTGCGCGCGATCGGCGCGGCGGCGGAACTGCCGTGGCCGCCGTTTTCCACGATCACCGACACCGCCACTTTCGGATCGCCGACCGGCGCGAAGGAGACGAACAGCGCGTGGTCGCGGTAACGCTCGGGCGTGGCTTTTTCGCTGTAGGACTGGCCCTGGGCGACGCTTTTCACCTGCGCGGTGCCGGTTTTGCCGGCGATTTTATAGGGCGAGTTATAGCCGATGCCATAAGCGGTTCCGCGGTTGGTGTGCACCACGTCGGTCAGGTTCTGGATCTGGATCTCGAGGTTGTGCCGGTCCTTGAGCGGTATCTGCGTCGTGACCACGGGTTCGGTTTCGCGCCGGGCCTGGGTCTTGGCGTCCACGATGGCGCGCACCAGTTGCGGCTTCATGCGCACGCCCTGGTTCGCCAGTCCCGACATGGCGTCGGCGAGCTGCAGCGGCGTCACCAGGATCGAGCCCTGGCCGATGCCGGTGATCACGGTCTCGCCCGGATACCATGTCTGTTTACGCGCCGCCTTCCATTCCGGCGAGGGCAGGATGCCCTCGGATTCGTTGAACAGGTCGACGCCGGTCTTCTTGCCGAAGCCGAACGGCGCCAGGAATTTCTTCATGCCGTCGATGTTCATGGCCACCGCCAGCTTGTAGAAATAGACGTCGCAGGACTGCACCACGGCATCGTGCAGGTTCACCGCGCCGTGGCCGCCCTTTTTCCAGTCGCGGAACTGGTGCGAGCTTCCCGGCAGCGTGAACCAGCCGGGGCAGACCACCGGCCTGTCGGGGTCGAATCCGTCCTGCTCCAGCGCCGCCAGCCCGAGGAAGGCCTTGATGGTCGAGCCCGGCGCATACTGGCCGTTGAGCGCGCGGTTGATCAGCGGCTTGTCCGGATCGTCGAGCAGGCCCTGGTAGGAATCCGGGTCGATGCCCTGGACGAAGGGATTGGGATCGTAGGTCGGCGTGCTGACAAACGCGAGAATGGCGCCGGTCGCGGGCTCCATGGCGATGATGGCGCCGCGCCGCTTGCCCAGCGTCTGCTCGGCCAGGGCCTGGAGCTTGGCATCGATGCTCAGGTAGAGGTTCTTGCCGGCCACCGGCGCAATGCGCTCGAGGATGCGCAGCGAACGTCCGTGCGCGTTGGTCTCGACCTTTTCGAACCCGACCTGGCCGAGCAGGGTTTTTTCGTAGCTCGCCTCGAGGCCCAGCTTGCCGATGTACTCCATGCCGCGATAGGCCGCCTTGTCGATCTGCTCCTGTTCCTGTTCGTTGATGCGTCCGACGTAACCGAGGAAATGCACCCCGAGGCCCGCGAGCGGGTAGTGCCGCCGCAGCCGCGCTTCGAGTTCCACGCCGCTGAAATACGTCCGCTTGACCGCCAACCGCGCCGCTTCTTCCTCGGTGAGGTGCGAGCGCAGCACGAGATTTTCGAATCGCGGACGTTCGCGCAACTGCTTGCGGAAATTCTTGAGGTCCGCCTCGTTCAGATTCACGATCTGGCCCAGTTCCTCGAGCAGCGTGTTCATGTCGTCGACCTGCTCGGGGATGATCTCCAGCGTGTACACCGGATAGTTCTGCGCCAGGATCACCCCGTTGCGATCGAGGATCAGTCCGCGCGGAGGCTGGATCGGGATCGGCTTGATGCGGTTGGCCTGCGAAAGCGTTTCGTAGTGGCGATGCGCGAACACCTGCAGGTAGGCCAGACGCAGGATCAGCGCGAAGATCAGCGTGACGACGATGACGCCGATTATCGACAGCCGCGCGTTATACAGCCGGGTTTCCCGGAAGTGATCCTTGATCGGGATGTTGAGCATGAAGCTCCAGGAACCTCTAACGAATTGTCTGGGATACTAGGTGATGCTGCCGCGTCGCCGCAGATCGCGCAGGATCACGAACAGCCACGGCCACAGCAGGGCGCCGACGATGCTCGGCGTCCAGTAGATGAACGTCTCCGGCGCCTGGCCGATCGCGCCGCGTATCCACAATACCAGCAGCTGGTTGGCGATAAGCAGGCCGAATATCGATACCGCCTGCTGCCAGCGCGGGAACATGCGCAGCTGCAGGTGCAAGCGGACGGTCAGGAACGCCACCAGCGTTTTGCCGAGGGCATTGCTGCCGAGCAGCGAGCCATAGAGCACGTCCTGGATAAAACCGAGCAGCCAGCCGGTGCCGACCGAAAAGCGTTCCGGCATGGCGAGGCACCAGTAGATGAGCACCAGCCCCACCCAGTCGGGCCGGAACGGTTCGGCCCACGTGGGAAACGGCATGATCGCCAGTATCACGGCCACGGCGCACGTGACGAACAGCGTGAGCCGGCGGTGCGCGTCCAGGCCCAGTCTCATTTGGCGTTGCCTCCGCTCTTGGGCGGGGCGCCGCGCCAGATGAGCATCACCTGTTTGCCGTGATTGAGTTGCGCCGCCGGCTTGGCGGTGATGGCGAGAAAAGCTTCGTTCGGATCGTTGACGATCTTGATCACCTGCGCCACGGGATAACCGGGCGGGAAGGTGCCGCCCATGCCGGAGCTGACCAGCAGATCGCCTTCCTTGATGTCGGAGGCGGAGGTGAGGTAGGGGACCTTCAGGGTGTCCGGATCGCCGGTGCCGAAAACCAGCATGCGCAGACCGCTGCGGTTGTCGAGCACGGGAATCGCATGACCGGCGTCCGTGATGAGCGTCACGCGGCTGACCTCGCTGGCGACCTGCGTGACCTGCCCCATGATGCCGTGCGCGTCGATGACCGACTGCCCGACGTACACGCCGTCGCGGCTGCCCTTGGCGACCACGATCTTGCGCGTGAACGGTTCGGAGCTGACCTCGATCAGTTCCGCCGCGAGCGCCTTGTCGGCCACCTGCGCGGCGCTGCCCAGCATGCGCCGCAGGCGGGCGTTTTCCTCCTCCAGCGCATCGAACTGTTGCACCTTGGCGTTCAGCACCTGCCGTTCGGCGAGCAGTTTTTCATTGTCCTGGCGCAGGGTGCCGCGGGTAGTGAAAAAATCGCTGATGCTCCCGCCCACGTAGGCCGGGACGGCGGCGATCAGCAGGACGGGGTAGGCCAGCACGTTCAGGCCGGCGCGGATTTTTTCCAGATGATGTCCGCGGTGATCGAGAATCATCAGCGCCACCGACAGGGCAGACAACAGGATCAACCGGGTGAGATGGGAAGGCGCCCGGAGAGGCCAGCCGAAGACGTTAATCATAAATCACACGCGCTGCGGCGACGCACAGGGATGTGCCAGTGTCGCGTGAGACAGGATGTCGAGAGCGACCTATTCCGTCCTTCGGTCCGTAACGCGGTCGCGTCCATGCACCACTACTCGTACACAAAAACATCGCCCAGCGTTTCGGCCTCCATGAGCGCCCGGCCGCAGCCGCGCACCACGCAGGTGAGGGGATCTTCGGTGATGATGATCGGCAGCCCGGTCTGTTCCGCGAGCATGCGGTCGATGTCGCGCAGCAGCGCGCCGCCGCCCGAGACCACCAGTCCCTTTTCGGCGATATCGGCGCCGAGTTCCGGCGGTGTCTGTTCGAGGGCGATCTTGATGGCGCCGATGATGCCGGCGAGACATTCCGACAGCGCCGCGTGGATTTCCTGGCTGTTGAGCACCTGGGCGCGCGGCACGCCGTCGGCGATGTGCCGGCCTTTGACCTCCATCTGCCTGACCTCGCTGCCTTCCCACGCCGTACCGATTTCCTTTTTCACGTTCTCCGCGCTGGCCTCGCCGATCAGCAGGCCGTATTTGCGGCGCACATAGTTCACGATGGCTTCATCCATCTTGTCGCCGGCGATGCGCAGCGAATGCGAGTACACGATGCCGCCGAGCGAGATCACGCCGACCTCGCTGGTGCCGCCGCCGATGTCGAGCACCATCGAGCCGGTCGCCTCCATGATCGGCAGATCGGCGCCGATCGCCGCGGCCATCGGTTCCTCGATCAGAAACACCTCGCGCGCGCCGGTGCTCATCGCGGCCTCGCGGATCGCGCGCCGTTCCACCTGCGTCGAGCCGCAGGGCACGCAGATGACGATGCGCGGGCTCGGCTGGAACAAACGATTCTCGTGCACCTTGCGGATGAAATACTTGAGCATCTCGCCGGTGACGGTGAAGTCGGCGATGACGCCTTCCTTCATCGGCCGTATCGCCTGGATCGATCCCGGCGTGCGGCCGAGCATCTTCTTGGCCTCGACACCGACGGCCAGGATGGAACGATTGTTGCGGCTGGCGTAATCCTGACGGATGGCGACGACCGAAGGCTCGTTCAGCACGATGCCCTTGTCGCGCACGAAAATCAGGGTGTTGGCAGTGCCCAGATCGATGGCGATATCGCTGGAGAAGAAACCACGGAAGCTTTTGAACATGAAAGAATTCTACCTTGAAGGCGTCCTATTGACCCGGCGCGATTGTACTTGAATACAAGCGAACCGTCACAGACACCTTGTGGTTTTGGTGACGGTTTAAGAAGTGCCGGGTCAATAAAAAAATCATATGATCTTTTCGATTATTGAGGCGGCATGACGGCTTCGCTTCAAGGTCTGAGCGGCTCCGACCGAACGGGCACATTCAAACTCTCGCGTACCGCCTCAATAATCGCGCTAACTGTATCAACCGCAGTCGGGCGGTTCAACCGGCGGGACGAATGTGGTAATTTGTGATTCCATTCCATCCCTTGAACGAAACCGCATGTCTTTAGACCGAGAACAGGTACGCAGGATTGCGCATCTTGCGCGTCTGCACATCACCGAGCAAGAGGCCGATGCCTACGCCGAGACGCTGTCCCGCATCCTCGGCCTGATCGAACAGATGAACGCCGTGGATACCGCGGGCGTCGAGCCCATGGCCCACCCCAACGAGGCGGGCCTGCGGCTGCGCGAGGACGCGGTCGCCGAAGCCGACCAGCGCGAAAAATTCCAGAAAATCGCCCCGGCCGTCGAGGCCGGACTGTATCTCGTGCCCAAGGTTATAGAGTAGTTTCCTCACGCCCCGGACGTTCAAGAACCCCGCCATGTTCGATAAAACCGTCGCCGAACTCTCCGCCGCCCTGCGCCGGAAGGAAATCTCCAGCGTCGAGCTGACCCGGCGCTTTCTGGAGCGCATTAATAAGTATAAGGAGCTGAATGCCTTCATTACCGTGGAGCCGGAGCGCTCGCTGGCCCAGGCCAGGGCCGCCGATGCACGGATCGCCAAGGGCGAGGCCGGCGCGCTGACCGGCATCCCCATCGCCCAGAAGGACATCTTCTGCGCCGACGGCTGGCTGACCACCTGCGGCTCGAAGATTCTGTCCAACTTTGTCGCCCCCTACGACGCGACGACTATCGACAAATTCAACAAAGCCGGCGCCGTTTGTCTCGGCAAGACCAATATGGACGAATTCGCCATGGGTTCGTCGAACGAGACCTCCTATTATGGTGTCGTGAAGAACCCGTGGAACACCGCCGCCGTTCCCGGCGGCAGCTCCGGCGGTTCGGCCGCGGCGGTGGCCGCGCGCCTGGCGCCGGCCGCGACCGGCACCGATACCGGCGGTTCCATCCGCCAGCCGGCGTCGCTGACCAATCTGACCGGGCTCAAGCCCAGTTACGGGCGCGTGTCGCGCTACGGCATGATCGCGTTTGCCTCCAGCCTCGACCAGGGCGGGCCGATGTGCCGCACCGCCGAGGACGCGGCACTGATGTTGAACGTCATGGCCGGCTTCGATCCGCGCGATTCGACCTCGGTGGACGAGCCGGTCCCGGATTACACGCAATCGCTCAATAACGATATCAAGGGGCTGCGCATCGGCCTGCCCAGGGAATATTTCGGCAAGGGCCTGAGTTCCGAGGTGGCGAAGGTGATCGAGACCGCCATTGCCGAATACAAAAAGCTCGGCGCGCAGGTGGTCGAGGTGAGCCTGCCCAACAGCCAGCTGGCGATTCCCTGCTATTACGTGCTGGCCCCGGCCGAGGCGTCGTCGAACCTGTCGCGTTTCGACGGCGTGCGCTACGGTTACCGCGCCAAGGATTACACCGATCTGCTCGACATGTACTGCAAAACCCGCGCCGAAGGTTTCGGCGCCGAGGTGAAGCGCCGCATCATGATCGGCACCTATGCGCTGTCCGCCGGCTATTACGATGCCTATTATCTGAAGGCCCAGAAGCTGCGCCGCCTGATTGCCGAGGATTTCCGCAAGGCCTTCGAGTCCTGCGACGTCATCATGGGCCCCACCACCCCCACGACCGCGTTCAAGATCGGCGAAAAAAGCGACGACCCCGTGGCCATGTATCTGAGCGATATCTACACGATTTCCGTGAATCTCGCGGGCCTGCCGGGCATGTCCATCCCCGCCGGCTTCGCCCCCGACGGCCTGCCGGTGGGATTGCAGCTGATCGGGCAGTATTTCAATGAATCCAGGCTGCTCAACGCCGCGCACGGCTACCAGCAGGTGACGGACTGGCACCAGCGCATGCCGAAGGGGTTTGGCTGATGGAATGGGAAACCGTCATCGGTCTTGAAGTCCACGCCCAGCTCCTGACGAAGAGCAAGGCGTTCTCGGGCGCGGCCACGAAATACGGCGCCGAGCCGAACACCCAGGCGTGCGCGGTGGATATCGCGCTGCCGGGCGTGCTGCCGGTGTTCAACAAGGAAGCCGCGCGCATGGCGGTGAAGTTCGGGCTCGCCATCGGCGCGCCGATCAATCACCGCTCGGTGTTCGCGCGCAAGAATTATTTCTATCCCGACCTGCCCAAGGGCTACCAGATCAGCCAGTACGAGCTGCCGATCGTGGCCAAGGGCCAGCTCACGATTGACGTGGATGGCGTGGAAAAAGTCATCGGCATCACCCGCGCGCATCTGGAAGAGGACGCCGGCAAATCGCTGCACGAAGACTTTCACGGCATGACCGGCATCGATCTCAACCGCGCCGGCACGCCGCTGCTGGAAATCGTCTCCGAGCCCGACATGCGCTCGGCGAAGGAGGCCGTGGCCTATCTCAAGAAAGCTGCACGAACTGGTGCGCTATCTCGAAATCTGCGACGGCAACATGCAGGAGGGTTCGTTCCGCTGCGACGCCAACGTATCGGTGCGTCCCAAGGGCGAGAAAAAATTCGGCACGCGCGCGGAACTGAAGAACATCAATTCGTTCCGCTTCGTCGAGAAGGCCATCGAATTCGAGGTCGAGCGCCAGATCGACCTGATCGAGGGCGGCGGGAAAGTCGTGCAGGAGACGCGCCTGTACGACTCCGACAAGGACGTCACGCGCTCGATGCGCAGCAAGGAAGAGGCGATGGACTATCGCTACTTCCCCGACCCCGACCTGCCGCCGCTGGTGATCACGGAGGATTTCATCCGTGGCGTGGAAAAAACCCTGCCGGAACTGCCGGACGCCAAGCGCGCGCGTTTCATGAAGGACTACGGCCTCACCGCCTACGACGCCGGCGTGTTGACCGCGTCGCGCGAGCTGGCGGATTACTACGAGCAGCTGGTGCGCGAGTCCGGTTCCGACCCCAAGATCGCGGCCAACTGGGTCACGGGCGAACTGGCGGCGTTCCTCAACCGCGACAACAAGGACATCAGCGCGTCACCGGTCACGGTCGGCATGATGACGGGATTGCTCAAGCGCCTCGCCGACAACACCATCTCCGGCAAGATCGCGAAAGAAGTCTTCGAGGCCATGTGGAACGGCGAAGGCGACGCCGATGCCGTGATCGCGAAGAAGGGCCTGAAACAGATCACCGATACCGGCGCGATCGAGAAGGTCATCGACGAGATCATCGCCAAGAACCCGAAGCAGCTCGAACAGTACCGCGCCGGCAAGGAAGCGCTGTTCGGCTATTTCGTCGGCCAGGTGATGAAGGCCACCCAGGGCAAGGCCAATCCCGCGCAGGTCAACGAGCTGCTCAAGAAGAAACTCAGCGCCTAGGCGGCGCCCGACGCACAGCAGGTTTCAAGAGTGATGCCCAACCTCTCAGTCAACCGGACCCGCAACAGCCAGCTACGCTGGCACGTTGTGGTCCGGCTACCTCGAATGTCAGCCAATCAAAAACAGGGTACAGCATGAGCAGTTTGCCTAAATGTCCAAAATGCGGTTCGGAATACACTTACGAAGACCGAGGCATGTATGTTTGTCCGGAATGTGCGCATGAATGGGGAAAAGAGGCGGTCGCAGAGAGCGCTGATCAAAAACGCGTCGTGCGTGATGCCCATGGGAACGTGCTGAATGACGGCGACACTGTCACCGTGATCAAAGATCTGAAGATAAAAGGCTCGTCATCGGTAGTTAAAGTTGGAACCAAGGTAAAAAACATCCGTCTCGTCGAAGGCGACCATGATATTGACTGCAAAATTGATGGCATTGGTGCCATGCAGTTGAAATCAGAATTTGTAAAGAAGGCAGTAGCTGAATGCATCAACGAATTTATCGCTGATTGACTGACAACTCGTTGAAGGTGGACGGCGCTGACGCGCCGCCGCGGCTGAGCTCAAGCGTTACGCGTATAACGACAATGGTCAAATCTCGATCTGCGTGCCGAGTTCGATCACCCGGTTCGCCGGCAGA
This sequence comes from uncultured Gammaproteobacteria bacterium, assembly GCA_963750625.1. Classification (GTDB taxonomy): domain Bacteria; phylum Pseudomonadota; class Gammaproteobacteria; order Acidiferrobacterales; family Sulfurifustaceae; genus Sulfuricaulis. The sequence continues at coordinate 27,639 of CAVVRV010000043.1, read as the reverse complement.
TTGAAATACTCCACCGGACTCCCGGCGTTGCGCGCCAGCGCGGAAAACAGGCGTTCGCGCCACAGTGCCATGCCTTCGTAACGGATGCTCGCGATCACGGTCTCGCGGCTCAGGAAGAACGAGGTCTGGAGCGGCTGAAATTCCAGCTCGTGCTCGCGGCATTGCTCGAGTGCCTGCATGACGTCGGGCCGGTCCTTGAAGCCGAAGTCGACGGTAAGCTGGAAACAGTTGTTTGCCAGGTCCTCGATATGGATGCGTTCCTTGGCCGGCACCCACGGCACGTCCTTGATGACCACCGTGAGAAAGATGACACGCTCGTGCAGCACCTTGTTGTGCGCGAGGTTGTGCAGCAGCGCGTGTGGCACCGCTCCCTGGGTTGAGGTCAGGAACACCGCCGTGCCGGGCACGCGCGTAGGCGGGTGGCGCATCAGCGATTCCAGGAACATATCCAGCGGCACCGAGGTCTGCCGCAGGCGTGCCAGCAGGATTTCGCGCCCGCGCCGCCAGGTGACCATGAGCGTGAAAACCGCTCCGCCCATCACCAGCGGAAACCAGCCGCCGTCGAAGACCTTGAGCAGGCTGGCGGAGAAGAACGCCAGGTCCACGACGATGAAAGAACCGGTGGCGAGCAGGCACAGCCACAGGCTGTAACCCCAGTTGTAGCGGATCACGAAGAAGGTGAGAAAGGTGGTGATCAGCATCGTGCCCATGACCGCCACGCCGTAGGCCGAGGCCAGCCGGGAGGACGAGCCGAATCCGACCACGGCGGCGATCACGGCGGCGAGCAGGATCCAGTTCACGGCCGGGAGATAGATCTGCCCCATCTCTTTCGCCGAGGTGTGCTGGATATTCATGCGCGGCAGGTAGCCGAGCTGTATCGCCTGTTTGGTGATCGAGTAGGCGCCCGAGATCGTGGCCTGCGAAGCGATCACGGTGGCCGCGGTCGCGAGCGCGATCATCGGATACAGCGCCCAATCCGGGTAAGCGAGGTAGAACGGGTTCTCGATGGCCTGCGGGTTGGCGATCAGCAGCGCGCCCTGGCCGAAGTAATTCAGCACCAGCGCCGGCAGCACCAGGCCGAACCACGCGAGACGCACCGCGCGCTTGCCGAAGTGCCCCATGTCGGCGTACAAGGCCTCGGCCCCGGTGAAGGCGAGCAGCACGGAGCCGAGCACCACGAACGAGGCAAATCCGTGCCCGGTGACGAAGCGCAGCGCGTGCAACGGGTCGAGCGCGTTCAGCACCACCGGGTTATGAACGATGTTGCCTATCCCGACCGCGCCGAGCGCGAGGAACCACAGCACGCAGATCGGCCCGAAGAACGCGCCGACGACCGCCGTGCCGTGGCGCTGGAACGCGAACAGCGTCACCAGCACGATCGCCGCGATCGGGATCACGTAGTGCTTGAATGCCGGGGTACCGACCTCGATCCCCTCGACGGCGGACAGCACCGAGATCGCCGGCGTGAGCACGGCGTCGCCGTAGAACAAGGACGTGCCGACCACGCCGAGCGCGAGGATCAGCATGCGCCAGCGTGGCTGGTCCTTGACCGCGGAGGAGGCGAGCGCGAGCAGCGCCATGATTCCGCCCTCGCCCCTGTTGTTGGCGCGCATGGTGAGCGTGACGTACTTGAGCGTGACGACGATCATGAGCGACCAGAAAATGGTCGAGAGCCCGCCGAGGATGTTCTCCGTGTCCAGGGCAATGCCGTGCGCCGGGGCGAAGGTTTCCTTGACGGCGTAGAGCGGGCTGGTGCCGATGTCGCCGTAAACGACGCCGAGGGCAAGCAGGGTGAGTCCGGCGGTGGAGGATTTCTGCGGGTGCGCTTCGCTATTGTTGTTTTCCAATACGAGTCTCCCGTGAGGGGGCGAATGCGCGCGCACGTTACTCTCTTGTCATCGGCCTCGCAACCGCGCAAGGGATGTGCCAAGACAGCCCATAATATCAGCTAAACACGGCTAAAAATTTGTCGTGATTCCCAGCGAGGCGGCCCACGAGGCCGTGAGTTGCACCCCGTTGACACGCTGGTAGAGCGGAAGTTGGACGAAGCCGTAAGCCCGCACGCGGTGGGTGGCGGCATAGCTCAGGCCCGGGCTCAGCCACACAAAACTCCCGCCGCTTTCAGCCGGTTCCGCGGCCGGGCCGCGATCGCGATCCTTGATTTGTCCATTGAGTTGGAGCATTCCGTACCAGGCGCTCAGCATTTGATAAGTAACCCCCGCATCCAGTCCATAGATATTTCCGGGCCGGAAGTCGTTACGGGCATTGGCGGGATACTGAACGTTAGCTTGAAAAAACTTTCGCGCCGGCCGGTCGCCGATGAGCATGAGCGAGTTTGTGTAAAGCCCAAACAATAAATCGGTCGTGCCACTGCCGGGTTGCAGGCTGCGTTCGGCCGGCATGCCTTCCGCGTTGGTTTTGTCGAACTCACCCGTGGGCAATTTCAATCCCGCGGTCACACCCCACGCGGCATGGTTATCGGCATCGGGCGAGAACTGGTAGCGCCCGATAACGCGGGCATCTCCCATCTCGTCGAATTTCCAGGTCTCGGTTTCAGGCGGCGTATCGTTGTGGATGTGAACGTGTTGGCGATTGATCCAGGGCAGTTGCAACGATCCGCCCCAATGCTGATCGAATGAATAATCCAGCCCCATGAACAGATTGCGGTTGTATGTTTGAATTTCGTCGTGGGTGTCGGGAACACCCTCGGGCTGTGTTTTATGGCGTCCGGCGAGTAACTGGTCCTGTTTGAGATATTCGTAACGCAGATCCACGCGCAGACCGGGTTCCGTCCACACTCCCTGGCTTTCCCAGTGAGTATTAAGCGTGCAGAAAGCCGAGCCGCAACTGGCGTGCGCCGATAGCGCGCTCGGTCAGGCCAATGGAAAACGTCAGCACACCAGCCAATAGGATTTTTCTTTTCACGTTCTTCTCCCCGTAGTGATTTGTAGTTGTGTGGAACCAATCTAAATGGGAGACGGGCAAGAGCAATGCGGCAAACTGTCGCAGCCATCTGTCATCACACCGAGCTAATCCTCTCTATGGAATCAGTGTCTGAGCTCGCTTTTCATGGCGATGGAGGCCGTGGATGCCGCTGGGCTAGAATGCCACGGTTATAAAGTCCGCACATGAACCTCACCCCCACACTGTCTTCCTCATCCGCCATCAACCTCCGGCGTCTGGTCGTTTTGCGCTGCATCGTGCTGGCCGGACAGTTCCTGGCGGTGTGGGTCGCGGTGACCTCGCTGCACATGGCCCTGCCGTTGCGGCCGCTGATGGCCATCATCGCCGCCATGGCGTTGCTGAACTTCCTGACCTGGTTGCGGATGCAGCGCCCATGGCCGGTGGGCGAAAATGAACTGTTTATCCATCTGGCGCTCGACGTGGCGACGCTGACCGCGCTGCTCTACTTCAGCGGCGGTTCCACCAACCCCTTCGTCATTCTTTACCTGCTGCCGCTGGCGCTGACCGCGGCCGCGTTGCCCGCGGGTTACACCTGGGCCATGGCGGCCGTGACCATGGCCTGTTACACCTTATTGATGTTTTTTTATATCCCGCTGCCCCACAGTCACGAGATGCACGGTGACGACTTCGGCATGCATGTGATGGGCATGTGGCTTGGTTTCCTGCTGAGCGCGGGATTGATCGCCTGGTTTGCCGTGAACATGGCCGAGACACGGCGCAGCCGTGACCGGTTGCTGGCGCGGATGCGCGAAGATGAACTGCGCAATGAACGCATCCTGGCGCTCGGCACGCTGGCGGCGGGCGCGGCGCACGAGCTGGGCACGCCGCTTTCCACCATGGCGGTACTGACGAAGGAGCTGGAGCAGGATGCCGGCGGTTCCCCGGCGCTGCGCGCGAGTCTGCGCGTGTTGCGCGAGCAGATCGACCGTTGCAAATCCATCCTCGCGACGCTGTCGGCCTCCGCCGGCGCCGCGCGCGCCGAGGGCGGCGGAAGCATGCCGCTGGAAGACTATCTGGAAGAACTGTTGCGCGACTGGAAGGCGATGCGACTGGGCGTGCGGGCGCAACACCGGTTCGACGGGCCGCGGCCGTCGCCGCTGATCGTGGCGGAACAGACATTGACTCAGGCGATCGTGAATATTCTCAACAACGCCGCGGATGCCTCGCCGGACAATATCGAGATCAGCGCGCGCTGGGACGAGCATGAGCTGGTGCTGGAAATCTGCGATCGCGGCGCGGGGCTGACACCCGACGCCGAACAGGCCGCCGGCCAGCCGTTTTTCACCACCAAGGCGCCAGGGGAGGGGCTGGGCCTCGGCCTGTTCCTCGCGCATGCCACCCTGAACCGTTTCGGCGGCAGCGTGCGTCTGTATAATCGCGAGGGTGGCGGTGTCTGCACCCGGCTGACCCTGCCGTTGTCCAGCCTGCGCGTGGAGGGGGCGTCATGAGCACGGAGAACACCGGAGACAAGCCGAGCCTGTTGCTGGTCGACGACGACGACACCTTCTGCCAGGTACTGTCGGCGGCGCTCGATCGGCGCGGGTTTGCCGTGAAGGTGGCGCATGACGTCGCCGAAGGACTGGCCGCGGCGGAAGGCGATGTCGCCCGAATTCGCCGTGATCGATCTCAAGATGCCCGGCCCCTCGGGGCTCGAACTGGTCAAAAAGCTGAAGGCGCTGGACGCGCATACCCGGATCGTGGTGCTCACCGGTTTTGCGAGCGTGGCCACCGCGGTCGAGGCAATCAAGCTTGGCGCCACGCATTATCTCGCCAAGCCCGCCGACGCCGATGAGATCGTCGCGGCGTTCAGCCGCGACAGCGGCAACGCCGCGGTGCCGGTGGAGACCAAACCATTGCCGCTTTCTCGTCTGGAATGGGAGCACATCCAGAAGGTGCTGGCGGAAAGCGACGGTAATATCTCCGAAACCGCGCGCCGCCTCGGCATGCACCGGCGCACGCTGCAGCGCAAGCTGGCCAAGCGTCCGTCGCGGAAATAGCCGGTTAATTCGTCGACGCTACGCGCAGGCCATCGAGAATTTTCGCTGCCTCGCCCGCGATTTTTTTCCGGCTCAATAACAGTTGCCAGCGGTTGCCGCCGAGCTGGCGCCACAGAAACGCCGAACGAATGCCGGCGAACAAGGCCGCGCGCACCTTGGCGGCGATCAGCGGGTTACTCAGGTGGCCGTGCTCGCCATTGACCATGATGCGCGGCGTGAGCGTGCTGATCGTCTGGCTGTAGAGTTCCGCGAGCTTTTCAACGAGCCGCGGATGCACCGCCTCGCCGTTTTCCTCCGCCTCGAAGAATTTCATCTGCGACTGGATCGCCTCGATGCCGCGCCGGACGGCGTCCTGCATTTCCGGGTGCCGCCGCAGCTGGCCCTCGAGGTGAATCATGGAAATGACGTATTTGGCGATCTCGACATCGCCCGTGTCGGTGACCCCGCCCAGCTTGTTGCGCAACAGGTCCAGGCCGAGTGCCACGCCCTGCGCCCCGCCGTACACCGCCTCGGTACTGGGAGCATCAATCTTTGTCAGGGCCTGAATGATGGCGATAAACGCGGAGGCATCGGTGCGGCCTTCACGCGCCAATTCTTGCGCGAGGCGCGCGGCCTGAAACAGCCCCGCGAGGGCGAGTGTTCGATCAGTAAACGTGGCTGTTCATGGACGGCGGTTTTGACGCAGATAACCGGGGCCAAGTTTAGGGGGCGGGAGTTGCGCCAGACACTGACGAACACGCCGCCATGCCGCCAGCGTCTGCCGCGGCGGTGATTAAAGCTCTTTCATGCAGGCGCGTTCGACCTCGACACGTTTTACGCCTTGCACGCCTTCCACGGCGTGCTTGATCTGCGCCACGATAGTATCGGCGTAGGGGCAATTGGGCGTGGTGAGCTGGATATCGAGATGCACATAGTCATCGACAATGTCGATTTCCTGGATGAAACCCAGTTCGACGATGTTATGTCTCAATTCCGGATCCATGACCTTCCTGAGAGCGTCATAGACCATGGTTTCGGTGACGGGTGAATTCATCGGGACGACCTTTTCTGAACGCGATGGACGAAGTCTAGCAAATCGTGCCGCGGCTGTACTGCATACCCGATGATTGGCCTCAACATAGCGAGTATGGCGCCTGGACGGACGGTTCGGATCGTCGGGCATGGCCCTGACCGAGGTTGACTATAATAATGAAGCAAAGATGTCGGATATAAATGATCACGGCAGTCCATCGCCGCTATCCGCACATCGTCAACAACAAGGACCCCGCGCGGCAGCGCCATGACGGATATTGCGGACAAACCCAAGGTAGGGCTGATCCTGGCCGGCGGCGGCGCGCGCGCGGCCTATCAGGTGGGCGTGCTCAAGGCGGTCGCCGAGATGCTTCCACCGGATTGTCCGAACCCGTTCCCCATCCTGAGCGGCACCTCGGCGGGGGCGATTAACGCCACCACCCTCGCCATCTACGCCACGCGGTTTCACGAAGGCGTGCGGCGTCTCGTCCACGTGTGGCAGAATTTTCACGTGGACCAGGTTTTCCGCGCCGATGTCCCCGGCGTGATGGCGAACGGCCTGCGCTGGTTCTTGGCCATGGTGGCGGCTGGACTCGGGCGGCGCAACCCGCACGCCTTGCTCGACCGCACCCCACTGCGTGGCTTGCTGTACCGCACCATGCCCTTCGCCAAAATCCAGGAATCCATCAATGCCGGCGCTCTGCATGCCTTGAGCGTCACCGCCTCGGGCTACAGCTCCGGCCAGTCCGTGTCCTTTTTTCAGGGGGCACCGTCGCTGACGATGTGGAAACGCGCGCGGCGCGTGGGCAGCGTGGCCAATATCACGCTCGATCATCTCATGGCTTCGTCCGCCATTCCGTTCGTGTTCGCCGCGGTGAAGATCAACCGCGAGTATTTCGGCGACGGTTCCATGCGCCAGATGGCGCCCATCAGCTCGGCGCTACACCTGGGCGCGGATCGCGTGCTCGTGGTCGGCGTGCGCCAGGAGGACTCCTTCGCGATGGTGCGTGGCGAGACCGCTGAATATCCCTCGATCGCCCAGATCGCCGGTCACGTGCTGAACAGCATTTTTCTCGACAGTCTCGAGGCGGATCTCGAACGCCTGCAGCGCATTAACAAAACCATCAGCCTCATTCCGGCGCACCACCTGCGCGAAAGCGGTGTTACCCTGCGCAATGTCGATGTGCTCGTGATTTCACCGAGCGAAGACCTGGAAAAAATCGCCGCGCGCCACGCCCATCACCTCCCATGGTCGATCCGCTTCCTGCTGCGCGGACTCGGCGCTTTCAACCGCAACGGCTCGAATCTGGTCAGCTACCTGCTGTTCGAAAAACCCTACTGCCGGGAATTGATCGATCTGGGATACCGTGACGCCATGCATCGCCGCGAGGAGATACTGCGGTTTCTGGAAACGTCATCCGCATGACGCGAATTCTGGTTACGCTGGGTATTATTCTCGTCATCGTGGGTATCGCCTGGCCGTGGCTCGTCAAGCTGGGGTTAGGGCGGTTGCCCGGGGATATCGTGATCGAGCGCGAGAATTTCCGGTTTTATTTTCCACTCACCACCATGATTATCGTCAGCCTGGTTCTGTCACTGCTCGTCTGGTTGTTCCGGAAATAATGTTGTGCCGCCTTCGGCGGCGTGTGAAATGGCGGATGGCTCGACCCATGAATTGCTGATCTTGCCCTCCCCCGATTAAGCGTTGAGGAGGCTTAGCGGTGAACGGCGTGTCCCCGCGAAGGCGGGAATCAGGTTTGAACGTATCGCGCGCCGCGCGCGATCTCAAAAGCTATGTGCGGTGGTCCGCCGCACCCGGTGCGCTTTTCTTTGCTTGCCCAAAGAAAGCAACCAAAGAAAGGCACCCCCTGGATCTGCCGCTCCGCGAGCTTCCGCCGCCGGTCTCGCCTCACCGCCGTCGTTGCCGGCGCTCAACGCGGGGCTGCGCCGATCGCGACCTCCCTGCTCGCGGCGGCACGGTGCTGAGCAACCCCTCGCCTGATTCGCTCGTGGCCTTGCAGGGTTTGTCGGATCAGTTAATACTGCATTGCCATGGTCGACTTATGGCCCAAGTGCCTGTTGGCTACGCGCTATGGGCCAATGGGGCAGTTATATGTTAAAAAGTGACATCCCCATTACGTTGGCGGAATCTAATGGCATCCGTAAAGAAAATCTTAGTGCGCTATGGGTTGCTGGCTGGTTCTTTCTTATCGTAGAGCAGCCGTATACATCTTTGTCATACCGGATGGTCCTCACTCTGCTCCGGAAATTGAGCAATTCGGATCGTTCCTGTTCGTTCGGCAGCCTGGCGGCTATCTGGCAGCCGCTGCGGTTTCTGAATCACGCGCTATTTAGTCGAGGCTGAAGCGAGCTCCGGATTCCATCCGGTATCTTTGGTCAGTCCATAATCGCTTCGGTCATGGCAACGATATGTACGGATGTGCTTCGTCAAGCCGGCCTGAGAGACCTCGCGCCAGTATTTTTGTACTTCTTGCTTCCTGCGCGGTAAATGTGGCCATAAGACATCGCCAATCAGGCGCGGCACTTTGTGATCATTCAGCTGCCTAGATTACCGCTTTCGCGGGAGACTGAACGACCTTGATGCCGTAACCCGGTGCGTCACGCCGCCGCCGGATAAAATGCGTACGCGGTCGCCCACCTTGAACTCCTCATCCGCCGCCTGAGTGACGGCGAGCCGGTTTACACACGCGCTACATTATGGCGTTCGAGCAAGAAATCCAGCCACTGATTGGTCAGGTGTTCCTGCACCCGGTTCTGCGACAGCCGCTCGTCGAGGTTATCCAGATCCACGACGTCGAGGGGTTGGTCCTGCCACGAGCAGCTGAACACCGCCTTGGTGCGCTTGCCGGTGGCGGGGTCGATCTGCCACTGCAGGCATTGCGAACACACGCCTTTCAGGCAGCACTGCATCGGCGTGTTGATCGAGGCGGTGGTCGCCGGTTTTTTCGTGAGATACGGCGCCAGTTGTTTCGCCCGCGCATCGCGAATGAGGCGCACCAGCCGGTTGCTGCCGACCACCTGCAGACGCGTGACGTCTTCGAGCTTGATCGGCATCTCGCCCAGTTTGCCCGAGGCGTATTGCACGATTGCCTCCAATACCGGTGCCGTGACCGCGCGGTCCTGCGGCCGGCGCGGCTTGATGGCGGCGCCGTTTCCGGTAATCCACAGGATCGCATCGGCGGCCGCCTCGATTTCATCCTGGCAGAAGACATCCTGCGCGGTGTCGAAGCAACCCACGAACAGCACGCGATTGCCATGTTCGCGCAGCGCCTTGCCGGTGGACTGCACGTGCGCCGCGCCGTGGCGGCCGCCGATGAAAAGAATGGTTTCGCCGCCACCGGGAATCGTCGCGCGCACGCCGGTCGGACCCATGAGCGCCACCGGTTCCCCGGGCTTGAGGGTCGCGACCAGGCGCGAGCTCGCGCCGCGCTCGATTACCATGAGCGACACCGTGCCCTCAACCGTGTCCACGCGCGCGCCGGTCATGGCCAGCGCCTCGGTCTGCAAGCGCGTGCCGCCCACGAGCGCGGAAAGTGTCTCGAAATTCTGCAGCCGGAAGAACTGGCCGGCCTTGAATCGTCTCGCCGCCATGGGCGCGCGCACGCTGATCTCAACCACCGATGGCGTGAGCCGTTTGACCGATTCCACGCGCGCGGCCAGCAGTTCGTCCATGGTCGAGCGGAAATGCCGGTACTCTCTGGCGTCCCCTTTCTGATCCACCCTGTCCCCGAGTGCCGCGACGATCTTGGGATAGGTGCGCAGCCCCGAGGCGACCGCCTTGACCACGCTGCCATGGAACACCGGATGGGTGTCGCCGAGAAAACTCACGCGGCGATCGTCGGCGCCATACGAGGTGAATGGCCCGAAGTCGTCCATCTTGCAATGCGCCGCGACCGGTATCGGTTCAAGCTTGCCGTTGACGTCATGATAGGTCTGGTAGTGGCCGCGCTCCTTGTGGAAGTGACCCTTGTGCTCGAACTCGTAGGCCACGTTCGGGCGCGCGCCGGTGGCGACCAGAATCGCGCGCGTCGGGATAACCACCTCTTCGCCGGTTTCCATCCACTTGCCGTTCTCGTCGGGCCGCAGTCGCCTGGTCACCAGCGCTTCCACCTGACCGTCCTTGTCCACGCGCGCCTCTTTCGGATCGAGGCCCTCGGCGTAGTAGATGCCTTCCTCGAAGGCTTTGATGATTTCCTCGTGGTTGCGGGTGTAGGCGGGCGACTGGTTCATGCCCTTGCGGTAGGCGATGGTGACGCCGCCCCACTGGCGGATCAGCTTCGTGAAATCGGGCGCTGTCCGGGCCTGTTTCGCGCGTTCGCGTTCGGCACGCACCGCGCGCCCGTGCGCGAGGAACTCGTCGAGAATCGCCGCCGAGCCTTCATCGAGCCCGGTCCGTACCGCCTTTTCACTTTTCGCTTTGACGAGCGTCTCGTAGCGCTCGAGCATTTTTTCGACCTGCACGATGTAATACGCCTGGATTTCGGTGGCGGTGTCCACGCCGGTAAGACCGCCGCCGATCACCACCGCGGGCAGGCGCACCTGCAGGTTGGCAAGGCTCGCGTGCTTGGCCGCGCCCGTCAGCTGCAGCGCCATGAGGAAATCGTTCGCCTGGCGCATGCCGGGGGCGAGGCTCCCGGGCACCGGCAGCGCCTGCGGCAGGCCCGCGCCGATGCAGATGGCGATGTGATCGAAGCCGAGTTTCCAGGCGTCTTCGACCGTCAGGGTGCCGCCGAAACGCACGCCACCGAATACCTGGAAATGCGGACGGCGCGCGAGCGAGAGATAGATGAGCTTGAGGAAATTCTTGTCCCAGCGGTTGGTGATGCCGTATTCCGCGACACCGCCGAACCCCGTCATGGTGCGGGTGTCGAGCGCCTCCTCGAGGTCGGTGTAATCGCGGATCGGTTCGCGCACCAGCTTCTCGGGCAACGGCTCGATCTTCAGGCCATCCGCGCCGACCACGGCGAAACCTTCCATCAGCATGTGATGCGCGAGCGTGAAACCCGCCGGGCCCATCCCGAATACCAGCACCTTGAGCCCGTTGTACGGTTTCGGCAGCCATTGGCGCGGCCGCAGCGGATTCCAGCGGATCAGCAGGTCGTAAATCTCCACGCCCCACGGCAGGTCGAGCACGTCGGTGAGGATGCGCGTCTCGGCCTGCGGGATGTTGACCGGGTCCTGTTTCTGGTAGATGCAGGCCTTCATGCAATCGTTGCAGATGCGGTGCCCGGTGGCGGCGCACATCGGATTGTCCACCGTGATCATCGCCAACGCCCCGATGGTGCAGCCGGATTTTTTCAGGCTGTGCATCTCGGAGATTTTTTCGTCCAGCGGACAGCCGGTAAGAGTTACCCCCAGCGGATTGACCTTGAGCCCCTTGTCCGGCTCGCCCTTCTTTTCCGGGAAGCCCTTGGAACAGAAGTCGCCGTCGTGGTCATGGCAGTAGATGCAGTAATGGATTTCGTTCTGCACCTCGCGCGCATTCATGCGCAGGTCGGTGAGCTTGAAGCCGTCGCGCGCGCGCAGATGCTCGGGCGGCCCCGCGACGCGCCCGGCATCGTCGTGGAGCGGCACGATCGGGACCAGCTTCTGGTGATCGATCCCTTCCGGCAGGCGGAAGCTGACCCAGCCTTTCACCGCGGCTTTGCCTTCCGGGACGGTCAGCGCGCGGATACACCAGCGCGTGAGTTTCTCGATGGCCTCGGCATTCGCCTTTTCGTCCTTGAGCAGTTGCCCGCCGTATTCGGCAACCGCCAGCTCGCGGTCGGAAGCATCCCGTGCCGCCTGCTTGAGCATTTGCGTCAGCCAGCCATCCAGCTCGGCAAAACTTTCAAATTCCTCTTTCTTCACCAGGCGCCGGCGCGCGCGGCGTTGCACGAAGAATTTCTTGAAATGAAACACCGGGTCGTGCGTGAGCGTCCGCTGTTGCGCGGCCTCCAGCGTCTCTTTGATGCCGAACAGGCCGGCGATGAAATTGTCCAGCACCGGTCCGCAGGTCAGCAGCAGTTCGCTGACCTGTAGCGGCGTGAGCTGGCTCGCGTCCGTCGCGCCAGGCAATCAGGGTGTCGTGCGCCTTGCGCGTCACGATCGCGGCAGCCGCTCCAGGAACAGACCGTCGATTTTTTGGAGACCTTCCGGCGTGAAAAGCTCAGCGAAGCTGAGGCCGTGGTTGAGCGTCAGTGTCGGCGTTGATTCAGGTAGCGACATGAAAAATTCGTTATGCGGAATTCAAAAAATGTGCGCCGGTAAATCCCCGTCCGGGGCCGGTCGACGAGCGCGTATTGTATGTCCTTGCACGCGGGATTGCATGAAAAAATCAGGAAATGGCGCGGGAGAATTCCGGGAATCTCCCGCGCACCGCGTTCCACCGACGCCGGCGTCAGGATTTTTTGGTTTTGCAGGTGCTGACGCCGATCAGGGTATAGGCCGGACACCAGCCCAAAGCCGTGGTCAGTATCGGGCCTATGCCGATCAATCCCCACCAGCGTGCATTACCTTCGAGAATGAACAGCAGGCTCAGCAAGGCGAGACCGACGACGATGCGAAGCGCCTTGTCCACGCTGCCAATGTTTTGTTCCATGGATACCTCCTTGGAATATGAGGGTTACCGGCATAACCAGCATAGCGGCGATGGCACCGCTGCCACAAATCAGCGACGCCAGTCGCCGGATTTACCGCCGGTCTTGGAGACCAGACCGATGTCGGTCAGGGTCATGCCGCGATCCACGGCCTTGCACATGTCGTAAATAGTCAGCAACGCGATTTCCACCGCCGCCAGCGCTTCCATTTCCACGCCGGTCCGGGCCTGCGTACGTACCGTGCTGCGGCAAAATACCGCGGTGCGCGCTTCATCCGGCGTCAGCTCGATATCCACGGAAGTCAGGGGAATCGCGTGACACAGCGGGATGAGTTCCGCGGTTTTCTTCGCCGCCATGATGCCGGCCACGCGCGCGACCGCGAACACGTCACCTTTTTTGTGCCCGCCCTCGACGATGAGCTTGAGCGTTGCCGGCTGCATGCGGATCAGCCCTTCGGCCACGGCCTCGCGGGCCGTGACGTCTTTTCCGCCCACGTCCACCATGTGCGCTTCGCCGGACTTGTTAAGGTGAGTGAGTTTGCTCATCAATGTGTGCGTTCGTCCTGTCATAAAGTCAGCCCTACTGCGCTTCGCCGTTCGTCTTGTCATTATAATTTATTACTTGGGCGCGGGATCGTGGCGGATGCGCGGCAGCATCTCGGTGAGATTGCAGGGCCCGGTGGTTGAATTCAATTGCGGCAGAATGATCTTGTCCATGCCGGTACGGCAGGCGCCGGTCGAGCCCGGGAGGCAAAAAACCAGCGTGTCGCCGGCCACGCCGGCCAGCGCGCGCGATTCGATCGTGGAAGTGCCGATCTCTTCATAAGATAGCCAGCGGAACAATTCGCCGAAGCCGGGAATGGCTTTGGTGAATAGCGGTTCGAACGCTTCGGGAGTGACATCGCGTTTCGTCAGCCCCGTGCCGCCGGTCGAGATGACCGCGTCCACGTTCTTGTCCGCCATCCAGGCGCGTAATTGCCCGCGCAGTTTTTCGACATCGTCCTGGAGAATGACGCGACTGACGACCTTGTGTCCCGCGGTTTCGAGCCGCTCCTGAATGACATCGCCGGAGGTATCGTTTTCGCGCGTGCGCGTGTCCGAGACCGTGAGCACCGCGACGTTCAGGACGACGAACGGACCTTTGGCTTTTTTACTCATGATTTCTTCCTTGGATGCCGCTATCAATCCTGCGGCGGCAGGTGCACGAGATCGCGCAGCGCCTGCACGTTGCGCACGGTGATGTGGTTGCCATGCACCTCGATCAGTTCGCGCGAACGCAGTTTCGCGAGGATGCGCGACAGCGTCTCGGGCTGGATCGCGAGACGCGAGGCGATCACGCCCTTGGGGGTGGTGAGCTGCACCTCGGGCGAGGTCTTGACGTCGCGCGGAATCTGCTCGAGCAGATACGCCACGAGACGATAGGTGGCATTTTGCAGCGTAAGACTTTCGATCTGGTTCACCAGCATGTGCAGCCGCCGGCTCAGGGAAGCGAGCAGCCCGAAGCTGGCCTCGTGCGATTCGCGCAATAAATTGAGAAAGACCTTCTGTTCGATGGCGTAAAGGCGCGATTCGCTCACCGCCTCGGCGCTCACCGGGTAGCGCCCCTGGGTGCCCATGAACATCACCGCCTCGGCGAAGGTCTGGCCCGGTTGCACGATCTCGATGATTTTCTCGTCGCCTTCGGGCGAGAGACGAAACAGCTTCACCATGCCGTCGCGCAGGAAGAAAAACCGCTCGGCGGGTTGGCTGTGCCGGAACAGCGTGTCACCCGCGTTGAGATGGATATCATGTATGCCCTGAATCAGGGTCGCCAGATGCTGATCCGCCATGTCGGCGAACAGGTAAGCGCGGCGCAATTCGCGGGCTGCCTCCGGGGATCGGTTCATGGCGCAATCATAACCTCAGAAAGGGCCGGTTGACCAAGGTCAATGCCGCGGGCGGCGACCCGATTCAAAGTGACGCGCAAATCCTATTCACGCGCCGCCCTCCGCACGTCGGCGAACAGCCATAAAACGGGATAGCCCGAGGAATGAAAGTCCAGTTGCTGGTTTCCGACGCATGTGACCCCTGCGATCAGGCCGAGAAAGTCTGGCGCGGGGTGGCGGCCGAGCTTGAGCTGGATTTCTCCGTGGTGAATCTGGACCGGCCCGAAGGCCGGCAGCTGGCAGAGCGCCTGCAACTTCAGACCATCCCGGCGCTGGTGGTGGACGGCGTGCTGGTGGCCATCGGGGTGCAAAGCGCCGAGGAGGCGCGCGCCCTGGTGTCGCGGGCGCCGCTGCGCAGGCATTCCTTAGAGCCTATCAATTGAACCCTTACACAAAGAAAATCGGACAGGATTGACAGCGAAAACGAGCGCGTTGCAGCTTCGCTGCCGAGCCGCTGTAATCCCTGGCGTAAATCCCTGCGACAGTCCTGCGCAGTGGCGCTCAAGTCAATTGGTCATTGGGCTGCCTAGCGTTTATTGCCGAAAGAGCACTCGCCTCGACGCACTGAGCGCTAGGTCTAGACGGCAAAATACGTTACCGTTTGGGCATGCTGACCCTGGAAGAAGCCCGCGCCGCGATTCTCGCTGAAGTCACGCCGGCCGCGGCGACGGAAATGACATCGCTCGCGCAGGCCCATGGCCGCTTCGTCGCGCGCGAACTGCGCGCGCAGGTCGACAACCCCGCCTTCGATAATTCCGCCATGGACGGGTACGCGCTGCGCGCGGCCGATCTGACGGCCGCCGGATTTGTGCTGCCACGGCGCGGTGAGTGCCGCTGCGGCGATGCCCCGGGGCGACTGGCCGCCGGCACGACGATGCGCATCTTCACCGGCGCGCCGCTGCCCGAGGGCGCCGATACCGTCGTGATCCAGGAAGACATCAAGCTCGAAGGCGATACGGTGGTATTTCCCAAAACCGTGCAACCGGGCAGCCACCTGCGCCGGCGTGGCGAGGATTTTCACCAGGGTGACGTGCTGTACCAGCCCGGGCGCAGACTTTCGGCTTACGATCTGGCGTTGCTGTCCGCCGCCGGCGTGGCGCAGATCCCGGTTTACGTTTCGGCGCGCGTGCTGGTGGTCGCCACGGGCGATGAGCTGGTGGCGCCCGGCGCAGCGCTGCGGCCGGGTCAAATATATGAATCCAACCGGCTGGCGACAATATTGTTGTTGCGCGAGCTGGGCATGGACGCCGTGGACGGCGGCACGGTGCGTGACGAGCCGGCGGCGTTGCGCGCGCTGCTGAAATCGTCCGCGGATTTCGATTTCGTCATCACCAGCGGCGGCGCCTCGGTGGGCGATCACGACCTGGTCAAGCAGGTATTCGCCGAGATCGGCCAGATCAAATTCTGGAAAGTGAAAATCAAGCCGGGCAAGCCGATCGCCTTCGGGCGCGTGGGAACGCGCACGCATTTCTTCGCGCTGCCCGGCAATCCGGTGTCGAGCCTCGTGACGTTCAAGCTGTTCGTCGAGCCGGCGCTCATCGCCTGGCATCACGGCACGCCGCACCTGCCCCAGCTCGCCGCCACGGCAACGAACGAGTTCCGCCGCCATCCCGGACGCACCGAGTTTCTGCGCGCGCGTCTGGTCAGCGAAAACGGCAAGCTCATGGCCACGGCGCTGCGCGGCCAGGGTTCGCACATGCTCGGACCGCTGCGCGAGACCAACGGCTTCATTCGTGTCGAGGCGGACAGCGCCGGTTTCAAGCCCGGAGAAACGGTCATGACGGTTCCGCTGAACACGGATTTTTCATGACCCGCTGACGCATGGCCGGGAGATCCTCAACGGGCATCCCTGTTTCCGACATCACCGGCGTGATCCTCGCCGGCGGCCGCGGAAGCCGCCTGGGTGGCGTCGACAAGGGGCTGGTCCCGTTGCGCGGCCGGCCGCTCATTGAGCATGTCATCTCGATACTGCGGCCGCAGGTCGGCCGTCTCGTCATCAGCGCCAACCGCAACCGGGAAACCTACGCGGCTTACGGCGTTCCCGTCATCGCCGATGCGATCGGCGACTATCACGGTCCGCTCGCCGGAATCCTGAGCGCGCTGCGCGCGGCCGACACGCCGTTCGTGCTGAGCGCGCCCTGCGACACGCCGGCGCCGCCTTCCGATCTGGCCGAACGTCTCATTGCCGCCCTGGTGCGCGAACCGGCGCAAATAGCCGTTGCCACCTGCGGCGCGCGGATGCAGCCGGTGTTTGCGCTGGTGCATCGCATGTTGGCCCAGTCATTACAGGATTATCTTGTCGGTGGCGGCCGCGAAGCCGGCGAATGGATGCGACGGCAAAATGCGGCGCTGGCGGATTTTTCCGACACGGCGGACGCGTTCGTGAATATCAACACGCCCCAGGAACTGCAGGCCGCCGAGGGCCGGGAGTAGCCGTCGGCATTCGATGTGCTCTAGTGTTTGTTTCGCCCGGAGTTATCGCGGTACGAGCTGTCGATGCCGTCGCGAGCATGGTCCTCTGAATTTGCGGCAGGTCGCACAGCGCGTCTCGCGCCCGCTAGACTGAGAATGTCTCGCCGTCATTTCACGCAAGTTCGCCGCGCGTGACGAGTGAGCGTGCGGCGGACCGCTGCGCGAGACCAACGGCTTCATTCGTGTCGAGGCGGACAGCGCCGGTTTCAAGCCGGGAGAAACGGTCATGACGGTTCCGCTGAACACGCAATTTTCATGACCTGCTGACGCATGGCCGGGAGATCCTCAACGGGCATCCCTGTTTCCGACATCACCGGAGTTATTCTCGCCGGAGGCCGCGGAAGCCGCCTGGGCGGCGCCGACAAGGGGCTGGTCCCGTTGCGCGGCCGGCCGCTCATTGAGCACGTGATCTCAATTCTGCGGCCACAGGTCGGTCGTCTCGTCATCAGCGCCAACCGCAACCGGGAAACGTACGCGGCTTACGGCGTTCCCGTCATCGCCGATGCGATCGGCGACTATCACGGTCCGCTCGCGGGAATCCTGAGCGCGCTGCGCGCGGCCGACACGCCGTTCGTGCTGAGCGCGCCCTGCGACACGCCGGCGCCGCCTTCCGATCTGGCCGAACGTCTGATCGCCGCCCTGGTGCGCGAACAGGCGCAAATAGCCGTTGCCACCTGCGGCGCGCGGATGCAGCCGGTGTTTGCGCTGGTGCATCGCATGCTGGCCCAGCCGTTACAGGATTATCTTGTCGGCGGCGGCCGCGAAGCCGGCGAATGGATGCGGCGGCAAAATGCGGCGCTGGCGGATTTTTCCGACGCGGCGAATGCGTTCGTGAATATCAACACACCCCAGGAACTGCTGTCCGCCGAGGGCCGAGAGTAATGCCACCGGGGTTGTGGCTGTACGCGGACCGCCTGCTCCGGACACATCGCCTGACACTGGCCGCAGGCGATACAGAGCGCCGCATCGAACCTCACGCCGCTGTCGTCGATATCCTGGTAAGCAACGAGGGAGCCGGTGGGGCAGAGATTCACGCACAGCCGATGATCCTGGCAGTCCGGTCCGATTTCCACCACCGGAAAAAATCGCGCGGGCAAGGATCCCCCATAACGCGCGGCGAGCTTTTCGAGAAGCAGAAGCTGATGCTCGCGTTCAATCGCCCGCAGCGGTGTCAGTCCTTGCTCCGGTCGCGCCAGTCTGTCCTCGATATTTTCCTCGATTCGGAAAGCGGCCACTTCACTGACGGTGGCGGCGACTTCGCACGCGAGCCGGCTCAGGAAGTCGCGTCGTTTGAACGGAGAGGTATTGGCATCGTTCGAGATGGCGTGGCGCTGAAACGAAACCGCCAACGGCTGTATATCGAGAACCGGCCAATGCGATTCCGGGGCGCCGATTTCCTCGAGCCAGTCGCGTGTCGCCGAGAGCGCCGTCTGCGCGGGGTGACAGTCATGGCGCCCGGCCGGGCATTGGCTGCACCAGCCACGATCGAGCAGCGCGAACCGGCGGCTTCCTGCCACGTAACGCAGAGCGAGCAGGTGGCTCACGCTCAGGCCTCCGAGGCAGGGTACGCGCACGGCGGCCGGCGGCGAAAGATTGCTGGGAACTTTCCAACAGTCCAGTTCCAGCGCTTCCAGCGTCGACTCTGGCGCAAGCGTGAGGGAGAAGCCATGCACGGCGAGCGCACCGGTGGGGCAGATCGCCATGCAGCGGCCGCAACCCAGGCAGCCGTCGTCGAGTTGCAAACCCTCGTGGGTAAGCGATAACACCTGGGCCGGGCATGCCTCCGCGCAGCGCGCGCACGCGACGCGCCGCGGATGCAGTTCGAGACAGGCCCTGGCCAGCAGTCCCACCGGGGCATCCGGCCGCAGGCGGCGATAGGTGAGCGTGCCGCTCATTCCATTCCCCTCCATCGGCTCACTGTCAGCACCCTAGCATTCGCCGGCCGGGGCCTGAATGATATGGATCAACGCACTCGGGCCCACATTACGGGTCTGACATGCCCCGGGCCTGGGCATGAGTCTTGCAGGATAGGGCAGGGTATCTCTATGAATAGCCGGGTAAAACACGGATGAGTATCGTCAGGGCGTGTGAACGGATATAGTGGTTATTGATGCGGGTCAATATCTTGTCTGAATGACTCAAAAAAATTTAGAGTGGTTGCAGCACCGCGAACGAATACGCTGACAGGACGAACGCAGCGAAGCGGAGTAGGGCTTCATTAACGGGGGTTCGATAATCACAAACATGGCTACCTGTGCCTGCGAGATTAATGCTTGTGTCCTCTGTGAAAGCCGTTTGTACCCCGGTCTCACGAAGGAGCAGGTTTGTCAGATTCGCGAGAGCCTGATTCGCGAGATGTACGCGCCGCACGAGGTGTTGTTCCGCGAGGGCGATTCGGCGGATTTTCTGTTCTCGCTGCGTTCCGGGCAGATCAAGCTCACGAGTTCAATGCCGGACGGTCGGCAGCAGATCCTGCGGATCGCGGTGGCGGGTCAGTTGCTGGGCATCGAGACTTTCAAGGGTCAGCGCTATCCGTTCACCGCCGAGGCGCTCACCGACGTGGTCGCCTGCAAGATCAGTCACGACGACCTGCGGCAGATCCTCGAAGCCAGCCCGGCCATCGCGTTGCGCGTGATCGAGACGCTCAGCCAGGAACTCGACCAGGCCGAATCCCTGATTCGCGATCTCGGGCTGAAGACCGCGCCGGAGAAGGTGTCGAGTTTCCTGTTGTCGCTGATTCCGCAGCGCGGCGACCCGAACGCCGAGCTGCCGCTGCGGCTGTCGCGGCGCGAAATCGCCGAGATGCTCGGCCTGACGGAAGAGACCGTGAGTCGCGTCATGGCCGATTTCGCCCGCAAGAAAATCATCGGCAGCGGGAAAGGCTATATCCGCATCCTCGACCGCAAGTGGCTCGAAGAGACGAATGGTGTCGAAACCAAGGCCTCCAGCGCCGGACGGCGCGCTCAGTCGGGCCATTCATGATCTGCCTGCGCCTGACAACGACATCCGCTTCAGGCATTCACCAATCAGTGCGCGCCCGGTTTCGTAGCTGAAGAAAATCGCGTGTTCCCGTAAGGGGCTTTAACTAAAGATTTTTTTGAACTTGCCCGCGGTCGCGCGCGGTTGAAAATCAAGATGTGACCACGGGGATCCCACTCGAACTTTGGTCAGTTAAGCCCGGTCTTTTTTACTCATAGCCCTCGGGCAGCTCGTGCGCTATTCCCTTGTGACAGTCGATACAGGTCTTCCCGCTCTCGCGTATATACTCGAGGGTATGTTTCTTCTGGGCACTTGGATCCTGTTTCGCCAGATCCATAGAAATGAACGCGTGGCAATTGCGGCATTCACGCGAATCCGTTGACTTCATGGTTGCCCACACGGTTTCGGCGAGTTCCAGACGATGGGCTTCGAATTTCTCCCGGGTGTCGATGGTGCCCATTATTTTGTGGTATACCTCGTTCGAGGCCCGGATCTTGCGGATTATCTTGTAGATCCACGGCTTGGGAACATGGCAGTCCGGGCACGTCGCCCGAACGCCCGTGCGGTTCTTGAAATGGATCGTCTTCTGGTATTCCTGGTAGACGTAGTCATGCATTTCGTGACACGAGGTACAGAAAGCCTCGGTGTTGGTCGCCTCCAGGACCGTATTGAACCCGCCCCAGAAAATGATGCCTGCCACGAACATCAGTATGCCGCCCGTCGGGATCCACAGCAGATACCACTTAAATGGCGGGCGCCATAACTTGGGCCAGCGTTTCTCGGGTTTTTCGTCTTCCGTCGGTTCCGACATGCGCTATCCCCTTTGGACCGTTCTAGTTCTGGACGCAGGATTGAAATTTACACAAGCAGACGCCGCCCGACTTGGCAAATTTGAAATTTGCACGAGTAGTATTTTTTTGCGCCCGGCCTACTTGAAACTCGCGTAGTAATTCAGAACCGCTTCCATCTCCGTTTTGTCGAGTTTGTCAAACTTCGGCTTCATCTTGTCAGCCAACTTGCGCTTCTCGGTATAGAACGCTAATAATTGGTGCCTCAGGTAAGGTGTCCACTGCCCGGCCAGAATACCTGAGTCATCGCTGGCAACACTGCCGGCCTGGGAGTGGCATTTCTCGCAGTCACGCTCATGAATCAGCTGGCCCTTCTTGGCCAATTCCGGATCGAAGTCCTGATTGGCGCGCCTGAATTTCTTGCTGGCGTAATATTGCGCCAATTTCTTGATGTCTGCTTCGCTCAGGGTTTTGGCAATCCGGCACATGTCGGTCAGCTTCACCTTCTTGTCCCCGTGCAGGTATTCAATCTCCGGGCAGGTGCGACTCTTCTTCTTGTACGCCGTCAGGCTGCTGATAAGGTATGGTTCGGAATAGCCTCCAATGATCGGCATATTCGGATCGTGGCTGGCGCCGTCCCTTTCGTGACACACGGTACAGGCGTCAACCAGCTTGTTGATGTCAGCCGCCCAGGCACCGGATGCCAGAGAAAGGCTGAATAAACCAGCGCCTGCCAATAATGCAAATCCGGTGACTTTTTGCGTCTTCATGCTGATCTCCTGGTTACCATTCCGGCCGATATGCCGTTATCCCGTGTGAATCGCTTTCGCTGAAGATTTGCGATTCACACGGGAGGCATTGCCGCCCGGTCTATTTGAAGCTCCCGTAATAATTGACCAGCGCATCGATTTCCGCTGCATCGATCTTTTCCATCTTTGGCTTCATTTTCTTGACCATCGGGCGCTTGCCGTCTTTGAAATCCTTGAACTGTTCCTTGAGGTAGGGCATCCACTGGCCGGCCAGAATGCCTGCGTCATCGCTGGCGAGACTGCCACCCTCGGAATGGCACTTATCGCAACTATGCTCGTGGATTTCCTTGCCCTTCTTGGCCAGGGCCGCATCGAACTTCTGCTGGGCGCGGACAAATTTCTTCCCGGCAAAATGCTGCGCCAGCCCTTTGATGTCCGCCTCGCTCAGGTCTTTGGCCACCTGGCACATGTCGGTTTTTTGTCCCTTCTTGGCTCCGCTCCGGTATTTCGTCTCCGGGCAGGGGCGCTCCTTCTTCTTGTATGCCGTCAGGTTGTCGGTCAAGGCTGGCGCAGAAAAGCCGCCGATGATCGGTACGTCCGATTCGGTGCTGGCGCCATCCTTGCCATGACAGCTGGCGCAGTCTTCAACCAATTTGTTTACATCGGCTGCCCAGGCACCGGTTGCCAGAGAAAGGCTGAATAAACCAGCGCCTGCCAATAATGCGAATCTGGTGATTTTTTGCGTCATCATCATTAATTCTCCTTAGTAGATATCTGTATATGTACAGCGCGCAAAGTTAAAGATATTAAATCCCGGCCGGCCGCCGTATCGTGATCGGTCGTGACATTCATGAATTTGAAAATATAGATTCCGAGTAAAATTGGAGTAGCGTATCCTTGTTTTCGTCACCGGTTAATGTATTCCGAAATTAGATAGTAACGCTGCTGTATGTATTTAGCACATTGATATGGATCAATGTCTAGGAATTTTTCCGTAACCCATAGCGGCAGTTTTCGTGGTGCCCGACCCATGCCTTGTCTATTCGTAGGCTGCTGGATTATACAAAGGCCATGATTTTCATTCTTTAAGAATAATTAACAGTCTGTTATAAATTATATATATAATCGCGCGCCTATCATGATCGGTCATGACATTCATGAATTTGAAAATATAATTCCGAGTAAAATTGGAGTTGCGTATCCTTGTTTTCGTCACTGGTTAATGTATTCCGAAATTAGATAGTAACGCTGCTGTGTGTATTTAGCACATTGATATGGATCAATGTCTAGGAATTTTTCCGTAACCATGGCGGCAGTTTTCGTGATGCTCGACCCATGCCTTGTCCATTCCTGGGCTGCTGGATTATACAAAGGCCATGATTTTCATTCTTTAAGAATAATTAACAGTCTGTCGCTACTCCAACATTGATATATATCAATCTGGGCAGGGCCGATGAAGATCGGCCCTGCTGCGTTAAGGCAGCAGTTACCCGGGATACTATTGAGGAATTCTGATTCGCATTGCATCAGTGGCCGTATTGGCGAAGGAGCGCGACTGACGGCAGATGATGTCAGCTTTGGCGCCTAGCCTCATGGTTCTGGCGAACGAAACCTGCTACGCGCGGGTAATGGCGGGGGCGACAGCGTGTACCGCGGCGCATCCGATGATATGCGCGAGAAAACGCCGAGAGCGGTCGGGGATACGAAACCCCGTTACTTGAGCGGGGTTGATTTACGGCTCGAAAATTTCCTACTTTGCCTGCAACCGATAGATGTACTCGGTCAGCGCCAGAATACGTGAACGTGCAAAGTATGATCTATCCACGTTTTCCTCGTGCAAATATTCGTCATAATACTTGCTGCTTCTGTATTCCTTGCCCCAAATGGGCATCTCTCGCGTTCCGTGCGCCATCAATTCATGCGTGCCTTCGATGGTTTCAAACACCCGCGCGAAAGGGAACACCCCGCCATTTTTCTTGGAAAGCAGCGTTAAGTCAGTCGCGGGTTTATTCAGCATCTTGCTGTACGCACCGTCCCCCTTGCCCAGTATGCCATGGCAAATGATGCACTTTTGTTCATACTCGGCTTTGCCGATATCAATTTTGCGGGGTGTCAGCTTTATCCGCGGGGTATCCGGCCCCGGCAAAGAAAACCAAGATTGTCCCCAGGAACGCTGAAGCGACTGTTGTCGATTTCATTTGACTCTCCAAAAATATGCTGCTCTGGAAGTTATCTTAGCAAACTCGCAAAATAATCGGTAAAGTTATGTTAGGCGAATTCGAATCAAGACTTTTGATTTGCGTCAAAATCTGCTTTTGATAAATAACGGCGACGCACGCTGTATAGTAGAGGACCGATCCGGCTATGCCAACATTGATATACATCAACTAGGGCAAAACCCACGGAGATTAGTATATCGCTTTAAGGCAGAAGCTATAACATGATGAACACTGATCTATCCTGACTGTACAAAACTGCACGATAAGTTCGTCCTGTTTTAAGACAGGACGCAACAGTGGCGCAATGTCGAACAGGGGAATAATGGCATGCACGTACCTAAACTTGTAACGTGGATAATGGCGGGGGCTATCTGCCTGACAGCAGCCCAGGTAATTTGGCAGACGCCAGCGAAGGCCGCGGATGTCACCAAGAACCCTGGCGCCGGACAAACCACCCCAAAACTGGATGACGCCGGTTGCATGACCTGCCATGACGGAAAAAAACAGGTATTTGCTTTGCCCTCCGCGGACGGAAAAATCCGCCCGCTGCGATCGATCCAACAGGACAAATATGCAAAAGGCATCCATGGAGAATTGACTTGTGTGGCGTGTCATCAGGATATTGCCGACAACAAAGCGCCGCACAAAAAAGTCGCCGCGCCCAAAGCCAATTGCGTGACCTGTCACGAGGAACTGTGGGAAACCGTCAAGAAGGAGAATATGACGGCAGAAAAAACCAGGCTGGGGGTGGTGGTACAGAACATCGAGGCGTACAAGAAATCCTTCCATGCCCGGCCCAAGAGCGAGACAAGTGTCAAAGCATACTGCGACGACTGTCACGACACTCATTATTTCAATGTTCCACCGCGAGGCACTTCCAAACGCACGGAATGGCACCTGACCGTACCCAACGTTTGTGGCGCGAAGTGCCATACCGAAGTGCTGGAAGAGTATGAGACGTCAGTGCATGGCATGGAGGTCATGGAAAAACACAATCCGAAAGCGGCGGTATGCACGGATTGCCACACCACCCATAACATCGCCAAGACGACGGATGACGCCACCATGCTCCTGATCGTCGAGAATTGCGGAGGCTGCCACAAGGAGAACCTCGAGAGCTACCGCGACACCTATCACGGCCAGGTTGGCAAACTGGGCTATACGTATACAGCGAAATGTTTCGACTGCCACGGCAGTCACGGCATCCTGAAAGTGGACGATCCCGAGTCGACCGTGTCCCCCAAGAATCGCCTGAAGACTTGCAGGCAATGTCATGACGGAAAACAACGCCCCGAAGCGACAGCGGGATTCGTGACCTACAGTCCGCATGCCAATGACCATGACTTCAAACGTTATCCCCAGGTGTGGATCGCCGCAAAATTCATGCATTGGCTGCTGGTGTTCGTGTTTGCCTACTTCTGGGCGCATTCGCTGCTATGGTGGCACCGCGAATACAAGCATCGCAACGATCGTGAATCCGAGATGCGTATTCACACCGAAGAATTGTTGCACGGGGAGACCAAACATGTCCGGCGGTTCGGACTGCTCTGGCGGATCGGTCACCTGCTGTTCGCCGTGAGCGTCATGACGCTGATTCTGACCGGCATGGGCCTGTTTTACTCGGACATCTCCTGGGCGCCGGTCGTCATGAAGGCGTTCGGTGGCCCGCAGGTAACGGGGCTGATCCACCGGATCAGCGCGGCGATCATGCTCGGTATCTTCTTCCTGCATCTGATTGCCGTCGCTCATTAACCTCTACCGTAACCGCAAAACCTTCCGCTGGTTCGGCCCCGACTCGCTGGTGCCCAACTTGAAGGACTTGCAACGACGCTGTGGGCATGTTCAAGTGGTTCGTCGGCAGGGGACGGAAACCGATATTCGACCGTTGGACCTACTGGGAGAAATTCGACTATTGGGCGGTGTTCTGGGGCATGGCCGCGATTGGCGGCAGCGGCATGCTGCTGGCCTTCCCGCACATCACCGGCTCGTTCCTTCCGGGATGGGTGTTCAACGTGGCCACGCTGGTGCATGGCGAGGAAGCGTTCCTGGCCGCCGTGTTCCTGTTCACGGTCCACTTCTTCAACAACCATTTCCGGCCGGACAAGTTGCCGCCCCCGGATGTCGTGATGTTCACCGGCACCCAGTCGCTGGAAGAGTTCCGGCACGAACATGCGCTGCAGTACCAGCGCCTGGTCGACAGCGGACAACTGGAGAAGTACCTGGTGGACGCCCCGTCGCGGCCCATGACGCACGGCTCGAAGATACTGGGCATCATCCTGCTCACGATCGGTCTGGTGCTGCTGGTCCTGGTGACGGTGGGTTTCTTCAGGAGTTAAACGCCACATCGCGCTGCGATACCGAGGCGAGCGAAACGCTCGCCTCGGACCCGTTGCGTGAAGGCGCGTGTAGGTTCGTTCAGATCTTTCTCAAGGTACCTGCTAAACCGGTTTGCGTCCGGTGAACATGGCGCGCACCAGGTTCTCCCGGTGCACCAGGCTGCCGACGATCACACCCGCGATGTGCAGCGCGACGAGCAGCAAGCTCAGGTTGGCGAAGAATTCGTGCAGCTCCTTCCACGTTTCGTCGGCTTCCCCGTTTCCCCCATTGTTTTCTTTATCATCGTCATCCGCGACCGCTCTGGAGATCACCGCCGGTGCCGTGACAGAAGTGCTCGCGGTAATGGCGGCAAACGGTCCCGTGCCTTCTTTCGCGCCCTGCAAGACCAGTCCGGTGACGCTGGCGGCGAGCAGTGACAACAGCAGCGCGATGATCATCATGCCGCCCAAAGGGTTGTGGCCCAGGTAACGTTTGGATTTTCCGGCCAGCATATCCCTGGCGTAGGCCAGCACCGCGGACGGGCGATAGACAAAATCGCGAAAGCGTGCGTACTTGGTGCCGACGAAACCCCACACGACGCGAATCAGCACGAGACCGATGACCGCATAGCCGGCGAGCTCGTGCAGACGGGATTCCTCCTCGCCGGTGAGCCAGGCGATGGTAAAGGACGCCACCAGTGACCAGTGGAATATCCGCACCACGGGATCCCACACCCTGGTTTCATTCGGGAGGGGTGCACCTTCGGGTATATTCATCGACGACTCCTTGGAAAAGTACCGGGAATGACACAACGAACGATAACCCGTCCCGGCGGAAACGAAGCTGTCAGGAACATGGCATCGAGCGTATTATGCTACGCTTCAGCTTCAGCGGGACGGCCGCATTATCTCATGCATTAGTGATCGTTAATATTCGGAAGCCATCATGCCGGGACTGTCTGAAAAAGAACTGCAGTATTTCAAACAGCGTCTGCAGAAGCGGCGCGAGGAACTGCGCGCGATCATCCATGCCGAACTGGTCAGTTCCCAGCAGGAGGATTACGCCAAGCTCGCGGGCGAGGTGCACGACGCCGGCGATGAGTCCTTCGCCGAACTGCTGCGCGGCATCAAGCTCACGACACGCGCGCGTGAACTGGAGGAGATTCAGGATGTCGAGGCGTCGCTCGAGCGCATCCGCAACGGAACCTACGGCACCTGCGTGGAATGCGGCGATCACATCGTCTACGAACGCTTCGACGCCTATCCCACGGCCAAACGTTGCATGACCTGCCAGAGCCGCCATGAAAACCGCCGCGGCGGTCGCGACGCCACGCCGAGCCTGTAGCCGGTCGTTACCCTTCGCGGCCTGGTTCTCGCCGCCCATGTATCCCGGAGAGCGATTCAACAGTATCAGTCATCTGGTCGGCGCGGTGCTCGCGCTGGCGGGCATGGTGGTGCTCATCGTCATTGCCGCCCGTCAGGGAGACCCGTGGAAGATCGTGAGCTTCAGTGTCTACGGCGCGTGCCTGTTCAGTCTCTATGCGTCCTCCACGCTTTATCACAGCCTGCACCATCGCGCGAAAGCGGTGTTCCGCAGGCTGGATCATCTCGCCATTTACCTG
>CAVVRV010000042.1:0-16272 GCA_963750625.1 uncultured Gammaproteobacteria bacterium | reverse complement strand
GACTCGTGCCCGGTCAGATACGGCTCCCAATCGAGAAACTCCACGTCCGAAAGGCTGAGCGGCCGCGTCGCAAAAAACATGACCGCGCGCAGACCGTCGCTATGGTAGTGAGCGCCGCTGAACGTTGTTCGAGGCTGTGCCTGAGATGCCGTCCCGACACCGGTGACGAATCCGAGCTTGTCCAGCCCGCCTGAATACATCATGTCCTGAATCAGGAGATTTCTCGCCTCATCCACATCCTCATGCAGAACAACGCGTTCCGCATCGCGGGGTGCGAAACGCCCGCCGACCGGTCTTCCAACCTGCACGAGATAAACGGCGCGACCTTCGAAGCGGAGGGGCGCGAGCCACATGCGTACCCAAGTCGCAGGCGCACCCGCTTGCGCCTGCTTGCGTATCACGGCATACGGCTCGCGGCCGAAGACGTGTTCGACCGCGTCCACGGCTCGCGAGTCGCGACGATAACTGCGGCGTACCAGCGCCGCCGCGATGTCGGCAAACTCGCCGACGAAGACGGCATTAAGGGGATCGCCGCGCGCGGTACCGAGCGCATCGGTCGCACAGCATGGCATCTGCTCCAGCGCCGAACGCAGGGCGGCGAGATTTTGGTAGTCCTTGATCTCGGAAGCGGAATACTGGAACGTACTCTTCGCGAAACGCTTGTCTGCGGCGTCGTCCGGCACACTCAAGAAGAAGGAGAAGGGTACCAGCGCCTTGCTCTGGAATATATCGATATTGAGGAGTCTCGTGCCGCGCTCCGGGTTGACGAAAAGCACGCCCGCCTTCGTCGTGCCCGGCAGGACCGGATTCATGAATCCGAGTCTGCCGAAGTCGTCATCGATGCGCGCGTTCGTTTTCCACGCGAGCGGCCTGTGCATGGACCATGCGACTTCGAGCGGCGAGAAGTAGTCGGGGTCGGTTCCCGAGCGCAGCAGCCACAACGGTTCCGGTGTCTGGTTCTGGACTTCGACCCACACCGGCTGCACTCGCCACTTGTCGACTTCGACGCCGAGCATGCGCCTGCTGTCTTCGGCGCTCAGCACGGCGGCGCTCACGCGCACGTCGCGCTTGGTCGCAGTCAGGGCGCGTTCCCGCAGCCCGGCGTCGCTGACATCGGTGGGGGCTTGCCACGTCGCACAGCCGGCCGCAGCCAGTGAGAGGCTCGCTACGCATGCCACATTGCCCAGCAGACGACGCATCGCATGCTGGACTTCGTGCCTTGGTCGTGGCAATGACAGCAACACGTTCATCGATTGACTCGCCCGGTCGCTTGCTCGGCTTTGTTATACGCGCCCTCCCACGGGAAGACCTCAATTGCCGCCAAAGAGGTCGGCTGGCGGTCGTACACGAGGACGCAGCGGAGCCCATCGGTGTAGTACGGGTCGGTTGTCAGGTTGCCGCGCGGGGCGCTCTTGGGCGCGGCTCCCACTCCCTTCACAAACCCGACCTTGGCCAGCGTCACGGAATACGCCATGTCCTGTATCAGCGCCCCGCGTGCTTCGTCGACGTCGGGATCGATCTTGTGCGTCGTGAGCGTCGGGGAATGAATGGTAAGACGGCTGCCGATATCACGGCTGATCTGGCCCACCCACACCTGCTTGCCGTGGTAGCGCATCGGGCTGAGCCACAGCCGGAGGTGGTTGCGCTGGTGGACGGTGTCGCGCGCCTTCTGCAACGCCAGGTCCTGGGCTCGTCCGAACACGTAGAGATCGCTCACCGGTGCATAGGGGTAACGCTCGCCTGAAAGCGCCGAGGTCACCATCTTCGTGATCGATCCCGACCACTTTTCCTCGGTCGGACGCCAGCCGCGACGCGCGAATGCGGGGAAGGCATCATCGAGGCCGCCCACGACCACCAGATTGAGCGGATCGCCGTTCTTCGAGCCGTCCTCGTTGGTCACGCAGCACGGCAGTGCCTCCAGCGCCGCCCGGAAAGCGGCGTCATCCGTGTAGTTCACAATCTTCTCGGCCGGGTAGATCTCGCGCCTGAACACTTCGGTCCCGCGGTAATCGGCGCGGAAGCCGGGCACGATAGTGAGGATCGAAAACGTTCTCGTGCGTCTGTTCGCGACCAGGTCAAGCTGAACGAACTTGAAACCCTCGTCGAGGTTCGTCAACACGAACCCCGATGTCGTTGCACCGGGTAGGACAGGGTTACGGAAGGCGAGTTGGCGAAAGCGCCGGTCAAGCTCGGCCTTCCCATCGTGCGAGTCGCCCGAGGAAAATGCTTCAGCCGCTTCGGAAGCGGGGAAGAAATTCGGATCAAGGCCCGGCGATAGCAGATAGTAGGCGCGGTCTTCGCGGTTCTCGACTTCGATCCAGACCGGTTGAATGGACTTCTTCGCGAGCGGCACTCCATACACCGTCACGCTCTCTTCGGCCGACAGCACAGCGGTCGATATGCGCACGTTGCCTTCAGTGCGCATCACGGCCCGGCTCTTGTAGTCGATACTCGCTGTCGGCGGCGGAGTCGAGGCGCAGCCGGCAAGCGCAGCCGCCACGACAGCAACTGCCAGGACTCGCCTCGCAATGCGGTTCATACCGTAACCTCGTTACTCGAACTATGACAGATTTTCGTCACGCTTTCAGCCTTTAGCCTTGCTCTTCCCACCCGCTGTTCCGCAGGCCTGCGGCAATGCCGTTGATCGTCAGGTGGAGTGCCCGGCGCATGCGCGGGTCGTCATGGCGGCTTGACCGGTAGCAATGGGATGGACTCCTCCTCACCTAATCGGCATCTAGGTGCCAAACTGGAGTTTTCAAACACCAGTCAATAGGGAGAAGGAGTCCACGATGAAGATTATTCGCGTCGGCGTCGATTTGGCCAAGAACGTGTTTCAGGTTCACGGCGTCGATCGCCAGGAGAAGCCGGTGTGGAGACGAAACTTGCACCGCGCCGAATGGCTCCAGGTGTTGCTGGAAACGATTGAACCAGGCTGCGAGATCGGGATGGAAGCCTGCGGCGGCGCGCACCACTGGGCGCGGCAGCTCGAAGCGCTGGGGTATCCCGTCAAGCTGATCGCCCCGCAGTTCGTCAAGCCCTACGTGAAGAGCAACAAGAACGACGCCAACGATGCCGAAGCGATCTGTGAAGCGATGAGCCGACCCCACATGCGGTTCGTGTCGGTGAAGACCGTGGAACAACAGGATATTCAGGCGGTGCATCGCGTGCGCGCGGGTTTGATGGATCAGCGTATAGCCAAGGCCAACCAGGTCCGCGGATTAGCCTCTGAATACGGTCTCGTCGCACCGATACAGTGGCTCGCACTTGCGCCTCGCGATTCCCGGATGGCTGGAAGATGCCGAGAACGGACTGAGCAGCCGATTTCGCCAGCTGCTCAACGGCCTGTGGCATGACCTGTTGCTATCTGGACGCGCGCGTGGTGGAACTGGATCAGGAGATCGCGTTGATTGCCGCATCGGACCCGGTAGCGAAACGCCTGCAGCAATTGCGCGGTGTCGGGCCGATGATTGCCACGGCCCTGGTGGCCACCGTCGGGGATGCCACGCAGTTCGCCAACGGCCGGCAAATGGCAGCCTCTCTCGGTCTCACCCCTAAGCAAAATAGCTCGGGCGGCAAGGAGAGGCTGCTGGGCAATCAGTAAGCGCGGCGATGCTTATGTGCGCTCATTACTGGTCCACGGCGCGCGCGCCGTAATCCGAACCGCCAAGAGTAAGGATGACCGCTTGAGTCAGTGGGTGACCGCGCATCGCCACTACGCGCCACCCGAACGTTGCCGCGGTTGCCCTGGCCAACAAAGCCACACATTGCCTGGGCGATGATCCGGAATGGATCAGATTACCAACCAGCCCTTGCTGCAGCTTGAGGAAGTGCATGTGGGGTAAGTGAACAAGCGTTATTAGGAGGAGCAGACCTACTACGATTGCAAAGCAAGCCGCTTGATGGCCAACAGGTCGAACCGGCGCTGACAGAACCCGTGAATGTCCGAGGGCATATGACCATGCAAAGCGATTGGGAGTTAGCGCGCGAAAGCCCATCAGGGTCCAGCATCTCAATCAGGGGTGCAGCAGTTAGAGACCGGGATTATCAGGGCGTAAAACCTACAAACCTCCAAAGCGGGTTACTTGCAAACGAGGTGGAGTCCATATACGGACGTTCAATTCTTGCCGAAGGATCAAAAAAGCGGTGGGCCAACCTTTGAGAAAAGCACCGACAGAACTCAAGGGATCATGTCACGGCGGGAGCGTTAAATTCACCGTCCCGACGCCGCACCCGTATCCGTCATGAGATGGCGTGCCAAGCCGGGCCTTTTTGTGTGCGCCGTTCGGCGGCGCCGTGGGTCACATCAGCCAGATCGCGGTCAGGCCGACGGCGAGGATCGCCGCCGTGGAGAGCGTGAGCCGCTGCCGCAGCGGACGGCTGCCGAGCACCACGACCATGCCGCACTTCACCAGCGTGTTGCTGAGCGCCGCGATCGCGATCGCGGCGGTGGCGGTGGTGAGGTCGGCGCTCTGGCGGGCGAATTCGGCCATCGACAGCGTGATGGCATCGACATCGGTGAGGCCGGCGACAGCAGCCACGACGTACATGCCTTCCACCGGCGCGTAGCGTTCGGTGAGTTTCACCACCAGCAGCACCAGCGCGAACACCAGGCCGAAGCGGGTGGCGGCGGCGAGGCTGAACGGATTTTTCACCTGCACTTCGCCGCTCGCCTCGATCGGCCGCGGGCGGCGGGCGCCGAGCCAGTAGAAGGCACCGGCCAGCCCGGCCGCGGCCACGGCCATCGCCGTGAACGGAATCAGCAGGCGCGCGACCAGCGGCGGATAGACGATCGCGACCGTGACCACCACGCGCACGAACATCACCATCCACGCGATCAGGATGCCGGCAGCGAGCGAGTCGCCGGCCAGCGGGTCGTTGTCGGTGCGGCTCTGGCGCGCGAAACTCAGGCTCACCGCGGTCGAGGACACCAGCCCGCCGCTCAGGCCGGTGATCGCCGTGCCGCGCGCCGTGCCCAGCCAGCGCACCGCCACGTAGCCGACCAGCGACATCCCGGAAATCAGGATCACCAGCAGCCACAGCTTGTACGGATTGAGCGCCTGCAACGGGTCGATCGGCTGCGCCGGCAGCAGCGGCAGCACGATGAAGGTGGCGATCAGCAGCTTCAGGCCCGCGTACAGGTCATCGGTGCCGAGCTTCTGCACGACGCCGTGCAGCGGTTGCTTGAAGGCCAGCACCGCCGAGGTGAGGATCGCGAGCGCCACGGCCAGCTCGGCGTAGCCGTACATCACCGCGCCGCCCAGCAGGCACACGGTAATCGCCGAGATCTCGGTGGTGAGTCCGAGCGCGTCGGGCTTGACCCGGCTTTCCAGGACATAGGCGGTGACAACCGCCGCCGCCACCGCCGTCAGGGTGGCGATGAAGACCCACGGTGTGCCGATATGCTGCGACAGCCAGGCGCCGACCGCACCGGCTTGGGCGAACAGAATGAAGGTGCGCAGGCCGCCGAAGCTCTCCGGGTGCTCGGTGACTTTGTGCTTCTCGCGCTCGATGCCCACCAGCGCGCCGATCAACAGGGCGATCAGGAAATTGCGGACGACGACTACATCCACTTCGGGCATGGAGTGGCACCTCGCTTGCGTCGGATCACCGGGGCCTGCGGGTGACTGTGCCATGCGTCGCCCCCGGCGACAAGCCGTGGCGGTCTTGTTTTTGACAGGCCGAAAGTTGGGAGATTACCGACAGAACTCAAGGGATCATGTCACGGCGGGAGCGTTAAATTCACCGTCCCGTCGCCGTAC
This sequence comes from uncultured Gammaproteobacteria bacterium, assembly GCA_963750625.1. Lineage (GTDB taxonomy): Bacteria > Pseudomonadota > Gammaproteobacteria > Acidiferrobacterales > Sulfurifustaceae > Sulfuricaulis. The sequence goes on along the minus strand of CAVVRV010000042.1, from coordinate 10,513 downwards.
CCGTTTACTTTAAAGAGACGTCACTTCCCCCGTTCGCAGATTGACCCGGAAGGATTTCCGGACGAACAGGAATCGGCCGGTTTCCGCGCGGAATACATCGGCATCCGCGGTGGGATGCAGCACGATCCAGTCGCCCGGGGTCTTGGCGCTGACGTAACCACTGCGCGTGTCGTCGAATACCGGGAGGCGGATGCGCCGTTCCTGGCCGCCGCGCGTGACGACCAGATATTCGCGATGGGCGACGGTGCCCGGGTTGTGCAGCTCCAGCCGGTAGGAAATATTCTGGCCGTTGGTGTTGAGCGTCGCGGTGCCGCTGGTTTCAACTTCCGCGGACGCGAGCGACGGGAGCCACTCGCCGTAGGCATCGTGATGCGTCTTGATCACATATCCGCTTGAACCGAGAATGACCACGACGAGAACGAGCGTGAACCACTGATTATGCTCATTCCAGTAGGCGATGACGGCGACGATCAGAACGGCGGGCAGGCTGAGGAGCAGAGTGGTCACGATGACCGATTCCCCGAGAGTCAGTTGATCGCGAAACCAATTCGAAATAATACCCAGCGCGGCGACCGCCGCGGCCGTGTAGAGCAGGGTGATGATGACGACGAATTTGCGCATGCTGATTCCTATGAGTGAGTTCTCTCGATCCCAGTATTAGGCATAGATCATTTTCTTCGTCATGCCGCCATCCACCACGAAATTCTGGCCGGTGATGAAGCCGGCCTTGGGAGAGATCAGATAGGCGGCCATCGCGGCCACATCTTCCGGGTGTCCGACCCGTCCCGCCGGATGCTGGGCGTGGTCTTCCGGGCTCAATACCGGCTGCTTGCGTCTGGCGCTCTTTTTCCAATCGTCAACGGCAATCCAGCCGGGACTGATGCAGTTCACGCGGATGTCCGGGCCGAGGCTCACCGCCAGCGCGTGGGTCAGGGCCACGACTCCGCCTTTGCTGGCTGAGTAGGCTTCCGTGTTGGCTTCAGACTGCAACGCCCGTGTCGAGGCGATATTGACGATACTTCCCATGGAGGCGCGCAACAGCGGAACCGCGTGCTTGCTGCAAAGGAAGACTCCGGTCAGGTTGGCGGCGATCACCCGGCTCCAGTCGTTCAACGTCAGCCGTTCCACCGGGGCCGCGGCAGGATTGGCGATGCCGGCGTTGTTGATCAGGGCGTCCAGACGGCCGTAGCGGGAATGGATAATCCGGATCATTTCCTCCACGGCCGGCTCGTCGGAAACGTCAACCACCATGGCGGTAACCTGTGCGCCGAGTTCCGCGCCCGTTTCATCGGCGGCCTCGCCGTCGATATCCGCAATCACCACCTGCATGCCGTCCGCCGCCAGCCGCTTGGCGATTCCCTTGCCGATGCCTTGGCCGCCGCCGGTGACCAACGCCACCCGGCTGGAATGTTGAGCCGTCATGGTTTGCCTCCTCGTGACTTATGATATAGCCAAGCGTGATTGAAACCGGTTTCTTCGCTGCCAGGCAAGTCCCGCCAGACTCAGGACGAACGGGAGACTTAATCAGAGTTTCCCTGGGGACAGATTCCGGATTTCACTCGCAAAACCGCAGGCGGGACGGATGCGCCATTACCCGCCGCTCAACGCCTGCACGAGGATCACCGAATCGGTCGGGCGTAGCGAGTGTGTTATATCGAACACCTGTTCGCCGTTGACGAAGAATCGCATGTGCGGGCGCATCATGTTCTGCTCGTCGATCACGCGGAATCGCAGGCCGGGGTATTGACGGTCGAGGTCGGCGAGCAGTTCGATGAGCGTGGCGCCGGTGGCTTCGACCTCGCGCTCCTTGGTGTAGGACAGCAGCGGAGTGGGGATCAGCACTTTCATTGTCTCAGCCGACTTCCGCGGCCTCCACCGCGTAAATTTCGGGAAGATGCCGCGCGATGCACGTCCAGCGACGGCCTTCGTCGCGGCTCATCCACAACTCTCCGCTCGTCGTCCCGAGATACAGTCCCACGGGATCCTGCGCGTCCGCGGTCATGGCCTGGCGTTTCACCGTCCACCATGCCTGATTCCGGGGCAGGCCGGCATCGAGACGCTGCCACGTCTTGCCGCCGTTGCGGGTCACGTACGCGGCGGGCTTGCCTTCCGGGCTCGTGCGCGGCCACACGGTCGTGCCATCCATCGGAAACACCCACGCGGTGTCCGCATCGCGCGGGTGCACCACCATCGGAAAGCCGATGTCGCCGACGTGCTTCGGCATGTTCTTGCCGATGCGCGTCCACTCGTTCGACGGCCGGTCGAGCCGGTAGATGCCGCAGTGATTCTGCTGGTACAAGCGGTCCGGGTTGCTCGGACAGAGCTGGACGCAATGCGGATCGTGGAAGGCGATGTTGGCGGCGTCGAAGCCTTCGACCACTTCCATCCCTTTTACGAGCGGAGTCCAGGTTCGGCCGCGGTCGAGCGTTTCGTGCACGCCGCCGCCCGACATGGCGAAGTAGAGATGCGCGGGATCGCGCGGGTCGACGATGATCGAATGCAGTTTCGGTCCGTCCGGCGTGCCGTCCTGCTCGCTGCCCATCCACGAACGGAACTGCGGATCGTCGTTGATGATGGAGAACGGTTCCCAGGTGTCGCCGCCGTCGTCGGAGCGGAACAGCCCCTGCGGCGAGGTCCCGGCGTACCATGCGTTCGGTTCGTTCGCGTGGCACGGCGTGAGCCAGAAGCGTGTGATTGACCACGCGGCCCTTCTCGCCCTCCGGCGCCTTGGCGAAAGCGGGCGGCTTGGCGGCTTCCTTCCAGGTGCGGCCGAAATCCGTGGAGCGAAACACGGTCGGACCGAGGTGGCCGGTCTTCGCCGCCGCCAGCAGCGTGCGCCCGTCGCGCGGGTCGAGCACGAGATGATTGATGATGTGGCCGAGAAAGTGCGGTCCGTCGGCGCGCCAGGTTTTTCGTTGCTTGTCGCCGTGAAACATCCACGCGCCCTTGCGCGTGGCGACGAGCACCAGCACCCGACGCGATGGGCGAGGGCGTGAGGCAGGTTTGGCACGGACGGTGGGTCCATGCTTTCGAGTGGGTGATTTCCTGGTAGTGCGTGCCATGAATCGATCCTCCTCTGCGATATGATTTACCACAAAATCGTCGAACGACGCTAGCCTAAATCGACGGTTGTGCGGCGTTAAAGAACCCAGAATAAGTAATGAATAAACCGTAGCTCCCGCTTCCTTCAGGGATAGGGTCGGCGGCGAGGGTGTGTCGTGTCACGGCGGCGCCGACCCACGTGCGCACTCTCGCGCACGCCCGAGCAGCAGATCGCGCTCGCGGGTGTTGCGCGTGAGCGCGGCCGCGCGCTCGAACTCCGCGCGGGCTTCATCGAAGCGGCCGAGCTTGGCGAGCAGGTCGCCGCGCACGCTCGGCAAGAGGTGATAGCTCTTCAGCGACGGCTCGGACATCAGCGTATCGACCAGCTCAAGCCCCGCGGCCGGACCGAAGGCCATGGCGAGCGCGACCGCGCGATTCAGTTCCACGACGGGGGAGGGCGCGAGTTGCGCGAGCGCATCGTACAGCGCCGCGATGCGCGCCCAGTCCGTCTCTTCCGGTGTGTGGGCGCGCGCGTGACAGGCGGCGATCGCGGCCTGCAGCGCGTAGGGCCCGAGCGCGCCGCCGAGCGCCTCGGCGCGTTCGAGCGCCGCGAGACCGCGACGGATCAAGAGCTGATCCCAGCGCGCGCGGTTCTGATCGAGCAGCAGCACGGGCTCGCCCTTGGGGCCGACGCGCGCGCCCGCGCGCGACGCCTGAATTTCCATCAGCGCCACGAGGCCGTGGACCTCGGGTTCGTTCGCAGCGAGCCCGGCCAGGATGCGCCCGAGACGCAGCGCGTCCTGGCACAGCGCCGGCCGCATCCAGTCCTCGCCGGCGGTCGCCGAGTAGCCCTCGTTGAACACGAGATAGATCACTTCGAGCACCGACGCCAGACGCGCGACGAGCTCGTCTCCGCGCGGGACCTCGAAGGGTATGCGCGCCTCGGCGAGCGTGCGCTTGGCCCGGACGATGCGCTGGGCGATGGTCGGCTCCGGGACGAGGAAGGCGCGCGCGATCTCGTCGGTCGTCAGGCCTCCGAGCAGGCGCAGCGTGAGCGCCACGCGCGCCTCGGTGGAGAGCACCGGATGGCAGGCGGTGAACATGAGGCGCAGCAGGTCATCGCCGACGTCATCGTTGATCGCGGCGTCGAGATCGGGCTCGGCCATTTCCTGCTGAAGTTCGAGCTCGTGACCGAGCTCCTCGTGCTTGCGCTCGAGCAGCTTGTTGCGGCGGAAGTGATCGATCGCCCGATGCTTCGCGGTGGCCATGAGCCAGGCCCCGGGGTTGTCCGGAATGCCCGACTCGGGCCAGTTCTCGAGCGCGGCGACCAGCGCGTCCTGCGCGAGTTCCTCGGCGAGACCGACGTCGCGCACCATGCGCGCGAGCCGGGCGATGATCCGGCGGACTCGATGCGCCAGACCGCGTCGATGGTGCGATGGGTGTCGGATAGCGGTCACGGTGGTCGAGGATTCAAATAATCATGAGTGGCCTGAATCAGTTCACGACCCGCCTGCGACGGACGCCGGGCGCGTGCTGCTCAGGCGTTCACCATCACCTTGAATCCGCCCCAGAACATGCGCTTGCCGTCGAAGGGCAGGGCCTTGGGATTCATCATGGCGGCGAGGCGCGGGTCCTTCATGACCTTGGCGTTGACGCGATCGCGGTCCTTGCGCGACTTGTACACGATCCAGGAGAACACCACGGTCTCGCCGCGCTTGAGCTTGACGCTCTGCGGGAATGACGTGTACTTGCCCGGTTTCACGTCATCGGCGACGCATTCGATGTATTCGAGCGCGCCATGCTCGCGCCAGACTTTTCCCGCCAGGCTGGCCATGCGGCGATACGCCGCCAGGTTTTTGGTGGGGACCGGTACCACAAAGCCGTCTACGTAGTTCATCGTAAGTCCTCCTTGTCAGTGCATCAGCGTCGGTGGTCAGTGCCAAGTCACTGCTCATACGCCTGCTTTAAAGTCTTGATGTCCAGTTTTTTCATTTGCAGCAAGGCGCGCATGACGTTTTCCGATTTCTTCGGGTTCTTGTCCTGCATCATCTTGCCCAAAACATCGGGAACGATCTGCCACGACAGGCCGTATTTGTCTTTCAGCCAGCCGCATTGCTGCGCCTTTTCGTCTCCGCCGGCGGAGAGTTTCTCCCAGTAATGGTCCACTTCTTCCTGGGTCTTGCAGTTCACGACGAACGATACGGCTTCGGTGAACTTGAAGTGAGGTCCTCCGTTCAGCGCCACGAATTCCTGCCCATCGAGCTGGAAGGCAACGGTCATGGCCGTTCCCTTTGGCCTGCCGGAGACCTTCGCCCCTTCTTCGCCATAGCGGGCAACGCTCACGATCTTTGAATTCTTGAAAATGGAGGTATAAAAATTCGCTGCCTCCTCGGCCTGGTTATCGAACCACAGGAACGGGGTGATTTTTTGCATGGCGTTTTACTCCTTATATCTCACGATTCGGCGGCGGTCTTCAGCGCGGCCAGGCTTTGCTCGAATTTCTCGCCGATCATCTTGTCCATGTTGCAGAAGAGCCCGAACAGCTTCGAGAGATACGGGCTCGGGCCGAAGATCGCCTGCGTGACGCGCGTCGAACCGCCCTCGGATTTCAGCGTGAACTCCAGGGTGTTTTGAGCGGCGAACGGTTTGATGAAATCCATCTTGATGGCGATGCGGGACGGCGGCGATGACTCGGTGATTTCCATGCGCCCCTGGCCGACCTCCTTGTTGCCCTCCCACTCGTACACGGCGCCCTTGCCGCTGGCGGCGCCGCTGTGGGCGCGTTTCATTCCGGGGTCCACTTTTTCCCAGGCCGACCAGGCTTGCATGCGGTGCAGGTCGTCGATCAGCGGGAAAATCTTCTCCGGCGGCGCCTTGATGCTGGCCGATCGCTCGACGCGGAACGTGTCCGGCCTGGTCGCGGCATAGATCAGCACGGCCGCGATCAGCAGGACGACAACGATGAGAATGGTCTTGAGCATGTGTTTCTCCTTTTATTATTGGGTTGTTATCTGTACGACGAATGAGGCTCGAGCCGAATCGACACGCGAACGTTGTTACGGCATCAACCGGTGAAGCAGGGGCCGACCTCGCGCACCTCGACAGTGGCCCACCCGGCCGCGGGGCACTCGCCGGCGATGGCGATGGCCTGTTCCCGGGTCACGTTATCGATCAGAAAAAAGCCGCCGACCATTTCCTTGGCTTCGGCGAACGGACCGTCGAGCAGCGCGCGTTTGCCGCCGCGCACCGACACCCGCACGCCGGTGGCATCGGATTGCAGGGATTCAACGGCCTTGAGCAGGCCACGGGCCTTGAGGCCTTCGCCGAAGCGGACCATCTGCGCGTAGGCTTGTTGACCCTCTTCAGGCGTGCGTTCGGCGCGTTGGCCCCGGGGTTCCACGATCAAGAGCAGATAAGCCATGTGATTTCCTCTGGGTTCATTTGTGTTGAATCTCCGCGAGAAGCTCGGCGAGGCGGTCGAAGGTGCTGTTCCATCCGAGCTGATGCCCGTCACGTTCTGCGACGGTCTCGAACACCTCCTGGCGGAAGCTCATTGTCGTCTTTCCCTGGCGCTCGGTGAAGATCAGGGTGACCCGTGTTTCATGGTCCCGGCGGTCGTCGGTGTCGTCCCAGGCGAAAGAGTAGGTCAGCCGTTCCGGCGCGACGATCTCGAGATAGACGCCGCCCTGCCAGTATTCCTCGCCGTTGTCGTCGCGCCGCAGGCACGCGCGCCACGCGCCGCGCGGCCGCAAATCGCTTTTCAGATGGGTGGCGGTGAAACCGCGCGGACCCATCCAGCGCGGCGCGTGCGTCCGGGTCGGTCCAGGCCTTCCAGACCAGCTCGCGCGGCGCGTCGAAAACCCGCGTGATGACGAGCGCGCGCTGCGAATCCTGGCGCGGGAAACCGCTGTATTCCATTTGGATATTTCGCTTCGTCATGGCGGTGAAGGCACCGTCAGCCGTGGACGCCGGCATTCATCGCGGCCTGCATTTCTTCCGGACTCACGTCGCGGATGTGCGTGGCGATCGACCAATGATGACCGAAGGGGTCTTCGATCTTGCCGTAACGGTCGCCCCAGAACATGTCGTCGACCGGCATGGTGATCTTCGCTCCCGCGGCGACGGCGCGTTTGACGGTCGCGTCGACATCCTCGACATACAGATGGATCGTGACCGGCGAGCCTTTGAGCGACTTCGGTCCGAACGAGCCAAAGTCGGGGAATTCGTCCACCAGCATGACGGCCGAATCGCCGATGCGGAGCATCGCGTGCATGAGTTTGCCCTGCGGGCCGGGCAGCCGACCCAATTCAACGGCGCCGAAGGCTTGCTTGTAAAACGTAGATGGCATCGGCGGCCCCGTTGCAGACCAGATGCGGCGTGACCGTATGCATTCCATCGGGAACTGGTTTTACTTGCGGTTTAGTCATTTTCATATCTCCTTGTGATTTTGGGTTCGGAGCGACGTCATTGCTCGCTCCGGCAATTCCTCGGCGACGGTCAGGCATACTGGACGTCGAATTTAAGCGCGAGCGTTTGCGCGTCTTCCGCGACCGGCCGGACCTCGACGCATCCCAGGCGTGCACCCGGGATCATCGAGGCCACACGGATGGCCTCATCCATATCCGCTGCTTCGATCAGGTAATAGCCGCCGAGCAGTTCCTTGGTCTCGGCGAAAGGTCCGTCGGTGACGGCGATCTTGCCGTCGCGCACGCGCACCGTGGCGGCCATGGCCGGGGGCAGCAGCCGGTTGGCGCCGATAAAATGACCGCTGTTTTTGATGCTTTCAGTGAAGCGTGGCGTACTCCTGGAAATGCCGCTTCGCCTCCGCTTCCGGCATATGCTCCATCACCTTCTCGGCACAGATCAGGCATAGGTATTTCATGGTGTGCTCCTGGGTTAGTTTCGGTTTGCGGCACTTTCCGGCCGGTTAAAATTGCTCATTGGTATGTCTCCAGCCCCATCCGATCCAGTCGACGCGCAAGCTGCAAGTTAAGGTTGGTGATTGGCGCCGGGCGGTGCAGGAGGGCGCAGTTACTTCTTCGTTCCGACCCCCATCTCGCGAAAGCGCTCGACCGCCTCGCTCGGCCCGAAGTCTTCCAGCTCGAACAGCTGGCGCACCTCGATCTCGCCTTCCTTGCCGTCGCCGGCGGGATTGGGGAAGCGCCGGGTCCATTCCATCGCCTCTTCGCGCGACTTCACCTGGATCATCGTGTAGCCGGCGATCAGTTCCTTGGTCTCGGCGAAGGGTCCGTCGACCACGCTGCGCTTCGCGCCGGAATACTTGATGCGCCAGCCCTTCTTGCTCGGCTGCAGCCCGGAGCCATCGAGCAGCACTCCGGCCTTCTGCAACTCCTCGTGGAAGTTCGCCATGTCGGCGAGGAGTTTCTCCTCCGGCATGACGCCGGCCTCGGAGTCCTTGGTGGCTTTGACAATAATCATGAATCGCATGGTCGTGTCTCCTTTCAGGTTTCGGGTTTGGAGCAGGGCTTCCGGACAATCGCGACCGGGCATGTATTCTCGCTCAACTGTACGACGAACGAGGAATGGCGAAATCGACAGGCCTAATTTTTTTGTGAGTATTATTTAAAACGTCCGCAATGACTTGGCTTTTCCGTGGCGCTTGTTCGGCTGGTCATACGAAATTAACCCCTCGAGGTGTAGGCTAAGCTCCGGTTCTGACGAACGAATGCCAGGAGATTACCGATGGAACTCAAGAGATCGTGTCACTGCGGGAGCGTGAAATTCACCGTCCAGTCGCCGCACCCGTATCCGTTCAATCTCTGTTCTTGCCTCGATGCTGCCGCAAGACCGCGGGCGGGGGCGGCTGTGCCAGTTCGACCTCAGCGGCCGGTGCAAGACGGCTGACGCTCACGGGCAGGACACAGCACGTCGAGTACCGCGCGCGGATGCGTCGACAGAAGCGACCGGGAAAATCACCAGGAGCACGGCGCGCCGGCATTTCTGCAAGAAATGCGGCAGCGCGCTCTGGCTCTGGGACCCGGGGTGGCCGGAGCTGGTGCATCCCTTTGCCTCGGCGATCGACACCGACCTCCCGGTTCCGCCCGAGCGCACGCACATCTGAGTGCTGGCATCGAAGGCGAACTCGGCGCCGAGTCCCTCGCCGGTCCGCGCGACCGAAGAAGTCCGACCAGTACCCGGAGGAATCCATCGCCGAGTGGCATCAGCGAATGGGCCTTGAGTGCTACTGAGGAAGCTTCGGCTGATATAGTGGCCGAAGTGACTGAAAATAAATCACTCCGGCCCTTTGATTCTCTAATCTTTTCAGCCACGCGGCAGCGGCGCCAAAACCTGCTATCTTTTTTAAAGACAGGGTTCATGCAACATGGACCCCGTTATGTCCCGGCATGAAAGGGCAATCGCAGCCGATCGGCAGCAGCAATATCGTTCAGTGTTCTGATCATGAAGCGCTATACCACCACGGCCGCCATACTCCTGCCTTTAATAAGCGGTCCTTGGCGTCGTTGACGACGTCTCATGCGCGCGCGATCACGCAAGCCGCTTCCCCAGGCCGATCATGTCGTCGTCATAAAGGGCGCGAGGACGCTTACGCTGATGCGCCAGGGGAAGATGATAAAGACGTACAAAATTTCACTGGGTCGTGAACCGGTCGGTCCACAAGGAAAAGGCGGGCGACTCGAAAACGCCGGAGGGCGATTACCTCATCGATGGGCGCAACCCGCGCAGTAAATTCCACTTGGCGCTGCATATTTCCTATCCCGGTCCGCAGGACAAAATTCAGGCGGGAACGCGGCGGCCGCGCTCCCGGCGGCGCCATCATGATTCACGGGCGTCCCAATTGGACCGGCTGGATTCGCGCCCTCTATGAGGACCGCGACTGGACGGATGGATGCATTGCCGTGAGCAACGCGGAGATGGATGAGATCTGGGCGGCGGTGCCGGATGGCACGCCGGTCAGCGTTCTTCCGTGATTTGAATCCCCTGCTGGCGCGAGAATCTATCTATAATCGAGTGCTCGGCGTAAACCCGGAAGTCGTCCCGGGCCGGAAGCCCAGCATCCCGTTTCGCCCCGTAGTTCATCGTCGTAGTCATTCGGCAGTGGCCGCGCGCCGCGCGCGTGATGCCGTTCTTCTGCCAGGTTCCGGGCTTAGAACGAGTATATAACCGCGCTCATGAATAATCCGCGCATTCACTAGCGAATCCATCAGGTCCGGGATTGCCAGGAATTGCAACGGGAAATTTTGACGCCTGGTCAGAGTCATAATACGGAAGGCTTGCTACGTATTTTTTCCGTTAACAGCAGGAGAAAACCTGCCATGAAACATAACGCACTGCGTGTCGCGGGACTTCCCGCGGCGCTTATGCGTCTCACGCTCGGCGCCGGCTGCGCCACGAGCGGCGATGTCGACGCCGTGAGAAAGCTGGCCCAGGAAGACGCCAGAGCCTCGGCAGACCAGGCCAACCGCACCGCGGCGCAAGCAGCGGCAGGCTG
>CAVVRV010000041.1:0-94291 GCA_963750625.1 uncultured Gammaproteobacteria bacterium | reverse complement strand
CGCGCGGTGATAACTAAAAAGCTTGATGTCGGCGCCGATTACACCGTGACGCAGTCGCACGGGGCCATCACGGTCGATACCGCCGCGTCGACCCCCCCGTTTCCCGATCTGGCGAGCAGGCTTGACACTCTGAAACTCTATGCCACGTACCGTCTCAAGGATAATATGTCGCTGCAGGGAGCTTACTGGTATGAAAGCTTCCAATCTGACAATTGGATGGTTGATGGCGTTACGCCCAGCACGATCTCGAACGTACTGAGTTTTGGAGAACAATCGCCGTCGTACCACGTGAACGTTATTTCCCTGGCGTTGAGATACAAGTTCAAGTAAGGGGTTTTTGCTGCAGCCTCGGGATTCCGGCTGACCCGAACGACCGGAAAAAGGCCGCGCCGGAGTATTTTCTTTTTGTCCAATGAAGCGCAAAATATCGGGCAGCACCCTTGTATAACTCGTATAGGAGATAACTCAAGTGCCGCAACATAGAATTGTCGTGCTCTCAACCTCGCTTGCCGCTCTTTTTCTGATGGGGGTTTCGGCAGTCCACGCTGCAAACACCGCTCGTCCTGGCGGAGAAAAAACAGCTTCCTGCGAACAGTGTCATGGCCCCCGAGGGGCTGCGCCCGTGCAGGGCCTCATCCCCAAGCTTTGCGGGCAGAATGCCGAGTATCTCGAAGCGCAGCTCCTGGAGTTCCAGGACGGCAGACGCCCGCAACCGATCATGCATGCGACGACTAACCAGCTGAGCAAGGATATTATCAAGCAGCTGGCCGTTTATTTTTCGAAAGAATCCTGTTCACAAAAATAAATCGTCAAAACCCAAAAAGGGCCCGGGACTTTGAGCCGGGCCCTTTTTATTTGGCGTCCCGAAGGCGATTGATCGTCACGATAAATGGCCGCGTCGTTCTTCATCCCAGGAGCGGAGGAAGCTTCCCCGCGGTGGCCTGAAATTTCGGGAACACGGCGGCCAGTTGTTGGCTGTTCAATCTCAAATGCCGCGAAAGGACGGAGCACGCCACATCGCGGAAATCCGTCGTGACCGCGAGGTCGCGGCCCTCGTATAAATTTTCCTGTGATAACCCAGGCCATTTTCCGTAGACTTTGCCGCCTTGCACCGCGCCTCCCATCAGCCACATCACATTTCCATGGCCGTGATCGGTGCCGCCGTTGCCGTTTTCATGCACCGTGCGCCCGAATTCCGACATGACGATGATAACGGTGTCGCCATACGCATTGCCAAGATTGCGCGCCAGGCTGGCCAATCCGTCCCCGAGCGGTCGCAGATGATTGGCGAGTTGGCCCGTGGCTGCGCCTTGGTTGACATGGGTATCCCAGCCGCCCACGGCCAGAAACGCGAGCTGGATGTTTTTGTCTCGCGCCATCAGGCGCGCCGCCTGATCCGCGATCTGCACGAAACCGCCAGCGGATGGCGCGCCATTGCTGGCGGCTTCCATATCCTGTGCAAGCTCGGCAGCCAACTGTCGGCGCGCCGCTTTTCCCTCCTGGTAGGCGCGGCTCAAGGGATCGTTACCTTTGTATAAGCGGTCGAAAGCGTCGCCGATAAAAGGTCGATCGAGCGGCATCGGCTGCGTCGCCGCTTTACCCACGCCGATATTCGCCACCGACAGCTTTCCGGAAAAGATGCGTGGCAGGGTGGGACCGAAGCTCACGCCCTGTGTCGGTGTATGCGCGCCCGGCAGTACCGCGAGCAGCCGGTTCATCCAGCCGTCCTGCGTGGATTTCACCCCCGGCGTGCCGCTTTCCATGTAGTCCTGCGCGTCGAAGTGTGATCGCGTGGTGTCCGGGCGAACCGCAAGCATGCACGAACGCCAGCGTACGTTCGCGCCACAGTGGCATCAGGCTCGCGAGCGCCGGGTGCAGTCCGAACTGGCCATCGAGATTCGCGAGCCCGCCATCGCCGCCCGAGTCAGGGATCGCGATGCTGGGTCTGGCATCGTAGTAAGCGGATTCGTTATACGGAACGACCACGCTGAGGCCGTCCACCGCACCGCGCAGGAAAACCACGATCAGCCGTTTATGGTTTACGTCAGCTACCGCTCAGCCGCGCCGCCCATCCGAGATTTCCCAGGGGAAGCATGGTCAGGGCCGGAATCAGGCTGGCGGTCTTGATAAATTCACGTCGGTTCATGTCGGTTCTCAATGCTGCATGAATTCGGGGCTGCCGAGGATCAAAGCGGCGTGCAAGGGCTTGGGCGCGGCATTTATCGCGGATTGCGTTTGCGGCGAGAAACGGCCGCCCAGCGTTCTGACAAGTTCGACATCGTTGGCGGGTTCTCCCGTCGGCATCATTCTCGCGTTTCATGTCGTTTGTTTTCTTGCGCATGAAACCGGATTCCTTGACCGGTTGTCCCAACGGCAGGCGCCCGCTGGCCAAGGCCGTGGCGAAGCCGATGCGGCGTGTCATGGCGTCGGGATTCAACCAGGCGTCGCGGGTGTTTTTGTACCCGTCCGGTGTCAGACAGCCGTAGAGCGGCATGCCCAGTTGCATCAGCATGCCGTAGAGCGGTCGGACGTTCACGACTTTCATGTCCGTGGCGCGCACTGCGGAAACCACGTACTGATATGGCGTCTTGAATTTGTTGCCGTAATATTTCTGATCCCAGAACTCCGGGCTGTGAAACAGGGTATCGAGCACCGCGCGAATGTCGCCGTCGGTATCGAGGAAGCGCTTGCGCAGACGCTCCACCAGCGCGGACGGCGGTTCATCCGCGACAAAATATTGCGCGAGCTCGAAACTGATATGGCGCGCCGTAGCGGGATTCCGGGCGAGGATGTCGAGAGCCTCTTCGCCTTCGGCAACGCCCGATCCATGGATCGTTTGCCCGAGAAATACCTTGTCGCTGAAATCATGCCGTTTGGGATCGAAGAAAAATCCGCCTTTGTTGATATCGCGTCCACGCGGACGACCCAGACCCCAGCCGGTGAGAATGCGCGCGAGCGCGATGACATCTTCCTGGGTGTAACCGCCGTCAACGCCCAACGTATGCAGTTCCATCAGCTCGCGGGCGTAGTTTTCATTCAGTCCCTGTTGCTTGCCACGGACGCCGGGACTGTTGGGCGCGGTGTTCTGCCAGTTGTCGAGATAGAACAGCATGGCGGGGTGGTGTGCGGTGGCGCCGAGCAGATCGCGAAAACGACCAAGCGCATAGGGCCGGATGGCTTGCTCCTCGTATGCGCCGACCCACAGATGGTCCAGGCCCTTGGCGGCGAAGACATTGAAATGGTTGTACCAGAAGTCGACCATGACCTCCTGCAATTGGCGCGGACTTTCGACCGCACGCCACAACCGCGCCTGCACCGCCTGCTCCATCAGCTATCGTGCGCGCTGATAGCGGAATGGATGGCAGGCACAAATGCCGACTTAACCCGCTTGCTTGGCAGGATGCGCTTTACGGTGGTCATGACGGCGCTCGCGCTTGTCGCTCTTGAGGTCCTTCTTGTCCGCGTGCAGGTCGCGCTTGTCGCGTTTCAGTTCGTGTCGCTCGTGCGCCACGCCGGCCTTGTCGCCCTCGCGTTTTTCTTGCTGCAATTCACGGTGATCCTGGTTGCGCTCGCGAACGTCCTGACGGATTTCCTTCCGGTCCTGGACGATTTCCTTCGTGTCGGATCGCAGCTCGGGGGTTCCCTGTGGCGCCCGATCGGCGGCGTGAACCACTGGCATTGCGGCAAGAGTGAGGACGGTTCCAATCGCGGCAAGTTTCAGTTTCAGCATGATGCATTTCTCCGGTTGATGAAGATGATAAAGCGCAACGCGAAACACAGATGACTGTGACAGAGTTCAGCCAACCGCGTTCATCATGAAATTAACGCACCGTTGCCGGCGGCGTTGACACGCCGAAAACCGGTTGAGGATCAGCAACCTGGTTTGGCAGGGATGTCGTGAAAGCCGGAGCTCAGTCGACGTTCAGCCAATAGGCTCCGCCGGTGGCAACGATGATCGTGACCAGGCCGAGGATCAGATTGGTGCCGATGAGCCGGCGGATGACGGCCAGTTGTTTTCCGGCGGAGGCGAAATCGCCGGCCGCGATCGACCGATTCATCCGTTGATAGGGCAGGAAGAATACATATAGATAAATGCCAATCATGCCGAAGCCAATGAGCTGCATGATATCGACGTGCAGGCCGACGTTGTCCATGCCTTCGAAGCTGATGAAGATTATCCAGTAGCCACTGGCAGGCAGCAGCACAACCGCCGCCCAAACCCAGGGGAAGAACCGCGCGAAGGTCTTGGACCACAACGGCAACCGCAACGGAGGCTCCAGCAGACTCGCGGCTACCGGACGTAACGCCATGTAGGCGAAAAACATGCCGCCTACCCAGATGACTGCCGAAAGGACGTGCAGTGTGATGGCTAAGGGCATGAGCGCTCCCGCGAATTGCATTGAGTTTGCCGTGACGATCATATTATTCTCTGCCGCATGGCCTCGCTACAAGATCTTTCACTCGAGCAGTTGCGCGCCCATGCGGTGAAAACCTTCCGGCGCGGCGGGGGCTCGCGCCCCGACGTGCTGCTGATCCGGGCGGACGGCGAGGAGGCGGTGCTCAAGGATTTCAGCCAGGCCGATCCCTGGTTCCGGCGTCTCGTGGGTCCGCCGTCGGTACGTCGCGAGGCGCGGGCGCTGCGGCAGCTGGACGGCGCGCGCGGCGTGCCGCGATTGCTGCGTGTCGTGAATCGTTACGCGTTGTTGCTGGAGTACGTGCCCGGGACCAGCGCGCGCGAGGTTCCGCCCGGCGGGCTGACGCCGTCATTCTTCGAGCGGTTCTACCGCCTGGTGGACCGTTTGCATGAATTCGGGGTGGCGCACTGCGATCTGCGCAGCCGGGGAAACATTCTCGTCGGCGCCGACGGCGAGCCGCATGTGGTGGATTTCACCGCGCATTTCCGCCGGCCCCGTCCCTGGAACTTCGCGGCCCGGTGGATGTACGGAAAATTCTGCGAGGCCGACCGGGTCGCGGTCGCGCGTCTCAAACGCAGCCACGCGCCCGAACTGCTCACCGAATCCGAACGGCAGGCGCTGGCGCGTGACCGGAAAACCCTGCTCGAACGCGCGGCGCGTTTGATCGGCAAGAGCGTGCGCAATATCAGCCGCTGGTTGCTGACGCGCCGGCAATAATCCGTGACAGACCAGGCGCTAATCTCCATTTCAGCGCGTACCGGCGACATAGGCACGCCGGCGATGGGCCTATCGCGTCGGAGGCTGAAAACTTCCCGATCTTCGGGTAAAGTGCGCGTCTTGATGCGGGTCATCCGTGGCCGCGCTTTTTTGTTATTGCATAACTCTGAACACATTATTTGAAGGTTTGATATCCCCATGCGCGACTACAAGATTGCCCCTTCGATTCTCTCCGCCGATTTCGCCCGCCTGGGCGAAGAGGTAACGAATGTCATCGCCTCCGGCGCCGACATCGTTCATTTCGACGTCATGGACAACCATTACGTACCGAACCTGACCATCGGCCCGCTGGTGTGCGAGGCGCTGCGCAAGCATGGCGTGAAGGCCGATATCGACGTGCACCTGATGGTCAAGCCGGTGGATCGCATCATCCCCGATTTCGCCAAGGCCGGCGCCACCTATATTACCTTTCACCCGGAGGCGTTCGGAGCACATCGACCGCACGCCTGCAACTGGTGCGCGACTCGGGCTGCAAATGCGGTCTGGTGTTCAACCCGGCCACGCCGCTCGATTATCTCAAGTACGTGATGGACAAGGTCGACATGATGCTGCTCATGTCGGTCAACCCGGGTTTCGGCGGCCAGAGTTTCATCCGCTCTTCGCTCGACAAGCTGCGCGAGGTGCGCAAGCTCATCGACGCGAGCGGCCGCCCGATCCGCCTCGAGATCGACGGCGGCGTGAAGGTCGACAACATCCGCGAGATCGCCGAGGCCGGCGCCGATACCTTTGTCGCCGGTTCCGCCATCTTCAGCGCGGCCAAGGCCGGCGATCCGAAGCGCTACAACTCGGTCGTCAAGGCGATGCGCGACGAGCTGGCGAAGGCCAAGGGCTGATGGAATCCACGGCGAAAAAAATGGCGACCTTTCCGTTGACCGTGAAGATGGTCATGATCGACCTCGACGGCACGCTCATCGACACCGTGCCGGATCTGGCCGCCGCGGCGAACCGCATGCTCGCCGATCTCGGCCGCGCGCCGCTGGGACGATGAAACACTATCGCACCTGGATCGGCAACGGCGTGCCGCGCTTCGTGAAGCGCGCGCTGACCGGCGAGATGCAGGCCGAGCCCGACGCCAAGCTCAATCGAGCAGGCGCTCGCGCATGTTTCAGCCGGCATTACGGCGCGGCTGTCTCCGACCTGAGCCGGCCCTTATCCGGGCGTGGTCGAGGGGCTGGAGCGTCTCGAAGGCCCGGGGCTTTTCGCTCGGCCTGCATCACCAACAAGGCCGAGGCCTTCACCTTGCCGCTGCTGAGGAATCTCGACTTATATAAGTACTTCCAGCTGGTGCTGTCCGGCGACAGCCTGCCGAAGCAGAAGCCCGATCCCCTGCCGCTGCGGCATGCCTGCGAACATTTCGGCATCGACTCCGCGCATGGGGTGCTGGTCGGGGATTCGAGCAACGACGTGCAGGCGGCGCGCGCGGCGGGCATGCCTGTCATTTGCGTGACTTATGGCTATAATCACGGACACGATATCCGTCAGTCGCTTCCCGATGCCGTGGTGGATTCGCTGACCGATGTGCCGCAATACCTGCGGCTTTATGCTTGATCGACACACATGAGACACAGAACACATAAATGGTCGGACATGCGCTGGTGGTGGCCCTGGGCCGCTGTGCCGTGTCGCTGTCTGACTATTTAACTGGTGATCTCATGGTGATTCATGTCGTTAAGCAAAAAAGAATTCGATAACTACGCTTCCCAAGGTTTCAACCGCATCCCCCTGATGCGCGAGGTCCTCGCCGACCTCGACACTCCCCTCAGCGTCTATCTCAAGCTCGCGCGCGGGCCGTATTCCTACCTGTTCGAATCCGTGCAGGGCGGCGAGAAGTGGGGCCGCTATTCCATCATCGGACTGCCCTGCGCGCACCTTGTTGCGCGTCTCCGGCCATGACGTAACGCGTGGAAAAGGACGGCAAGCCGGTCGAGCGTGAAACGGTTTCCGACCCGCTCGATTACGCGCGCCGCTTCAAGGCGCGCTACACCGTTCCCGAAATCGCCGGACTGCCGCGCTTCACCGGCGGGCTGGTCGGCTATTTCGGTTACGAGACCATCCGCTATATCGAGCCGCGGCTGGGGAAAATGGCCAAGCCCGATGTCATCGGCGCGCCCGATATCCTGCTCACGGTGTCGGACGAGGTGGTGGTGTTCGACAACCTCAAGGGCAAGCTCTACGTCGTGATCCACGTAAACCCGGCGATCGCGGGCGCCTACGATAAGGCCAATGCGCGGCTCGACGAACTGGTGGCGAAGCTGGGCGAGGGCATTCCGCGCGCCGCGACCGGAGACGCCAAACAAGACCGTCGGCGAATCCGATTTCATCTCGGGTTTCACGCAACAGGGCTTCGAGGCCGCGGTCGAGAAATCGCGCGAATACATCCGTGCCGGCGACATCATGCAGGTGGTGCTGTCGCAGCGCCTGTCGATCCCGTTCGCCGCCGACCCGCTCGATCTCTACCGCGCGTTGCGCACGCTCAATCCCTCGCCGTACATGTATTTCATGGACCTCGAGGACTTCCATATCGTCGGTTCCTCGCCGGAGATCCTGGTGCGTCTCGAGGACGGGCAGGTCACGGTGCGCCCGATCGCCGGCACGCGCCCGCGCGGCGTGACCGAGGCGGAGGACCTGGCGCTGGAAAAGGATCTGCTGGCCGACCCCAAGGAGCGCGCCGAACACATCATGCTGATCGATCTCGGGCGCAACGATATCGGGCGCGTGGCCAAGGTCGGCAGCGTGCAGGTGACCGACAAAATGGTCATCGAGCGCTATTCGCACGTGATGCACATCGTTTCCAATGTGCACGGCGAACTGAAACCGGGCATGGACGCCGTGGATGTGCTGCGCGCCACGTTTCCGGCCGGCACCGTGAGCGGCGCGCCCAAGGTGCGCGCGATGGAGATCATCGACGAACTCGAGCCGCACGCGCCGGGCATTTACTCCGGGGCGGTCGGTTACATCGGCTGGAACGGCAACATGGACACGGCCATCGCCATCCGCACCGCGGTGATCAAGGACAAAATGCTCTACATCCAGGCCGGCGCCGGCATCGTCGCCGATTCGGTGCCGCGCATCCGAATGGAACGAAACCATGAACAAGGCGCGCGCCATCTTCCGTGCGGTGTCCCTGGCTTCCGCCGGTCTCAACGGCCGGCAAGGAGTTTAGCCATGCTATTGATGATCGATAACTACGATTCCTTCACCTACAACCTCGTGCAGTATCTGGGCGAGCTGGGCGAAGACGTGCGCGTCTACCGCAACGACCAGATTTCGGTGGCGGAGATCGAAAAACTGAAACCGGACCACATCGTCATCTCGCCGGGCCCGTGCACGCCGAACGAGGCCGGTGTGTCGGTGGAGACCATCCAGAAACTCGGCGGAAAATTTCCGATCCTTGGCGTTTGTCTCGGGCATCAGAGCATCGGTCAGGCCTATGGCGGAAAGATCATACGGGCCAAACAACTGATGCACGGCAAGACCTCGATGATTCATCATGCCGGCAAAGGTGTGTTTTCCGGGCTGCCGAATCCGTTCGAGGCCACGCGCTACCATTCGCTGGTGATCGAGCGCAGCAGCCTCCCGGAGGTTCTGGAAATCACCGCCTGGACCGACGACGGCGAGATCATGGGTGTGCGGCACAAGACCCTGCCGGTCGAGGGCGTGCAGTTCCATCCGGAGTCGATTCTCACGCAGCACGGCCACGAACTGCTGGCGAATTTCCTGAAGAGCCATCGGCGCGCGGCCTAGCGTCGCGTTCCACGTATCTGAGCAGGCCAATCCCGCGTTTCGCCATGCACGAGTCAGTCCATCACGCTCATCACCGTCATGGCCTGTGGCTGTCGTTCACCGTGGCGCTGCTCGCGATGCTGGCGCCGTTCAGCATCGATACTTATCTGCCGTCATTTCCGGACATCGGCCGGGAATTTTCCGTGTCGTCGGTGGTGTTGCAGCAGACCCTGAGCTTCTATCTTCTGGCGTTCGCCACGATGATGCTGGTGTACGGGCCGCTTTCGGATGCCTACGGACGCAAAACCGTGGTGCTGGTGTCCACGGCGGTTTACGTGGCCACCTCGATCGGCTGCGCGCTGGCCCCGAACATTCACTGGCTGCTGCTGATGCGCATCGGCCAGGGAATATCGGCCAGCGGCGCGCTGGTGGTGGGCCGCGCCATCATCCGCGATGCCTTCGCGGGAGCGGCGGCGCAGCGCGTCATGTCGCAGGTGATGCTGATCTTCGCGCTCGCGCCCGCGGTGGCGCCGGTCATCGGCGGCTGGCTGCACGATGCCTTCGGCTGGCGTTCGGTGTTCTGGTTCCTGGTGCTGCTCGGCCTCGCGGTGTGGTTGTGGTCGGCATTTTTCCTGCCCGAAACCCTGCCGCCGGTGGGCCGGCAGTCGGGACATCCGCGCGTTATCGCGCGCGCTTACGGGAAGGCGCTGGGCACGCCGCGCTTCATGATTCTGATTGCGATCCTGGCGTTCAATTTCGGCGGATTTTTTCTGTACGTCGCGGGTTCGCCCGATGTGATGTACCGGCATCTGCATTTCGGTGCTGATGACTTCGGACGGCTGTTCATCCCCCTGGTGACCGGTTTGATGCTCGGTGCCTTTATTTCGGGACGGATCGCGGGACGTTTCACGCATGAGCAGGCCGTCACCGCGGGCTTCGCGCTCATGCTCGCGGCGGCGGTGGTGAATCTGGTCCTGGCGTTATGGCTGACGCATACGGCGTTCACGATCATCGTCCCGGTCGTGGTTTACGCCACCGGGATGTCGCTGGCCATGCCGAATCTGAGCCTGCTCGCGCTCGATGTGTTTCCCGCGCACCGCGGTCTGGCCTCGGCCTTGCAGGGCTTCGGTCAGGCCGGTTTCAATGCCGTGGTCGCGGGCGTGCTGGCGCCGCTGCTTTCCAGCCGGGTGGAGTTCCTGGCCGGCGGCATGCTCATGCTCAACCTCATGGGTTTGGGGCTGTGGTGGTTCTGGCGCCACCGTGAGGAGACCGTGGAGCCGGTGCCGGTTTTGCCTTGACCGGCATCGCGGTTCGGCGACAGAATCCATCCCGTTTGCCATTTTCATCATCGAGAGAATTTCATGGACATGCCTTCCGCCATCCGCGCCGTGATCGAACGGCGCCATCTGTCCGGCGCCGAGATGCGCGAGGTCATGCGTCTGATCATGACCGGGCAGGCCACGCCGGCGCAGATCGGCGGTTTTCTCGTGGGATTGCGCACCAAGGGCGAGACCGTGGAGGAAATCGCCGCCGCCGCCGAGGTGATGCGCGAACTCGCCACGCACGTGGGCGTCAGCGGCCCGCATCTGGTGGACACCTGCGGCACCGGCGGCGACGGTGCCAGCACCTTCAATATCTCGACCGCCTCCGCCTTCGTGGTGGCGGCGGCGGGCGGCAAGGTGGCCAAGCACGGCAACCGCTCGGTGTCGAGCAAGTCCGGCAGCGCCGACGTGCTCGAGGCCGCGGGCGTGAATCTGGATCTCACGCCCGAACAGGTGGCGCGCTGTGTCAACGAGGTGGGCGTGGGTTTCATGTTCGCGCCCAAACATCATGGGGCGATGAAGCACGCCATCGGTCCGCGGCGCGAGATGGGCGTGCGCACCATCTTCAATCTGCTCGGGCCCCTGACCAATCCGGCGAACGCCCCTAATCAGGTGCTCGGTGTGTTTTCGGATCAATGGGTGGAACCGCTGGCGGAAGTGTTGCAGCGGCTCGGGAGCGAGCATGTGCTCGTGGTCCATGCCGAGGACGGCATGGACGAGATCAGCATCGGTGCGCCCACGCACGTCGCGGAGTTGAAGGAAGGGCGGGTGCGGGTTTTCTCGATCCAGCCCGAGCAGTTCGGCATCCAACGCAGTGATGCATCCAAACTGGCCGTCACGAGCCCGGCCGAAAGTCTTGCGATCATCGAATCGGTGTTGAACAACAAGCCCGGACCCGCGCGCGATATCGTCGCGCTCAATGCCGGGG
Organism: uncultured Gammaproteobacteria bacterium; assembly: GCA_963750625.1. Lineage (GTDB taxonomy): Bacteria > Pseudomonadota > Gammaproteobacteria > Acidiferrobacterales > Sulfurifustaceae > Sulfuricaulis. The sequence goes on along the minus strand of CAVVRV010000041.1, from coordinate 83,126 downwards.
CGGCGATCTATGTCGCCGGACTCGCGCCCGATCTCGGCGCCGGCGTCAAAACCGCGCTGGCAGTCATCGCCAGCGGCGCGGCCACGAAGAAGCTGCATGATCTCGTGGCCCTGAGCAAAAAACTGTCAGCGAAGTGAACGATACCCCTGACATTCTCCGGAAGATCCTGGCGCGCAAGCGCGAGGAGATTGCCGCGCGCGCCAGCCGCCTGCCGCTCCAGGCGCTGCGTCAACGTGCCGGATCCACGCCCGCTCCGCGCGGCTTTTTACAGGCGATCCGGAGCCGGCTTGCCGCCGGTCGTCCCGCGGTCATCGCCGAGATCAAGAAGGCGAGCCCCAGCAAGGGCCTGTTGCGCGCGGATTTCCGGCCGGCCGACATCGCCAGGAGTTATGAACGCCACGGCGCCACCTGCCTGTCGGTGCTGACCGACGTGGATTTTTTCCAGGGCGCCGACGAGCATCTCCAGCAGGCGCGCGCCGCCTGCGCGTTGCCGGTGCTGCGCAAGGATTTCACCATGGATGCCTATCAGGTGGTCGAGGCGCGTGTCATCGGCGCGGACGCCATCCTGCTGATTGTCGCCGCCCTGGAGGATTCCCGGATGCGCGAACTCGCCGTCCTCGCGGCGGAGCTGGGCATGGATGTGCTGGTGGAGGTGCATGATGAACGGGAACTCGATCGCGCGCTGGCCCTTGAATACACCGTTGATCGGCATCAACAACCGCGATCTGCGCACTTTCAAGACGAGCCTGGAAACGACCTTCAGTTTGCTCAAGAAAATTCCGCCGGATCGCATCGTGGTGACCGAGAGCGGAATCGGCACGCCCGGGGATGTCGCTCTGTTACGGGCGCAAGGCGTGAATGCTTTTCTGGTGGGCGAGACCTTCATGAAGGCCGACGACCCCGGCGTGAAATTGGAAGAATTATTCAATGTCTCGACACCGCGTCGAGAGAGGAAATCATGAAAGCAACCATCAAGTGGAGCGGCGGGGTCAGTTTTGCCGGCACCGCGGACAGCGGTCACACCGTGATCATGGATGGCGCGCCGGAATCCGGCGGGCAGAACAAGGGCGCGCGTCCCATGGAACTGGTGCTGATCGGCATGGGCGGCTGCACGGCATTTGACGTGGTGCATATCCTGCGCAAGTCACGCCAGGAGATCGCCGGCTGCGTGGCCGAGGTGGAGGCCCAACGCGCCGAGACCGATCCCAAGGTGTTCACGCATATTCATATTCATTTTGTCGTCAGCGGCAAGGATCTGGATCCGAAAAAGGTCCAGCATGCCATCGAGCTTTCCGCGACCAAGTATTGTTCAGCCTCCATCATGCTCGGCAAGACGGCGAAGATCACGCACGATTTTGAGATTGTGGAAGTCAAATGAGCCGTTGCGTGCGCGAGACGAAATCATGAAGCGACCGGCGGCGGTACCCGGATTGCATCATGTCGCGCTGAACGTCCGCGACCTCGAGTCCTGCGAGCGGTTTTACACCGAGCTGCTCGGGATGCGCGTGGAATGGCGGCCGGATCCGGACAACGTGTATCTCACCGGCGGGACCGATAACCTGGCCCTGCACCGTGTACCCTCCGGCGCCGAGCCGGGGCCGGCGCAGCGGCTCGATCACATCGGTTTTGTGTTGAACGAAATCGGGGAAGTGGATGCATGGCATGCCTTTCTCAAGTCGAACGGTGTGGCCATCGTCAAGGAACCCAGAACCCATCGTGACGGCGCGCGCAGTTTCTACTGCCGCGATCCCGACGGGAATACCGTGCAGATGATCTATCACCCGCCCTTGGCTGGAAAATAACTAATAACTATCGCGGAAGCTAAATCCAGTAGGCCGTGCGCGTCATGACTTTCGAGGCGCACTGCATGCCCTGTTTGACGGGTTCCGGCAAGGCAGCGCCACCGGATTCGATCGCCACCGTGGCGTGACGGCCTTCGTCGTCGCGCATCTGTTCCAGGATCGCCCGGCTTTTCTCGTCGGCGGCGGGCAGTTGCACCAAGTGGCCGGTGAGATGATTCACCACCTGTTTCTCGGTTTCCGCGACGAATCCCAGACTCCACTTGTCGCCGACAGCGCCCGCGAGTGCGCCGAGCGCAAATGAACCGGCGTACCACAGTGGATTCAGGTAGCTTACATGGCTTCCGAGTTCGTGGATGCGCTGCTCGGTCCAGGCGAGGTGATCGTTTTCTTCCTGCGCCGCCTGTTCCATTTTCCCGCGCACCTCGGGCAGCCGCGCGGTTAGCGCCTGGCCCTGATACAACGCCTGGGCGCAGATTTCCCCGACGTGATTGATGCGCATCAGCCGGCCGGACAGTTCACGCTCGGCCGCTGTCAGTTCGGGATCGCTTTTTCCCGTCGCCGGATTGTCGCGCGCGGATATTGGCGCCGGACCGAAAACGGTATGCAGCGCCTGGTCGATCTGTCCGATCAGGCGATCAAGCAAGCTTATGGTGCGGTCGGTCATAAATGTCGCCCTACTTCGTTCGTCTGGACATAATAATAGTCGCCCTATTCATTCGTCTGGATTTAATCAAGTTACGATACCGGTGGCGGCGCTTTCCTACAAGGGCGCTCAGGTGCCGGCGCCGTTTTGTATCTGTCTTTCAAGCAGTACCACGGGATGCATTACCTCGATGGCCAATCCGGCATCGCGGATGCCCGCGGCCAGATACATGGCGCAGCCCGAATTGGACGTTACCAGGATATCGGGCGCGAGCCGTCTCAAGTGATCTATTTTTGGCGCACGCAATTGCCGTGCGATCCGTGTCTGTGTCAGATGGTAGGTTCCGGCCGCCCCGCAGCACAGTGAATTATCCGGCAGGGGAATTATCTCCACGCCGGGAATGCGGGCAAGCAGCGCATAGGGCTTGTCCTCCTGCCGCAGGACATTGGTTAAGCTGCAGGGGTCATGCACCGCGATACGTTTGTTCAGCGGGCGGAAAGCGATATCCGAAGACCATGCCAGTCCTGCGAGAAACTGGTTTAAATCCGTGACGCGAGAGGAAAACCGGTCAGCGGATTTATCGCTCTCCCGATACTTTGCATATTCGCTCAGTGTTGCCGTGCAGCCGCTGGCAGCACACAGGATGGGCCCCGTGTCACCGGTGAATGCCTTGATGTTCTGGCCCATGAACTCGGCGGTTTTTTCGGAGAGTCCGCTGTGCAGATGCAGCGCGCCGCAGCATCCCTGATCCGGCGGCACATGCACTTCATATCCGAGACGATTTAATAAACGGATTGCCGAAGTCAGGGTTTGTTGATCCGTGATCTGTGTCAGGCAGCCGGTAAAAATAGTGACTTTGCCTTTTGATTTGCTCTCTGTCGGGTAAATTTCCGCCGCGGCTATTGGGGTTGGCTGCGAGACAAGATTTGCCTCCAGTTCGGCGAATCCGAATAACTTGAGGAGGCGGCTGGTCCGCAGGAGCCATTGCAGGCCGGACAGGCGATACAGCCACAGAATTTTGTCGAGCGTGCGGACTCTGCCTGGTTTTTCCACCAGCCATTGAAGTATCGAAACAGATCGTGCCGCCGGCGAGGCAGAAGGTTCGCGCGCGGATTCGATCAAGGCGCGCGCCGAATCGAGTGCCAGCCCGTAGGAGACATAAGAGGGGCACACCTTTTCGCATGCGCGGCAATCGAGGCAGCGTGCCAGATGCAATTCCAGCTTGTCGCTGAGCGGTAACTCAGCTTTTGCCAGGGCGAGCATGAGCGACAGCCGGCCGCGCGGCGATTCCGATTCGTCATGCAGAAGTCCGTAGGTAGGACAGTGGGGCAGGCATAGGCCACAAGCCACACATTTGGCGGCTTCACGCTTTATGTAGGAGGCTGAGTTCAAGATTGTCGATGGTTCGTGAGAGCAGTCATGCAAAATATACCGATAGTGGGCCGGTGTCCTATAATTCGTTATCCAATCATTTGTCACTCAAGCACTGTCATTGCCCGGACCGATGTCTTATTACCGTTATCATGTTTTTTTCTGCGTAAACCGGCGCGAGGATGGCCGCGCGTGCTGTGCCAACCATCATTCACAGGAAGTACGCGATTATGCCAAGGAGCGGATCAAATCACTTGGCCTGGATGGAAAAGGGGGCGTGCGGGTCAATACCGCCGGGTGTCTGGATCGTTGCGAGGAAGGGCCCGTGGTGGTGATTTATCCGGAGGGGACGTGGTACACCTATGTGGACAAGGAAGATATCGACGAGATAATTGATCAGCATCTTGGGCACGGACAAGTCGTCGAGCGCCTGAAGCTGAAAAGCTAGCTCATGGCACCATTGAAACTGACCTAAATTGCCGTTCCAGAGCCGGAAAATGTATTACCTGCACCAAAATAGAGCATTTTCTTGTTCTCTTGAGATTGAACCAACATGATGATGTCAGGTCTCAGTTGTTGAAGCTGATGTGCCAAAGAAGCAAGGGTTGTGGCAGAAGTTGTTTGATTCAATAATTTTTTCTATTTGAATCATAGTGTTATGTAATATTCCCCTGTGCCACGAGATTTCTTAATTCGAGCTTGACAATAGGTAGGAATATTAGATAATTATTATATACTGTTGTTTAGAGATTTCTGGAGGTTGGCCCGATGTTTGCTAATCTCTGAGTAGGAAGTTGAAAGATTTTCTGACGGCGCGACAAGCGCCGGGTAAAGGCTCCTCCATCCTCCTAGTGGTGGTTCGGGCGTGGCTCCCCAGCCACGCCTTTTTTTTGCCCGATGTTCTACCGTTATTTTTAATGAATTCATCGGGTCTGAATCTCGGGATGACCCGGCAATTTCCCGGTTTTTCCTTGTATCTTGGAACCGTCTTTTGTAATATGCGCGGCTTTCCGGCGCACAGGAATGTGCCGATTTAGAGGCGGGAAGCCCGACAACGGATTATTGAACCATCTCCATGAAAACTTTTTCTGCTAAACAGGAAACCGTCAAGCGCGACTGGTACGTGATCGATGCGGCCGGCAAGGTTCTCGGACGGGTTGCGACCGAAGTCGCTCGCCGCTTACGCGGCAAGCACAAAGCCGAGTTCACCCCACACGTGGATACCGGCGACTACATCATCATCGTCAATGCCGACAAACTGCAGGTCACGGGCAAGAAGAGCCGGGACAAGATTTATCACCGCTACACCGGCTATCAGAGCGGTCTCAAAGCGACGAGCTTCCGGGACATGATGAAGCGTGCTCCGTGCGATGTTATTGAAGAGGCGGTTCGCGGCATGCTTCCCAAGAATCCGCTGGGACGCCAGATGTTCCGCAAGCTCAAGGTTTATCGTGGCGCGGAACACCGTCATTCGGCCCAGAGCCCCAAGGTTCTGGAAATCTAATCTCGTTAAGACCAGACGAACGAAGTAGGGCGACATTACATTTATGGCACAGGCAAACATCTATCGTGCAACCGGACGACGCAAAACCTCGAAGGCGCGGGTTTATCTCAAACCCGGCAAAGGCGATATCGTCGTCAACAGCTTATCGCTCGATAAATATTTCGGTCGCGAAACGGCGCGCATGATCGTGCGTCAGCCGTTTGTGGCGGTGGATATGGAGAACAAATTCGATGTCATGGTGAATGTAGACGGCGGCGGGCCGAGCGGCCAGGCCGGCGCCATCCGTCACGGCATTACGCGCGCGCTGATGGCCTATGACGAATCGCTTCGTCCCACCCTGCGTAAGGCCGGTTATGTCACGCGCGACGCACGTGCCGTCGAACGCAAGAAGTACGGTTTGCACAAGGCACGCAAGAGACCGCAATACTCCAAGCGCTAAAGGCAGTTCAGCCGGTATATCCTATAAAGCCACCTCCGGGTGGCTTTATATTTTTTGGTGGGTAAATCTTCGTCTCTGTATGGATACATCCTGGATCAGGAGAAATCATTTAATTTCACTTACGTATCAACTGTCATCCCCTTTCGATAAATTGACCCTCCCTCTATAGCTCTTTAGAATTCCGCCCCTTACTGGGGGATCGTCTAACGGTAGGACAACAGACTCTGACTCTGTTTATCTAGGTTCGAATCCTAGTCCCCCAGCCATAATAACTAAACAGCCCACCTCGCGTGGGCCGTTTTTATTATTGGTTTAGGGACTGGCATGAGAACCCGCAGGGTTCGACCAACATGCGCTGGAGCGAATTTGGACAAGGAGCGCAGCGACTGGCCCGAGCCGCTTAGCAGCGGCGAGGGTGAGCCCCAGGGATGGGGCGAGCAATCCTAGTCCCCCAGCCAAAAACTAAACGGCCCACTTGTAGTGGGCCGTTTTGTTTTTCGATTCGAGACTAGGATGAGAACCCGCAGGTTCGACCAGCAGTGCATGGAGCGATGCGGAACAGCGGAGCGTATAGCGAGGAGTGGCGCAGGGATGTGCCGAGTACGGAGCTAAGGATGCACGCTGGCCCCGTTAGGAGCGAGGGGCAGGGGGTGAGGCGGAAGTGAAGACAAAGATCCAGTGGGCGAGCGGCGAGGAAGCGAGCCGCGTAACGCTTGGCCAGAGATGGCCAGACTGGGCTTCGAGTGGAGCAGGAAAGCGTAGCGATGAAGCTTGTCCCGGGTTTTTTGCCCCAGCATCAACAAATATGTATGATGTTGTGTATTAGCAACAATATACTAGTATGTAGTATTTTTACAATAACTAGTTGCATATTCGCAAAAAGATGTGCTATAAAATGCTTTAAGCGTAGGTGAACTGCGCTGGAGTTTAACTCTCACATTCATTCCAGGAGGAATCGATGAACAAGAAGCTTCTTATTGCGGCGGTGGGCGCTGCGCTGGTTGCCGGCCCGATGCTGGCGGCGCAGGCGGATACCGTGGTCTACGGTCATTTCCATGAGTCGATGGACAGCTATGACAATGGCGGCGACGGGACTGGTGCAACCGAAACCACAAATGGCGTGCTGAACAGCAACAGCAGCCGCTTCGGCATCAAGGGCAATGAAGATCTCGGTGGTGGTCTCAAGGCTATCTACCAAGTTGAATCCGGCGCTTTCAATGCTGACGATGGTTCTGGCGGTCTTGGCGGCACCCTTCGCAACACCTATATGGGTTTTGCCGGTTCCTCGTGGGGATCGGTCAAGTTTGGCCGTCACGATACACCGGTTAAGGATATGAGCCGCAAGATCGATATGTTCAACGAAGAGATCGGTGATATGCGCGTCGCTGTCGGTTACGCCAGATTCGATAACCGCATTAGCAACATGGTGCGTTACGACAGCCCTTCATTCAGCGGTATTCAGGCTGCAGTGTCGTATGGTGCGTCTGAAGTGAATACTGACACCCACTACCACAAGCGCCAACGTCACCTGGTCAGGTGGGCCGATTTATGCCGGTTTGGGTTATGAGATACATATGGCCCACAGCAGCGCTCTGAAGGACGAGAGTGATATCCGGTTGGCTGGCATGTGGAACATCACCCCTGAGTTTTACCTCGCTGCTATGTACGACCAAGTGAGCAATGTCGCTTTCGTCGACAATAATGACGGAAAGACTGGGCCATCGGAGGCGGCTTCAAAATGGCCAACAACCTGTTCAAGCTTCAGTACGCCCAGGCCGATGCGACTGACCAGGCACCCATGGACAATGGTGCCACCGGTTGGGCCATCGGCGTTGACCATTATTTCAGCAAGACCACCAAGGTCTATCTGGACTATGCCAAGGTCGGACAACGATGATGCCGCGAACGCCAATGTCTCGAGCAGCTACGCGGGACACGGCACGGGCGGTGTTCCAGCTGTGGGCGCAGGGAAGTCGCCGAGTGGCTGTCTCGCTGGGTATGGTCATCAACTTCTAAAAAACAGTGCTGATGACTTCGTAACAAATAGTAATCCGCAGTATCTGACGGGGCCCAACGGGCCCCGTTTTTTTTGGTTTTGAACCGTGGAGTATCTGTTAGAATTTGGCCTTAACTCTCGGCAGCTCGAATCTGAATGATCAAGATCGGCATCATCGGTGGCACGGGATATACCGGCGTGGAATTGCTGCGACTGCTGGCCGCGCATCCCGAGGCGGATCTGCGGGTCATTACTTCCCGGGGCGAGGCCGGGAAGAAGGTTGCGGAACTATTTTCCAACCTGCGGGGGCATGTCGATCTGGCCTTCACCGAGCCCGATGCCAAGTCCCTGGCCGGATGCGATGTCGTCTTCTCAGCCACGCCCAACGGCGTGGCCATGACCCATGCGCGCGAGCTGCTCAAGGCCGGGGTGAAATTTATCGATCTGGCTGCCGATTTCCGTCTGAAAGATCCGGCCGCATGGGAAAAATGGTACGGCATGCCGCATGCCTGCCCCGAACTGCTTTCCGAAGCTGTATATGGACTGCCGGAAGTTAACCGGGAAAAAATAAAAAAAGCGCGCCTGATCGCCAACCCTGGCTGCTACCCGACCGCCGTGCAGCTGGGTTTTCTCCCGCTGCTGGAGAATGATCTCGTGGATACGCAGCATCTGATCGCCGATGCAAAATCCGGCGTGAGCGGCGCCGGCAGAAAGGCGGAAGTGTCTATGCTGTTTTCGGAGGCGTCGGACTCGATGAAGGCCTATGGCGTTGCCGGCCATCGCCACTGGCCCGAGATTCGTCAGGGTCTCGATGGCGTCAAGGCAAAGCCCGTGGGGCTGACCTTCGTGCCGCATCTGACGCCGATGATTCGCGGCATTCACGCCACGCTTTATGCGAGGCTCACCAAACCGGGGGTGGATCTGCAAGCCGTATTCGAGAAGCGTTATGCGAACGAGCCGTTTGTGGATGTCATGCCCGCGGGTAGCCATCCCGAAACCCGCTCGGTGCGCGCTTCGAACGTCTGCCGCATCGCCGTGCATCAACCTCAGGGCGGGGATACCGTCGTCGTGCTGTCGGTGATCGACAACCTGGTCAAGGGCGCCGCCGGTCAGGCGATCCAGAATATGAACATTATGTTCGGCTTGGATGAAAGCATGGGTCTCGATCTGGCAGGCATACTGCCCTGATGTGAAGGCGCGCTTGTGATCGTCCATTGATCCGGCTATGTTCAAGTAAACCCGCAGGATTTCCCTGAATGATTGATCTGAATAAACCCGGCGAGCTGGTGATCAAGCCGCGGTATTCTCCGCGCATTAAACTGCTGCTCGCCGTTATTGCCGCCGTGGTGCTGCTGGTTTCGGCGGGCCTGATCTACAACTATGGCCTGAACCGCGCCGGGTTCGAGCGCCAGTCGGCGGAGCAGACCCAGCAGACGTTGCAGGATGATATGCGCAAGATGCGCGACGAGAATCATGAATTGCAGGAGTCACTGGCGCGCGCGCAGCGGACCATCCAGATGGACCAGGCCGCCTACCAGGACCTGGACAAGTCGCTCAAAGCCTCGGCGCAGGAGATCGTCAAGCTCCGGGAAGAGCTGAATTTCTACCGTAACATCATCTCGCCGACCGATAAGAAAAGCGGCCTGCGTGTCCAGAATCTTTACATCGAAGCGGCCGGCAACGCGAATCAGTATCGCTACAAACTGGTGCTCATCCAGGCCCTGAAACACGAGAGCTCGATTCAGGGACGCGCCAGCTTTGAGATCAGCGGCGTGCAGGTGGGTGAGGACGTCGTATTGAAGATACCGGCGGCGAACGAACGCGCCATATCGGTTAACTTCAAGTATTTTCAGGATATCGAGGGAAAGTTCGAACTGCCCCGGAATTTTCAGCCTAAGCGTGTCAAGGTGTATATCACATCCCCGGGCGGGACCTCGATGGCGGAAGCCAGCTATAACTGGCCGGAGGTGTAAAGTGCGGTGGACGGGGTTATGCTAAGGCCCTGTTTCGGCGCGCCATGTTTTTAGCCCCGGCACGTCTACAATTTAATCTATTACATGGAGGGTATGCCTATGTTGTCTGCTCTGGGAAAAACCCCGACGGAAAAGCCGTGCAATACGATTGATACGCTGATCGGCGCCAAGACCGATCTCAAGGGCGATATCGTGTTCACGGGTGGATTGCGTGTTGACGGGAAAGTCCGCGGAAATATCACGGCCAAGGGCGACGGCAACAGTACTTTGGTGCTGAGTGAAAATGCCATGGTGACCGGCAATGTGACGGTGCCGCACATCATCACCAATGGAACGATCAAGGGAAACGTGCGCGCTGCCGAACGCATCGAACTTCAGCCCAAGGCGGAAATTTCCGGGGACGTCTATTACAAGGTGATTGAAATGTCACTCGGGGCCGTGATCAATGGCAACTTGCTGCGGGAGGCGGTCGAGGTTAATAAAGGTACGGTTACCCGGCTGAAATCGGCCAGCGAGGGTAGTTCGGAGGCCGAAGACTAGGATTGTTGACCCGATGGGTCAGGAATAGGATAATTGCATTATTGAAAGTCACTGAGTTTTGTGGAGGTCCAATATGAGTGCTGCCATGCCTGAGATGCCGTCACCCCTGCTGTTCACCGACAACGCGGCAAAAAAGGTGAAGGAACTGATCGAAGAGGAAAAGAATCCGGCGCTGATGCTGCGGGTGTTTGTTTCCGGCGGCGGGTGTTCGGGATTTCAGTACGGCTTCACGTTCGAAGAGAGCGCCAATGAAGACGATACGCGCGTGGAAAAAAACGGCGTTACCCTGTTGATCGATCCGTTGAGCTTCCAGTATCTGACGGGAGCTGAAATCGACTTTCAGGAGGGTGTTCAGGGTGCCCAGTTCGTGATCAAGAATCCGCAAGCCAAAACCACCTGCGGTTGCGGTTCGTCCTTCAACACCTGAGCTATTTTCGGTAATCGAAACCCAAAGGGCCCTTAAGGGCCCTTTGTCATTTCGAGGCTAAGCCAGGACACGTTCGCCTAGCGGGATTCAGGCAGGATAGATTCCGCCGAGGATGACTTCACGTCGCGCACCTGTCACGGCAGGGATGTTTCCGGGCCGGCCCTCCAGCGTCTGATGCGCCAGCCAGGCGAAGGCCACCCCTTCCACCCAGTCCGGATGCAGCCCTAATGCTTCAGTCGTGGCCACCGGTATGTCAGCAAAATTCCTTGCCAGTGCCGCCATCAGCTCACGGTTGTGCGCGCCGCCGCCGCAGACAAAGACCTCCCCGGTCTTCGGCAGGAACCGTCGGACCGCCTCGGCGACGGTCAGCGCCGTCAGCTGCAAAAGTGTTGCTTGCACGTCGGCGGCAGAGGACACGGAAGATATTTTTTTCAGGTGGTTGTCGAGCCATTCCAGGTTGAAGTGCTCACGTCCCGTGCTCTTGGGCGGCGATGCCGCGAAGTAGGGGTCTGTCAGCAGTTGCTCCAGCAGGGCCTTGGAGGATTTACCGGAGGCCGCCCATTGTCCCGCGTCATCGCAGTCGCGTGCATTGTGATGCCCCATCCATTGGTCAAGCAGCGTATTGCCCGGGCCGGTGTCGAAGCCGCTCACCGGCTGAGAGGCATCGGCGGGAAGATAAGTGACATTGGCAATCCCGCCGATGTTGAGGATAACGCGGTTATGCTGTGTCGAATGAAAAAGTTGGCGATGAAATGCCGGCACGAGCGGCGCGCCCTGACCGCCGGCGGCGACGTCGCGCGCGCGAAAATCCGCCACGGTGGTGATGCCGGTGCGTTCGGCGATCACGGAAGGGTTGCCGACCTGCAGCGTGAAAGGATGTGCCGCGCGGGGCCGGTGCCGCAACGTCTGGCCATGGCTGCCGATGGCGCGGATGTTCTTTTTATCAAGACCTGCCTGCTGGATTACGGCATTGGCTGCTTCGGCAAAGAGATCTCCAAGGGCCATGTCCAATTCGCCGAGGCGTTCGATTTCGTTGGCGCCGGCGCGCATCAAGGCCTGGATTTCGCCGCGCATCGCGGGTGGAATCGGATGCGCATGGGAGGCGATCAGGACAGGTTTGCCGTCGGCGGAGATGGAGACCAGCGCGGCATCGATGCTGTCCACGCTGGTTCCTGACATCAGCCCGATATAGTGCATGACCTGAGTTTCGGGTAGAGCGCGGGAAGTTACAAGGGGTTGGCGGTTTACCGGCTGGCGGCGACCTGCGTGCCGCGGCCGATAAGGTCCAGCCGTTCGCTCCAGGTTTTTGCCATCCGCGCGAAGTCGTCACGATGTTCCCGGGCGATCGGCGTGGACCCCGGGAATCGGAACGTCAGCGGGTTGCGATGCTCACCGTTGACTTGGAATTCGTAATGCAGATGAGGACCACTGGCCAGGCCCGTGGCACCCACGTAACCGATGGTCTGGCCCTGATCCACGAAGCTGCCGACGCGGAGGCTGGTATTGAACCGCGACAGGTGCGCGTACACCGTGCTGTAGGTGGCATTGTGCCGGATGACAATGCGTTTGCCGTAACCGCCGTTCCAGCCCAAGGACAGAATACGTCCACTGGACGTGGCGCGCACCGGCGTGCCGACGGGTGCGCCATAGTCCACTCCATGATGCGCGCGCCATTTTTTGAGTATGGGATGAAAACGGCCGGTGGAGAAGCGCGAGGTAATGCGGCTGAATTCCACCGGTGTGCGCAGAAACGGCCGGCGCATGCTCATGCCTTCGGGTGTGAAATAAGAGGTATAGCCGTTGACGTCACGATAGGCGATGGCGCGGAAGACGCGCCCCTGGTTGATGAACTCGGCGGCCAGAATCGTCCCGTCGGCCACTTTCTGTCCCTGCCAGTATTTTTCTTCGTGAATCACCGAAAAGCTGTCGCCGGTTCGCAGATCGAGAGCAAAGTCGATATCCCATCCGAAGATCTCCGCGAGCTTCATGATCAGCGTGTCGGAAAGCCCGGCTTCCTGTCCATCTTCGAACAGCGACGATTCGATGGTGCCGCTGACATGGGCGACGCGCGTCTCGAAGGCGCGTATTTCCTTGGTGAGTTCAAACCGACCCTCCTGGCGGATGAGATGAAACGCCTCGCCGGGATCGGTTTCATAGACAAGCTCCTGCCAGGGCCGGCCGGCCTCGGTGCGCAAGCGCAGTGTTTGCCCCGGGCGCAACTGGCGAAACACACGCGCCTCCGGATTGGACTGGATCACGTGACTGATTTCATTGCCGTCGTACCCCAGTCGTTTCAGGATGTCTGACAGGGTGTCCCGTTTCCGGACCGTGACCTCGGTCCAGGATTCACGGTTGGAAGACTTCATTACCGGAGTTTCGGCGATGACGGATGGTGGCGCCAAGCCGTTCGTCGCTGTCGGAAGAGTAGTATCACCGAGTAGCACCGTTTGTGGTGGCGTGGCCGGAATCAGCGAGCCCGCCGGCGGGGCATCACTCCCGCGCGGCATGATGGCGGCGATCGTCACCGACGTGAGAAAAATCGCCATTCCCAGCAGCCACACGCCGCGCCGGTGAAAATGACGGTGGCGGGTTGTCTGGTGCATCAGCTGTCTGAGACGCCGAAGAAGTCCCTTGGGCAAGGTTTTCATCCTGATCGTTAATTATTAATGATGCGGTCTCAAGTCTAGCCGATCAGCGCATGGGCGTGAACCCGCCATGCCTACCAACATGCCTGGCCGGGTCGGCTATGATACCCTTGGCGCCGCACAACCATTCCGAACTTTCCGGATTATTTCATGACAGAGGCAAACGAAGCGCTGCGTATCATCCAGCGCGGCACCGAAGAAATTCTGCTCGAATCCGAACTCACCGAGCGTCTCAAATCCGGGCGGCGGTTGCGCGTGAAGGCGGGCTTCGACCCGACCGCGCCCGACCTGCATCTCGGGCACACGGTGCTGATCAACAAGCTGCGTCAGTTCCAGGACCTGGGCCACGAAGTGCTGTTTCTGATCGGTGATTTCACCGGCATGATCGGCGATCCGACCGGCAAGAACACCACGCGTCCGCCGCTCTCGCGTGACGAGGTGATCGAGAATGCGCGCACCTACGAAACCCAGATTTACAAGATCCTCGATCCGGAAAAAACACTGGTGATGTTCAATTCCAGCTGGATGAGCGAGATGCGCGCATCCGATCTGATCCAGCTCGCGGCCACGCATACGGTGGCGCGCATGCTCGAGCGCGATGATTTCGCCAGGCGCTACAAGTCCGGCCAGCCGATCGCGATTCACGAATTCCTTTATCCCTTGATCCAGGGCTATGACTCGGTCGCGATGCGCGCTGACGTGGAGCTGGGAGGAACCGATCAGAAATTCAATTTGCTGGCCGGGCGTGAGTTACAGAAGCTCAACGGGCAAGCGCCCCAAGTCGTGATCACGATGCCCTTGCTCGAAGGCACCGACGGCGTGAACAAGATGTCGAAGTCGCTGGGCAACTATATTGGTATCGACGAATCGCCGGACGAAATGTTCGGCAAGCTCATGTCGATTTCGGATACGTTGATGTGGCGCTATTTCGATTTGCTCTCGTTCGAACACGCCGACAAGATTGCATTGATGAAGCGTAGTGTCGAAGAAGGAGCCAATCCACGCGACATCAAGTTTGAGCTGGCCAAGGAAATCGTCAGCCGTTTTCATGGTGGACCGAAGGCAGGCCATGATGCGATGCTCAACTTTATCGCACGCTTCCAGCAGCGGGAGATTCCGGCGGATATTTCAGAAATTGAACTGGCCGGCAACGGCAAGGGGCTCGCACTTTCCCGCCTCCTCAAGGACGCGGGCCTCACGGCCAGCACCTCTGAGGCCATGCGTCTCATCAAGCAGGGGGGTGTGCGCATCGACGGCGAGAAGGCGGATGACCCGGCGCTTGAAATCCGCGCCGGGACAGGCCCATGTTTTTCAGGTCGGCAAGCGGAAATTCATGCGAGTACGCGTGCGCTGATACCTGTTTAAACGGGTTTATTCGAAGTTGGTGGGTAAAACGGGCAAAAACCAATCTTTTGGATCGCCAGAAATAGCGGTTTTCCAGTCATTTTTCCGGGTCTAACCGCTTCTGCCGGCACGGCGCAAAATAACTGAAATCAAGCGTTGACGCGGGGAGCGGCACGCGTATAATGCGCCTCCCTTGGGCCGGTACCGTCGTATCGGCTTTTGTTCTTTAAAAATTCGAGATCAAGTAATTTGTGTGGGCGCTCTTGTCGAGCCTGGTCAACCAATGAAAGGTGACTGATGCCCGCCTTAAACGGCGACGCGTTCAGTCACATGAAGTTTTAGTTCCTTGAATGGAACAACGAAGTTTATTTGGAGAGTTTGATCCTGGCTCAGATTGAACGCTGGCGGCATGCCTAACACATGCAAGTCGCACGCGAAAGGGGGCAACCCTGAGTAGAGTGGCGGACGGGTGAGT
The DNA here is from genome assembly GCA_963750625.1 of uncultured Gammaproteobacteria bacterium. GTDB lineage: Bacteria > Pseudomonadota > Gammaproteobacteria > Acidiferrobacterales > Sulfurifustaceae > Sulfuricaulis. Next base: position 67,967 of record CAVVRV010000041.1, on the reverse strand, counting down.
AACGCGTAGGAATCTACCTGGTAGTGGGGGACAACCCGGCGAAAGCCGGGCTAATACCGCATACGATCCACGGATGAAAGCAGGGGACCGCAAGGCCTTGCGCTATCAGATGAGCCTGCGTCGGATTAGCTAGTTGGTGAGGTAACGGCTCACCAAGGCGACGATCCGTAGCTGGTTTGAGAGAACGACCAGCCACACCGGAACTGAGACACGGTCCGGACTCCTACGGGAGGCAGCAGTGGGGAATATTGGACAATGGGGGCAACCCTGATCCAGCAATGCCGCGTGTGTGAAGAAGGCCTTCGGGTTGTAAAGCACTTTCGGTGGGGACAAACAAGGCGGAGCTAACATCTCCGTCCCTGATGGTACCCAAAGAAGAAGCACCGGCTAACTCTGTGCCAGCAGCCGCGGTAATACAGAGGGTGCAAGCGTTAATCGGAATTACTGGGCGTAAAGGGTGCGTAGGTGGTTTGTTAAGTCAGGCGTGAAATCCTCGGGCTCAACCTGGGAACTGCGCTTGATACTGACAGACTCGAGTGTGGTAGAGGATAGTGGAATTCCCGGTGTAGCGGTGAAATGCGTAGATATCGGGAGGAACATCAGTGGCGAAGGCGGCTATCTGGACTAACACTGACACTGAGGCACGAAAGCGTGGGTAGCAAACAGGATTAGATACCCTGGTAGTCCACGCCCTAAACGATGGGTACTAGACGTCGGGAAGCTTGTCTTCTTGGTGTCGCAGCTAACGCAATAAGTACCCCGCCTGGGGAGTACGGTCGCAAGATTAAAACTCAAAGGAATTGACGGGGGCCCGCACAAGCGGTGGAGCATGTGGTTCAATTCGATGCAACGCGAAAAACCTTACCTGCCCTTGACATCTGGGGAATCCTGCAGAGATGCGGGAGTGCCGCAAGGAACCCCAAGACAGGTGCTGCATGGCTGTCGTCAGCTCGTGTCGTGAGATGTTGGGTTAAGTCCCGTAACGAGCGCAACCCTCGTCTCTAGTTGCCATCATTCAGTTGGGCACTCTAGAGAGACTGCCGGTGACAAACCGGAGGAAGGTGGGGATGACGTCAAGTCCTCATGGCCTTTATGGGCAGGGCTACACACGTGCTACAATGGCCGGTACAGAGGGTCGCCAACCCGCGAGGGGGAGCTAATCTCAGAAAGCCGGTCGTAGTCCGGATTGGAGTCTGCAACTCGACTCCATGAAGTCGGAATCGCTAGTAATCGCGGATCAGCACGCCGCGGTGAATACGTTCCCGGGCCTTGTACACACCGCCCGTCACACCATGGGAGTTGGCTGTACCAGAAGCAGGTAGCCTAACCGCAAGGAGGGCGCCTACCACGGTATGGTCAATGACTGGGGTGAAGTCGTAACAAGGTAGCCGTAGGGGAACCTGCGGCTGGATCACCTCCTTTCAGACAAGTACCAGCTCACTTGAGCGCTCACACACATTACTTGATCACGAAGCGACAACCGACCTCGGGTCTGTAGCTCAGTTGGTTAGAGCACACCCCTGATAAGCGTGGGGTCGGTGGTTCAAATCCACCCAGACCCACCATGCTTATCAAGGGGCCATAGCTCAGCTGGGAGAGCACTAGCTTTGCAAGCTAGGGGTCGCCGGTTCGATCCCGGCTGGCTCCACCAACTCCGATGCCAGAAATCAGCAGATTGAAAACCTGTCTGCTGATTTCTGTCTTCAGATGAAGTTAAGACAGATCGTTCTTTTACAATTTGGGCAGTGATGTATGTAAAGGCGCCAGAACAGTTCCAGGTATGTTTTAATGGCTGATTCTGATTGATTGATGCGTTTTTAAACGTTCAGTCTGGGAATGTTGCATTGGCACAGAGAACCCATGTGATCCTTTATGTAGGTTTAACTGATTGCTTCGCAATCAGCGGCCGACGTTTTGGGGTTATATGGTCAAGTGAATAAGCGCATACGGTGGATGCCTTGGCGGCAACAGGCGATGAAAGACGTGGTAGCCTGCGATAAGCCTCGGGGAGCCGGCAAACAGGCTTTGATCCGAGGATTTCTGAATGGGGAAACCCACCTCGCAAGAGGTATCGTTATCTGAATACATAGGATAACGAAGCAAACCCGGGGAACTGAAACATCTCAGTACCCGGAGGAAAAGAAATCAACCGAGATTCCGCTAGTAGTGGCGAGCGAACGCGGAGTAGCCCTTAAGTTGCCAGTGTGTTTTAGTGGAACGGTCTGGAAAGTCCGGCCATAGCGGGTGATAGCCCCGTACACAAAAAGGCACATGTGATGAAATTGAGTAGGACGGGACACGTGTAATCCTGTCTGAACATGGGGGGACCATCCTCCAAGGCTAAATACTCGTTGCCGACCGATAGTGAACCAGTACCGTGAGGGAAAGGCGAAAAGAACCCCGGAGAGGGGAGTGAAATAGAACCTGAAACCGTATGCGTACAAGCAGTCGGAGCCCCGCAAGGGGTGACGGCGTACCTTTTGTATAATGGGTCAGCGAGTTATTTTCAGTGGCGAGGCTAACCGTTTAGGGGAGCCGTAGGGAAACCGAGTCTTAAAAGGGCGATCAGTCGCTGGGAATAGACCCGAAACCAGTCGATCTATCCATGGCCAGGCTGAAAGTGGGGTAACACCCGCTGGAGGGCCGAACCAACCACTGTTGCAAAAGTGCGTGGATGAGCTGTGGATCGGAGTGAAAGGCTAAACAAGGCTGGAGATAGCTGGTTCTCCTCGAAAGCTATTTAGGTAGCGCCTCGTGAATCACCCTCGGGGGTAGAGCACTGTTACGGCTAGGGTTCCGTCTAGGGACTACCAAACCGTTGCAAACTCCGAATACCGGGGAGTGCGATCACGGGAGACACACGGCGGGCGCTAACGTTCGTCGTGAAGAGGGATACAACCCAGACCGCCAGCTAAGGTCCCAAAATTACAGCTAAGTGGTGAACGATGTGGGAAGGCATAAACAGCCAGGATGTTGGCTTAGAAGCAGCCATCATTTAAAGAAAGCGTAATAGCTCACTGGTCGAGTCGGCCCGCGCGGAAGATTTAACGGGGCTCAAGCTGTATACCGAAGCTGCGGATGTGTGAGGTCTTCGGATCTTGCACGTGGTAGAGGAGCGTTCCGTACGCCTGCGAAGGTGACTCGTAAGGGTTGCTGGAGGTATCGGAAGTGCGAATGCTGACATGAGTAGCGTTAATGCGGGTGAAAAACCCGCACGCCGAAAGCCCAAGGTTTCCTGCGCAACGTTAATCGGCGCAGGGTGAGTCGGTCCCTAAGGCGAGGTCGAAAGACGTAGTCGATGGGAAACAGGTTAATATTCCTGTACCGTCCATAACTGCTATGGGGAGACGGAGAAGGCTAGGTCAGCCGGGTGTTGGTTGTCCCGGTTTAAGCGTGTAGGTGTGCTGCATAGGTAAATCCGTGCGGCTTAACTGAGACGTGATGACGAGGTCTCTTTGAGACCGAAGTGATCGATACCATGCTTCCAGGAAAATCCTCTATGCTTCAGGTTATGGTGACCGTACCCCAAACCGACACTGGTGGGCGAGATGAAAATTCTTAGGCGCTTGAGAGAACTCGGGTTAAGGAACTCGGCAAATTGGCACCGTAACTTCGGAAGAAGGTGTGCCTCTGTCAGGTGAAGGGCCTGCGCCCGGAGCCGAGAGAGGTCGCAGAAAATCGGTAGCTGCAACTGTTTATCAAAAACACAGCACTCTGCAAACACGAAAGTGGACGTATAGGGTGTGACGCCTGCCCGGTGCCGGAAGGTTAATTGATGGGGTCAGCCGCAAGGCAAAGCTCTTGATCGAAGCCCCGGTGAACGGCGGCCGTAACTATAACGGTCCTAAGGTAGCGAAATTCCTTGTCGGGTAAGTTCCGACCTGCACGAATGGCGTAATGATGGCTACACTGTCTCGACCCGAGACTCAGCGAAGTTGAAATCGCTGTGAAGATGCAGCGTTCCCGCCGCAAGACGGAAAGACCCCGTGAACCTTTACTATACCTTCACACTGAACTTTGAAGCTGTCTGTGTAGGATAGCTGGGAGACTTTGAAGCGGAGGCGCCAGCCTTCGTGGAGTCAACCTTGAAATACCAGCCTGATAGCTTTGAGGTTCTAACCTTGACCCGTGATCCGGGCCGGGGACAGTGTGTGGCGGGTAGTTTGACTGGGGCGGTCTCCTCCCAAAGAGTAACGGAGGAGCGCGAAGGTACCCTCAGCACGGTCGGAAATCGTGCGTCGAGTGTAATGGCAGAAGGGTGCTTGACTGCGAGACAGACAAGTCGAGCAGGGTCGAAAGACGGTCATAGTGATCCGGTGGTTCTGTATGGAAGGGCCATCGCTCAACGGATAAAAGGTACTCCGGGGATAACAGGCTGATACCGCCCAAGAGTTCATATCGACGGCGGTGTTTGGCACCTCGATGTCGGCTCATCACATCCTGGGGCTGTAGCCGGTCCCAAGGGTATGGCTGTTCGCCATTTAAAGTGGTACGCGAGCTGGGTTCAGAACGTCGTGAGACAGTTCGGTCCCTATCTGCGGTGGGCGTTGGAGATTTGAGAGGATCTGTCCTTAGTACGAGAGGACCGGGATGGACGAACCTCTGGTGTTCCGGTTGTCACGCCAGTGGCACTGCCGGGTAGCCAAGTTCGGACGGGATAAACGCTGAAAGCATCTAAGCGTGAAACCCACCTCAAGATGAGATCTCCCCGGGAGTTTAACTCCCCTGAAGGGCCGTGGTAGACCACCACGTTGATAGGCTCCATGTGTAAGCGCCGTAAGGCGTTGAGCTAAGGAGTACTAATTGCCCGTGTGGCTTGACCATATAACACCCAAAACGCCGGGTGTGTGTTCAAGCCAACGCAACATACCCGCGCTTTTTACATACAGAAACTGCCCGAACATAGGCTGTGGCAAGAATTTGCCACAGCGTAAAAGGTCTGCCTGGCGGCCATAGCGAGCGGGAACCACCCGATCCCATCCCGAACTCGGAAGTGAAACTGCTCAGCGCCGATGATAGTGTGGGGTTCCTCCACGTGAAAGTAGGACACTGCCAGGCTTTTTATTCAAAACCCCGTCGGCGAAAGCTGACGGGGTTTTTCTTTGCTTGCCGCTAGCGTGCCTGCGACGCCGCAGGCCCACTGCAGGTTTCCGGCATTTCCGCCTCGCCCATCGGGTTTCTTATTGCCGTCCGTCAGGGTTTGCTTGCGCCGCACGGAAAATCAACTAGGGTTGATGGAAAGGGATGAAGTGCTCGTGGTAAGGAATTGAAGCCTGAAAAATCCTGTCTTCTGTGAGATAATGCAACAGTAATGAGAGTTCCAGCACGTCGTTTCCCCTCGATAAGTCTGCGTCCCCCGTCGGAAGTATCCTGCACAGGCAAGACCGCCGCGCAACGCTTGCGGCTGCTCAGCTACAACATCCAGACCGGGATCGCCGCGAACAGCTACCGGCATTACCTGACGCACAGCTGGAAACATGTTCTGCCCTGTCCCAAGCGCCTCGACAATCTCAGCCGCATCGCCACGCTGATTGGCGGATTCGACATCGTCGGTTTGCAGGAAGTGGATGGCGGCAGCCTGCGCAGCGGGTTTATCAATCAGACGGAATACCTGGCGATCGAGGGACGGTTTCCCTACTGGAACGACCAGACCAACCGCAATCTCGGAAAATTCGCCCAGCACAGCACCGGGGTACTGAGCCGGCTGTGCCCAGCCGAAGTGATCGAAGTGAAATTGCCCGGCATGATCCCGGGGCGTGGCGCGCTCACGGTGCGTTACGGTCATGGTGACGATGCGCTGATACTGGTCATTGCGCATCTGGCGCTCGGGCAGCGCGCGCGCTTTCGTCAACTCGAGTGCATCGCCGAGATCATCCGCGACTACCGGCACGTCATCGTGATGGGCGATATGAATTGCAGTTCGGAAAGCCGTGAGATCGACTGGCTGGTGAAACGCACCGCGTTGCGAGCCCCGACGCATAACCTGCTGACGTTCCCGAGCTGGCGCCCGTCGCGCAATCTGGATCAGATCCTGGTGTCGCCGTCGATTGTGGTTGAACGCATCGATGCGCTCAACTGCGCCTACTCCGATCATCTGCCGATCGCCATGGAGGTTGTGCTGCCCATGACATTGCCGCGGTATGACGATCAGCGTATACCTGCCGTCCTGCCGCTGGCCGGCGCCGCGGCCTGAAGTAAACTAACCCTGCTTTCGCAGTTCCTCCAGAATCGTCTCGATCAGTTTCAGCCCTGCCGGGCTCATTCCGCGCGAAAGTTTTTCAACGTCGTCTTCGCCTTGTTCCATTTGCGATAGGGCGGAGGCCAGACGCGCCATGTCGCCACCCGCCTGACGCATTTGAATGGCCATGTCTGCCAATGCCTTCAGTGCCTCGACATTGCCATGCCGACTGGCGGCGATCATCGAGGCGAGGCCCGGCGCGGCATGTTCCGGGTCGGGAGTGGCGTTGAGGTCGGGCAGCGTCTCGGGATTTTGCAGCCCGCGCAGAATCGCCTCCGCAATGGCACGGTCCTCCTCGTCGAGGCCCAGCAGCACGCTGGTGTCGCGCTGACCGCCGAGAATGCGCCGGATGGAACCCACGAGCTGCGTCCAGCCGTTTTCCTCGGACAGTTTCAGGAGTTGTTCCAGTTGCGGCATCAGATCGCGGTTGTGGCAAGTGTGCACCACGGCATGAACCAGGCCGGCGTGAGCGGTCAGGATTTGTTGGTCTTTGTCGGGCAGGGCGGGCATCGCGAAGTCCCTCAAGGCTTTGATGGGGGCGACAAATATACTACGCTTGCGCCGGATGATGTATCGGATGACACCCGCGTCATGATCGGACTTCTGCAGCGCGTGCGCAGCGCCCGGGTTGACGTGGATGGTAAAACCGTTGGGACCATCGGCCAGGGCCTGCTGGTTTTTATCGGCGTCGAGCAGCGCGATGACGAGTCCCGGGCCGACCGGTTGCTGGAACGGCTGCTGGGTTATCGCGTGTTCCCGGATGCGGCCGGCAAGATGAATCTGAGCGTCATGGACATCGGCGGCGGTGTGTTGCTGGTGCCGCAGTTCACGCTCGCCGCGGATACGCACAAGGGCATGCGCCCGAGTTTCACGCCGGCGGCGTCGCCGGAGCAAGGCAGACGTCTGTTTGAATATCTCGTGAACCGCGCGCGGACGCAGTATGCGTCCGTGGAAACCGGCGTGTTCGGTGCCGACATGCAGGTGACGCTGACCAACGATGGTCCGGTGACATTCTGGTTGCGCGTGGAATAGCCCGCCTCCATCAGGCGCGATCCACCGGAAAGGCAAGCACCTCCGCGATCGTGCGCGCGCCGGCGGCGAGCATGACCAGGCGATCGAAACCCAGCGCCACCCCGGCGCAGTCGGGCAGACCATGTGCCAGCGCCGCCAGCAGTCGCTCGTCCATCGGCACGACCGGCTGGCCGCTGGCTGCGCGGGCATGCAGCTGCCGCTCAAAGCGGGTGCGCTGCTCATCCGCGTCGGCCAGCTCGTGGAACCCGTTCGCCAGCTCGATGCCATTCAGGTAAAGCTCGAAGCGCGCCGCCACCGGCGGGTCGCCCGGCTGTATGCGCGCAAGCGACGCCTGCGAGGCCGGATAGTCATATATAAAGGTTAACCGACCCTGTCCCAGCATCGGTTCGACCACGTGCGTGAGCAGCAAGTCGCGCCAGACGGCCAGATCATTTTGTGTCAGCAGCTCAGGCGGCACGCCGATTTTGTGCGCCTTGGCCACGGCGGCAAAATCCCCGGCCGAGGCCGTGTGCGGATCGAGACCGGCGTGACGCTGGAACGCCTCGCGGTAGGAAAGCCGTTCCGGGGCATCGAGCGACATGGTCGGCGCCAGAAGTCGCGTCACCAGTTCATCGGTTTCGTCCATCAACCGATGGTGATCGAAACCCACGCGATACCATTCGAGCATCGTAAATTCCGGATTGTGCAAACGCCCGGCCTCGCCGTCGCGGAAGACCTTGCAGATCTGGTAGATCGAGCCGGAGCCCGCCGCGAGCAGGCGTTTCATCGGAAATTCCGGCGAGGTATGCAGATAGAAAGCCTGCCCGTGGGGAAACCGGGGACCGGTGTAGCGCGTGGTCAGGCTCGCCAGCATCGGGTCGGTGACCGCGGCGGCGGAGAGAATCGGCGTTTCCACCTCGAGCACGCCGCGTTCGGAAAAAAACGCCCGGATGCGTTCGAGCAGCCGGGCGCGGAGCTTCAGAACTTCCAGGGCGGCGGTGGGCTGCCAGTCACCGGAAGCGTTGTTATTCATCGTTTCAGGCGCGCGAGATGTACTCGCCGGTGCGGGTGTTGACCTTGATGGTCTCGCCTTTTTGCACGAACAACGGCACGCGCACCACGGCGCCGGTTTCGAGCGTCGCCGGCTTGCCGCCGCCCCCGCTGGTATCGCCTTTGAGGCCCGGATCGGTCTCGACGACCTTGAGGATCACCGTGTTCGGCGGTTCGACGGTCAGCGGCACGCCGTTCCACAGCGTGATGATGCATACGTCCTGTTCCTTGAGCCACTTGGCGTTGTCGCCCACGGCGTTTTTGTCGGCCGCCATCTGCTCGTAGCTTTCTGGATTCATGAAGTGCCAGAACTGCTCGTCACTATAAAGATACTGCATCTCCACGTCCGCCACGTCCGCGGCCTCGATGGTTTCGCCGGATTTGAACGTGCGTTCGATGGTGCGTCCGTTTTTAAGATTGCGGATACGGACACGATTGAAGGCCTGGCCCTTGCCGGGCTTCACGAACTCGTTTTCGACGATCGAGGCCGGGTCGCCGTCGAGCATCACCTTGAGACCGGCCTTGAATTCATTGGTACTGTAAGTTGCCATCACACACCTTGTAATATTGCGTCTGGGAAAAATGAGCGCGCTATGATACCCGGAAGTCCCGTTTTAAGGCAGGTCCCTGTCTGGCAATCGGCCCTGGCCCGCGCCATCACCGACCCCGCCGAACTGCTGGCGGCCGTGGGCCTGGGCGAAGAGTGGCTGCCGGCCGCCACGGCCGCCGCGCGACTGTTTCCGCTGCGCGTACCGCGCGGGTTCGTGGCGCGCATGCGACCCCGCGACCCGCGCGACCCCTTGCTGCGCCAGGTTTTGCCGCTGGCCGAGGAATGCCTCGCGGTCGAGGGTTTCGGCGCCGATCCGGTCGGCGATCTCTCCGCCATGGTCGTCCCCGGCGTGCTGCACAAATATCACGGACGCGTGCTGCTGACGGCCACCGGCGCCTGCGCCGTGCATTGCCGCTATTGTTTCCGCCGCCATTTTCCCTACGCCGAGGCCAACCCCGTCGTCGATCAGTGGCGCAGGCATTGGACTACATCGCCGGCGATGAGTCGATCACCGAGGTCATCCTGAGCGGCGGCGATCCGCTCAGCCTGTCCGATCGCCGTCTCGCCGAACTGGCGCGGCGTCTGGAGGCGATCCCGCATCTCCGGCGTCTGCGTCTGCACACCCGCCTGCCCATTGTGTTGCCCGAGCGCGTGAACGATGAGCTCCGCGACTGGCTCGGCGCGACGCGGCTCAAGACGGCGGTGGTCGTGCACGCGAATCATGCCAATGAAATTGATGCCTCCGTGATAGCGGCGCTGGCGGGCCTCAAGGCGTCCGGCGCGGAGCTGCTCAATCAGTCCGTGCTGTTGCGCGGTGTCAATGACAGTACCGAGGCGCTGATGGCGCTGAGTGAAAAATTGTTCGAGGCGGGAGTTTTGCCTTATTACCTGCACCTGCTCGACAAGGTGCAGGGTGCGGCGCACTTCGAGGTGGAGGAGGCCGCCGCTCGGCGCCTGATGGCGGAGCTTAACCGGCAATTGCCGGGCTATCTGGTGCCGCGCCTGGTGCGTGAAATTCCCGGCGCGCCGGGAAAGCTGTGGCTGACTTGAGCGGACGGATGCGTTTCCCACGGATTGCGCATTGTGAAAATTAAACCAAACCTGGTCAGGATTCTCCGGCTGTCAGCGGCCGGAAACTCGTCTCTGGGCGCACCGGAACAAGGCCTTTTCCGGTTTTCAAATCACATGCCCGCCGCCGCGATAAAGACGGTCCCTCCCCCGGGATAACATGGACCTTTGCTGGATATGTCCTGCCACACGAGAGTAGACTAAGCACAGTGTTATTTGGATACCGGATGTCTTTACTTTCACAGACAACTTGCAACAAGGAGGAAGCGATGAACAAGAAAACAAGCAAATCGAAATCCGCAAACCTGAAGAAATCCCGCTCGATGACGCGCCGGAAATTTCTGACGGCCACGGCGGCTTCCGTGGGCGGTGCGGCCGCGATCGGATTCCCGATGATCTCGCGCGCGGAGGTAACCTCGCTGCGGTTCCAGAGCACCTGGCCGTCCAAGGATATCTTCCACGAGTACGCGCTCGACTACGCCAAGAAGGTGAACGACATGACCGGCGGCGAACTCAAGATCGAGGTGCTGCCGGCGGGCGCGGTGGTGCCGCCCTTCGGCCTGCTCGACGCGGTGTCGAAGGGCACGCTCGACGGCGGCCACGGCGTGCTCGTGTATCACTACGGCAAGCAGAACGCGCTGGCGCTGTGGGGATCGAGCCCCGCCTTCGGCATGGACGCCAACATGATGCTCTCCTGGCACAAGTACGGCGGCGGCAAGGAACTGCTCGAGAAGATCTACAAATCCATCGGCGCCAACGTCGTGTCCTTCCCGTACGGGCCGATGCCGACGCAACCGCTCGGCTGGTTCAAGAAGCCGATCACCAAAGTGGCTGACTTCAAGGGCATCAAGTACCGCACCGTGGGCATCTCGATCGATCTGTTCACCGGCATGGGCGCGGCGGTGAACGCGCTGCCCGGCGGCGAGATCGTGCCGGCGATGGACCGCGGCCTGCTCGATGCCGCGGAGTTCAACAACGCGAGCTCCGACCGCCTGCTCGGTTTCCCGGACGTGTCCAAGGTGTGCATGCTGCAGAGCTTCCACCAGAACGCGGAGCAGTTCGAGATCACGTTCAACAAGACCAAGTACGATGCGCTCCCGGAGAAGATAAGATCGATCATCGCCTACGCCGCGGATGCCGCTTCCGCGGACATGTCGTGGAAGGCGATCGACCGCTACTCGCGGACTACATCGAGATGCAGACCAAGCAGGGCGTCAAGTTCTACAAGACCCCGGACTCGGTGCTGGAGAAGCAGATCGAAATATTCGACCAGGTCATGGCGAAGAAGTCGGCGGAAAATCCGCTGTTCAAGGAGGTCATCGAATCTCAGCGCAAGTACGCCGAGCGCGCGGTGCGCTGGGACCTCGACACCAACGTCAACCGGCGCATGGCCTATAACCATTACTTCGCGCCCAAGAAGGGTGCGCCGAAGAAGGCTTAAGGTTGCACTCCCGAGACACCATCCGGTAGCTCCGGATGGTGTTTTTTTTAGCGCCGCCAAGAACGGGGCGGGGACGGCATGGCGGCATAATAATTGGTTCCCGGCCCATTGCCACATCATCGGGGTTTTCGGCCATGCAGAAACTATTGCTCTTCGTTGACAAGGTCAGCACCTGGATCGGGCACGCGTTTTCCTGGTTCATCGTCGGTCTCACCTTGCTCATCTCCTGGGAAGTGTTCTCGCGCTACGTGTTCGACCACCCGCACGCGTGGGCCTTCGATGCCATGATCATGATGTACGGGACGCTGTTCATGATGGCCGGCGCCTACACGCTCGCGAAGAACGGCCACGTGCGCGGGGACGTGCTCTACGGCTTCTTCACGCCGCGGGTGCAGGCGGCGATCGACCTGACGCTGTACATCGTGTTCTTCATTCCCGGGGTGGTCGCGCTCGCCTGGGCCGGCTACAACTATGCCGCCGAGTCCTGGGCGATCAACGAGCATTCGAACATCACCTCCGAGGGGCCGCCGGTCTATCCGTTCAAGACCATCATCCCGCTCGCCGGGACTTTCCTGCTGTTGCAGGGCATCGTCGAGATCATCCGCTGCATCATCTGCCTCAAGCAGGGCAAGTGGCCTTCGCGCGAGGAAGACGTCGAGGAAGTGGACGTCGACAAGCTGAAGGAGATGGTGCACGTCAAGGACGAGGACATCCAGAAGCTTGACGCCCTGATCACGCGCCGGGAGCCGGGCAAATGAGACTGCGCAAGGAACTCTGGTTCGGCTTCTCGCTGATGGCGATCATCGTGATCTCCATACTTGTATTCATGCCCTGGGGCCACATCACCAACGGCCACCTCGGCCTGCTGATGCTGGCGCTGATCGTGGTGGCGATCATGCTCGGCTTCCCGACCGCGTTCACGCTGATGGGCCTGGGCATGTTCTTCGCCTGGCTGGCCTACCGCAGCGTGAACCCGGATCTCGCCGTCCAGCAGGTCCTCGACCTGATGGTGCAGCGCGGCGCCTACGGCGTGATGTCGAACGACGTGCTGATCGCGGTCCCGCTGTTCGTGTTCATGGGCTATCTCGTCGAGCGCGCCAACCTGATCGACCGGCTGTTCAAAAGCCTGCATCTCGCCACCGCGGGGGTGCCGGGATCGCTCGCCGTGGCCACCATTATCACCTGTGCGATCTTCGCCACCGCGACCGGGATCGTCGGCGCGGTGGTGACGCTGATGGGCCTGCTCGCGTTTCCGGCGATGCTCAAGGCCGGATACAACGTCAAGGTGTCGGCCGGCGCGATCACCGCGGGCGGTTGCCTCGGCATCCTGATCCCGCCCTCGGTGCTGCTGATCGTTTATGGCGCCGTGGCGGGGGTGTCCGTGGTCCAGCTCTACGCCGGCGCCTTCTTTCCCGGCATCATGCTCGCGGGGCTTTATCTCGGGTACATCATCGTGCTCGCGAAGTGGAAGCCCGAGCTCATGCCCCCGCTGCCCGAGAGCGAGCGGCACGTGCCGCTTCCGCCTTTGGCACAAAGATTGGCGCCGCAGCATCGCAACGCGTTGGCCGGGCTGTGGCGCGCGCTCACCGGAGGCTCCGGCGCCGGCGTCGCGAAACACACCGTGCTCGGGCAGTTTTTCGTCGCGCTGCTCCCGGCGCTGGCCATCGTCGCCGCGCTGGGCGTCACCTATCAGGTCGACGACCGCGCCGGTCATCGAGGCCAGCACCGCCGGGCTGGTCGAGGCGGGCGGCCTGGTCGCGGCGCCCGTGGAGGAACAGGAACCGACGGGACTCATCGGCTCGCCGGAAGCGGAAAACGCGGATTCCGGAGTCCAGGAACCTCCAGCCGAAGGCGCGAAAGAAGTCGCTCCGCCAGCCGCACCGGAGGCGGCGCAGCCCGAAGTCGTCGAAAAGCCGGCCGTCGCCGAACCCGAGCGGCTCCCGGTGCCGACGTGGTTCTGGATCGTGTGCGGCGTCGCCATCGTCATGCTCGCCATCCGCTACTGGCGCTTGAACTGGGAGCGGCTCGAGGTGTTCAAGATGATGCTCACCTCGTTCTTTCCGCTGGCCATCATGATCCTCGCGGTGCTCGGCTCGATCGTGTTCGGGCTGGCGACGCCCACCGAGGCGGCGGCGGTCGGTGCTTTCGGCGGATGCGTTCTCGCGGCGGCCTACCGCTTCATCGCCCATTGGCAGGAGGCGGATCCGAAGCGCCGGAATATCGGCGCCATGACCTGGAGCACGGCCAAGGAACTCGGGGTCATCGTCAAGGAATCCTCGTTCCTCACCGCCAAGACGAGCGCGATGGTGTGCTGGCTGTTCGTCGGCTCCGCCATCTTCTCGGCGGCGTTCGCGCTGCTCGGCGGGCAGGAGATCATCGAGAAGTGGGTGCTGTCGCTCAACATGACGCCGGTGCAGTTCATGATGCTCGCCCAGTTCATCATTTTCATCCTCGGCTGGCCGCTCGAGTGGACCGAGATCATCGTGATCTTCATGCCGATATTCATCCCGCTGCTGAAGCATTTCAACATCGATCCGCTGTTCTTCGGGTTGCTGGTGGCGTTGAACCTGCAGACCGCGTTCCTGTCGCCGCCGGTGGCGATGGCGGCGTTTTATCTCAAGGGCGTGTCGCCGTCGCACGTGACGCTCAACCAGATTTTCGCCGGCATGATGCCGTTCATGGCAATTCAGGTTTTCGCCATCTTCCTGTTGTATTGGTTCCCGGAGATCGGGCTGTGGTTGCCGTCGATTCTCTATAAGTAACATCGCTTCTGGCAATGCGACCGAAGGTGTTGGTGACGCGCGAGGGTGAGGCGGAGATGTCGTGAATGCACTTAACGTGCATTCACGCCGCCGAACGGGTGCAACGGGTTTTGTTGCACCCCGGGCTGAAAGGCGGAGATGTCGTGAATGCACTTAACGTGCATGCGCGCCGCCGAACGCCCGCACAGGGAAGTGCGGGCTGGGGTCCCTAAAGTCGGTTGCGCATCGCCAGGGATGGCAGGTATAGACTCGAAAAATTAGACATGAAACCCAAAGTGTTAGTGACACGCGAGGTATTCGACGAAACGCTGGATTATCTCGCGCGTTTCTTCGAAGTCGAATCGAACCAGTCCGACGCGCCGCTGACTCCGGCGCCGCTGGCCGAGCGCCTCGCGGACAAGGAGGGCGCGCTCACCACCCTGAGCGAACGCATCGACGCCGCGCTGCTGGCGCAATGTCCGAAGCTCAAGGCGGTGTGCAACATCGCCGTCGGCTTCAACAATATCGATCTCAAGGCCTGCAGCGAGCGCGGGGTCATGGCCACCAACACCCCCGGCGTGCTCGACGCTTCCACCGCGGACTTTACCTGGGCGCTGATCCTCGCGACCGCGCGGCGCGTGACCGAGTCCGAGGCCTGGCTGCGCGCCGGCCAGTGGAGCGGCTGGAAGCTCAAGCAGTTTCTCGGCACCGACGTGCACCACGCCACGCTCGGCATCCTCGGCATGGGGCGCATCGGCCAGGCCGTGGCGCGGCGCGCCCGCGGCTTCGACATGACCGTGCTGTACCACAATACCCGCCGCCTGTCGGCGGAAGTTGAGAAAAGCTGCCACGCGGCGTATGTAAGCATGGATGAACTGCTCGCGCGCGCCGACATCCTCACGCTGCACATGCCGTACTCGCCGGCGACGCACCATATTATCGGCGCGGCGGAACTGGCCAGGATGAAGATCCACGCGCCATTCTGATTAATGCCGCGCGCGGCGGCGTGGTGGACGACGCGGCGCTGATCGAGGCGCTGACAGCAGCGGGACGCATCGCCGCGGCCGGGCTCGACGTGTTCGAGAACGAACCGAAGCTCAATCCGGAATTCCTCGAAGCTGCAAGAATGTCGTGCTGACGCCGCACATCGCGAGTTCCTCCGAAACCACGCGCCGCAACATGGCGATGCTGGCGGCGGAGAATCTGGTGGCGGCACTGACCACGGGCAAGCCGCCCAATCTGCTCAATCCCACCTGCTCTGAATGCCGGAAGCCCTGCATCATCTGGGCGTGAAGGATGCCCTGCAAGGTCTGCGTGAAGGCCGTTTCACCAGCGAAGCGCTGGTGCGCGATTGCCTGACGCATATCGCGCGACTCGACCCGACAATCGAAGCCTGGGTCTGGCTCAAATCCGAAGCGGCGCTGGAAACCGCGCGCGCGGCGGACCAGCATCGGCGCGAGGGTAAACAAGGGGCGTTGCTGGGGGTGCCGGTCGCGATCAAGGACATCGTCGACGTGCGCGGCGTGCCGACGCGCATGGGTTCGCCGGTTTTCGAGGATAATATTCCGTCGACATCCGCGCATGTCGTGCGCCGCTGGGAAGAAGCCGGCGCGGTATTGCTGGGCAAGACCGTGACCGCGGAGCTGGCGTATTTTTCACCGGGCAAGACGCGCAATCCGTGGAACCCGGCGCACACGCCGGGCGGTTCCTCGAGCGGTTCCGCCGCCGCGGTGGCGGCGCGATTCGTGCCGGCGGCGCTCGGCACGCAAACCAACGGTTCGGTCATCCGGCCCGCGGCGTTCTGCGGCGTCGTCGGATACAAGCCCAGCGCCGGACTCATCTCGCGTTCCGGCATACTCAAGTTCAGCCAGACGCTGGATCAGGTCGGTGTCTTCACGCGCGGCGTCGCCGACGCGGCGGTCGTGGCCAGTGCCTTGATCGGCCGCACGCCGGACGATCCGGACAGCCTCTCCGACTTCGCGCTGGTGCCGCAGGACCTCGATCCCAAGCCCTTGTTCCAGCCGCCGCGGCTGGCGGCGGTGCGCTCGCCGGTGTGGCATCTCGCCGACGCCGATCAGCAGGAAAATTTTCTTCAGAGCATCGCCACGTTGCGCCGCGCCGGGACCGTGGTGGAGGCGGCGGTGCTGCCCGATGCGTTTCAACGGGCGCACGAGGTGCACCGCACCATCATGCACTATGAAGGCGCGCGTACGTTCGCCGTGCTGCAGGAGCAACACCGGGATCGGTTGAGCGCCGAACTCAATCGTCTGATCGATGATGGCGCAAAGATTACCGAAGCCGCCTATTACGCCGCCCTCGAGAGCCGCACGCGCCTGCAGGGCGAGCTGGGCGATTTCCTGCGGCGCTACGATGCGATACTGACGCTGCCCGCCCGCGGTGAGGCGCCTGCCACGCTCGAACACACCGGTGACCCCGCGTTCTGCACCCTGTGGACGCTTTGCGGCGTGCCGGCGCTGACCATTCCCTCGGGGCTGGGCGCCCACGGCATGCCGCTCGGTTTGCAGCTGGTCGGCGGTTATCTGCAGGATGCGCGCCTGCTGCAGGTGGCGCTATGGTGCGAGCAAGCGATCGGATTCCAGGGCAAGCCTCCGGAACTTTAGTTCTCGCTGTGCGCAAATCACGCGATTGGCTCTTTACACCGGTCGCTTTTCCTTTTTAACTGGGGCATCGCGTTTTTCAGAAGGGGCACGACGATGGCGATGAAGGTGGGTTTTATCGGACTCGGCATCATGGGTCGGCCGATGGCGCTCAATCTGCGCAAGGCGGGGCACGCGCTGTGGGTACATGGGCGCCGGCCGGTAACGATGGACGTCGCTGACGGAGGCGGGCGCGCAGCGCCTGCGCCTCGGCCGCGGAGGTGGCCGCGAACGCCGACATCATTTTCATCATGGTGTCCGACACGCCGGACGTGGAGCAGTCGTGATCGGGCGACAACGGTCTGCTGTCGCGGCGTGCAGCCGGGCCAGGTGGTGGTGGACATGAGCACCATCTCGCCGGCGGCCACGCGTCGCTATCGCCGAGCAGCTCGCGACGCGCGGCGTCGAGATGCTGGATGCGCCGGTTTCCGGCGGCGAGATCGGCGCGATCAACGCCACGCTGTCGATCATGGTGGGCGGCAAGGCCAGAGGTGTTCGAGCGCGTCAAGCCGCTGTTCGAGTCCATGGGCAAGAACATCGTGCACATCGGCGACAACGGCGCCGGCCAGGTGGCCAAGGCCTGCAACCAGATCGTGGTGGCGGTGACCATCGAGGCGGTGAGCGAAGCGCTGACCTTCGCGCGCAGGAACGGCGTGGATGCCGGCCAAGGTGCGCGAGGCGCTGATGGGCGGCTTCGCCGGCAGCAAGATCCTGGAAGTGCACGGCAAGCGCATGCTCGACAACGATTTCAAGCCCGGCTTCAAGGTCGAACTGCACCAGAAGGATATGCGCATCGTGATGGAAGACCGCGCACAAGCTGGGCGTCGGCGCTGCCCGGCGCGGCGCTGGTGACCCAGCATCTGAACGCGCTCATGGGCACCGGCGACGGCGAGCTCGATTCCGCGGCGATCGTGAAGGTCGTCGAGCGCATGTCCGGCACGTCCGTGAAGTAACGAATGACCGTCGCCAATAGACATAAAACATATCGCGTAATCCGGATGAGATGGCGCTGGAGGGGTGAATGATTGCCTGGTTGAGTGACGCGCATAATTGGATCGCGTTGTTGGAGATCATCGGCGTCAACATCGTCTTGAGCGGCGACAACGCGGTGGTGATTGCGCTGGCCTGCCGCACGCTTGCCGCCGGCGCAGCAGCGTCTGGCGATTATTTTCGGCGCCGCCGGCGCCATCGTGCTGCGCGCCGTGCTCACGGTGTTTGCCGTCCTGTTGCTCGCCAGGCCTTACCTCAAGCTCGTCGGCGGCGCGCTGTTGCTCTGGATCGCCATCAAGTTGCTGTTACCGGATGACGATGGGGACGGCGAGACGGAGGGTAACGCAGGCATGTTCGCGGCCATCAAGACCATTGTGATCGCGGACCTGGTGATGAGCCTCGACAATGTGCTCGGCGTCGCGGCCGTCGCCAAGGGTGACGTGGTCTTGCTGGTACTGGGTCTTCTGATCAGCATGCCGCTCATCATCTACGGCAGCACCCTCATCATGCGGCTTGATGGGACGTTTCCCCGTGGTGATCACCTTGGGCGCCGCCCTGCTCGGCTACGTGGCCGGCGAGATGGCGGTGACCGACCCGGTGGCGGCGCCCTGGATCGAGGCGAATGCAACGTGGCTGCACATGTTCGCCCCGCTGCTGGGCGCGGTCCTGGTGGTGCTCGCCGGCAAGTATTTTGCGCGCCGCAAGAAACGCGCGGTGGTCGAGGTCGCGGTGGAACAGCAGGAGTCCAAGCCGTGACGCGGATCGCTGTATGAATAAACGGGAGGGACGATGATCAAGATACTGGTAGCCGTGGATGGATCGGACAACGCCAACCGGGCCGTGGATCATGTGCTGCAACTCGCGCAAATCAGCCGCGAGCCCCTGGAAGCGCATGTGCTGACTGTGCAACCTCCGGTGACGTTTGGCGATATTAAAAAGTTTGTCGGCCAGGAAGCGCTCAATGCCTACTATCACGACGAAGGCGCGAAGGCGCTGGCGACGGTGCGCCAGCAGCTCGACAAGTCTTCGGTGGCGCACACCTATCATATTGGCGTCGGCCAGGTGCCCGAGACCATCGTCAACTATGCACACGAACATGGCTGCGCCCAGATCGTCATGGGGACGCGGGGGCTGAGTTCGGTTTCAAGCCTGCTGCTGGGCTCGGTGGCGTCCAAGGTGCTGCATCTCACGGACATTCCGGTGACCTTCGTGAAGTAGCCGTCCGGGGGATGGCGGCGGGCGGTAATCGGGTACAATTTCCGCATGAGCACGCGCGCCGAAATCCTCAGGATGCTGTCCGACGGCGCGTTTCATTCCGGCACCGACTTGGGCAAGAAACTCGGCATCACGCGCGCGGCGGTGTGCAAAAACATCCGCCGTCTCACGCAATCGGGACTGGATGTGCATCGCGTGACCGGGCGCGGCTACAAACTCGACGCGCCGCTCACGCTGCTGAATCGTTCCCGCATCCTGAAACATCTGGGTGACGCGGCCGCGGATTTCCGCGACCGCCTGCACGTCCTCGACGAAACGGATTCGACCAATCGCCATCTCGCCGAACTCATCGCGCACGCCAGGACCCTGAACGGCATGGCCTGCCTCGCCGAGGCGCAGTCGGGCGGTCGCGGCCGGCGCGGCCGTGCGTGGGTCGCCACGCCTTACCACAATCTCATGTTCTCCATGGCCTGGCAGTTTCCCGGCGGTCCGGGCCTTGTCTCGGGACTGAGCCTGGCCGCCGGCCTGGCGGTGCTGCAAGCGCTCGAGGAATATGGCGTCGATGATGCGGGACTCAAATGGCCGAACGATGTGTTGTGGGACGGACGCAAGCTCGCCGGGCTGCTGGCCGATGTGCAGGGCGAGTCGGCCGGCCCGACACAGGTGATCCTCGGGGTGGGCGTGAATGCTTATATCGGTCGCGAGGATGCCGAGCGGATCGATCAGCCGTGGGTGGATCTGCGCAACATTCTCGGTGAAACCGCCGACCGCAACCGCCTCGCGGCGCTCCTCATCCGGCATCTGCGGCGCATGTTCCAGGCGTTCAGCGAGAAGGGCTTTGCGCCGTTCCGCGAGGCATGGTCGTCGCGCCATCTTTACCACGGCCGGCGCGTGCGCCTGATCCAGGGTGACCGGGAATTTCTCGGGACGGTCGAGGGCATAGATGAAAACGGCGGCCTGATCGTGCAGCTTGGCAAAGGCAGGCAGGTGTTTCATTCCGGTGAGATCAGCGTGAGATCGATGACGTGAACCTGTTGATTGATCTCGGCAACAGCCGCCTGAAATGGGCGCAGCAGGCGCCCGGTCTCTGGCGCACGGAGGCGGCCTTGCTCGAACGGACGATGCCGTCATTGCTGGACAGGCTGTGGCGCGACATGGACGCCCCGCAGAAGATCGTCATGTGCAGCGTCTCAACCTCTGAACGAATGCATGCGCTGGAGAAATGGGTCCAGGCGCGCTGGTCGGTCGCGCCGCGAATTGTCCGCGCGCAGACAGAACAGCTCGGCGTGCAGAATCGTTACCGGCAGCCGGAGCAGCTCGGCGTGGATCGATGGGTGGCGCTGATCGGCGCGCGCGGACTCACCAGCTCCGCGGCGTGCGTGGTGGATTGCGGTACCGCCGTCACGGTGGATGCCTTGTCAGCGGACGGCGAGTTTCTCGGCGGCGCGGTTTTTCCGGGCCTGCGTCTGTTGCGCGCCAGTCTCGTGCAGGGAACGGCCGGCATCCCCGCCACCGAGGGTGACGCCACCGATTGTCTGGCGCGTTCCACGGCCGATGGCGTTGCCGCCGGGACCTTGTTTGGTTTGGCGGGCGCGGTGGAGCGGTTGATTGACGAATACCGCCACACGCTCGGCGAGACGATGCGCGTGTTCCTGACCGGCGGTGATGCCCCGGCACTGGCCGCGCGGCTGCGCACGGCGCACACGCCGGTACCGGACCTCGTGCTCAAGGGCCTGGCCAGGATCGCGGATACCTTATGAAACTGAAATGGTTGTTTGCCGCATTCGTGCTTGCCAATATCGGCCTGTGGATGTGGGCGAGCTGGTACAAGGAGACGCCGCTCGAGGAGACGCGTGCGGCGCGTGCGCCGCTTGCTCTTGAAAAAATGCGTCTGCTCACCGAGCCGAACGTGAAGCTCACACCGCGCAAGACGCCGCCGCCCGCGAACGCGGAACTGGTGGCCAATGCCGTGCCGGTTTGTTTTCATCTCGGCCCGTTTACGGACACGGCCCGCGTCACCCAGGCCGAGGCAAAGTTGAACGAACTGCATCTCGGGTTTGCCCGCCGCACCGAGGAAACCAAAATGATCACCGGTTACCGCGTCTACCTGCCGCCGCTCGCGTCCAAGGAGGCGGCGGAGCGCAAGCGCCAGGAGCTCACCCGTCTCGGCTTCAAGGACCATGCCGTGTTTCAGGAAGAAGGCTGGCACAACGCGATATCGCTCGGCCTGTTTTCCGTCGAGGCCAATGCCACGGCGCGGGTGCGCGAACTTGCGGCCAAGGGCGTGGAGGCAAGCATGCAGCCGCTGACCCAGGACCGTACTCTTTACTGGCTTGATCTCCTCGAGCCGACGGCGCAGGATAATATCGTGAAGCTCAAACAGGCAGACTGGGGCGCAAAGGAAGTGCAGCTTCACGAGTCGACCTGCCCGTCGCCACGCACGAAGTCGAATGGCTCCCCGTGAATCGTGACGTTGGTGAAGGAGGGTCTATGCGAATCAAACCATTGTTGCTGTTGATCTTCGGTCTCGCCGGCCCGGTGTGGGCGGATATGGAAGCAGCGCAGCAGGCGCTGGACGAACAAAACTATAGCGCCGCCTTCAAGCTGTTCGAATCGCATGCAAAGCGGCAGCATATTGATGCGATGTATCAGCTTGGGATCATGTACCGCGACGGTCTGGGCGTGGAACGTGACTTGGCCCGCGCACTCGAATGGTTCGAGGAGGCGGGCGAGTCCAACTGGAAGCGCGAGCATGGCAAGCTCGGTTCACGCGAGGCGCAGTATCAGGCGGGACTGATGCACCTCAATGGCCAGGGCACCAAACGCGATCCCGACGAGGCCGCGGACTGGTTCGAGGACGCGGCGACACAAGGTCACGCGCCTGCCCAGCTCGCTCTCGCCCGATTGCTGCTGAAGGGCGAAGGTGTCGGCCGGGATTACCAGGAGGCCTATGTCTGGGCCGGTATGGCGCTCAATTCCTTTCCTTCCGAGGCGAAGCAGGCAGAAGCCCGGGCGATCCGTGACGAGGCCGCGCGCAACCTGTCGCCCAAGGCGCTGGCCGAAGCAACCAAGGAAGTCCAGAGGCGTCTGGCAGAGTAGTCCGGGTCGATTGTCTGATTCGGGCGTTATACTTACAATTCGCCGCCTTTCGATACTGGCCCGCATAGCTCAGTTGGTAGAGCACCTGATTTGTAATCAGGATGTCGGGGGTTCGAGACCCTCTGCGGGCTCCATTCATCCTTTGCACTCAAACTTGAAGTCACAAATTGTGACTTCAAGTTTGAGGTGCCAGAACGGCACCTCAAGTTTCGTGATGTGTCGCAAATTGCGACCACATTCCCGTGCTTGGGTTAGCAGCTAAATATCTAAAGGTTTAAGGTCACATTTTGTGACCTTAAAATTCTCTCGACAGCACCTGCTTTAAGGTCGCATTTTGCGACCTTAAATCGAGGCGGTTGTTTTGAGGTCGCAAATTGCGACCTCATATTTTGTGGCCTGAACGATTTGCCGCTTCATGGAGGGCATGTTTGAATAGCGCCCGGTGTCGTTAAAACACACTAATGATACGGGAGGCAGGGAGTGCCTAAAGAAAAGAAAGCTTCGATTGTCTCGCTAGAGCATGTGGTATCCCGCATTTTTCTGGTTCGTGGTCAGAAGGTTATGCTGGATGCTGACTTGGCCGAGCTTTACGGCGTGCCGACCAGACGCCTAAACGAGCAAGTCAGACGCAATGTCGATCGTTTTCCGGAGGATTTCATCTTTCAACTGACAAAGCAGGAGCTTGAATCTTGAGGTCGCAAATTGCGACTTCAAGTCAGGACATCGCAGCCATGGCGGGCAGCGCAAATAGGCCTACGGTCTTTACCGAACACGGCGCCATCATGGCCGCTTCCGTGCTGAACTCGCCACGTGCAGTCCAGATCAGCGTATATGTGGTGCGGGCCTTTGTGCAACTGCGTGAGATGTTGTCATCGAACAAAGCGCTTGCGCGCAAATTGAACGAACTGGAGCGCAAGCTGACCACCCATGACCACGCCATTACCGAGTTGATTGAAGCTATCCGTCAGCTCATGACCCCACCGGAGCCGAAGAAGAAGCGCCCCATCGGTTTCGCGCCGTGGGGAGAGAAGTGAGTGGCAGCAATGAATAGAGGATTGCGACTTGGCTTAGTGTTTCTGCCGTAAAATCGGAAATATTGAGAACATCAGGAATTGTCGTGGCAGAAACAGAGGGCAGCCATATCCGCATCGACAAATGGCTTTGGGCGGCGAGGTTTTTCAAAACTCGCTCACTGGCCGCGGCGGCGGTAGCGGGCGGCAAGGTCAAAGTGAATGGCGAGCGCGTGAAGGCAGCCAAGGCTATTCGGCTTGACGATGAATTGAGCATCCATGTCGGCCCCTATGAATACGTGTACGGGTGCTGGGCTTGTCCGGCCGGCGTGGTCCGGCGCCGGAAGCCGCTTTGCTTTATGCAGAAAGCGTCCAGAGCAAAGCGGCACGGAAAGAACTGGCTGCCCGGCTTTCCGCCGAAAGAATTTATGATTCCCATGAAAAAGGGCGCCCGACTAAAAGAGCGCGGCGTCAGATAATTCGATTTAAAAAAGGCAGGGATTGAATGAAACAGGTCCAGGCAAATGAGCGGGATGCCTCACTTTTCATCAGCCTGTTAGATAAAGCTGAGGACAACATAGCCTAGGTGCCCCGCCTTGATTTACAATCCCGCCCCTCGCGCAAAGCCTTTTGCTGTTTTTCAGGTACCACCATGGAAAAGACTCCTGCCGACGCCGTCGCCACGGTTCGTCATTATTACCAGTCCCTGCCGGCGCGCATGGCCGCCGTGCGGCGTGGCGTGGGTCGTCCGCTGACGGTCGCGGAAAAGATCCTGTTCGCGCACAAGGCGGATCTGAATGCGGACCTGCCGGAGCGCGGCAAGACCACGGTGGCGCTGAATCCGGATCGCGTGGCGATGCAGGATGCCACGGCGCAGATGGCGATCCTGCAGTTCATGACCGCGGGCCGCAGCGAGGCGGCGGTGCCGACGACGGTGCATTGCGATCACCTCATCCGCGCCAAGGTCGGCGCGATCAAGGATCTCGAAGTCGCCGAGAGCACGAACAAGGAGGTGTACGACTTCCTCGCCTCGGCGTCGAATAAATACGGCATGGGTTTCTGGAAGCCGGGTTCGGGCATCATCCATCAGGTGATTCTCGAGAACTACGCTTTCCCCGGCGGCCTCATCATCGGCACCGATTCGCACACGCCGAATGCCGGCGGTCTCGGCATGCTGGCGATCGGCGTGGGCGGCGCCGACGCCGTGGACGTGATGGTCGGCATGCCGTGGGAACTGCTGTGGCCGAAACTGATCGGCGTGCGACTGACCGGGAAACTGTCCGGCTGGACCAGCGGCAAGGACGTGATCCTCAAGCTCGCCGGCATGCTGACGGTGGCCGGCGGCACCAACAAGATCATCGAGTACTTCGGTCCGGGGACCGAGTCGCTCTCCTGCACCGCCAAGGCGACCGTGACCAACATGGGCGCGGAGTTGGGTGCCACGACCTCCGTGTTTCCGTTCGACAAGCGCATGGCCGACTATCTGCGCGCGACCGGGCGCGCCGAAGTGGCGAGTCTGGCCGCGAGCCTCGCGGAGCATCTGACGGCCGACGCCGACGTGCTCGCGAATCCCGGCAAACATTACGACCAGGTCGTGGAGATCGATCTGTCCCGGCTGGAACCGCACATCGTCGGTCCGCACACGCCCGATCTCGCGCGACCGGTATCGCAGATGGCGTCCGACGTGAAGTCGCACGACTACCCGGCCGGACTCAAGGCGGCGCTGATCGGCAGTTGCACCAATTCTTCTTATGAAGACATCGGCCGTGCCGCGCACATCGCGCGCCAGGCGAAAGCCAAGGGCTTGCAGGCGCGCGTGCCGCTCATGGTCACGCCGGGATCGGAGCAGGTGCGCGCGACCATCGAGCGCGACGGACTGCTCGCGGATCTCGAGGCGATCGGCGCCACGGTGCTGGCCAACGCCTGCGGGCCGTGCATCGGCCAGTGGGAGCGCACCGATATTGCCAAGGGCGAGAAGAATTCGATCCTGACTTCCTACAACCGCAACTTCCCCAAACGCAACGACGGCAATCCGAGCACGCTGGCCTTTATCGCCAGCCCCGAGGTGGTCGTGGCTTATGCGCTGACCGGACGGCTGGACGCGGACCCGATTCATGAAGGCGTGAAGTTCAACGGTGGCGTGCTCACGCTCGAGGCGCCGAGCGCCGCGGAATTGCCGGCCAAGGGTTTCGATCGCGGCAGCGAAGGCTATGTCGCGCCGGTCGAGAATCCCGCCGCCGGAAAAGTGGTGGTCAATCCGAAGAGCGAACGGCTGGCCTTGCTCGCGCCGTTCGAGCCGGTGGACAAGACGGCGGGTTACCAGAATCTGCCGGTGCTGCTCAAGGCGCGCGGCAAATGCACGACCGACCATATTTCCCCGGCCGGTCCGTGGCTCAAGTTCCGCGGCCATCTGGACCGCATCAGCGACAACATGTTTACCGGGGCGGATAACGCCTTCAGCGACAAACCCGGAACCGGCTTCAATGTCCTGACCGGTCAGTCCGGCGAGGAATTGCCGAAAATCGCCCGGGCGTACAAGGCCCAGGGGCTGGGCTGGGTGGCGGTCGGCGACCAGAATTACGGCGAGGGCAGTTCGCGCGAGCATGCCGCCATGAGTCCCCGTTTCCTCGGCTGCCGGGTGGTGCTGACGCGCAGTTTTGCCCGTATTCACGAGACCAATCTCAAGAAACAGGGCGTATTGCCGCTGACGTTTGCCGATCCGGCCGACTACGACCGCCTCCGCCGGGATGACCGGCTGAGCTTCATCGGCCTCGACAAATTGGCCCCCGGGCAGAAGATCGAGGCCCGAATTACCCATGCCGACGGCAGCCAGGAGACGTTTTTTGCTCTGCACAGCCTGACCCGGGACCAGATTGCCTGGTTCATGGCCGGGTCGGCGCTCAACTTATCCGCCGGAGCCAGGATCGGCTGTTACCAATCAGTGATTGTCAGGAAGAGTTTGTGTAAAAAATCAAGGATATCGGTTGACAAGCAAGGCCCAGTCACGCAAAATTTGCGGCTTCATTTTTTCCGGAGGGGTTCCCGAGCGGCCAAAGGGATCAGACTGTAAATCTGACGGCTCTGCCTTCGGTGGTTCGAATCCACCCCCCTCCACCAGGTTGGGGGCGAGATGAACTGCGCGAAGCAGGACAAGCTGGGTTCATCGATTACAAATACATCCAAGGCGGGTGTAGTTCAATGGTAGAACCTCAGCCTTCCAAGCTGATGATGTGGGTTCGATTCCCACTACCCGCTCCAGTTAGGCTGGGCTGATTACATCCGCCCATATAGCTCAGTCGGTAGAGCACTTCCTTGGTAAGGAAGAGGTCATCGGTTCGATTCCGATTATGGGCTCCAGAATTTTTTATTACGAATGGTTTTCGAAGATTACGTTCAACTGACAGTGAGATAATTAAAGAGGCATCCCGTGTCCAAGGAAAAATTCGCACGCACCAAACCGCACCTCAACGTCGGCACCATCGGCCACGTCGATCACGGCAAGACCACGCTCACCGCGGCCCTGACCAAGGTGCTGGCCGCCAAGTTCGGCGGCGAAGTCAAAGCCTACGACCAGATCGACAACGCCCCCGAAGAGCGCGAACGCGGCATCACCATCTCCACCACCCACGTGGAGTATCAGAGCGACGAAGCGCCACTACGCCCACGTCGACTGCCCGGGCCACGCCGACTACGTCAAGAACATGATCACCGGCGCCGCCCAGATGGACGGCGCGATCCTGGTGGTGTCGGCCGCCGACGGCCCCATGCCCCAGACCCGCGAACATATTCTCCTGGCGCGCCAGGTCGGCGTCCCCTACATCGTCGTGTATTTGAACAAAGCCGACCAGGTCGACGACAAGGACCTGCTCGAACTCGTCCAGGAAGAAGTCCGCGACCTGCTCACCAAGTACGGCTTCCCCGGCGACAAGACCCCGATCGTCATCGGCAGCGCCTTGAAGGCCCTCGAAGGCGACCAGGGCGAGCTCGGCGAACCCTCGATCGTGAAACTGGCCGACGCCCTCGACTCCTACATCCCCCAGCCCAAGCGCGCCATCGACGGCCCGTTCCTCATGCCCATCGAAGACGTGTTCTCCATCTCCGGCCGCGGCACCGTCGTCACCGGCCGAATCGAGCGCGGCATCGTCAAGGTCGGCGATGAAATCGAGATCGTCGGCATCAAGCCCACCATCAAGACCATCGTCACCGGCGTCGAGATGTTTAGAAAGCTCCTCGACCAGGGCGAGGCCGGCGACAACGTCGGCGTGCTCCTGCAGAGGCACCAAGCGCGAAGAAGTCGAACGCGGCCAGGTCCTGGCCAAGCCCGGCTCCATCACCCCGCACACCAAATTCGAGGCCGAGGTCTACGTGCTGACCAAGGAAGAAGGCGGCCGTCATACCCCGTTCTTCCAGGGCTACCGCCCGCAGTTCTACTTCCGGACCACCGACGTCACCGGATCGCTGCGAACTGCCCCAGGGCACCGAGATGGTCATGCCCGGGGACAACATCAAGATCGTGGTCACCCTCATCAACCCCATCGCCATGGAACAGGGCCTGCGCTTCGCCATCCGCGAAGGCGGCCGCACCGTGGGCGCGGGGGTGGTGGCGAAGGTGATTGAATAGGGTACAGGCGCGCGCGGACGTTGTCCGCGCGGATGATTTAGGCCAGTAGCTCAATTGGCAGAGCGGCGGTCTCCAAAACCGCAGGTTGGGGGTTCGATTCCCTCCTGGCCTGCCAGATGACTGGCGATGAAGGATTTTTAGTAGTGATAGCGGACAAATTGAAACTGATTCTCGCGGTGCTGCTGGTAGCCGGCGGCATCGGGGGATTCTATTACTTTGGCGACAAACCGGACTTGATCCGGGTGGCGGTCGTTCTGCTGGGCGCGGTACTGGCGGTGGCCATCGCGGCGACGACGGCGACCGGCCGCGGCACCTGGGAATTTTTCAAGGGTGCGCGCCTGGAACTGCGCAAGGTGGTCTGGCCGGTAAGAAAGGAAACCATGCAGATTACCCTGGTCGTGTTTGTCATGGTGATACTCGTGGCGGTTTATATGTGGGTCATCGACTGGGGATTGCACCAGGTTGTCAGAGCGGTCACGGGATAGGAGCTGAATTCATGACGATGCGCTGGTATGTCGTGCACACCTATTCCGGTTTCGAGAAGCAGGTGGTGCGCTCGCTCAAGGAACACATCCGCAACACCGGGATGGAGGAAAAGTTCGCCGAGATTCTGGTGCCGACCGAAGAGGTCGTGGAGATGAAAAGCGGCCAGAAGCGCACCAGCGAACGCAAGTTCTTCCCCGGCTATGTGCTGGTGAAGATGGAGATGGACGACGAGACCTGGCACCTCGTGAAAGACGTGCCGAAGGTGAGCGGTTTTATCGGCGGTTCCGGCACCAAGCCGACGCCGATCACCGACAAGGAAGCGGATGCGATTCTGCGGCAGGTGCAGGAAGGCGTGGAGAAGCCGCGCCCGAAATTCTCGTTCATGGCCGGCGAGCAGGTGCGCGTGATCGACGGCCCGTTCGCCGATTTCCATGGCACGGTCGAGGACGTCAACTACGAGAAGAACAAGCTCAAGGTGGCGGTGTCGATCTTCGGACGGCAGACGCCGGTGGAGCTGGAGTTCAGTCAGGTCGAAAAGGCGTGAAGGTAGTGATTTCAGAGT
This sequence comes from uncultured Gammaproteobacteria bacterium, assembly GCA_963750625.1. GTDB lineage: Bacteria > Pseudomonadota > Gammaproteobacteria > Acidiferrobacterales > Sulfurifustaceae > Sulfuricaulis. Next base: position 39,228 of record CAVVRV010000041.1, on the reverse strand, counting down.
GTAATTTCCGACTGGTTGTCCGGCAATCAGAAATCTGAAATTCGAAATCGAAGTAAACGGGGGAGGCTGACAACAGCCGCTTGCACCCGTAAGGAGTATATCGTGGCAAAGAAAGTAACGGCGTATATCAAGTTGCAGGTGCCGGCCGGGTCGGCCAATCCGTCCCCGCCGGTGGGACCGGCGCTCGGTCAGCACGGCCTGAACATCATGGAGTTCTGCAAGCAGTTCAACGCGCAGACCCAGAAGATGGAAAAGGGCATGCCGACTCCCGTCATCATCACGGCGTTCAGCGACAAGAGCTTCACCTTCATCACCAAGACGCCGCCGGCGTCGGTGCTGATCAAGAAGGCGCTCGGGCTCGAGTCCGGCAGCGGCAACGCGCTCAAGGACAAGGTCGGCAAACTGTCGCGCAAGCAGCTCGAGGAAATCGCCAAGATCAAGATGCCCGATCTCAATTGTTACGACATCAACACCGCGGTGAAAATCATCGCGGGCAGCGCACGCCAGATGGGCGTGGAATGCGAGGGGGTGTGATATGGCCGGTAAACGCCTGAAAGCCCAGCTCGCCAAAGTCGATCGCATGAAGAATTATCCGCTCGACGAAGCCCTGAATATTCTCAAGGGCACCGCCAGCGCCAAGTTCGACGAATCGGTGGACGTCGCGATCAACCTCGGCATCGACGCCAAGAAGTCGGACCAGAACGTACGCGGCACGGCGGTGATGCCGCGCGGCACCGGCAAGAAGGTGCGCATCGCGGTGTTCGCCGAAGGCAACGCCGCCGAGGCCGCGAAAAAGGCCGGCGCCGACATCGTCGGTTTCCAGGACCTCGCGGACCAGATCAAGGCGGGCAAGATCGAATTCGATCTTGCCATCGCGACTCCCGAGGCCATGAAGATCGTGGGTCAGCTCGGCCAGATTCTCGGCCCGCGCGGCCTGATGCCGAATCCGAAGGTCGGCACCGTGACGCCGAACGTGGCCAAGGCCGTCGAAAACGCCAAGGCCGGCCAGGCGCAGTTCCGTACCGACAAGGCCGGCATCGTGCATTGCGCGATCGGCAAGGCCTCGTTCGAGGCCGAGGCGCTCAAGGAGAATTTGCTGTCGCTGGTCGCGGCCTTGAACAAGGTCAAGCCGGCGGCGTCGAAAGGCGCGTTCCTGAAGAAGGTGACGATTTCGACGACGATGGGCCCGGGCATCCGCCTGGACACGTCGGGGTTGTAAGAGAGGTGTGCGCGGTCGGCTTGCCGACCGCGCGATGAATGAGTGAAGCGATCGCTTGATCGCGTTATTACGAACTTTGGGTCGCTTCGTGCCGTTGTTGGGCGCGGAGCGTTGTCAAAGACCGCAGGTGCGCCGTGGCAACGATGTCGGTTGCGCGGTGCTTAATCGGCTGAAACAGCCTGCGCAGACGGTGTGCCCGACACAGGATTTACCTCCTGAAAAGGTCGCCGTTGTTTATAGACGTAGCAACCGGAGGTGACTCGTATGAGTCTGACATTAGATGAGAAAAAGGCGGTTGTCGCCGAAGTATCCGAGAAGTTGACGGGTGCCCAGGCGGCCATGTTGGCCGAGTATCGTGGGCTGAGCGTTGCCCAGATGACCACGCTGCGTCGCAAGGCGTATGACGGCAAGGTTTATCTGCGCGTCGTGAAAAACACGCTGGCTCGGCGTGCCGTGGAGGGCACGAGCTTCGAATGCCTCAAGGACCAGATGGTCGGTCCCTTGGCGTTTGCGGTGTCGGCCGATCCCGTGGCGGTGGCCAAGATATTGAGCGAGTTCGCGAAAGACAACGAAATGCTCAAGATCAAGGCCGGCGCCATGAGCGGCAAGCTCATGTCCCTGGCGCAGATCCAGGCGTTGGCGGTTCTGCCCGGACGCGAGCAATTGCTGGCTCAGCTACTCGGCACGATGCAGGCGCCGGTCCAGAAGTTCGTCCAGACCTTGAACGAGGTCCCGGCGAAGTTCGTACGGGCCCTGGCCGCGGTGCGCGATGCCAAGGCGCAAGCCGCCTAAACGATCAATCATTCAAGACTTTATTCAGGAGATTTAATCATGGCTGTTTCCAAAGAAGAGATACTTAATACCATTTCCAGCATGTCGGTGCTGGAGCTCTCCGAGCTCATCAAGGAGATGGAGACCAAGTTCGGCGTCTCCGCGGCCGCCGTGGCCGTGGCCGCTCCGGCCGCCGGCGCCGCCGCCGCACCGGCGGAAGTCAAGGACGCCTTCGACGTGATCCTGACCGCTGCCGGCGACAACAAGGTCTCCGTCATCAAGGCGGTTCGCGCCGTGACCACCCTCGGCCTGAAAGAAGCCAAGGACCTGGTCGAAGGTGCGCCGCAGACCGTGAAGGAAGGCGTGCCCAAGGCCGACGCCGAGAAGATGAAGAAGGAACTCGAGGCCGCCGGCGCCAAGGTTGAACTTAAGTAAGTTGGCGCTGTCGGGGGTTCATCCGCTGCCGGCGGGTGAACCGGCTATTAGTAGTCCGTGCGGGCGGGACCAGCGGCGCAAGCCGCTGTTCCGCCTGCATGCCGTTTTCAGGAAGACGTTGTCGGTTGTACCGGTCCGTTCAAGCCGTTTCTCTATATATATAGAGCCGAGGAAAGCATGACCTACTCATTCACCGAGAAGAAACTCATCCGCAAGAATTTTGGCAAGCGCCCTGGCGTGCTGAAGGTTCCGTATCTGCTCAAGATCCAGAAGGAATCCTACCACCAGTTTCTGCAGGCGGACACGCCGCCGGAACAGCGGATCGATCAGGGCTTGCAGGCCGCCTTCAAGACGGTGTTTCCGATCGAGAGTTACAACGGCAACGCGGCCCTCGAGTTCGTCAGTTATCGTCTCGGCATACCGCCGTTCGACGTCAAGGAATGCCAGCAGCGCGGGTTGATCTACGCGGCGCCCTTGCGCGCGCTGCTGCGCCTCGTGGTGTTCGAGAAGGACGAGGCCAGCGGCACCAAGACGGTGCGCGACATCAAGGAGCAGGAAGTGTACATGGGCGAGATTCCGCTCATGACCGACAACGGGACGTTCATCATCAACGGCACCGAGCGCGTCATCGTCTCGCAACTGCACCGCTCGCCGGGCGTGTTCTTCGAGCACGATTACGGCAAGACACACTCCTCCGGCAAGTTGTTATTCTCGGCGCGCGTGATTCCCTACCGCGGCTCGTGGCTCGATCTGGAGTTCGATCCCAAGGATTACCTGTACGTGCGCATCGACCGCCGCCGCAAGCTGCCCTCGACGATATTGCTGCGCGCGATCGGCATGACCACGCAGGAAATTCTGGCCACCTTCTTCCAGACCGATACCTTCCATCTCGTGAAGAACGAGATCCGGCTCGACCTGATCCCCAATCGCCTGCGCGGCATGCAATTCGAATTCGACGTGAAAACGCCGAAGGGCGAAGTCATCATCGAAGCCAACCGCCGCATTTCCGGACGCCACATCCGCGAGCTGGAAAAATCCAAGCTCAAGCAGCTGACCATCGAACCGAGCTTCCTGATCGGCCGTTCGCTCGCGGAAGACGTGATTCATCCGCAGACCGGCGAGTTGCTGGCCCAGGCCAACGACCTGGTATCCAAGGATCTGATCGACAAGCTGTTCGAAGCCGGTATCGAACAGGTCAAGACGGTCTACACCAACGATCTCGACCAGGGTTCGTTCATCTCCGATACCCTGCGTCTGGATCTGACGCGCGATCCGCTCGAGGCCCAGATCGAAATCTACCGCATGATGCGCCCGGGCGAGCCGCCGACGCGCGATGCCGCGCAGACGCTGTTCAACAACCTGTTCTTCAGCCCCGACCGCTACGACCTCTCGGCCGTCGGCCGCATGAAATTCAACCGCCGCGTCGGAAGAGGCAGCGATGAAGGTCCGGGCATCCTGACCAAGGAAGACATCGTCGATGCGATGAAAATCCTGATCGAGCTCAAGAACGGCAAGGGCGAGATCGACGACATCGACCACCTCGGCAACCGCCGCGTGCGCTCGGTGGGCGAACTCGCCGAGAACCAGTTCCGCGTCGGCCTGGTGCGCGTCGAGCGCGCGGTCAAGGAACGCCTGTCGCTGGCGGAGTCGGAAGGCCTGATGCCGCAGGAACTGATCAATGCCAAGCCGGTGTCGGCGGTGATCAAGGAGTTCTTCGGTTCCAGCCAGCTTTCGCAGTTCATGGACCAGACCAACCCGCTGTCCGAGATCACGCACAAGCGCCGCGTCTCGGCCCTCGGGCCCGGCGGCCTGACGCGCGAGCGCGCCGGCTTCGAGGTGCGCGACGTGCACCCGACCCATTACGGACGCGTGTGCCCGATCGAGACGCCGGAAGGCCCGAACATCGGCCTGATCAACTCGCTGGCGGTCTATGCCCGCACCAACGAGTACGGATTCCTCGAAACCCCGTACCGCAAGGTGAACAACAGCAAGGTCACCGACGACGTGCATTACCTGTCGGCGATCGAAGAGAGCAAGTTCATGATCGCGCAGGCCAATGCCACGCTCGACAGCCGCGGCCACCTGATCGACGAGCTGGTTTCGTGCCGTATCAAGAACGAGTTCATGCTGTCCACGCCGGACAAAGTGGACTATATCGACGTCGCGCCGTCGCAGATCGTGTCGGTGGCGGCCTCGCTGATTCCGTTCCTGGAGCATGATGACGCCAACCGCGCGCTCATGGGTTCGAACATGCAGCGCCAGGCAGTGCCCTGCCTGAAAACCGAAAAACCTCTGGTCGGCACCGGTATCGAGCGCATCGTGGCGATCGACTCGGGCGCGACGGTCGTCGCCAAGCGCGGTGGCCTGGTGGATTCCGTGGACGCCTCGCGCGTGGTCGTGCGCGTCAACGACGACGAAACCAAGCCGGGCGAAGTCGGCGTGGATATCTATAACCTCACCAAGTACACACGCTCGAACCAGAACACCAACATCAACCAGAAACCGCTGGTGAAGGTGGGCGATGTCATCGCCATGGGCGACGTGCTGGCCGACGGCCAGTCCACCGACATGGGCGAACTCGCCCTCGGGCGCAACATCCTGGTCGCGTTCATGCCGTGGAACGGCTACAACTTCGAGGACTCGATCCTCATTTCCGAGCGCGTGGTGGAAAACGATTGTTTCACCACCATTCACATCGAAGAGCTGCAGACCGTGGCGCGCGACACCAAGCTCGGACCCGAGGAAATCACGCGCGATATTCCGAACGTGGGCGAGGCGGCACTGGCCAAGCTCGACGAATCGGGCATCGTCTACATCGGCGCCGAAGTGGACGCCGGCGATATCCTCGTTGGCAAGGTCACGCCCAAGGGCGAGACCCAGCTGACCCCGGAAGAGAAGCTGCTGCGCGCAATCTTCGGCGAGAAGGCCTCGGACGTGAAGGACACCAGCCTGCGCGTGCCGTCCGGCATCTCCGGCACGGTCATCGACGTGCAGGTGTTCACCCGCGAGGGCGTGGAGAAGGACGCGCGCGCCAAGAGCATCGAGGAATCCGAGCTGGCGAGCATCCGCAAGGACCTCGACGACCAGTACCGCATCCTGGAAAGCGACGCCTTCGCGCGTCTCGAACGCCAGCTGATCGGCAAGGTCGCCGACGGCGGACCGGCGGGACTGAAGAACGGCGACAAGATCACCAAGGGTTATCTCGAGGAACTGCCGCACAACAAGTGGTTCGACATCCGCCTCAAGAACGAGGAGGCCTCGCAGGCACTGGAGCAGATCCGCGGTTACCTCGCCAAGCAGAAAGACCTGTTCGACCAGAAATTCACCGAGAAGAAGGTCAAGCTCACCTCGGGCGACGATCTCGCCCCCGGCGTGCTCAAGATGGTCAAGGTGTACGTGGCGGTGAAGCGCCGTCTGCAACCCGGCGACAAGATGGCCGGACGCCACGGCAACAAGGGCGTCATCTCGCGCATCGTGGCGGTCGAGGACATGCCGTACACCGCGGACGGCACCCCGGTGGACATCGTGCTGAATCCGCTCGGCGTGCCGTCGCGCATGAACGTGGGCCAGGTGCTCGAAACCCATCTCGGCTGGGCCGCGCATGAACTCGGCGCCCAGATCGGCGCCATGCTGGATGAGCAGCGCAAGGCCGAGGAAATCCGCCGCTTCATCGACCGCATCTACAACCAGATCGGCCGCAGCGGACGCAAGGAAGACATCAAGTCGCTGACCGACGACGAGATCATCGAGCTCGCGCGCAACCTGCGCAAGGGCGTGCCGGTGGCCACGCCGGTGTTCGACGGCGCGTCCGAGGAAGAGATCAAGGAGATGCTGGTGATGGCGGGCCTGCCGCCCTCCGGCCAGACCACGCTTTATGACGGGCGCAGCGGCGAGTCCTTCGACCGGCCGGTGACGGTGGGTTACATGTACGTGCTCAAGCTCAATCACCTGGTTGACGACAAGATGCACGCGCGCTCCACCGGTCCGTACTCGCTGGTCACGCAACAGCCGCTCGGCGGCAAGGCGCAGTTCGGCGGTCAACGCTTCGGTGAAATGGAAGTGTGGGCGCTCGAGGCCTACGGCGCCTCTTACACGCTGCAGGAAATGCTCACGGTCAAATCCGACGACGTCACGGGGCGCACCAAGATGTTCGAGAACATCGTCAAGGGCGACCATCGCATGGAGCCGGGCATGCCCGAATCCTTCAACGTGCTGGTGAAGGAAATCCGCGCGCTCGGCATCGACATGGAGCTGGAGAAGGAAAAAGAGTAAGCCCCGGGGCGAGACCGAACCGGAACCGTAATTATTAATCAGTAGGCGAATCAGTTAGCGAATCAGTTCGCAGGAGACAGAATCTTGAAAGACCTATTTAATCTTTTCAAGCAGCCCGGCAAGTCCGAGGACTTCGACGCGATCCGCATCGGCCTCGCTTCACCGGAGAAAATCCGTTCGTGGTCGTTCGGCGAGGTCAAGAAACCGGAGACCATCAACTACCGCACCTTCAAGCCGGAGCGTGACGGTCTTTTCTGCGCCAAGATCTTCGGGCCGGTCAAGGATTACGAATGCCTGTGCGGCAAGTACAAGCGCCTGAAACACCGCGGCGTGATCTGCGAGAAGTGCGGCGTGGAAGTCACGCTGTCGAAGGTGCGGCGCGAGCGCATGGGTCATATCGACCTGGCCTCGCCGGTGGCGCACATCTGGTTCCTGAAGAGCCTGCCCTCGCGCATGGGCCTGATGCTCGACATGACCCTGCGCGATATCGAGCGCGTGCTGTATTTCGAGGCTTATGTCGTGATCGACCCGGGCATGACGCCGCTCGAGCGCGGCAGCCTGCTGTCGGAAGACGCCTACCTCAACGCCATCCAGCAGTACGGCGACGAATTCGACGCGCGCATGGGCGCGGAATCCGTTCGTGCCCTGCTCAAGTCCATCAACCTCGAAGAAGAAGTGGCGAAAGCGCGCGGCGATCTCGCCGGCACCACCTCCGAGACCAAGATCAAGAAACTCACCAAGCGCCTGAAGGTGCTCGAGGCGTTCCTCTATTCCGGCAACAAGCCGGAGTGGATGGTGCTGGAAATCCTGCCGGTGCTGCCGCCGGAACTGCGTCCCCTGGTCCCGCTCGGACGGCGGCCGCTTTGCGACGTCTGATTTGAACGATCTGTACCGGCGCGTGATCAACCGCAACAACCGCCTGAAGCGCCTGCTCGATCTCAACGCGCCGGACATCATCGTGCGCAACGAGAAGCGCATGCTGCAGGAGGCGGTGGACGCGCTGCTCGACAACGGTCGCCGCGGCCGCGCCATCACCGGCGCCAACAAGCGCCAGCTGAAGTCGCTGGCCGACATGATCAAGGGCAAGCAGGGCCGTTTCCGCCAGAACCTGCTCGGCAAGCGCGTCGACTACTCCGGCCGCTCCGTGATCGTGGTGGGTCCGACGCTCAAGCTGCACCAGTGCGGCCTGCCGAAGAAGATGGCGCTGGAACTGTTCAAGCCGTTCATCTTCAGCAAGCTCGAATCCAAGGGCCTCGCCACCACCATCAAGGCGGCGAAGAAGATGGTCGAACAGGCCGGCCCCGAGGTGTGGGACATCCTGGAAGAGGTGATCCGCGAGCATCCGGTGCTGCTCAACCGCGCCCCGACGCTGCATCGCCTGGGCATTCAGGCGTTCGAGCCGATCCTGGTCGAAGGCAAGGCGATCCAGCTGCATCCGCTGGTGTGCGCGCCGTACAACGCCGACTTCGACGGCGACCAGATGGCGGTGCACATCCCGCTGTCGGTGGAGGCGCAACTCGAAGCCCGCGCCCTGATGATGTCCACCAACAATATTCTTTCACCCGCCAACGGCGACCCGATCATCGTGCCGTCGCAGGACATCGTGCTCGGTCTCTATTACATGACTCGCGAGCGCATCAATGCGCAAGGCGAGGGCAAGGCATTTGCCGACGTGGCCGAGGTGCATCGCGCCTACAACGGTCGTCATATCGCGCTGCAGGCACGCATCAAGGCGCGCATCCGCGAGGTGCATTTCGACGACAAGGGCAAGCGCATCGAAACCCGCAAGCTCTATGACACGACCGTGGGCCGGGCGCTGCTGTCCGAAATCCTGCCGGAAGGCATGCCGTTCGAGCTCATCAACCGCGTGCTCAAGAAAAAGACGATCTCGGAACTCATCAACGCGTGTTACCGGCGCGTCGGCCTCAAGGCCTCGGTGATCTTCGCCGACCAGCTGATGTACACCGGTTTCGCGTTCGCGTCGCGCGCGGCCGTGTCCTTCGGCATGGATGACATGATTATTCCGGGCGAGAAGGCCGAAATCATCGGTCAGGCCGAGAGCGAAGTGAAGGCGATCCAGAACCAGTACGCCTCGGGTCTGCTCACCGACGGCGAGCGCTACAACAAGGTGGTCGATATCTGGACCCACACCTCCGAGCGCGTCGCCAAGACCATGATGGACCAGCTGGGCAGCGAGGAAGTGACCGATTCGCAGGGCAAAAAGACCAAGCAGGAGTCGTTCAATTCCATCTTCATGATGGCGGACTCCGGCGCGCGCGGCAGCGCGGTGCAGATCCGCCAGCTCGCCGGCATGCGCGGCCTGATGGCCAAGCCCGACGGCTCGATCATCGAGACGCCGATTACGGCGAATTTCCGCGAAGGCCTGAACGTGCTGCAGTACTTCATCTCGACGCACGGCGCGCGCAAGGGTCTGGCCGATACCGCGCTCAAGACCGCGAACTCGGGTTATCTCACGCGCCGCCTGGTGGACGTGTGCCAGGACCTGGTCGTGACCGAGGACGATTGCGGCACGACGGAAGGGGTGGCCAAATCGGCGCTGGTGGAAGGCGGCGAAATCGTGATCGCGCTGCGCGACCGCATTCTCGGACGCGTGGTGATCGGCGATATCCGCGATCCGGGTAACGAAAAGAAAGTACTGATCGCGGACGGCTCGGTGCTGGATGAAAAGGCCGTGGCGTTGCTCGAGGACTGCAACATCGACCAAGTGCTGGTGCGCTCGCCGGTGACCTGTCATACGCGTTACGGCGTGTGCCGCAAGTGCTACGGGCGCGATCTCGGTCGCGGACATCTCGTCAACATGGGCGAGGCCGTGGGCGTCATCGCCGCGCAGTCGATCGGCGAACCGGGTACGCAGCTCACCATGCGTACGTTCCATATCGGCGGCGCCGCCTCGCGCGCGACGGCGGTGTCGCGCATCGAGGTCAAAACCTCGGGCGTGGTCCGGCTCAAGAACCTCAAGGTCGTGAAGCATGCGAGCGGCAATTACGTCGCGGTGTCGCGTTCCGGCGAGCTGATCGTGCAGGACGATCAGGGCCGCAACCGCGAGCGTTACAAGCTGCCGTTCGGCGCGGTGCTGTCGGTGCACGACGGCTCGAAGATCAAGATCGGCGCCGTCGTCGCCAACTGGGATCCGCATACCCACCCGATCATCACCGAGGTTGCCGGCAAGGTGACTTTCGCCGACCTGATCGATGGCGTGACCGTCAACAAGCAGACCGACGAGATCACCGGCCTGTCGACGTACGTGGTGCTGGATGCGAAGCATCGCGCCGGCACCAAGGACATCCGTCCGGTGATCACGCTGGTGGATGGCAAGGGCAAGCCGGTCAATATTCCGGGAACGGAAATTCCGGCCAAGTACATGCTGCCGCCGGGCGCCATCATCACCGCGGAAGACGGCGCCAAGGTGGGCGTGGGCGACGTGCTCGCGCGCATCCCGCAGGAGTCGTTGAAGACCCGCGACATCACCGGCGGTCTGCCGCGCGTCGCGGAACTGTTCGAGGCGCGCAAGCCCAAGGATTTCGCGATTCTGGCCGAGGTCAGCGGCGTGATTTCCTTCGGCAAGGACACCAAGGGCAAGCAGCGGCTCATCATCAACGACAAGGAAGGCGTGGAGCACGAGTATCTGATCCCGAAGGGGCGTCACATCACCGTGTTCGAAGGCGAGACCGTGGAACAGGGCGATGTCATCGTCGAGGGCGCGCCCGTGGCCTCCGACATCCTGCGTCTGCTGGGTGTCGAGGCGCTCACCAACTACATCGTCGATGAAATTCAGGACGTGTACCGGTTGCAGGGCGTGAAGATCAACGACAAGCATATCGAGGTGATCGTGCGCCAGATGTTGCGCAAGGTGCGCATCCTCGATTCCGGCGACACGCGTTTCCTGCCCGGCGAACAGGCCGAACGCGCGCGGGTTCACGAGGACAACGAGGAAATGGCGGCGCAGAAGAAGAAACCGGCGACCTTCGAACCGCTGCTGCTCGGGATCACCAAGGCGTCGTTGTCGACCGAGTCGTTCATCTCGGCGGCCTCGTTCCAGGAGACGACGCGCGTGCTCACGGAAGCGGCCATTACCGGCAAGATGGATCTGCTGCGCGGCCTGAAGGAAAACGTGATCGTGGGCCGCCTGATCCCGGCCGGCACGGGCCTGGCCTATCACCTGGAGCGCCGGCGCACGCGCGGCGAAGCCAAGCAGGAAGCCAAGGAATTGAAGCAGTCCCTGACGGCCAGTTTCACGGGCAAGCCTGCGGCGCACAGCGATGAGGAGGCGGTGGGGACCTAGCGCCCAGTGCCCGAGGCGAAGGAGCTTCGCCTCGGAAGGGAGTCGCCCGCTCCACGGGATCCGGCGGCTACTTTTGGCCGCGGCGGAAGGTCGCAGGGCAGGGAGCCCCGGCGGACCAAAAAACCTCGAAAAAAGGCCGCAAACGGGCGCTAATGGCTTGACACAATAGGGGTGACTCCCTAGAATCGCGCCCCTCAGAACAGGCCGGAATTCCGCCGGCCTGTCTTTGTTGAAGCCTCAAAAAAGCCGATCCCGAAGGTTGGCTGGGCTGGATTCCCGGTCAGAGTATGCGCCGGAATCCGGGACGTCGGCGCTGACCGCATTTTTTATGATTGCTGAGGCGGCAAGACGACTTTGATTTTAGGCTGTGGCCGAAGCAACCGAACGGACATGTTCACCAGTTTCGGATGGCGATAATAAATAATTCGAGATTTCCGCCACGGCGGAAATTTCCATTTTTGGGTCGAGAGACAAAACAGCTTTATGCCGACGATTAACCAATTGGTTGCCAAAGGGCGCAGACGCCTGAAGAGCAAGAGCAAGGTACCGGCCCTCGAGGCCTGTCCGCAGCGCCGTGGCGTGTGCACGCGCGTGTACACCACGACACCGAAGAAGCCGAATTCGGCGCTCCGGAAAGTCGCGAAGGTGCGGCTCACCAACGGTTACGAGGTGATCACCTATATCGGCGGTGAAGGACACAACCTGCAAGAGCACTCGGTGGTGCTGATTCGCGGCGGGCGCGTGAAGGATCTGCCCGGTGTGCGTTACCACACGGTGCGTGGTTCGCTCGACACCGCGGGTGTCGCCGACCGCAAGCAGAGTCGTTCCAAGTACGGCGCGAAACGACCGAAGACGTAATTTTTCAGAGAACAGTTCGCCCCGCGCCCCAACTGATTCGCGGGCGATGCCGGAGAGGCAGTGCAGGGCGATTCAGGTGCAAAGGCGTTTTATTCTTTAATAATTTAGTCAGGACGAGCAGAACGTATGTCGAGAAGACGAGAGGTTCCGAAGCGCGAAATCACGCCGGACCCGAAATATCTCAGTGAGACCGTGGCGAAGTTCATCAACGTGGTGATGAATAGCGGAAAGAAAGCGGCGGCCGAGAAAATTGTCTATGGCGCGCTCACCACGATCGCGGAGCGCAGCAAAAAGGACCCGATTGAAATGTTCAATCAGGCGCTGACCAACGTGCGTCCGCTGGTCGAAGTGAAAAGCCGGCGTGTCGGCGGCGCCACGTATCAGGTGCCGGTCGAGGTGCGTTCGGGACGCCAGACGGCCCTGGCCATGCGCTGGGTCGTCGATGCCGCGCGCGAGCGCAGCGGCAAATCCATGGCCGCGCGCATGGCCGATGAATTGATGGATGCCGCCGACAAGCGCGGCAATGCCGTGAAGAAGCGCGAAGACGTGCATCGCATGGCCGAGGCCAACAAGGCCTTCTCGCATTACCGCTGGTAATGCGATTAATCGTTCTTTAATATTATAGAGGAATTCGAGTCGTGGCCCGTACAACTCCTATCGAACGCTACCGGAACATCGGTATCATGGCGCATATCGATGCCGGCAAGACCACGACCACGGAGCGCATCCTGTTCTACACCGGCGTCTCGCACAAAATCGGCGAGGTGCACGACGGCGCGGCCATCATGGACTGGATGGAACAGGAGCAGGAGCGCGGCATCACGATCACCTCGGCGGCGACCACCTGCTTCTGGAAGGGCATGGATGGAAGCCGCGATCAGTATCGCTTCAACATCATCGACACCCCCGGTCACATCGATTTCACCATCGAAGTGCAGCGTTCGTTGCGCGTGCTCGACGGCGCGATCTTCGTGCTGTGCGCCGTGGGCGGCGTGCAACCGCAGTCCGAGACCGTGTGGCGCCAGGCGAACAAATACCAGGTGCCGCGTATCGCCTTCGTCAACAAGATGGACCGCGCCGGCGCCAATTTCCTCATGGTCGTGTCCCAGCTCAAGGAACGCCTGGGCGCCAATGCCGTGGCGCTGCAGCTTCCCATCGGTGCCGAAGAAAACTTCAAGGGCCTCGTCGATCTCATCAAGATGAAGGCGATCTACTGGGACGATTCCACCCAGGGCATGAAGTTCGAAGAGAAGGAAATTCCGGCGGAGATGGTCGAGCTGTGCAAGAAGTACCGCGAACAGATGATCGAGGCGGCGGCCGAGGCCAACGAGAAGCTGATGGAAAAATATCTCGGTGGCGAAGAACTGACCGTGGACGAGATCAAGACCGGGCTGCGCGAACGCAACCTGAAGCTCGAGATCGTGCCGGTGCTGTGCGGTTCGGCGTTCAAGAACAAGGGCGTGCAAGCGGCGCTCGATGCCGTCATCGATTTTCTGCCGGCGCCGTCGGAACGCCCGGCGATCAAGGGCCATCTGGACGACAAGGACAGCACCGATCGGCGAACGCCATGCCTCCGACGAGGAACCGTTCTCGGCGCTCGCCTTCAAGATCGCGACCGATCCGTTTGTCGGCGCGCTGACCTATATCCGTGTGTACTCCGGCGTGCTGACCTCGGGCGATTCCGTCTATAACCCGGTCAAGAGCCGCAAGGAGCGCATCGGGCGTCTGCTGCAGATGCACGCCAACGAGCGCCAGGAAATCAAGGAAGTCCGCGCCGGTGACATCGCCGCGTGCGTGGGTTTGAAAGACGTGACCACCGGCGAGACGCTGTGCGATCAGGACAAGGTGATCACCCTCGAGCGCATGGAGTTCCCGGAACCGGTGATTTCGCAGGCGGTCGAGCCCAAGTCCAAGGTCGACCAGGAAAAGATGGGCATGGCCCTGAGCCGTCTGGCCCAGGAAGATCCCTCGTTCCGCGTGCACACCGACGAGGAGTCCAGCCAGACCATCATCGCCGGCATGGGCGAGCTGCATCTGGAAATCATCGTCGATCGCATGCGCCGTGAATTCGGCGTCGAGGCCAACGTCGGCAAGCCGCAGGTCGCGTACCGCGAAACCATCCGCAAGCCCGTGGATCAGGAATACCGCTTCGTCAAGCAGTCCGGCGGCCGCGGTCAGTACGGCCACGTGGTCATCAAGTTCGAGCCGCAGGACGTCGGCAAGGGCTTCGAGTTCGTGGACGCCATCAAGGGCGGCGTGATCCCGAAGGAATTCATCCCGGCCGTGCGCAAGGGCGTGGACGAGGCGATGCAGCGCGGCGTCAAATTCGGTTATCCCGTGGTCGACGTGAAGGCGACGCTGCACTACGGCTCGTACCACGAGGTGGACTCGAACGAAAACGCGTTCAAGATGGCGGCGATTCTGTGCTGGAAGGAAGCCGGCCCCAAGGGCGATCCGGTGCTGCTCGAGCCGATCATGGACGTCGAAGTCACGTCGCCGGCGGATTATCTGGGCAACGTGATGGGCGACCTGAACTCGCGTCGCGGCATCATCATGAGCCAGGAAGACGGCCACGGCGGCGTGAAGTTGATCCGCGCCGAGGTTCCCCTGGCAAATATGTTTGGTTACTCGACCACGCTGCGTTCATCGTCGCAGGGTCGCGCGACCTACACGATGGAATTCAAGAAATATTCGCCGGTGCCGTCGAACGTCGCCGAAGTCGGTCATGAAGAAGGCCAGTTAATTCAATTCAAGACAGAGGCATCCCGTGTCCAAGGAAAAATTCGCACGCACCAAACCGCACCTCAACGTCGGCACCATCGGCCACGTCGATCACGGCAAGACCACGCTCACCGCGGCCCTGACCAAGGTCCTGGCCGCCAAGTTCGGCGGCGAAGTCAAAGCCTACGACCAGATCGACAACGCCCCCGAAGAGCGCGAGCGCGGCATCACCATCTCCACCACCCACGTGGAGTATCAGAGCGACAAGCGCCACTACGCCCACGTCGACTGCCCGGGCCACGCCGACTACGTCAAGAACATGATCACCGGCGCCGCCCAGATGGACGGCGCGATCCTGGTGGTCTCGGCCGCCGACGGCCCCATGCCCCAGACCCGCGAACATATTCTCCTGGCGCGCCAGGTCGGCGTCCCCTACATCGTCGTGTATTTGAACAAAGCCGACCAGGTCGACGACAAGGACCTGCTCGAACTCGTCCAGGAAGAAGTCCGCGACCTGCTCACCAAGTACGGCTTCCCCGGCGACAAGACCCCGATCGTCATCGGCAGCGCCTTGAAGGCCCTCGAAGGCGACCAGGGCGAGCTCGGCGAACCCTCGATCGTGAAACTGGCCGACGCCCTCGACTCCTACATCCCCCAGCCCAAGCGCGCCATCGACGGCCCGTTCCTCATGCCCATCGAAGACGTGTTCTCCATCTCCGGCCGCGGCACCGTCGTCACCGGCCGTATCGAGCGCGGCATCGTCAAGGTCGGCGATGAAATCGAGATCGTCGGCATCAAGCCCACCATCAAGACCATCGTCACCGGCGTCGAGATGTTCAGAAAGCTCCTCGACCAGGGCGAGGCCGGCGACAACGTCGGCGTCCTCCTCAGAGGCACCAAGCGTGAAGAAGTCGAACGCGGCCAGGTCCTGGCCAAGCCCGGCTCCATCACCCCGCACACCAAATTCGAGGCCGAGGTCTACGTGCTGACCAAGGAAGAAGGCGGCCGTCATACCCCGTTCTTCCAGGGCTACCGCCCGCAGTTCTACTTCCGGACCACCGACGTCACCGGTAGCGTGCGAACTGCCCCAGGGCACCGAGATGGTCATGCCCGGCGACAACATCAAGATCGTGGTCACCCTCATCAACCCCATCGCCATGGAACAGGGCCTGCGCTTCGCCATCCGCGAAGGCGGCCGCACCGTGGGCGCGGGGGTGGTGGCGAAGGTGATTGAATAGGATTTGAGCAACGCAAATGGCTAACCAGAAAATCCGCATCCGCCTCAAGGCATTCGATCATCGTCTGATCGACCGTTCCGCGTCGGAAATTGTCGACACGGCGAGGCGCACCGGCGCGCTCGTGCGCGGCCCGATTCCGCTGCCGTCCAAGGTGGAGCGTTACACGCTCAACCGCTCGCCGCATTGCGACAAGAAATCGCGCGACCAGTTCGAGATGCGCACGCATAAGCGGATCATGGACATCATCGAGCCGACGGACAAAACCGTGGATGCGCTCATGAAGCTCGACCTCGCCGCCGGCGTGGATGTCGAAATCAAGCTCTCCTGAGGCATTGATCATGGCACTCGGACTCGTAGGCAAAAAAATCGGCATGACCCGCCTGTTCTCGGCAACCGGCGAGGCGACACCGGTCACGGTGCTGGAAGTGACCGCCAACCGCGTCACCCAGCTGAAGGACGAGGCGAAGGACGGCTATCGCGCCGTGCAGCTGACCGTCGGCAGCCGCCGCGCGGATCGCCTGCCCAAGCCGCTGGCGGGCAAGTATGCCAAGGCCGGCGTGGAACCGGGCCGCGGACTCTGGGAGTTCCGCCTGGGTGCCAACGAAGGTGCCGAGCTCAAGCCCGGCGCCGAGATCAAGCTCGATATTTTCCAGGTGGGCCAGCACGTGGACGTGCAGGGCACTTCGATCGGTAAAGGTTTTGCCGGCACCATCAAGCGTCACCATTTCGCCGGCGGGCGCGCCAGCCACGGTAACTCGCTGAGTCACCGGGCCCCGGGCTCCATCGGCCAGCGCCAGACGCCGGGCCGCGTGTTTCCGGGCAAACCCATGGCCGGACATCTGGGCGATGCCACGGCGACCTGCCAGAATCTTGAAGTCATGCAGGTGGACGCCGAGCGCAACCTGCTCATGGTCAAAGGCGCCATTCCCGGACCCAAGGGTCAGGACGTGGTGATCCGCCCGAGCGTCAAGACCCGGAAAGCGGCCAAGGCCGCGAAGCCGAAGTAATAAGCAGTTAAGGATCGGACATGAAAGTGCAACTGATGAATGCAACGGGATCGACGTCGGAACTTCAGGTTTCCGACACGGTGTTCGCCGCGGCCTATAACGAGCCGCTGGTGCATCAGGTCGTGGTTGCCTATCAGGCGACCGGTCGCCAGGGCACGCGCAAGCAGAAGACCCGTTCCGAAGTGCGCGGCGGCGGCAAGAAACCGTGGCGCCAGAAAGGCACCGGCCAGGCGCGCGCCGGCACCATCCGCAGCCCGTTGTGGCGCGGCGGCGGCAAGGTGTTCCCGTCCTCGCCGGACGAGAATTTCACGCACAAGGTCAACCGCAAGATGTACCGCGGGGCGCTGCGTTCGATCCTGTCCGAGCTGCTGCGTCAGGGCCGGCTGGTGACGGTTTCCGAATTCAACATGGATCAGCCCAAGACCAAGGCCTTGGTGGAAAAACTCAAGAAACTGGACACCGCCGACGTGCTGATCGTGACGGATACGCTCGACAACAATCTGGCGCTGGCGGCGCGTAATCTTCCGGACGTGGACGTGCGCACCGTGAGCCAGGCCGATCCGGTGACTCTGGTGCGTCATGAAAAAGTGATCATGACCCAGGGCGCGGTGAAGAAGCTCGAGGAGATGCTGGCATGAAGGCTGCTCCAGGAAAGAAAACGACCAAGCGCCCCGCGACCGCGGAGAAAACCGCGGGGGCGTCGCCCGTCAAGATGAATGAAGAGAAACTGTTTCATGTCATTCTCGCGCCGCATATCTCCGAGAAGAGCACGCGGCTGGCGGATAAGAACCGGCAGATGGTATTCGAAGTGCGTCCCGATGCGACCAAGCCGGTGATCAAGCTGGCGGTGGAAAAGATGTTCAACGTCCAGGTGGAATCGGTGACGGTGACGAACGTGCTGGGCAAGCGCAAGGGCGGACGCAACGCCGGCCGCCGGCAGGACTGGAAGAAGGCCTATGTGCGCCTGAAGCCGGGCCAGGACATCAATTTCGTCGGGCAGCAATAAGGAATTCAGACAATGGCACTGGTCAAGAGCAAGCCAACTTCCGCGGGTGTCCGCGCCATGGTCCGGGTGAGAAGCCCCGATCTGCACAAGGGCGCGCCGCACGCGCCGCTGCTCGAAAAGAAAAACCGTGGCAGCGGGCGTAACAATCTTGGCCGTGTCTGTACGCGCCATCAGGGCGGCGGACACAAGCGCCATTATCGCATTGTCGATTTCCGGCGCGACAAGGACGGCATTCCGGGCCGGGTGGAACGCCTGGAGTACGATCCGAATCGCAGCGCCAATATCGCGCTGGTGCTGTACAAGGACGGCGAGCGCCGCTACATCATCGCCCCCAAGGGCGTGACGGCGGGCATGGAAATCCTGTCCGGTAGCGAGGCCCCGATCAAGGCGGGCAACTGCCTGCCGCTGCGCAGTATTCCGGTGGGTTCGACCGTGCATTGCGTGGAACTCAAGCCCGGTGCCGGCGCCCAGCTGGGACGCGCCGCGGGCGCAAGCCTGCAGCTGGTCGCGCGGGATGGCGACTACGCGCAGCTGCGACTGCGTTCCGGTGAGGTGCGCAAGGTGCACGTGGACTGTCGCGGCGTCATCGGCGAAGTCGGGAATGCCGAGCATTCACTGCGCAAGATCGGCAAGGCGGGAGCGTCGCGCTGGCGCGGCATCCGTCCGACGGTGCGTGGCACGGCCATGAACCCGGTGGACCATCCGCACGGCGGCGGCGAAGGCCGCACCAAGGGTGGACGCCATCCGGTGAGCCCGTGGGGCACGCCGACCAAGGGTTACAAGACGCGCGCCAACAAGCGCACCAATTCCATGATTATTCACAGGCGTAAGTAAAAGGGGTTCCGGACCGTGCCACGTTCAGTCAGAAAAGGACCATTTGTCGACGCGCACCTCGCCGCGAAGGTGGACAAGGCGCGCGCGGAAAACAGCAAGAAGCCGATCAAGACCTGGTCGCGCCGTTCGACCGTTATGCCGGATTTCGTGGGCATGACGATTGCGGTGCACAACGGGCGGCAGCATGTGCCGCTGCTGGTGACCGAAAATATGGTCGGCCACAAGCTCGGCGAATTCGCCGCCACCCGGACTTTCAAGGTGCACTCGGGCGACCGCAAGGTCACAACGGAAGAGCCAACTAAGTAAGTGACGATGGAAAAGTAATGCCATGCAAGCCACTGCCATTCTGAAATACGTTCGTGTGTCCGCGCAAAAAGGGCGGCTGGTCGCCGACCAGGTACGCGGCCTGCCGGTGGCGCGCGCCCTGGAGTTGCTCCAGTTCAGCCCCAAGAAGGCGGCGGGCCACCTGCGCAAGGTGCTCGAATCGGCCATCGCCAATGCCGAGCACAACGAGGGCGCGGACGTGGATGAACTGAAGGTCGCGACGATTCAGGTCGACGGCGGACCCACGTTGCGCCGTTTTCATGCCCGCGCGAAAGGGCGGGGCGTGCGTATTCTCAAGCGCACCAGTCACATCACGGTGACGGTGAGCGATGAGAAAAAGCGGTCCAAGGCCGTGAAGAAGGAGAAAAGCTGATGGGCCAGAAAATCAATCCGATCGGATTCCGCATGGGGATCAGCCGCGACTGGACCGCCAAGTGGTACGCGGGCACCAAGTCCTATACCCAGAACCTGATCTCGGATATCGCGCTGCGTGACTACCTCAAGATGAGGCTCAAGAACGCGGCGCTGAGCACGATCGTGATCGAGCGTCCGGCACAGAGCATCAATATCACCGTGCATACCGCGCGTCCCGGCATCGTCATCGGCAAGAAGGGCGAGGACATCGAGAAGCTGCGCCAGGAGATGACCAAGATCGCCGGCCGTCCGGTGCAACTGGCGGTGGAAGAAGTGCGCCAGCCGGAGCTGGACGCGCAGCTGGTGTCCGAGAATATCGCGCAGCAGCTCGAGAAACGTATTATGTTCCGGCGCGCCATGAAACGTGCCGTGACGAATGCCATGCGCCTGCGCGCGCTGGGCATCAAGGTCATGGTCGCCGGCCGCCTGAACGGCGCCGAGATCGCGCGCACCGAATGGTATCGCGAGGGTCGCGTGCCGCTGCATACGCTGCGCGCCGACATCGATTACGGTTTTTCCGAGGCTCAAACGACCTACGGCAAGATCGGCGTGAAGGTGTGGATCTTCAAGGGCGAGGTGTTCGACAAGGACGCGCCCAAGGCGGAAGACGCCGAGGCTCAGAAGAAAGGCGCGACGGCGTAACTTAGGAATATATTATGCTGCAACCGAAACGAACCAAATATCGCAAGATGATGAAGGGCCGCAACCGCGGCCTGGCGTTGCGCGGCAACAAGGTGAGCTTCGGCGAGTATGGCCTGAAGTCGATCGCCCGCGGGCGCCTGACCTCGCGCCAGATCGAGGCCGCGCGCCGCGCGCTCACCCATTTCATCAAGCGCGGCGGACGCGTGTGGATCCGGGTGTTTCCGGACAAGCCGGTGAGCAAGAAACCGCTCGAAGTGCGCATGGGCAGCGGCAAGGGCAATGTCGAATTCTGGGTGGCCGAGATCAAGCCCGGCGCCGTGTTGTATGAAATGGAAGGGATCAACGAGCAGGAAGCGCGCGAAGCGTTCAAGCTCGCGGCCGCCAAACTCCCGGTCCGAACCATGTTCGTGACCAGAACGTTGTAAGGCAGATACAAGATGAAGACGAAAGAATATCGAGAGATGGATGCCGCGGCGCGCCAGAAGGAGCTGACTGACATGCTGCGCGAGCAGTTCAACCTGCGCATGCAGAGGGCGACCGGACAGCTGGCCAATACCGCGAATCTGCCGAAGGTGCGGCGCAATATCGCGCGCCTGCGCACCGTCATGAACGAGAAGTCGAGATAAGGACATGGGCGAAAAGACGAAAACCGCGCGCTCGCTGAGCGGCCGCGTCATCAGCGACAAGATGAACAAGACGATTACCGTGCAGGTGGATCGCCGTATCCGCCATCCGCTGTATGGCAAGATCGTGACACGTCATACCAAGCTGCACGCGCATGACGAGAGCAATGAGTGCAAACAGGGCGATCTGGTGGAGATCGAGGAATGCCGGCCGCTGTCCAAGTCCAAGGCCTGGCGTCTGGTGAAGGTGCTGGAAAAGGCCCGCGAGGTCTGAATAAGGCGTTGAATTTTGGCTGATTTTGGTGCGAATGATATAATCGCGCGCTTTCGCCTGGAGCGGGGCGCCGAGTGGAGACAGGCTAATGATCCAGATGCAGACCACGCTGATGGTTGCCGACAACAGCGGGGCAAAAACGGTGCAGTGCATCAAGGTGCTGGGGGGTTCCCATCGCCGCTACGCCGGTATCGGTGACGTGATCAAGGTCAGCGTGAAGGAAGCGATTCCGCGCGGCAAGGTCAAGAAGGGCGATGTCTACGACGCCGTCATCGTGCGTACCCGCAAGGGCGTGCGCCGGACGGACGGATCGGTGATTCGCTTCGACACCAATGCGGCGGTGCTGCTGGACACCAAGCGCGAACTGATCGGCACGCGTATTTTCGGACCCGTGACGCGCGAACTCCGCACCGAGCAGTTCATGAAGATCATCTCGCTGGCGCCGGAAGTATTGTAGGAGCCCTCACCCTTTGCCCTCTCCCGCTTCGGGAGAGGGGAAGTTGGTGGAAATCTATTGTAAGGTTGGGCTATGAAAAAGATTCGCAAAGGTGACAAGGTGATGGTGCTGACCGGCCGCGACAAGGGCAAGCAGGGCACGGTACTGCGCATGATCGAGGACAGCCACGTGCTGGTCGAGAGCGTGAACATGATCAAGCGTCACACCAAGCCGAACCCCAACAAGGGGGTGACCGGCGGAATCATCGATCGGGAAGCACCGATCCACATTTCCAACGTCGCCCTGTACAACCCGGCGACGGGCAAGGGTGAGCGCGTCGGCATGCGGACCATGCAGGACAAAAGCAAGGTGCGGTATTTCAAGAAAAGCGGCGAAGTCGCCGACGTGAAATAAGGTTTTGAGCAATGGCTAGGTTACAGGAACATTATCGGAAGAGCGTGGTACCCGCGCTGCAGGCCAAGTTCGGCTACCAGAACGTGATGCAGGTGCCGCGTATCACCAAGATCACCCTCAACATGGGTGTGGGCGAGGCCATGGCCGATAAAAAGGTGATCGACAACGCCGTCAACGACATGGCGCAGATCAGCGGCCAGAAGCCCCAGATCACCCGCGCGCGCAAATCGATCGCCAATTTCAAGGTGCGCGAGAACTGGCCGATCGGTTGCAAGGTAACGCTGCGCGGCGCGCGCATGTATGAATTCCTGGATCGCCTGATCAGTGTCGCGATCCCGCGCATCCGCGATTTCCGCGGTCTGCCGTCACGCTCCTTCGATGGACGCGGCAATTATTCGCTCGGCATCAAGGAGCAGATCATTTTCCCCGAGATCGATTTCGACAAAGTCGATGCGATCCGCGGAATGGACATCACCATCGCCACCAGCGCCAAGACCGACGCGGAAGCGCGTGAGTTGCTCGTGGCGTTCAGTTTCCCGCTGCGCAGCTTGAGGATTTTTGCATGGCCAAGACAAGCATGATCAATCGCGACAAGAACCGCACGGCGCTGGTGATCAAGTACGCCGCCAAGCGCGCCGAATTGCGCGACAAGGTCAAGAACGTGAAGCTCTCCGAAGAGGAACGGCACACGGCCATGGTCGCGTTGCAGAAACTGCCGCGCGATTCGAGCTACACCCGCCGCCGCAATCGTTGCAGCCTCACCGGACGTTCGCGCGGCTATTACCGCAAGTTCGGGCTGTCGCGCTCGAAGTTGCGCGAGATCATGATGCGCGGTGAAGTGCCCGGCGTCACCAAGGCGAGCTGGTAGAGGGCGAGGAGGAGAATTCGCGAACAGACTTAACGTCTGTTCGCGCCGCCGAACGGAGCAGCTGATTTGCCGCACCTGGGATGTAGCGGGCTGGGGCTTAACGAAGCCATTAGCGTAGCGCCAGGGATGGCATAGATAAAAGTTTTGAGGAGTATGAACCGAATATGATGACCGATCCGATCGCCGACATGTTGACCCGCATCCGCAACGGCCAGAAGGCCGAGAAGATGAGCGTGCACGTGCCGGCTTCCAAGCTGAAACTCGCCATTGCCAAGGTGCTGCAGGACGAGGGCTATGTCGAGGCGTGCCAGGAAATCACGGTGGGTGGCACGACCCATGCTCGATATCACCCTGAAATACCACGGCGGACAGCCGGTGATCGAGCGCCTCGATCGGGCGAGTACTCCCGGTTTGCGCCGCTATCAGGGCACGAACAAATTGCCGCGCGTCGCTGGCGGCACGGGCGTGGCGATTATCTCCACCTCGAAAGGCATCATGTCCGACCGCGCCGCCCGCAAGGCCGGGCTCGGCGGCGAAATTCTGTGCATCGTATCGTAAGAGTCCGCTATGTCACGAATCGCTAAATATCCGGTAACAGTTCCGAGCGGCGTCCAGGTGGCGCTTGCCGGCGCCAAGCTCAGCGTGAAAGGCCCCAAGGGCAATCTGGAGCATGAGATGCATCCGCTGGTGAAGATGACGCAGGAAGGCAGCCTGCTCAAGTTCCAGCGCACCAACGACTCGGCGCTGGCCGAGCCATCTCCGGCACCACACGGGCACTGGTGAATAACATGGTTACCGGAGTCGCCAAAGGGTTTGAGAAGAAGCTCACCATCATCGGCGTCGGTTATCGTGCCGCGGTGCAGGGCAAGAAGCTCAACCTGACGCTGGGCTATTCGCACCCGATTGTTTATGACATCCCCAACGGGATCACGATCGAAGCGCCGGATCAGACGAATCTGGTCATCAAGGGCGCGGACAAACAGATGGTGGGCCAGGTGGCCGCCGAAATCCGCGACTACCGCTCACCCGAGCCGTACAAGGGCAAGGGCGTGCGTTACGTCAATGAAGTGGTGGTGAAGAAAGAAGCCAAGAAGAAATAACGGCTTCGAGTCAGGTAAACGAATTATATGAAAAGAGAAATCAATACACGTCTGCGCCGGGCGCGGCATATCCGGCGGAAAATCATCGGCCTGCAGGCCGACCGCCTGTGCGTGCACCGTACCCCGCGTCACATCTACGCCCAGATCATCGACAAGACGGGCGGCAAGGTGCTGGTCTCCGCATCCACGGTCGAAGCGGATGTGCGTGGCCAGGTTAAACACGGCGGTAATGTCGAGGCGGCGAAGCTCATCGGCAAACGCATTGCCGAGAAGGCGAAGAGTGCGGGCATCACGCGCGTGGCCTTCGACCGTTCCGGCTTCAAATATCATGGGCGCGTGAAGGCCTTGGCCGACGCGGCGCGCGAAAACGGTTTGGACTTCTGAGGAGTACATAGTGGCAGCATTCACGGAATCCGAAGGACGTAGCGACAATTTTCAGGAAAAACTGATCAGCGTCCGGCGCGTGGCCAAGGTCGTCAAGGGCGGCCGGATTTTCGGCTTCTCGGCGCTGACCGTGGTGGGCGACGGCGCCGGCCGCGTCGGCATCGGCCGTGGCAAGGCGCGTGAAGTGCCGGCGGCGGTCAGCAAGGCCATGGAGAACGCGCGCCGTAACATGACCAAGGTGCAACTCAAGGGGCCGACCTTGCATCACGCGGTCATGGCGGCGCACGGCGCCTCCAAGGTCGTGATGCAGACCCGCCTCCGTGGGTACCGGCGTTATCGCCGGCGGTGCCATGCGCGCGGTGTTCGAGGTGGTGGGCGTGCAGGACGTGCTCGCGAAGTGCCTCGGCTCGCGCAATCCGGTCAACGTGGTGCGTGCCACCATCAAGGGTCTGCAGGCCATTCACAGCCCGGACATGGTCGCGCGCAAGCGTGGCAAGAAAGTCGAAGAGATCCTCGGTTAAGGAGCGCGAACCATGGCCAAGAAAAAACTCCGGGTGACGTTGCTGCACAGCTTTTTCGGCACCGGCAAGAAGCATATGGCGACCGTTCGCGGACTGGGTCTGCGCCGTCAACGGCATAGCGTGGAGCTGGAAGATACCGCGGCCGTGCGTGGGATGATCAACAAGGTCTCCTACCTGGTGAAGTGCGAGGAAATATGAACATGCAGCTGAATACGATGAAACCGGGTCGCGGCGCCAAAACCGCGGCCAAGCGCCTGGGACGCGGTGGCGGTTCAGGTCTGGGAAAGACCTCCGGCAAGGGTCACAAGGGCCAGACGGCGCGTGCCGGCGGTTATCACAAGGTCGGTTTCGAAGGCGGCCAGATGCCGATACAGCGGCGTCTTGCCGAAGCGCGGTTTCCGCTCGGCCCTGAAGGTGAAGGGATTGACCGCGGAAGTGCGGCTGCTCGAACTGGGCAAGGTCGAAGACGCGGTCATCGATCTGGCGGCGCTCAAGAAGGCGAACATCGTTTCGCCGCAGGCGGAGCGGGCCAAGGTTTATCTTTCCGGTTCGCTTGAGAAGCCGGTGACGCTGCGCGGAATCCTGTTGACCAAGGGCGCACGCGAAGCGGTACTGAAAGCCGGCGGGAAGGTCGAGGACTGAGATAATGAAGCCCTGCCTCTTTCGTCCTGCGAGGACAATGAAGCCCTGCTTCGCTCGTCTGTCATATGAGTAGTCCGGCCGGAACTCTCGGCGGTCTCGCGGGCTTGGGCAAGCTCACGGATCTCCGGCAGCGGATTTTTTTCGTGCTGGGCGCATTGGTCGTGTATCGCATCGGGACTTATATCCCGGTGCCGGGCATCAATCCGGTGGCGCTGGCCCAGATGTTCGAGGGCACGCAGAATTCCATCGTCGGGCTCTTTAATATGTTTTCCGGCGGTGCGTTGCAGCGGTTTTCGCTGTTTGCGCTGGGGATCATGCCGTACATCTCGTCGTCCATCATCATGCAGCTGATGACGTCGGTGATCCCGACGCTGGAGCAGCTGAAGAAAGAAGGCGAGAGCGGGCGGCGCAAGATCACGCAGTACACCCGTTACGGCACGGTGGTGCTGGCCACCTTCCAGGCGCTGGGCATCGCCATCGCGCTGGAGAGTCAGACCGCGGCCGGCGTGCCGGTGGTGATCGCCTCGGGCATCGGTTTCAAGCTGATTACGGTGATCTCGCTCGTAAGCGGCACGATGTTCATGATGTGGCTCGGCGAGCAGATTACCGAGCGCGGCATCGGTAATGGCATCTCGATGCTGATTTTCGCGGGCATCGTCGCCGGGCTGCCGGGGGCGATCGCGCATACGCTGGATCTCGCGAGCCGCGGTACGTTCCAGCCGCTGTTCGTGCTGGTGCTGTTTGCGATCACGCTGGGAGTCACCGGGTTCGTGGTGTTCGTCGAGCGCGGTCAGCGGCGTATTACCGTGAACTACGCCAAACGTCAGCAGGGGCGGCGGGTGATGGCCGGACAGACGAGCCATTTGCCGCTGAAGATCAACATGGCGGGCGTGATTCCGCCGATCTTCGCCTCGAGCATCATCCTGCTCCCGGCCACGGTGGTGAGCTGGTTCGGGCAGGCGGAAGGCATGAACTGGCTGCGCGACATCGCCACGACGCTGTCGCCGGGACAGCCGATTTACGTGCTTCTGTACGCGTCGGCGATTGTGTTCTTCTGTTTCTTTTATACCGCCCTGGTGTTCAATCCCAAGGAGACGGCGGAGAATCTGAAGAAGTCCGGGGCATTCATCCCGGGCATACGGCCGGGCGATCAGACGGCGAGCTACATCGATGGCGTGATGTCGCGGCTGACCCTGGGTGGCGCGATCTACGTGACGCTGGTGTGCCTGCTGCCGGAGTTTCTGATCGTGAAGTGGAACGTGCCGTTTTATTTCGGCGGCACCTCGCTGCTGATCGTGGTGGTGGTGTGCATGGATTTCATGGCCCAGGTGCAGGCGCGGTTGATGTCGCATCAGTACGAGAGCCTGTTGAAGAAGGCGAATCTGACCGGTGGCATGGGGTTGCCGCGCTAACCGCGCGGGTTTGAAGGTATCAGGAGAAAGATGATGAAAGTAAGGGCGTCCGTCAAGAAAATGTGCCGTAACTGCAAGATTGTGCGGCGTAAACGCGTGGTGCGGGTGATCTGTTCCGATCCGACCCACAAACAACGTCAAGGCTAGAAACCTAGCAAATAGGTTGATTTTTACCAGATGAATCAGTACCCTTGCGCGTTTTCCCGCGCCGGGGCGCAGCAGGAGAGAGAAGCGAAATGGCCCGTATTGCAGGTATCAATCTTCCGAACCAGAAACACATCTGGATCGCCTTGACGTCGATCTACGGGATCGGCCATACGCGCGCGCGCGACGTCTGCACCGCCTCGGGCGTGTCGCCGGTCGCCAAGGTGAAGGATCTGACCGACGCGGAAGTCGACAAAATCCGCCTCGAGGTGGCGAAGTTCACGGTGGAGGGCGATCTGCGCCGCACCGTGTCCATGAACATCAAGCGCCTGATGGATCTCGGCACCTACCGGGGCATGCGTCACCGCCGCGGTCTGCCGGTGCGCGGTCAACGCACCAAAACCAATGCCCGCACCCGCAAGGGTCCGCGCAAGAGCGTCATCCGCGGCACGGGCAAGCCGACCACCGAATAGCACACCGGAATACTGAATAAATGGCTACCAATCAAACCGCCGCACCTGAATCCGCCGCCGCACCGGCCAAGGCCAAGAAGCGCGTCAAGAAGAGCGTTTCCGAGGGCGTGGCCCATATCCATGCTTCGTTCAACAATACCATCGTCTCGATCAGCGATCGTCAGGGCAACGTGCTTTCGTGGGCGACCTGCGGCAACACCGGCTTCAAGGGTTCGCGCAAGAGCACGCCGTTTGCCGCACAGATGGCGGCCGACAAGGCGGGTCGCGGCGCGCAGGAATACGGCGTGCGTTCGCTCGAGGTGCGCGTGAAAGGTCCGGGACCGGGGCGCGAGTCGGCGGTGCGCGCGTTGCATGCCCTGGGATTCGAAATTGCCAATATCATCGACGTGACGCCGATGCCCCATAACGGGTGCCGTCCGGCCAAGCGACGTCGCGTTTAAGTACATTACGGAGAGAACCAGTCAGTGGCGCGTTATACCGATTCCAAGTGTCGTCAGTGCCGGCGTGAAGGCGGCAAGCTGTTCCTGAAAGGCGAGAAGTGTTTCACCGAGAAGTGTCCGGTGGACAAGCGCGCCTATGCTCCCGGCCAGCACGGCCAGCAGAAGAGCCGCCTGTCCGATTACGGCAAGCAGCTGCGCGAGAAGCAGAAGCTGCGTCGCATCTATGGCGTGCTCGAGCGCCAGTTCAAGAATTACTACCAGGAAGCCGCGCGCCACAAAGGCTCGACCGGCGAGGATTTGTTGAAGATGCTCGAATCCCGTCTGGACAACGTCGTGTACCGCATGGGTTTCGGGATTTCGCGCTCCGAGGCGAGGCAGTTGGTGCGGCATAATTCCGTGCTCGTCAACGGCAAGCGCGTGAACATACCTTCCTATCAGGTCCGGCCGAACGATCTGATCGAGATTGCCACGTCGTCGCGCGAGCAGTTGCGCATCAAGGCCTCGCTCGAAGCGGCGGGACAGCGCGGCATTCCGGAGTGGCTGGACGTGGACGTCAAGGCCATGAAGGGCACGTTCAAGACCGTGCCCGAGCGCAACGATTTGCCATCGGAGATCAACGAAAGTCTCGTCGTGGCGCTTTATTCGAAGTAACGTAATCAGTATCTAGCGAGGACGCCCTCATGCAGAGTTCTGCAACCGAATTTCTGAAGCCGCGTCTGGTGGATGTGCAGACGCTTTCCTCCACGCACGCGAAAATCACGCTCGAGCCGCTCGAACGCGGTTTCGGCTATACGCTCGGCAATGCGCTGCGGCGCATCCTGCTGTCCTCGATGCCGGGCAGCGCGATTACCGAGGTGAAGATCGAAGGCGTACTGCATGAATATTCGACCCTGGAAGGCGTGCAGGAGGACGTGATCGAGATCCTGCTCAATCTCAAGACGGTCGCGCTGCGCATGCACGGCCGCCAGGAAGTGACGCTGAAGCTCTCCAAGAAGGGACCGGGCACGGTCACGGCCGGCGACATCCAGCTGGAACACGACGTCGAAGTGGTCGATCCCAAGCATCTGATCGCCACCCTCACCAAGGACGCGTCGCTCAGCATGGAGCTCAAGGTCAATCGCGGTCGCGGTTATCAGCCGGTCACGGTGCGCACCGGCGAGCAGGGCCGGGCCATCGGCAGCATGCAGCTCGATGCCTCCTACAGCCCGATTCGCCGCGTGGCCTATACGGTCGAGAACGCGCGCGTGGAGCAGCGTACCGACCTCGACAAGCTGGTGCTGGATATCGAAACCAACGGCGCCATCAACCCGGAAGAGGCGGTACGGCGCGCGGCCAACATCCTCCAGGATCAGATCTCCATTTTCGTCGAACTCAAGAGCCCCGAGACCATATCGGAAGAAAAGAAAGAGCCCGAGATGGACCCGCTGCTGCTGCGGCCGGTGGACGATCTCGAGCTGACCGTGCGCTCGGCCAATTGCCTCAAGGCGGAAAACATTTTTTACATCGGCGATCTCATTCAGCGCAGCGAGTTCGAGCTGCTCAAGACGCCGAATCTCGGCAAGAAATCCCTCACCGAGATCAAGGACGTTCTGGCCCAGCACGGTCTGTCGCTGGGCATGAAACTCGAGAACTGGCCGCCGACCTCCCTCAGGGAGAGAGAGAAGACCCCGGAGCAACAGGGTTCCGGCATCTGAGAAAACACAAGGCTTAAACCATGCGTCACCACAAGAGCGGCCGTAAACTCAACCGCACCAGCAGTCACCGTCAAGCGATGTTCCGCAACATGGCGGTTTCGCTGCTGCGTCACGAACAGCTGGCGACCACGCTCCCCAAGGCGAAGGAATTGCGGCGCGTGGCCGAACCCCTGATCACGCTGGCCAAGAGCGCGACGCTGGCCAATCGCCGTCTGGCTTATTCGCGCCTGCGCGACCGCGAGATGGTGGGAAAATTGTTCGATGATATCGGCGTGCGTTTCAAGGACCGCCCGGGCGGCTACCTCAGAATCCTCAAGACCGGCTATCGTCGCGGCGATTCCGCGCCCATGGCGCTGGTGCAGCTGACCGAACGTCAGGCCGTTACCACGGCGGCAGAACCGGCGGTTGAAGCGGCGCCCGCGGCCGAAGGCAAGGCCAAAAAGGTCAAGAAGGCCAAGGCTGCGCCCAAGAAAAAAGCCGCCACACGCAAAAAATCGGCCGCCAAAGCCACAACGGAATAGTGCCGGTTCGATCGAGCGTGTACCAAAAGCCGGGCCCGTGCCCGGCTTTTTTGTTTAAAGGTGTTCCCATGATGGGAGGCTGCACGATCGCATATGCCCGATCGGCACAGGACTTGCCCGAGGATCTCATCACGGTCCGCCCCACGGCGATGCTCGGTGTTCCCCTTCTCTTCGAGCGAATGTCTGCTGCCATCTGGGCGAAAGTCGCAGCGAGCGCGGCAAAGCGGAACCTGCTGCGAATGACCGTCTCTGTCGGCTGGCACCGTTTTGTCGCCACGCAGCGCCGCGCCAGTCCCGGACTGGCGGTGCGATTGCTCTGGCCCATACTCAAACGATACGTCGCAACGCCGGTGCTGGCGGCCTTCGGCGGTCGGCTGCGCGTCGCGATCAGCGGCGGGGCACCGCTGGACCAAGGCGTCGCTCGACTGCTGATTGGCTTGGGTCTGCCGCTGGTCGAGGGATACGGTCTCACCGAAGCAGCGCCGGTGGTCGCGGCTAGCGGACTCGACGACAACCTTCCCGGCTCGGTCGGTCGTCCTTTAGATGGCGTTGAGGTCAAGCTCACCTCGAAAGGTGAACTGCTGGTACGTTCGCCTTCGATCATGATGGGCTATTGGAAAGATGACGCCGAGACGGCGCGCGCGCTCGATGCCACGGGCTGGCTGTCGACCGGCGACGTCGCCGAGATAAACGAGGATGGCCGCATCTTCATGCGTGGCCGCCTCACGGAAATCATCGTTCTATCCATCGGCGAAAAGGTCAATCCAAACGTCGTAGAAGCGGAACTCACCCGCGATCCGCTGTTCGAACAAGCCGTGGTGGTTGGTAACCGCCGCCCGTTTCTCGCTGCCGTTATCGTATTGAACGCCGACGCCTGGAGACTCTTCGCTGCCGACAAAGGCCTTGACCCGCAGCAACCAAATCACGCGGCCAGCAAAATCGAACTGCTCGCAAGAATCACGTCGCTTCTCGTCGCCCTGCCACGGTATGCGCAAGTTCGCGCTGTGCATCTGGCATTGGAACCATGGACGATCGAAGCTGGGTTGCTGACGCCGACGCTTAAGGTCAAGCGTGACGTTGTCGCTTCGCTTTTCGCCAGGGAAATCGACGATTTGTACGCCAAGCAGTAAGGCCTCTGCACGCTGCGGCTGTGCGTAACTGACTGCGCGCATCGGCGGCGGCAGCGCCTGGCTGAAGGCCGTTAAGTGCGCGGCGGGCGGAAACGATGGATATTCTCACCCTCGACGGCTCGCATGGCGAAGGCGGCGGCCAGATTCTCCGGACCGCCCTGAGCCTTTCGGCCATAACGGCGCGACCCTTCCGCCTCACGAACATCCGCGCCGGCCGACGCAAACCCGGACTCTTGCCGCAGCACCTTTCGGCAGTAGAGCGGCTGCGGCGATCACCGGAGCGGTTGTATCGGGCGACCGGCTTGGTTCGACCGAGCTTCGCTTTGCTCCGAGCCACTCGCCGAAGTCCGGCTCATACCTCTTCGACGTGGCGGAGACGGCGGAGCGCGGTAGCGCTGGCTCGGTGACCCTTATCCTGCAGACCCTGCTGGTTCCGCTGACATTGGCCGATGGTCCTTCCACCTTGGTCCTGCGCGGCGGAACCCATGTGGAGTGGTCGCCACCGTTCGATGATCTGGTGAATTCCTATTTTCCGCTGTTGCGGCGGATGGGCTATCGCATTGATGCCGAACTGACGCGCTGGGGATGGTACCCGGTCGGCGGCGGCGAGGTTGTGTGCAAGATCGCGGCGGGCGCAAGCGACCGCAGCGTTTCGCTCGCGCAGTCCGATCGATCTGGTGAGCCGCGGCCCCTTGCAACGGATCGCCGGCCGCGCGGTCGCGGCAAACCTGCCCGCTCACATCCCGCAACGAATGGTGGACCGCGTGCGAGCGTCTCTTGGAGACCTCGGCGTCCCGGTGGAGATCCAGCCGCAACAGGTCACCGCTGCGTGTCCCGGCGCCGGCATCTTTCTCTCGCCGAGTACAAGGAATTGCCGGCGAGCTTCTCCGCCTATGGCCGCTTAGGAAAGCCGTCCGAGACTGTGGCCGACGAAGCGGTCGCTGCTTTCCGCGCACATCATGCCTCGGAGGCTGCGGTTGAGCTTCACCTCGCCGATCAGTTGCTCTTGCCACTGGCGCTCGCGACCGGCGCTTCCGCTCTTCACTGTGGCACGGCCGACCGGCCATCTCATGACCAATGCCTGGACCATTGAGCAGTTTGAAATCGCCCACATTTCGATCGAGGAAGGAACACCCTATCGCGTGCGCGTGGAGCCGCGCGGCTCGCGTTGAAGCGGCGAACCTAGGATTAGTCCGGTCGCAACAAGTGAAAACGAGCGAGTTCCTCACGAGTCCACATGGCAAGCCCGGCTCGATTATCGATGGTGTCGATCGCAATCACCACGTCCGGATCCGTGAACGATATCTTGCCCGGCATTCCTGCCTTCGTCGTCGCGTCGACGATGGCATCATTGAACAACCGCTCGGTATCCTGTGTTCGCAGATCGTGTTTTGTCCCGCGCCGATGCAATCGCACGTGCAATGACCGTCCAGCCAAGCGGGGCAGCCATTCGCGAATGATGGATTTCGCTTTCTCCACGAACTCCGCTTCCGACAGGAAGTCGAAGTCGCGCATGGCCGGCGCCACCCGTGAGATCGCGTCGTAAAGCGCCGGGTTCTCTTCGGTTCTCTTTTCGATAGCCTCGAGCAGCGCGACCGGATCTTCGACCTTCATCACCAGGACGTTGTGGTATGGGCTGCGCTCGGCCACCCCAAGCTTCTGCAAGGCTCGGAGCGCCCGCCTGAAACCGTCCTGGAAAACGCTGACGACGACGTTCCAGTCCTTCACGAGCCTGCTCCCTCGGCACCTTGGCCGGCAAAGGCCGTCATAACCTCGCCCAGCATGCGCGCCTCTTGCCCACTATAGCGGGGAGAAAAGTGAAACGGCTCGATGCGGCGCACTCCGGCTTCGCGCGCAAGGCTTCCGGCGGCGGCCGTCGTCAAGTGCGCGCGCTCTGCCGCCAATGCCGTATCCGCTTGCGCAAAAGCGGCTTCGATGAACAGCAGATCGGCGTTCTGGGCGAGCCGGATGATGGCCGCGCGATTTGCCGGCGTGTCGGCGGCGTCCGTCACGTAGGCCACCTTCTGACCGGGCGTGACCGTCAGCACGCTGCGCAGTGTGCCGAGCGGCAGTTCGCGCACATCCGGCGATGTCGGCCGGGAGCCAATCCGGATCAGGTGGTCGCTCGGCCTGTTCTCGATCACCGCGCGCTTGAGTTCGCGCAGCCAGGGCCCAAGCGGCAGCCCCAGTTCCGCAAGCCGGTTCTTCCAGACGTTGACATGCGCGGCTTCCTCGATCGCAAACCCCAAGCACGGCGTGCGATGTTCGAGAACCGCCGTCGAGACCCGGAAGGTCGGCTCGCTGTAGAGCACGCCCTCAATGCTCCGGCCACTGCCGACGGCCTCAACGGAAAACGCATTCTTGAGACGGAACCGCGCAGTCTGAGTTTCAAGAGAAGAATCGATTTCGGTCACGACGAAGACGAGGTCGCTCACGTAACGATCGACAAGATTCCAACGATAGCCATGAAGCTTGTGCTGGACGTGCTCGATGAAACCCTGGGGGCCATAAAGCCTGATCGTCTTATCCCGCCCGACCAACACCCTCAGCAGGCGATCAAAGCCGATGAAATGGTCGATATGCGCGTGCGAGACAAAGACATGCTCGAGGCGTTGGATCTTTCGCGGCGACAAATTCGAGATGTCGCCCAGGTCAAACAGAATTGCGCGCTTTTCGAACAATGTCTCGACATACAGGGCCGGGTCTCCGGATCGCCCGTTGACGAGGGTTGGGTGCAGGAGCGGCCGCATGCGAAATTTCTAGCCCATTGAGCGAAAGACTTTGCGTCAATCATGGCCCGGGCAGCGAGCCGCAAATTTGGTCATGGCGAAGTCGAGTATCGCGCCTTGCGTCACGGGCATTGGCGGCTGGCACAACGACTGAGCAATCGATCAATCCGCCGCCTGGATCATGTCGTGGCGACGATGCCAAGTTTCGCGGATCTCGTTCTCGACCGTGGCCAGCGTGGTCGGCGAGGCCTCGGGATATGACTGTCTCAGCCAGTCCAATAACTGCTGCGCGAACTCATCGAGGGTCGCCGGCGCCTCTCCCGCCATGATTCGGCGATAAGCCTCCGCTTCAATGAGATGCTGCGATCTTTTATGGCCCGGAGAGGTCGTCATCCCTGCGATCCGTCCAATATTTTCATGGACAGCTTGCCCGAAATCGACCGCGATGGGCCGCTATCCCTTTAACCTCAGACCCGGCTCTTCGGTCCCGGCAATTGCGATGGATCGAGTCCGAGCTCCTCGCAGGCCTGGCGCACCACGCGCGGGTCAAGAGCCTGGCGCGAGCCTCCCAGCGGAACGCGGGTCTTTCGGGCCTCTCGATGCACCGTCACCATGACGTGACCTTCGTGCCCCCGGGGATGCTCGTCACCATCGATGCGGCACCCTTGCTCGACCAGCCATTTGCGAAATGTTGCGCTTTCCATTGCTCTGCTCCTGTCGATAACAGAACTGTGTCGGCCCGATCAGAGCCGCTCAATTTCGAACTCCTCACAGGAATAACCGAGCATCGAAAGTCCCTCCTCCAAGAAGTCGCCCAGCATTGGCATGCCAAGAAGATAGCTGGCCGTGCGTTCATTGTGAGCGCGGGCCGCCTCTTCGCGGACCTCTGCCCAATCGCTGGCGGAATAGTCTTCCCGACCGAGCCATGCCAAGGTCACGAGGTCGATCTGCTCGTCCTCCGACAAGGAATTGATGAGAGACGTAAGCTCCTCGACGACCGGATCGTCTTCCCGGTCTTCGAGGACCGCAGCCTCCTTGTCGTCCGAAGGATTCGATCCTGGATCGGGTTCGTTCGCTTCTTCTTTGGCGTCGAATTCCCGCGCCTTGATGATGATGAAGCAGACTTTCTCAGGCGAAATCGTGAGGACTGCCGCATTTTCGTCTGTCGGCACTGCCGGTTGGCTCAATGCTTTTTGCATATGCGTCACCTCGACTATAAGCGTTTCATCCTTTGTACATACTAGGCAACCGTGCCAGCCGTCCTTGAGACAGCTCAATCTGGCCGACGCTCTCGCCTGCACGAGCTGAAAAACGATATTCGGCCAGTTCTTTTTGATCGAAATCAATGCGCGCAGCCGGCATCTGCGGTCAGCTATTTTTACCGTCGTGCAGAGGCAAGATTGGCGAAGCACGATAGTGAAACGTCTACGGGCGCGGATCTATCTACGCGATAAACCAGTCTACCGATGAAGCATGGCGGAGGGACCCGTAGCTTGCCTGTCCGAACACACCGGAGGAGACTCCGGTCCGACGGGCCGGTGGCGCGGGTCTCGCGCTTTGTGAGTCGACACCATCGCTCGGTTGTCCGCAGATCGGCTCAGAGTCGGTTTCGGAGGACCTCAATGGAAACCTACCCTGTCGATATCGATCCCGGGCAAGTGGCTCGTTGGGTGAAGGCGGAATGTGAAGTCGCGCCGTCCACTTTCAAGATCTCGGCGAGGCGCAGACGGGAAGTGCGAGAGATCCCCGTTCGGGCGGAAACTCACCTCGGCGACGAGGAGCGCGAGGATCTGACCGAAATCGCGACCATCGCGACGCTGGAAATCGCGCCCGTCCACGCAAGTGATGGCTGGCTGCTCAGCGTTGTCGTCGAAGATGAAGTCGGCCCTCGTGTGTCCAATGGAGGCACGGGTGATGAGACCGAACAACAGATCGATCTTGGGACCTTTTACAAGGAATTCATTCGCCCGGGACGCGGCAACGCGACCGTGATTGCCGAAGTAGCAGACTCCGGCGGCCAAAGAGCACCTGGCCCGCGTCATTCAAGCGATTGAGACCAACCGCCACGGCGCAAGGTCAGGGTCGCGTTCGAGACCTTCAGCTGCCAACACCCCGCGGTTAGAAAACGCCTCTACGGAGGCTGAAGATGTACAAACACATCCTTGTGGCGGTCGATGGAAGCGACACCTCAAATCTCGCGCTCCAGGAGGCGATGAAGTTAGCCAAAGAACAACAGGCCGCGCTCCGGCTTGTTCATGTGGTTGACGAAACCCCCGCGTATATGACGATGGATACTCGCGTATGCGGTTGGCCGACTTTCAAAAGGCCATGCGCGAGGCGGGCCAAAAGGTGTTGGCGACTTGTGCCGCGACGGCCCGTCAGGCCGGAGTCGAAGTCGACACGAAATTCGTCATTCTTGAAGTCCTGACACAACGCATTTGCGACGCGATCAATGAAGAGGCAAAGCGTTGGCCGGCCGATCTTATCGTTATCGGCACCCATGGGCGGCATGGATTTAATCACCTGTTGCTTGGCAGCGTCGCGGAAGGCGTCATCCGCCTCGCGACTAAACCAGTCTTGGTGATTCGCGGGAGTTGAACAGATTCCGTCAGTCGGCGCGTCCGGCTGCGTAATTGACAGGCGAAGATCGATAAGACCGCGACTAAGATGCGAAGAAGAATGGCGGGTGCGGCGCGCGAAAGACGAGAACCGGGATGGTGCTGTGTGTCAGCACCTTGACGGCTTCGCTCCCGAGCACGATCGCGGAAATCCCACGCCGGCCATGCGAAGCCATGACAATCAGATCGCACGATTTCCGTGCCGCCGTCTCGATGATGGCCAAGATACGGCTGATCGTGCTCGACGTGCATCGTGTCGCAGCTCACACCGGCTGCCAATGCGGCCTCCTTCGCCACGTTGAGGTATTTCGCAGCAAGAGTCGCCATCCGTTTCCCGTATTGTTCCGGCGTATCGGTGATCATACTAGGCTCGACCACTAACGCATGAAATGGCGCCGATACGGTCACTACGGTGACTTTGGCATTGACCGACTTCGCTAAAGCCATGCCATAGTCGATTGCGTTCTGTGACAGCTCCGAGCCGTCGGTGGGAATC
Source organism: uncultured Gammaproteobacteria bacterium (assembly GCA_963750625.1). Lineage (GTDB taxonomy): Bacteria > Pseudomonadota > Gammaproteobacteria > Acidiferrobacterales > Sulfurifustaceae > Sulfuricaulis. The sequence continues at coordinate 2,265 of CAVVRV010000041.1, read as the reverse complement.
AAAATGTGCCTATGCATGCGTTAACCTGATTGTTGGTCGTTCTCAGCTAGACCATCGCAAGTCAGTAATACTGCTGCAATTTCGGCAGGGGCTCGGCGGAGATCGAGCTCGTACTTCACATATGATCCAAATGATGCGCTCCCTGAATCAGAACCACATCACGATCGCCAATGTCAGGTGATTCCGGCGTCAATGGGCAGCCCGCCTATGCGTGGAACTTTGCGTCGCCGCAAGCTGACGCCGCCGCCGAATGAGGCCGGCCTCCACTCTGGCAAAGACCATGCTCTTTCGGTTGTAGCGGCCGAGATCGATTGAGAGACGTTTCGCCAGTTTCCCGACGGCTGGCAGAGAATTCGGGATCTGCCTTGGCCCAAAAGGGGCGCAGCTCGCGCAGGAAGATGTTCATGGTCACCGGTCCGACACCGTAGAACGCGAGCAGCCTTTCGTCGAATATCGTGCGTCGCGCGCTGCATCGTGCAGCCGATTCAGGCTGCCGCCGTAGTCGGCGATGAGCGTCTCACAGTCGCGCAGCACTTGTGTCGACTTGCGATTATCGTAACGGACATAGCCCCCCTCACGCATGACGGGAAAAACGAGGAAGTCCCAGCCGGCCTTCAAAATATTTCGCGGGCTGGTCAAACCATGGTGAACAAAGCTCCGATAGGTGTTCTTCGCCGTCGTTTCGGGGATTTGCGCTCCGAACAGAAGGCTGGCAAGAAACCAGCGGAAATAAGCGGCATCGCTCCGCTTTGCCAAAACGATCCCAAGTTCTTCCGAGTAAAGAGGGCTTCGCTCCAAAGCGCGCTGCGTCACGTCCGTGAGCTGCACGTGCCGCGAATGGACCGGCCGCGAGTTAGCGGATTCCCGGGCGACCATCTAACCCGACGCATATAATGGTGGATCTGTTTCACCGCGCGCGCGAGCGCCGGCAGTCATGGAGACTGGCATGCGTTTCGAGCCCCATCGGCCCGGCGACGACGCAAATACGCCAGCGCAAGGGGTGCCGCATGCGTCGCATTTTCCCGTCGGCAGTGAGGTGCCACGCCGTGATCTCGTACCAGTCGCGTCCGATCAGGAGGCGCCTGGCGGTTGTGGCAGTAGGTGGCTTGCCAGCTCGGGTCGTGGACATTGCCCGTGAAGGCATAACGCACGCCGTTCTTCATCGCGATGGCGCGAGCACGAGACAAGGCTTCGCTCGGCGTCGGCGGAATATCCCGCATGCGCCAGTCCGGATGGAAGCCGTGAAGTGCCACGGCACGTCCGGGCCGAGATTCTCCACCACCCATTGCGTCATCTGCTCCAGCTCCGCATCGGAGTCGTTGAGGCCGGGAATGAGCAGGTCGTGATCTCAGCCAACCTCGCGTTTCTCGCTTCACGTAGACGAGCGTGTCCAACACCGGCCGCAGACGGGCGTAGCAGATCTTGTGATAGAACTCCTCGGTGAAGCCCTTGAGGTCGATGTTGGCCGCATCCATGTGGCGGTAGAACTCGGCACGAGGCTCCGGGCGAACATAGCCGGCGCTCACCGCAATGCTCTTGATACCACGCGCGTGGCAGGCGATAGCCCTATCGACGGCGTATTCGTGGAAGATCGTCAGATCGTATAAGTGTAGGCGACGCTCGCTCATTAGACCGGTCAGCCGCAGCCGCGATGTCATCAGGCGCCGCGCGCTCCGCGAGCACGTCTATCGCGTGCCTTGCTGATATGCAGGTTCTGGCAAAACTTGCAGCCAAGATTGCAGCCGCTGGTCCCGAACGACAGCACCGGCGTCCCTGGCAGGAAATGGTTGAGCGCCTTCTTCTCCACCGGGTCAACGCGGAAGCCGGTTGAGCGGCCATAGGTCGTCAGCACGAACTGGTCGCCTTCCCGGGCGCGTACGAAGCAAAAGGCGCGCTGGCCCTCATGCAGCCTGCAAAAGCGCGGGCACAGATCGCATTGGATGCGACCGTCCTCAAGCCTGTGCGAGTACCGAGCGGGATGGAGCCGAATAATCCCGCCATGCCATTACTGTCTGTATACCAGGGCTTGCGACACGCTCGCTCGACGCCGAGCCGCCCTTCGCCTCGTTGCATCCCTCGGAATCCTCGGCCTGAGGGAAATTCGCGGACAGAATCCCTTTCCCACCAAGCGATCGTCTCGATCGTACTCACGTGCAAATGCACGTGGGTTGCACCTCTGGCATCGATGCATTCGAGGCAACGAGGAATTAGTCGCCGCTCGCTGCGTCAAATTGCCTTGACCGATATAGATTGCAACCATCTCCT
>CAVVRV010000040.1:0-28146 GCA_963750625.1 uncultured Gammaproteobacteria bacterium | reverse complement strand
AAGTATTCCATCGATCCGAACGCGAAGCTGACGCTTGGGTGAATTTGGCTGGGTCGCCAAGGGAAGCGGTTTTCCCGAGCTCGATCGTCTGACCTTCTCCCTGAAGCCGGATGAACTGGGAGGTCCGGTTGAATCCCCGGTGGGCTGGCACCTGGTGAAGGTCATGGGGGTCCGGCCACCCCGGCTTCAGAACATCGATGACAAGGACACGTGGAAGACGACCAAGAACATGCTTTGGCGCGAGAGACGCGATCGGTATGTGGCCGACCTGAGGACAAAGAATGTCTTTCCGGTGGAAGTCTACACGGAGAGGTTTCAACAAATCGTCCGGCAGGAGGAAGAAAAAATCAAGGCCAACCAGAAGAAATCAGAATCGACCCCGTTGACTGAGCAGAAACTTCCCGGAAAGAGCGGCGCTAATCAGGTTAGCCAGTAAGTGTAATATCCTCGGGACGGGAGGATAATGGTGAACCATGAATCACCGTCTGATTCGCAGCGGATCGTTTGCGTTGTTCTTGCTGACTGTTGCCGGTATGGCCCAGGCAGGAGTCATGGATTGGTTCCGCCGCGACACGCCTCCTCCCCGGGACTATGTCATCCTCATCAATTACGAATTGGGGATGCACTGTACCGGTTTTGATTTCTCCTACTGTTGTATCCTGCCTCCGTACAATTCGATTCTCGCCCAGGTCGTGAAAACCGAAAGCAAAGGGGATAAACCGGTGCTGCTCGGCTCCGACCCCCACGACCCCGAGGTGCTGGTGGACGGCGAGAAACGCTACCGGCTGGCCTACACCCATGAGGACCCGGACGGCGTACCTAATACCTATTCGGCTGCCAAGAAGCTGGCCTACTGGGGAGTGGCATACCGGGGCAAGTCGCTGCCTGACCAGGAATTCAGCAGTCTTTATATTTACAAGGATCTCGAGGGATCCAATCCGGAGCACACCAGCGCCAACGCCAAGAAACTTCATGTCGGCATCGATACCCCGATCAAGATCAATCAGGGCCCGACCGGCCAGTATGTGGGGAAGGGATTTCTGCGTTATTCCGGGCCGACCGGGACCGTGGTGTTCACCGATTCACCCGTCATGGAAAACGTGCCGATCACCCTCACGGGTCCCGGGATATGGGAGGCGCTCGGGCTTCCGCTCACGCCGTTCAACGATCAATTCACGGCGCTGACGACGCTGGACGAGACCATGTTTCAGCCGTTCCAGAAATCCGTGGTGACGCTGGTGGACGCCAAGACGCGCGAACCCGTGATCGACTCCTCGGGTCAGGTCGTGCGGTTTTTCGGCGTGAATCCCATCGACGTGCCCAACTGCACGCGCTGTCATTCGAACGAACGCGCCAATGGCAACAAATATTCCAAGTACAAGACAGAGCACGATTTCTGGAAGGAGATGCGCGGCACCGGCGAGTATTACGCGCAGATCAAGGCGGCGGCGATTTCGATTCTGGAAATTCATGACGACCATCACGGCACGAACTTCCTGGCCAAATGGCCCGCAAGTTCGAGCACGTATCTCCGGCTCGGACGGGATTCGGTCCTGTGCCAGGATTGCCACGCGGACAACATCATCGGCCGGTTGTCGTCCCGCAAGGCCGGCGCCATGGAGAAAGAGGATATCCAGCCGAAACATCCCCGGCTGCCCGATCCCGAACACCTGATCTCGCCCCTGACCGAAGCGATTCACAAGAGCCATCAGCGCCACAATCCGCTCCCCGACAGTCTCGGTTTCGCCGGCGGTTGCCAGGGCTGCCATCCGGCGCACCGCAGCGACCGCACCCTGAACGATTTCCCGCTGACGGCGGACGGAAAAAACCAGTTCGCCTCCGGAGACGTGCGCGACGCCAAAGGTTGTTTCACCCGCCGCGACGTGCACGGCAATCCCGATCGGAACCGGGACGGGGCCGAGACCCCGAGTTATCTCAACGCCGTCGGCAGACGCGCTGCTTTCCGAGGTGATGAACACCAAGGGAAAAGACAAGGGCCTATACTGCACCAACTGTCATAACATGCTGTCGCGTGAATTGTACAAGGCGGATCATCTTACCGACGCGGTGACGCAGACCGGCCGGACGCTTCGCAACCAGCCGCTGGAGCGCGATCGCCACGGCACTCGGCGTCTCGGTGGAGCAACTGAAAAGCGATTACCTCAATCCCAAAAGCCCGATGCAGGGAGAAGATGTTTCCAGTGGTGTCTACCGCACCTGGGATCGCACCGGGCAGACCATCGCCGCCATCGGCAGGATCAAGGTCGATAAGCAGGGAAAGCCGGTGCTGACGGCCGCCCGATGAAGACGGTAATCGGTCCGTCATTATTGTGGACAAAGATCCGGACGGGACCGAAGGCGTGGCGGCGTCTTATGAAGCGGCCACCCACGGCAAGGATTACTGGCTGGCGCCCGGCGAACCCCACTGTGCCGACTGCCATCGACCGCCCTTCGTCGAAAGCATGGGCGGCGGCGCCTTTCCCCTCGACCAGCCGGGGAAGTACGCGCTCATGCGCCACTCCAAGGGGCACGCGGGAATCACCTGCCAGGGTTGCCATGAATCGACTCATGGTCTTTATCCCGTCAACCCGGAAGTGGATATTTCCAGCTATCAGCAGGCGGCGTTGTTGAATCCCGATGGCTCGCATGGGCCGGTGAAGTGCGCGGCCTGCCATACGGTCAACAAGTTCGGCGTGCCCTCTCGCCACCCGGAGCTGATCGGCAAGAAAGGGCCGACCTGGGATAACTATGACAAAGCCGTCGAGCTCCAGCACATGCTGCGAGTTGGCGCCGGACCGACACGACGCGATAACGAGCGGGAGTAATCAGAATAACGTTTTGTGAGCCAGAGATTGAAATGAAACGGCTTCTTATAGTGTGGCTGCTTTGCCTGGCGCCCGTGATGACAGCGATGGCGGACGGAAAGATCGTCTTTTCCCTGCCGGACACGAATGGCAAGGTCCACACCTTGTCGCAATACGCCGGGAAGTGGGTGGTCGTCAATTACTGGGCGACCTCTTGCCCGCCCTGCATTAAAGAGATTCCGCAGCTCACGAAGTTTCACGAAAAGCACAAGGATCACGACGCCGTCGTCCTGGGCGTCGACTTTGAGGACATTTCCCTGGCCTGGCTGAAAGATTTCATGGACAGCATGTCCATGAGCTATCCGGTGTTGCCCTCCAACCCGTCGCAACAGGTCACCCCCTTCGGTGTCATTATCATGTTGCCTACCACCTTTATCATTTCTCCGGCCGGTGAACTCGTGGCGCAGCAGGCGGGTGCTGTCACGGCCGCCGACCTCGAAGCCTTCATCAAGCGCCAGACCGAGGCCGGCAAGGCGAATGCACCCGCGACAAAACTCAACACCAAAATTCATTAACCTGTCTCCGGCAGCCAACAATAACGCCAACACATATCCTCAAGGATCAAGCGGCATGACTGATTTATCGGCGTTGAACGCGCGTTTCGGCCTTTCCGGCCAGGTGGTTTTCAAGCAAGGCCCCGGCGGGCTGGACGTGGTGGAAGTGGCCAATTCCCGGGGCAGCGCCACCGTGGCGCTGCAAGGCGCGCAAGTGCTGACCTGGGCGCCGCGCGGGCTGCCGCCGGTGATCTGGCTATCGCGCGCCGCCAAATTCGCGCCTGGCAAATCGATCCGCGGTGGCGTACCGGTCTGCTGGCCGTGGTTCGGTCCGCATGCGACCGTGGCCACGCTGCCGGCGCACGGATTCGCGCGCACCGTGCCGTGGGAAGTCATCGGCGCACAAACCCTGGCGGATGGCGCCACGCGTCTCGATTTTCGTCTCGTCCTGAACGAGGCCGCCCGCGCCCAGTGGCCGCATGCCACGCTGCTCGAATGCCACATCACCGTGGGCGCGGCGCTCGAGATCGACCTCGTGACGCGCAACGCCGACCGCAGCGCCATCACCATCGGCGATGCCCTGCATACCTATTTCGAGGTGAGTGACGTGCGCCAGGTGACGATCCGCGGTCTCGAAGGCTGTCCGTACCTCGACAAGATGGACGGCGGCAAGCGCAAGACGCAAACCGGGCCGGTGACGATCGGCGCCGAAACCGATCGCATCTATCTCGATATCCAGCGCGGATTGCCTGATCGACGATCCCGGCCTGAAGCGCCGTATCCGCATCCGCAAACGCGGCAGTCATTCAACCGTGGTATGGAACCCGTGGATCGAGAAGTCGGTCAAGATGGGCGACTTCGGCGAGAACGGTTACCTTAATATGGTTTGTGTCGAAAGCGCCAATGCCGCGGACGACGTCGTGACCATCGCGCCGGGCGGCGAGCATCATCTGTGGGTGCGCTACGAGATCGAACCGTTGAATTGATCCGGGATTGCTATAACAGCCTGGAAGCCGGGTTGATTTCCGCGCGATCCCGGGGAATTCCACGGTAGTCGCACTAGTAATTTTTGTTGCCGCATCGAATATTGTTAATTGCGCATACTGTCCGGGCTTAGTATCGTAGCTGTCGTCAGTATCCTTGTGTCCGACAATCTTTCTGGATTGGCCCAGCTCTCATGACCCAAACTTCCTCCGGCCGTAGCGAGGTCAAGAACACCACTTGCTACATGTGCGCCTGCCGCTGCGGCATCCGCGTGACGCTCAAGGACGGCGAGATCCGATACATCGAGGGCAATCCCGATCACCCCATCAATAAAGGAGTGATCTGCGCCAAGGGCGCCTCGGGCATCATGAAGCAGCATTCGCCCGCGCGCCTGACCAAGCCTCTGCGGCGCAAACCCGGCAGCGAGCGCGGCGCCAACGAATTCGAGGCGATCTCCTGGGACGAGGCGTTCGCGATACTGGAAGAGCGGCTGGCAAAGATCCGCGCCACCGACCCCAAGAAGTTCGCGCTGTTCACCGGCCGCGATCAGATGCAGGCGCTCACCGGCCTGTTCGCCAAGCAGTTCGGTACGCCCAACTATGCCGCCCACGGCGGCTTCTGCTCGGTCAACATGGCCGCGGGCATGATCTACACCATCGGCGGGTCGTTCTGGGAGTTCGGCGGGCCGGATCTCGAGCGCGCCAAGCTGTTCGTGATGATCGGCACCGCCGAGGATCATCACTCCAATCCGCTCAAGATGGCCATCTCCAAATTCAAGCGCAATGGCGGCAAGTTCATCTCGGTCAATCCGGTGCGCACCGGCTATTCGGCGATCGCCGACGAGTGGGTGCCGATCAAGCCCGGCACCGACGGGGCGCTGTTTCTCGCGCTGATCCACGTGCTCATCAAGCAGGGCCTGTACGACCGCGACTTCCTGGTGCACTACACCAACTCCGCGCAACTGGTGAACATGGACAAGAACTCGAGCGAGTACGGCATGTTCGTGCGCGCCGAGGTGCCGGTGGAGGAGGGCTGCTTCGATCCGCAGAACAAGCTGTGGTGGGACCGCCATGCCAACAAGGCCGTGGTCACGCACACCGCGGGCGCCGATCCGTTTCTGCGCGGCGAGTTTGTGCTGCCGGATGGCACCCCGGTCAAGCCGTCGTTCCAGTTGCTGGTGGATCGCGTCAAGGACTACACGCCCGAGTGGGCCAGCACCATCACCGGCATTCCGGTCGAGACCATCACGCGCCTGGCCAACGAGATGGGCGTGACGGCGCGCGACCAGAAAATCGAGCTGCCGATCGCCTGGACCGACATCTGGGGCAAGGATCATGAAGTCGTCACCGGCAACCCGGTGGCGTTTCACGCCATGCGCGGGCTGGCCGCGCATTCGAACGGTTTTCACACGATACGCGCGCTGTCGATATTGATGAGCATCCTCGGCACCATCGACCGGCCGGGCGGCTTCCGGCACAAGGCGCCGTTCCCGCGCCCGATCCCGCCGTGCGCCAAGACGCCGAAAGGCCCGGAGGGCGTGCGGCCGGCAAACCGCTGGACGGCATGGCGCTCGGCTGGCCGGCCGACCCCGACGACCTGTTCGTCGACAAGGACGGCACGCCGGTGCGCATCGACAAGGCGTTCTCCTGGGAGTATCCGCTGTCGGTGCACGGCCTGATGCACAACGTCATCACCAACGCCTGGCGCGGCGATCCGTACAAGCTCGACACGCTGATGATCTTCATGTCCAACATGGCGTGGAACTCGACCATGAACACGGTCGAGGTGCGCGAGATGCTGAACGACAAGGACGAGCACGGCGAATTCAAGATTCCCGTTCATTGTCGTGTGCGATGCGTTCCAGTCGGAGATGGTGGCGTACGCCGACCTGGTGTTGCCGGACACCACCTATCTGGAACGCCACGACGTCATGAGCATGCTCGACCGGCCGATCTCCGAGTTCGACGGCCCGGTGGATTCCGTGCGCATCCCGGTGGTGCCGCCCAAGGGCCAGTGCAAGCCGTTCCAGGAAGTGCTGATCGAGCTCGGCTCGCGTCTCAAATTGCCGGCGTTTGTCGATACGCGCGGCGCAGCGCAAGTTCAAGAACTACCCGGACTTCATCATCAATTACGAGATCGAACCGGGCTCGGGCATCGGCTTCCTCGCCGGCTGGCGCGGCAAGGGCGGCGAGAAGTTCATGAAAGGCGAGCCGAACCCGAACCAGTGGCAGATGTACGAAAAGAACAACTGCGTGTTCCGTTACGAGCTGCCCAAGTCCTTTCAGTACATGCGCAACTGGAACAAGGGTTACCTCGAGTGGGCGCAGCGTCATCGCCTGACGCGCTATGCCGAACCGATCCTGATCCACATCTATTCCGACAGTCCTGCAGCAGTTCCGCCTCGCCGCGCAGGGCAAGACCCAGGGCAAGCAGCCGCCGCCGCATCTGCGCAAGCGCATCGAGACCTATTTCGATCCGCTGCCGTTCTACTACGAACCGCTCGAGGCCCAGCTGACCGACAAGCAGAAATATCCGCTCAATGCGGTGACCCAACGGCCGATGGCGATGTACCACTCGTGGGACTCGCAGAACGCCTGGCTGCGCCAGATTCATACGCACAATTATTTATTCGTGAACCCGAAGACCGCCGCAGCCCAGGGCATCGCGGATGGCGACTGGGTGTGGGTGGAATCGCCCTGGGGCAAGGTGCGCGGCATGTGCCGTTACAGCGAAGCGACCGAGCCCGGCACGGTCTGGACCTGGAACGCCATCGGCAAACAGCCCGGGGCGTGGAATCTCGAACCGAGCGCGAACGAAGCACGCCAGGGTTTTCTGCTCGAATCACCTGATCTCCGAAGAACTGCCGCCGACTGCCGGAGGGCGAGCACCTGTCCAACTCCGATCCGGTCACCGGCCAGGCCGGCTGGTACGATGTGCGCGTGCGTCTTTACAAAGCCGACCCGGCGGAAGAAAAAGTGACCTGGCCGCAGTTCGCGACGCTCACAGCCGGTGCCCGGCGAGGAGCCGCGTCGCAAAAACTGGCTGGCCTACGTTGCCGGCAAAATGATGGGAAACTGAGCATGACCCAGCTCGCCCTGGTGATCGATCTCAACGTGTGCGTGGGCTGCCATGCCTGCGTCACGAGCTGCAAGGAATGGAACACTTCGGGCGCGGCCGGCTATATGTCCGACGATCGTCCGTATGGGCAGGACCCGACCGGCACTTTCTTCAATCGGGTGCAGACCTTCGAGGTCGGCGAGTTCCCGAATACCGACACCGTGCATTTCCCGAAGTCGTGCCTGCACTGCGAGGATCCGCCGTGCGTGCCGGTGTGTCCCACCGGCGCCAGCTACAAGCGCCCCGAGGATGGCATCGTGCTGGTCGATTACGACAAGTGCATCGGCTGCAAGTACTGCGCGTGGGCCTGCCCCTACGGCGTGCGCGAGATCGACGAGCATCAGAAGGTCATGAAAAAATGCACCTTGTGCGTGGATCGCATCTACGACATGTCGGTACCCGAGTCGGAACGCAAGCCGGCCTGCGTGCTCGCCTGCCCGACCAGCGCGCGCCTGTTCGGCGACGTGCATGATCCGGAATCGGCGGTGTCGATTGCGATCAGCGAAAACGGCGGTTACGCGCTCATGCCGGAGTGGGGCACCAAGCCGGCCAACCATTATCTGCCGCGCCGCAAGACGCGCATCAAGATCCACGCCGACGAGCTCGTGCGCGCCGATAATCCGCTCAAGAAGGAGGGCGTGTTGCCCAAGCCGGCCATCAGCGAGCCGTCGCTCGACGATGTCACGAGCTGGTAGCGCCACGGGAAATCAGACATGCACCCCGCATTCTCGGTTATCTTTCTGACGACGTTGATCGGCACCGGCCAGGGATTCTTTCTGGCGCTTTACACCGAGCAGGTCTATTCGGTGGTCGAGTTGCTGCCGCCGCAACCGGCCAGCTTCTACACGATCGGCAGCGTCATCGCGCTGGCGTTCCTGATCGCCGGGCTGGTCGCATCCTTCTTTCATCTGGGTCACCCGGAACGCGCCTGGCGTTCGGCGGCCCGCTGGCGCACCTCATGGCTGTCGCGCGAGGTGATCGTGTTGCCGGCGCTGATGGGCGCGGTGGCGGCCTACGGCCTGGTTCATCATTACGAATGGGATCTGAATATCATCGGCATCAAGACATCGGCCCACGGCGATCTTTCGCTGGTCGTCGGCGCCGGGGGCGCGGCGCTGGCGTTTCTGCTGTTTCTGTGCACCGGCATGATTTACGCGTGCATCAAGTTTCTGCAGGAGTGGGCGTCCTGGCTGACGGTCGTCAATTACACGCTGTTCGGGCTGGCCTCGGGTTTCCTGCTGGCGACCGCGTACGCGGCGTACCGGGCGCCGGCAGCTGATGTACTTCTACGGGGGCTGGACCATTGTCGCCACGCTGGCGGTTCTGGCGACGCGCGTTGTCTCGCTGATCCGCAACCACCGTCTCAAGCACAAGTCGACGATCCAGACGGCCATCGGCGTGCGCCATGCCCGGATCGTACAGAAGTCCCAGGGTTTCATGGGCGGCTCGTTCAATACGCGCGACTTTTTTCACGGCGTGGCGCCATGGTTGTTCCGCTCGATCAAATGGATATTCCTGGTACTGGTGTTTCCGGTGCCGCTGGCGTTGTTGTTCGCCGGGATGATCGATCGCAGCGTGACGCTGATTACCGCCGCGTTTGTCATTCAGTACCTGGGCCTGCTGGTGGAGCGCTGGTTCTTTTTCGCGCAGGCCAATCACCCGCAGAATTTGTATTATCAGACGATCTCCTGAGCCGGCCGCCTCCGCTCGTGAAAAACTGGACCGATTACATCCACATACTCACGGCCTTGCTGGTGATCACGAACCCGATCGGCGCGCTGCCTGTGTTCATCACGCTCACCCGCGATCAGGCGCTGGCCGCGCGCAAGAATACGGCGCGCATCACGGCCACCGCCGTTGCCGTCGTCCTGGTCGTGAGCATGTTCCTGGGCCAACCGCTGTTGCGCTTCTTCGGCATCGGTTTGCCATCGTTCCGCGTTGGCGGCGGCATATTGATCATGATAATGGCGATCGCCATGCTGCGTGGATATCCGGGCGAAACCCGGCACACGCCCGAGGAGCGCATCGGCACAGACGACAAGGACAGCAACGCCGTCGTGCCGCTGGCGATCCCCGTGCTGGCCGGTCCCGGCGCCATCAGCACCACGATCGTGTACGCGCACCAGGCCCGCACCGGCTGGGATATCGCGTTTCTGCTGTTCGCGGCCCTGCTGGTGGCGGGCAGCGTCTGGGCGGTCCTGGCCCTGGCGGAACCCATCGCCAACCGGCTCGGACACTATGGCATCAGCGTCGCGACTCGAGTCATGGGGCTGATCCTGGCCGCCGTCGCGGTCGAATTCATCGCCGGCGGGCTGATACAATTGTTTCCGGGTCTCGCGTGATTATTCCGCGCGGAAGGTGTCGGCGATGCCATGAAATACCTGTCTCTGATGGCGGCTTTGGCGTTGAGCCTGATCTCACTGCCGTTGGCCACGACGGTCTCGGCGGCGGACATTTCCGGTTACGCGTTTGTACAAGATGACGGCTCGCTGAGAATAAGCGGCCGCATCTTCCGATTGTTCGGCATATACATTCCGCCGACCGCTCAGTCTTGTCGCAGCTTCGAACGACCGGTTATCTGTGCGCCGCAAGCGGCTCTCGCGCTCGATTTCAAGATCGGGGCCGATTTTGTTCACTGTGAACCAAAGTCGAAAAACGAAGACGGCAGCGTCGTAGCGCTCTGCCGGGCAGGCGGCGCCGATTTAAGTGTCTATTTACTTGAGCGTGGCTGGGCATTAGCGCTGCCGGATGCACCGTTTGAATATGTCGCGCTCGAGAAGATCGCCCGCCACAAAGGCATAGGGGTATGGGGCCTGGCGGTGGAAAGAGCGCGGTAGTCCCGGCTTCCGCGCCCAGGCGGATAAAGCTATATCTTCCAGATTGGATGGAGATAGTTTCGGAGTGAATAACCCGGCGCGCGCTATGTATGCGGCCGGTGTCTCATGTCTCGATTTCCCGTCCAACGCGCGGTTCTTCGAGATGCGAGAAGACCAAGGGCTGGCGGCAGCGGCGGCAGAGGTAGAGTCGTCCGCGCCGGGCGTTGTTGTGACGACGCGTGGTAAATGTATGTCCCGCGTCACATCCGCAGCGATAAAGATACGCCGTCGTCAGGCTGGGACGAACATCGTAATTGTGGCAGCGTAGCGGCTCGAGCCCATAAACCTCCCGCATGATCGCGGCCCACTCCACGCCGTGCGGTGCGATGCCTTGGCCGTGCACGCGATAGGCGATGAGGTGACTCACCTCATGCGGGACGGTGTTGAGCAGAAAGTCTTCGGCGTTTTGATCCAGCAACCGGCGGTTGATGCGAATGGCATTTCGTGTCGGGTAGGCCACGGCGGCTGCCATCCCGCGCAGGTTGAAGGCGAGCTGGGCACGCTCGAAGCGACGCTGGAAATGAATCTCGGCGCGGCGAAAGCAGGCGTTGACCGCGGCACGCACGCGATTCTCCAGTGACTCCATTGCGTCTTTCTCCCCGGCGGTTTCGGCGGGGACCAGATCCAGGGTTAATTGCAATTGTGCCATCCAGTGACCGGGCTGATGATGGGTGAATTATGCGCACTTGTCCCGGTCCGTTTCAATCTGTCAGTTGGAGATACCGCTCTCTAAAATAAAGTTCTGATCAGGCCAATTTCGGGGCTCTTGGGTTATCCTCCTCGACGTCGTAATATGGACGCGGCTGGGATGCCAGGCAAAACCCTTCGATGACGGATACCCGCTCATGAAAAACACAATGTGGTCAGTGGTGGTGCTCGTGATATTGGGCGGCATTGCCGCCGCTTATTATTATTGGCAGATGCAGGCGACACCGCCACCGGCGCCCGTGTCGCAAACCGAAGCACCGCCGGCGCCCGCCAAGGCCGAGCCGGCGATACGCCATCCGGTTCAAGCGGCTCCCTCCACCGGGGAACCTCTGCCGCCGCTGGCTGAGAGTGACGCGGCGATGCGGGACACGCTGGCGGAACTGTTTACCCGGAAATTGGCCGAAGAGGTTTTTGATCTGAAGGATATCGTCCGCCGCTTTGTCGTGACGGTGGACAATCTGCCGCGCAAGAAAGTGCCGATGCAATACCGGCTTTTCAAACCGGTGCTGGGGAAGTTTCTCGTGACCGGCGAAGGGGAAAACTTTCTGGCCAGTCCCGAGAATTATCGGCGCTACACGCCATACGTCTTTCTGACGAATGCCATCGATACCCGGAAGCTTGTCGCGGTGTATGTCCACTTTTATCCGTTGTTTCAGCAGGAATATCAAAACCTGGGATACCCCAAGGGATATTTCAACGACCGCCTGGTGGAGGCAATCGACGATCTGCTGGCGGCACCGGATGTCCCGGGGCGAATCAAACTGGTCCGGCCGAATGTTTTGTATCAGTTCGCGGATCCCAATCTGGAGGACCTGTCGGCCGGTCAGAAGATCATGATCCGCCTGGGCAGCGAGAACGCGGCCAGGATCAAAGCCAGACTGCGGGATGTCCGGCGCGAGTTGACCGGCCAGGATCTGAAGCCGTAACGTCCGCGCTTGCTCGAATCGTGCCCCTGCCTGACCGGCAGGCATGAGGCGCTTACAGAAAATCCGCATCACGCCTGATGAATTTCTGACGGACACGCGAGGCGTTGATGGCGCGGGGCCCACGCCACGTGCAGATCGTGCCGGTATTTCTTGACATTTCGCCGCGAGTCCATAAACTTTCCCGCGATTGCTTCCCTGGAGGTTCAACGGATTGGCCAACACGGGTCTGCAAAGCAGCATCTCATCGGTGCGTCCGGTGTGGCGAGGAGTTTCCTCATCCGCCGCCGCTTAACTGGCCTCGTCGCACCGTCACGCCCCGACCGGGGGCGATATCTTCCCCGTCTTTCCCATCACGTAGTCTTTTCCGTCGCCGGTTTTCCGGTCGCAGCCGTTTCTGTTTACCCCGAACGCGTTGATCCGTTGTTTTATCGAATATCGCATCAAATCGAATCGCCATCCGCGATGCCCTGGCCGCGATTGCCGGGTCATGGAGCGGGGCCCAAGACCAAGGGAGCAAATCATCGCTCCCTTTTTTATTGACCAAAAACCGGAGGTGCATGCTCTATGAAGATCATTGCCGTTGCCAATCAGAAAGGCGGGTGCGGGAAAACCACCACCGCCATCAATCTTGCCGCCTGTCTCGGAAAGAAGGAGCAACGTGTGTTGCTCCTCGATCTTGATCCTCAGGGCCATGCCTCGTTGGGATTCGGGGTTTACAGCGACGATGCACGCGATCTGTATGATGTCTTTACCGGCGAGGTAAAGCTCGAGGACATTATCATACCGGACGTGTTCGCGGGGGTGGACGTGGTGCCGGCGACCATGACACTGGCGGCGGCGGAGCATCTGCCGGTGCGCAGCGACGCGCGCGACCACCAGCTCAAAATTCATCTGGCCGGGATCAGACACCGCTACGATTACGCGGTCATCGATTGTCCGCCCTCGATGGGCCTGTTGTCGCTGAATGCGTTGATGGTGGCCGATCTGGTGCTGATTCCGATCGAGATGAGCCTGTTCGGTCTCAACGGCATCGACCACATGTACGAAACCATCAGGCTGCTCGGAGAACGTCATGGGCGCAAGATTCCGATTCGCGTGGTGCCGACGCTGGTCGACAGTCGCACGCGCCTGTGCCGGCAATTCCTGCATGAGGTCGGCGAGCGATTTGCGGACGATGTTTCATCCGTGATGGTGCAGTTCACGGTGCGCTTGAAAGAGGCCGTGCGTCAGGGCGTGCCGATCATCGCCTACGACCCCACCTCGACCGTGACCGTGCAATACCTGCGCCTGGCCGATGAACTCATGTCGAACCTGCTGGGACAGCCGCAGACGGAATCAGAGCATGAACACGCGGCGCACATCACCGGCATGAAACACGCCTTCGAGGAAGCCAGGGCGCGAATCAACACGAGCGACGCGCGGCAGAAAGTGACGCTGCGGCTTTTCGGTTACGCATCCAGGGACGTGCAGATCGCCGGCGACTTCAACGACTGGACGCCGGACCGCGGCGTGATCACGCGCACGGCGGGCGATGACGTGGAGAAAATCCTGATGCTCGCGCCCGGGACTTATCAATACCGTTATATCGTCGACGGCGTGTGGCAGGAAGATCCATCGAACCCCGAGCAGTTACAGAATTTCTCGGGAGGGTTCAACTCGATCCTGCACGTGGAGGAACAACGCGAGGAAATCAGTGCCTAGGGAACCGCTGAATAAATTCGTTCGTGGCGAGCCCGGTTCGACTGGCTCACCGCAGGCTTCGACCCGTTGGTGCCGGAGCTTGTTGAAGTGCGAACAGTCTCAGGACAGCTCTGTCGAATCACAAAACCTTTCCAGCGCACCAGCTTGATAACGGCATTGCGTCCGCGACGCGTGGCGCGGTCGACGTCATTGAATAATGATTTCATCAGGCAAAATTCTTTCCCGATCCGATCTCGGGTTAACTCTCTGATCTTTAAAAGATTCAATAGCCGTGGAGGGTAACGTCGATGGCTGCCAATGGCGCGTGGTGCGGTGTGCCGCGACGGTGCCCATTTGCCACGGGTTATCCGAAATAGCACTGGCGGGAAGGCCATATTCATGTATAGTGGCGCTGTTGCAGTACAGTTCTTGTAGTCAGTACGGTAGCTCTTCCGCGCTTTTTCGGTAGCCAGCCCCGCGTTAGCTTTCAAGGAATGAACTGCATACCATCGCAATTCAACCAAAAATGAGGAATTTCCGTGAATACAGGTACAGTAAAGTGGTTCAACGACGCCAAGGGCTTCGGCTTCATCACCCCGTCTGACGGCAGCAAGGATGTCTTCGTGCATCACTCCGCCATCCAGGGTTCGGGCTTCAAGTCCCTGACCGAAGGCCAGCAGGTAAAGTTTGAACTGACCCAGGGCCCGAAGGGTCCGTCAGCGGCAAACGTTCAGCCTGCCTAAGACTTAAACTACTGCGCAAGCAGATTTGAGCGAAAGACCCCGCCAACTGGCGGGGTCTTTTTTTTGAGTCGAGTATTGTTGAAAGGCGGGGAGATTGAGCGGCACAAACAGAAACCCCGCCAGGTGGCGGGGTCTTTTTTTCTGTGGTGCTCAGCCGTTGGAGGCGTTGGTGGCGGCTGCCGGTTTTCGGCCGCGTGGACTCCAGATGGATTGCCCGGTCAGTCCGCGGGTATTGAGTTGTTCGGCACATTGTGCGGCGTACGCGAGCACGTCTTTGCGCGATCCGCGGCGCTGCCCGGCGATTTTGGAGCGGCCGCTATCGAGGACGTAGCGGTACCAGTCCTGTCCGTCGCTGCCATCCGGCGCATCGGTTTTCTCCACGCTGGCCACTTTAAAGGGGCGCAGCTTGGCCTGGTGTGAAGCGGCTATCATGGCCGGGGATTTAGTTGCGTCGGTCGTTTCTTGAGTCATGTGCGTCCCTGCGGCTGAATCGCGAGTGGTTAACGGGTACTGCCAGTCTGGGAATTACCGAAAAATCCGGGCCGACCGTGCTTATGTCGAAAACCCGAAAACGCAGTGTACCACATTATTTCACCGGATGGGACCCTGAAACGCGCCAGTTCAGTGCCTTCGCCGATCTGTCAGGTTTTGGGACCATGAAATATCCCCATTCGGCAGCGCAATCGGGGCGGTTGCGCTCCCCCGCCGAAGCCGACCTGAACCCAATTCGGGCCCGGGCAAGAAGCCCAAGGTTTTTGGCAGTAATTTACCTTATTGTTCATGGGCTAATAATCCGCGAGCGGGGTGAATTGACGTGGCGCAATGATATAAATGTGGAATTCTGGTGTCGTAACACGAACTTGAGAGGAATTTCGCGAGCAGTGTGCCTGTTTCGGTCAGTACGCGTCAGCCTGAGAGTAAGGTCGTGAAAAAGCGAGCGGGAGAATGAGCGATGAACCATAAAATTCTCAATTCTTGCCAGGACAGACCGACATGGCTCGGCAGATCGGATTGCCGGAGCTGTAAAATTTTCAAAGAGGTGCTGTTCAGCGACCTGTCAAAAAAAGAGCTCGAGACGATCATCCAGGGCATCTACGAGCCCATCGATGAGTTCAACTATGCGGAAGGCGCGGTCATCTACGAGGAGGGTTACGAGGACAATGCCATCTACACCATCCGTGACGGACTGGTGAAGCTGGTGCGCCATCAGTCGGATGGCGAGGGGCGGATCATCCGCCTGATGAAAACCGCGGACACCATCGGGCTCGAGCGCCTCCTCGGACGTCCTTACGGGCATACGGCGATCGCCCTTCAACCGGTCACGGCGTGCCGGATTCCGATCGGGGTGTTGCGGCAATTGGGCGAGGAGAAACCGCGCTTTTACCGCAAGCTGATGGAGCGCTGGGCGAACGCGCTGTTTCAGGCGGACGACTACATCATGATGCTGCTTTCCGGCACGGTAAAGCAGCGTGTGGTGCAGCTTATCTGCTGGCTCGCCGACATCGACCATGCGCACAAATCCAGAGTGGTGATGCTGAATGGCAGGGACATCGCGGCGATACTGGATATCACGCCGGAGAGCGTCAGCCGGATCCTGGCGGAGCTGAAGCGCCAGAAAATTCTGCGTCCGCGCACCGACGGCTATTATGAGTACGATGCCAAGGCGCTAAAGGAATATTCCACGGCGGCTTGACTATCAGGCGACGCTTTCCCGAAGCAGTCGTTTCATCCCGCTTGCCAGCAGCACCACCCGCCATCACTTCAGGCGGAAAGGTATTGCGCCCCTTCCAGCAGTAACCGAACAATCCCGCTGACCAGCAGCGCCACGCCCACGGACAGCGATACCGAAAACAACGCCTCCTTGCGGCCGATGGTCTTCAGCATGACCGCGAACGTCGATACGCAGGGGAAGTAGAAAGTCAGGAACAGCAGGAATGTCATGATCTGCACCCAGTCCAGATGCGCACCGATGTCGAAGGTGCCGAGAGCCTGATAAATCATCAGCAGCGACAGTTCCTTGCGCAGGATGCCGAACAGGATCGGCACGCCCAGCGCCACCGGCAGGCCCAGCCACCAGTGGGTCACCGGCGTGAACACGGTGTTGATGAGCTCGTCGGCGCCGAAGTGATTGAGCAGCGCCAGCACCACGCTGCCGCCCACCAGCAAGGGAGTGACAATGGTTAACACGTCTCTGGTCCGCATCCAGGTGTTGTAAATCAGCGAGTCCCAGGCAGGCAGCGCGTAGGAGGGAATCTCCTGCACCTGTCCGGGACCGCTGTCGGGAAAGCGGCGCGCGAGCAGGCGCCCCAACAGCGCGATCACCACCATGGTCAGCATGAAGATCGTGAACACGCCCAGGCCGCCCAGGTATTTTCCGGCCAGCGCGAGGATGATGGCGGAGCGCGCCGAGCAGGGAACGAAAGTGATCAACAGCGAGGCGATGACGCGCTCACGGCCGTTGGTGACGGTGGCGGCGGCGGAGATCGCCGGCACATTGCAGCCGAGCCCCAGCAGAAACGGCACCGCGACGCCGCCATGCAGGCCGAGATGATGAAACCCGCGGTCGACGACGAAGGCGATGCGGTGCATGATGCCCGACTCTTCCAGTGCCACCAGCAGCAACACCAGCGGGATCATGTACGGCACGACGATGCCGACGAGACCGATCAGACCATCCAGCACGGCGCGGGCGATGACGCCGCCGGTCGATAGCGGCTGCCAGCCTGAAGCCAGGGTGACCAGCTTGGCGGAAGTCATGGTGTCGAGCCAGGTGCTGACTTCGAAGACCACGAACAGCACCGCGGCGAACACCACGAGGCTGCCGAGCAGACCCCATTGCGGATGCAGAAATAATTCGTCGAGCCAATAGCGCCAGCCGCCGCCTTCGTACGGGGCGCCGACGCGGGTCACCGCCTCGTACAAGGACGCCGCGCGGTGATGGCGGTCGGCATGCAGTTCCTCGGCGAGCGGTCGCGGCAGCGCCTGCTCGGCTTCGCCGCGCAAGCGCAGCAAGTCCGGCAACAGCCGGGGAAAATGTTGCTGCATCTCCTGCAGAAAATAGCCGTCAGCCGCCGCGAACTGCATGACCAGCAACGGGTGCGGAACGCGGAACGCGGTTTGAATCTCGGGGATGTTCAAGGCCTTGCTCAAGGGCTGGAGTTTTTCGCAGATGTGCTTGCTCGCCGGTTGCGGGAGCGGGCAGGCCTTGGCGCGCACCGCCTCGACCGCCGTGGTGAAAAGTTCCGAGATGCCGTGTCCCATCAGTGTCACCGTCGGCACGACCGGCACACCCAGCAGTTTGCTCAGGGTGTTGCTGCTGATGTGCAGACCTTTCTTGCGTGCCTCGTCCATCATATTGAGCGCAATCACCATGGGACGGCCCAGCTGACTCAGTTCCAGGGTGAGTTCCAGATGGCGTTCCAGGCTCGTGGCATCGACCACCTGGATGATGACATCCGGCGGGGAGAAGGGCGCCGGCGGCCCGCCCGGCTCGTGCACCGACACCGGAGGCAACTCATCGCCCCACAGCAGATACTGCAACGTCACCCGATCGTCATGTTCGAGGTGGTGCAGCGAGTGGATGCTCGGGAGATCGATCACGCGCGCCTCGTCGAGGCCGATCTGGACGGCGCATTCGCCGTAGGCGCGATGCGTGCCGGCGAGTTCGCCGGTGCGGATCGACGTGCTCGATACCGCCTGGAACAGCGTGCTCTTGCCGCTGTTGGGCATGCCCACGAGGGCGATGCGTAAACGCCGTTCGCCGCGGAACAGGGGGTGCGGAGCGGGATGGCGGTGGCGTGGGGTGCTGCCTTCATAATGTATTGTTTCCCACGAAGGCACCGCGCGACAAGCAAAACCGCTGTGCTACAACTCGCGCAGCACGGTCAACGGGCTTTGGATGACCACACGGCGTGTGCCGAAATAGCCGGCCAGCCCGATCAATACTCCTCCGGCGAGCGGCGCCGCCAGCCATACCGGCCACTTGAAACTGTACTCGAGCTCGAAAGCGCGCGTGTAGAGCAGGTAGGCGATGAGTTCCGTGCCGATCGCGGCGAGAATACCGGCGAGCACGCCGAGCACGGCGAATTCGGCGAAATGCGCGGCGCGCAGCTGGCGGCGGCTCGCGCCCAGCACGCGCAGCAGCGCGCCTTCGTGGAACCGTTCGTCCAGGCTCGCGGCCAGGGCAGCGAACAACACCGCAAACCCGGCGGCGAGCACGAACAGCAGCACCAGTTCCACGGCCGCCGTGACCTGCCCGAGGATCACCCGCACCTGCGCCAGCACCTGGTCCATCTCGAGCACCGTCACCGCCGGGAAGGCGCGCACCAGCGCGGTGAGCAGGGATTTATGCTCCGGGGCGAGATGGAAGCTCGTGAGGTAGGTGGCCGGGAAGTCTTCGAGCGCCCCGGGCGGGAAGATCATGTAGAAGTTGGGATGAAACGAGTCCCACTGTACCGAGCGGATGCTGGCCACGCGCGCGTGGAGCGCTTCTCCGGCAATCGAAAACGTGAGCTCGTCATCGAGCTCGATGCCGAGTTTCTTGGCGAGTTTTTCCTCCACCGAAACGCGCTTGCCGGGCGACGGCGTTTCCCACCATGTCCCGCGCACCAGACGGTTGTCCGGCGGCACGCTGCCGGTCCAGCTGAGATTGAGCTCGCGCTGAAGCGCCTCGTTATTCGATTCCTCCTTGGTGACGGCCTGTGTTACCGGTTTGCCGTTGATCTCCGTCAATCGCCCGCGCACCATCGGATAGAGGGCGCTCGTCTGAATCCGGTTGGTTGCAAAAAATCGCTGTATCGACGCGACATCCTGCGGCAGGATGTTGAACGCGAAATGATTCGGCGTATCCGGCGGCAACTGTGTCTGCCAGGTGGAAAGCAGATCGGTGCGCAGCAGCGCGATCACCGCCATGGCCATGAGCGCGAGCCCGAAGGCGAGAATCTGTCCGACGCTGGTGCGTGTGTGGCGCCACAAATTATTCAGCCCGAAACGCCAGGCCACTCCGACGCGTCGAGGCATGCGCCGGCTCAAGGTCAGCAGTGCGCCCGCCAGCGCCGCCAGCGCGCCCGCGGCCGCCAGGCTGCCGGCCAGCACGCCGGCGGTAAGGAGCAGGCTGCCGGTGTAGCGCCACATCAGCACCAGCACTGCCGCGGTGGCCGCGCCATACACTATCCACGCGGACGGCGGCAGCGGCGCCAGTTCGCGGCGCAATACGCGCAGTGGCGGCACGTGCTTGAGTCGCAGCAACGGCGGCAGCGCGAAACCGGCGAGTGCGATCAGGCCGGTGAAGAATCCGAATGCCACCGGCGCCACACCGGCCGGCGGCAGGCCCGCGGGACGAAGATCTTGAAGCAGATAAAATATGGCCTCCTGGGCGATCCAGCCGAGTGCGCAGCCGAGCGCGCTCGCCGCCAATCCGAGCAGCAGGAACTGCGGCGCGAACAGCGCGACGATGTCACGCTGGGTGGCGCCGAAACAGCGCAGCATGGCGCTCACGTCGTAATGACGCGCGCTGTAGCGACGCGCGCCCATGGCGATGGCGACACCCGCCAGAATCACGGCGAGCAGGCTGGTGAGGCCGAGATAGCGTTCGGCGCGTCCCAACGCGCGGCCGATGGAACTGTTGCCGTCGCGCACATCGAGCAGCCGGTGATTCGGTCCCAGACGTGGCGTGAGCCATGTCTTGTAGCGCGCCAGATCGGCATCGGCGCCGGCGAGAAGATAACGGTAATTCACGCGGCTGCCCGGCTGGACCACGCCGGTAGCCGCGACATCGGCCAGCGGTATCAGCACGCGCGGGGCGAAGGTGAAGAAACTGCCGGCGCGTCCCGGCTCGTACGTGAGCACGCGCGTCACGATGAAGACGGCGCTGCCGATCTCGATGCGCCCGCCAACCGTCAGGCCG
Source organism: uncultured Gammaproteobacteria bacterium (assembly GCA_963750625.1). Lineage (GTDB taxonomy): Bacteria > Pseudomonadota > Gammaproteobacteria > Acidiferrobacterales > Sulfurifustaceae > Sulfuricaulis. The sequence goes on along the minus strand of CAVVRV010000040.1, from coordinate 7,849 downwards.
AGCGCCTGCAGCACGCGCGGCTCGACCCACGCAGTGCCGGGTGCCGGGATGTCGCTGGTTTTTATATCCGGCGCGTATAACGCCGGCGCGGTGCGCAATACACCACGCGGCGGATAGCCCGGACCCACCGCCATGACGCTCGAAAGCTGGAGCTTCTCGGCATGCACCACCACGCTCGCGAACTCGAGCGTTTCCGCCTGCCGCAAGCCCTGACCCGCGGCTTCCTTGAGCCAGCTCGACGGTACCGGCTCGGGGCTCGTCAGCCGCAAATCCGCGCCCAGCAGGTCGGCCGATTGATAGGTCATGGCACGATTCAGGCGGTCACTGAAGAATCCGATCGCGGTCACCGCGCCGACGGCGATCACCACCGCCGCCGCGAGGAGGCGCAATTCCCCGGCGCGCCAGTCGCGCACCAGCAGGCGCAGCGCCAGGCGGAAATTTTTCAGTCCGCGCATCGGTCAGCGATGATCAACGATGCGCCCGGCATCGAGATAAATGTGGCGTTCGCAGCGCGCGGCCAGGCTTTCGTCGTGGGTCACCAGCACCAGCGTGGTACGCTGTTCCTGGTTGAGGTCGAACAGCAGGTCGATGACGCGCGCCCCGGTGGTGCTGTCGAGATTGCCGGTGGGCTCGTCGGCAAACAGGATCGCCGGCTTCATGGCGAACGCCCGCGCAATCGCCACGCGCTGCTGTTCGCCGCCCGAAAGCTGGCGCGGATAATGCGAAAGCCGCTCGCTCAGGCCCACGCGCGCCAGCAGCTCGCGCGCATCGTGCTCGGGCCCGGCAAAACCCGCGAGTTCGAGCGGCAGCATCACGTTTTCGAGCGCGGTCAGGCCGGGCAGCAGCTGGAAGCTCTGGAACACGAACCCGACCTGGCCGGCGCGCACGCGCGCGCGGCCGTCCTCGTCGAGTTTATCGAGACGCTCGCCGGCGAGCGTGACTTCGCCTTGCGTCGGGGAATCGAGCCCGGCCAGCAGGCCGAGCAGGGTGGACTTGCCCGAACCCGACACGCCGATGATCGCGACGCGTTCACCGGCCTTGATCTCGAGATTCACACCCGACAAGATGTCGAGAGCGCCTTCGGCGGTATCGACCCGTTTCGAGAGATGGGCGGCGGAGACGATGTTTCCATTTGGATATTCAGGCATGCGTCGACTCTTTCTGACAGTAGTGTTATTGCTCGGGCTGGCGCCGTTGCCCGCCGCCGCACGCACCTTGCTCGTGGTCGGTGACAGCCTGAGCGCCGCTTACGGCGTGGACGTGGGCTCCGGCTGGGTGGCGCTGCTGGGCAAGCGCCTTGATCGGCAAAAGTACGATTACCAGGTCGTCAACGCCAGCATCAGCGGCGACACCACGGCGAACGGTCTCGCGCGCTTGCCCAAGCTTCTCGCCGCGCACCAGCCGGCGATCGTCATCATCGAGCTCGGCGGTAACGACGGCCTGCGCGGACTCGCGCTCGACCAGATGAAACATAACATCACCGCGATGGTCACGAAAGCCAAGGCCCGGCATGCACGGGTGCTGCTGGTCGGCATGCGGCTCCCGCCCAATTATGGCAATTACTATACGGAAAGGTTCCGGCGCATTTACCGGGAAGTCGCGGCCGAACAGCAGGTGGGTCTGGCGCCGTTTCTTCTCGACGGCATTGCCACCAACCCTGCGCTCATGCAGCCGGACGGAATCCATGCCAACGCGAAGGCGCAGCAGAAGATGCTGGAGAATGTCTGGCCGCATCTACGTCCCTTGCTCTGATCAGGAACGCGGATGGTCTATATTTTCCTTGATGCCCGATAATCCCTTCAAAGCCTCGGTTCTGGCCCTGATCAAAACCTCCCCCGTGGGTTTGAGCGAGTATGACCTGATACAACGCTTGCAAGAACACGACGCCGCATTTGTCTTCGATGGCGAGAACCCGAACCTCGCGCTTTTCCGCAAGCATTTCCTGGTGATGAACGCGTTGTACCAGTTGCAGACGGAGTTGTTCGCGCAGGGGATGTATCTTTCGATATCGCCCCTCGATATTCGTCTGGAACCGGTGGAGAGTTCGGCGGTTTCGGCGCTGCCGACCGATAACGCGGCGGCGCCGTTGCGCGCGTATTACCTCGACTGGGAAAACTTCAGCCAGACCAGCCGGGCGGATGTCGAATTCATGCTCAACCGTTTCATGGAACGATATCTGGCGATCGACGAACGTCTGGAGGCGTTGCAAACCCTGGAGCTGTCCGCCGATGCGCCATGGGAAAACATCAAGCAGGCGTACCGGCGGTTGGCGGCGCAACATCATCCGGACAAGGGCGGCGACCCGGCGCGGTTTCGCGCGATCCGCGGCGCCTATGAAATTCTGATGCGCTGTTATGGAGTTTAAAAAAGCTGCGGCGGCCGGCCTGCACTAATAGTTGACTAATTAACTCGACTATTGCATGATACCGGCCAGTACCAATTAACGAGAGGACTGATTATGGAAATTCCACAACGCGACGGCGACGGTTATCTGATTGAACGCGACGCGTGGACGCCGGAGATTGCCCGGGCCATGGCGGAAGCCGATGGTCTGGCGCTGAATGAGGTCAAGTGGACGCATATCACCAAGGCGCGTGAATATTATGAAGCCTTCGGTGTCGTGCCGCCGATCCGGAAATTCGCCAAGTATGTCGAGGCCGATCAGAAGGAGATGTTCAAACTCTGGATGACGGGCCCGATGAAACCCATTACCAAGTACGGCGGACTGCCCAAGCCGACCGGCTGCGTTTGATTCACCGCGGCGCTTTTCCGGCTATAACCGCGGCAATGCCCAACGAGGCCAGGACACGTATGTGTCCTGGCCTTTTCTTTTATAAAATTGGATGGTCATGATCGATCTCTATTAATGGATGTTGATGGATCGAGGGAGAGTTTGCTCTTGTCTCGACCACCGACTCTTTGAAATAAAGTCGAGGCATATGCTCAAAGAGTACTCACTTGAGCAGCCAAGTTTTCATCTAAGTTTAATCCCCGCTATAAGCCAGCTTCAGCAAGAGCGAGCCCTCCCAAGACCTGACGCGACCTGAAGACCGGAGCGTGGCTATTTTTAGCCAATGACGATGTCAAAACCGGTGGGCGGGAGCCGCCGCAGGAATCAGGGCGGCAGCTGCACACACCGGTCATGCCGGCAAAAAATCAAGGAAAATGGCCATGATTTGGCTGTGTATCCGGTTAGGCATCGGGTCAGGGGGCGGATTGGCGATTATTCGATCCCGGTGATGTGGCATTTTTTACCACAACATCTATATGTATTAAGGGTGTATCCGGATTATTGAAAACCTACCAGGAAACTCATTTATGAAGAAAAAGTTGATAGGCATTTTGTGCGTTAGCCTGGCCGGACAGGTCCTCCCTGCCATGGCAGCGACCAGTCTCGAGGGGATTTCCATCAGTGGCTTCTTGACCGCCGGTACGACCTATGCGGACAAGCAATTGCTCACTGCCGCACCACCCGGCACCATAGCCACCAAGGCCGTGTCCCAGGATGGGAACATCCAAAATACTCCTGACTTTTCGACCGATTCACGCCTGGGCTTGCAGATTTCGGCCAAGGTGAATCCTGACATTTCGGTGACCGGACAGCTGCTCGCCAAGGCGAACAAAGATAACTCCAATGTCGAGGCCGACTGGGCGTTTGTCAGTTACCGCGTGAATGAACCACTCAGTATCCGTGCCGGCAAGATCAAGTTTCCGACCTTTCTGATCTCGGATTATTACGAGGTCGGTTACGCCTATCCCTGGATCCGTCCGCCGCAGGAAGTGTACTACTCCAACCCCATAACCACCCTGAATGGCGTCGACGTCCTGGCGAAATACCGGTTCAGTAACATGACCCTGCTGTTCCAGCCATACTACGGCGTTAGCCGTGGTGCCCAAGCCTTGGTGCCCCAGGAAGTCCTACCCGTTTTGTCCACCTGGCACAACCGCCCTCCGGCAGTGTCGTTTATACCGACTTCACGGCCGATGCCCTGCATGGTTTCAACCTGAGTCTGAGCTCGGATATTTTCACCGTGCGTTACGGCACGTTGCAGACAAAAGTGAACGCGAGTGCCTTTGGCGTGTTTCAGGATACTGCGAAGTTCACGAGCATCGGCGGCACCATGGACTGGCACAATGTTGTGCTGTATTCGGAGGGCTTCAAGCGCGAGATTGACGGAACGGCGAACGCTGCTTTTCCCAATCAAAAAGGCTGGTACACGACACTGGGTTACCGTTTCGGCAAGTGGTTACCGCTGTACACGACCGCACGGCTCTCTGATAACGATAACCCAACGAACTTGGGGGGAACACCGCTCAAGCAAACGTCCCAGACGCTGGGATTGCGCTACGAGATAGGAAGCGGCGCCGCGCTCAAATTTGAGGCGCAGAAAGTCACTCCCGAAAAAGGCACGCGTGGTCTGTTGATCGCCGACCCGAATAATCCACTCGCGAAAGATCCGGGCGATAACGTCATGATCTACGGCATAGCGCTGGACGTGGTGTTCTAGGAGAATTCTTAATGAAAACACTAAAGAAATTTTGGGCGGCCTTGTTCATGATTTTCCTGTGGGCAGGGTCGGCACCGGCGCACGCGGCACTGGCGATCATCGTCCATCCCAGCAATAACATGGCCGGAATCACTGCGGATCAGGCGGCGGATATCTACCTCGGCAAGTCGGGTGTGTTTCCCAACGGACAGCGGGTCACGCCCGTCGATCAGGTGCCGAGCAGTCCCGCGCGTCAGAAGTTTTACAAAACGGTGGTAAAGAAAGATGGTTCCGTGCTCAAGGTGTATTGGTCTAAGATTCTTTTCACCGGAAAGGGTCAACCTCCCCGTGAAATCGGCGATGATGCCGAAATGAAAAGTTGGATCGCGTCCAATCCCGATGCCATCGGGTACGTGGATGGAAAGTTCGTCGATAGCACGGTGAAGGTGCTACTGATCGTTCCTTGAAGTAACATCCAAACAGAAATAAAAAACCCGGCATCTGCCGGGTTTTTTTTTGGGCCGTGGCAGCCAAAATCCGACTTCATGCCTGCGTCAAACGGAAGCGGGACAGGCTATCTCGACGGTCAATATTGTTTAGAATTAACAAGTTGAGTCGCTGCCGCCAATACATGATTGATTTTTGGCACCGAGAGAGAACACAATGAATAAAAATATTGAAACCACCGGACGCAGATCCGGCATGAACGGTTTCCGATGGCCGGCGTAATGCCTCGAGAAACCAGCATCATCACGAGGGGAAGAGAACACCAACCATGTACAAGTCCTTTTACGGGCTGAAGGAAAAGCCATTTTCCTTGCTGCCAGACCCGGCCTATCTCTATCTGAGCAAGCAACATGAGATGGCCATGACGCTGCTTGAGTACAGCCTGGAAAACCAGGCCGGCTTTTGTGTCATTAGCGGCAAGGCTGGCACGGGCAAAACCACCTTGTTACGCCGCCTGCTGAATCAGATCGGCAACGATGTCTCGATCGGTCTTATCTCCAACACCCATCATTCTTTTGGCGAATTGCTGCGCTGGATACTGCAAGCGTTCAGCCTGGAAGACACCGGCAAAACCAGGGCCCAGTTGCACCAGATTTTTGTGGATTACCTGATTGGGCAGTATGCGAAAAATCGGCGAACGATGCTGATCATCGATGAGGCGCAAAACATGTCCTCCGATGCACTGGAAGAATTGCGCATGCTGTCCAATATCAACTCCGAAAAAGATCTGTTGCTGCAAGTGATTCTTGTCGGCCAGTCCCCATTGCGCGAAATTCTGCGGCGACCCGAATTGGAGCAGTTCGCCCAGAGAATTGCCGTGGACTATCATCTGGAATCGCTCAGCCAAGAAGAAACGCGGGGTTATATTCGTCACCGCATCATCGTGGCGGGTGGCGAGCATGATCTTTTCAGCGAAGATGCCTGCGATGTGGTTTTCGAACATTGCGGCGGTATCCCGAGGCTGATTAATCTCTTGTGTGATTATGCTCTGGTCTATGCTTATGCATCGCAGTCCGCGGTAGTCACCGGTGAGCTGGTGGAACAGGTTCTGAGGGAACGTGAGAAATATGGCGCCTTGCCGGTTTTTGCCGATACCAAGGAAGACCGTGTGAAGCAAAACCTGCCGGTGAAGGAAACGCGTCCTTTGAAAGCGGCGAAATTGCCCGCCGCCAGCGTGGCGCATGCAACTCGCAAGATGGTGGCCGCCAGAGCAACGACCGTTGCAGGCAGCGCGATGCTTATGGAGGGATACGGAAAGTCAGTTAACACTCTCCCGCTGGGTACGAAGCACGAATCCGACGTCGAAACCAAAATAAGGGCGGGCGCGATAGATGCCAATCATACCAAGACATCTGTAACATCCCTGGTGGAAGATGCCAGTGTCGATGACACCGGTGCGAAAAAGGGTTGTGACACCACTCAATGGCACGGGATCTTACAAGACCCGTGGCGGGATCGAGACGGAAAGACTGCCGCTGCAAACTTTGCCTTCGAAACGACAGGTGGAGAAGCCTGATCTTCAGCCGGATGAATCAGCACAGGCTGAGAGGAACAGGCAGACAAAGGCTGTTGTCCCGCCGTCTGATTGCTCGGGCGATGCGCAGCGCGCGAAACTTACTGACACGGGTATTGCAAAGAGTTCCAGTGAGCTTGGCGCGCTGGCGGCGCGAAATGGGGCGCCAATGGCAAAGCGATACATTCCTTTCGCCGTTGTTGGTGGGGTGTTGCTGTCCATTGCGCTTATCTGGTTCTTCGCTAATCATCAATCGGGGCCTACACAGGCAGCAACGGATAAAGTCGCGCCGCCTTCTGTGGCTGCGGTGGCACCGGTGGCGAATGTGACAACGGTGACCGATGTGACGCCGGCGAGAGCCGTACCGGTGAATGATCGCATTCCAGATACCCAACCGCTGGAGAGAATATCTCCGGCTTCCCCCGGGGGACACCGTAAAGGCCGTGGTCGAAACGGATCCGGAGCGGGAGGCTAGGCTGAAATCAATTGAACGTGAGCGTGATTCTGCTCTGGCTTCGGCCAAAGCGGCTAAGCGTGAGGCCATGCGAAATGTCGCGTTGGCACGGGAACGTGCACTGGCCGAGGAACGTGAGATGGTTCTCGCCCGGGAGCGGGAGAGAGCAAATCAGTCAGCGCTTGCGGCAGAGAAGGCCAATCATGAGGCTCGCGCCGTTGAGGCAGCGGCGGTGGTCCAGGAAAGAAAACCTGAACCTGTGTTGCCCCCTCAGACAAGAACTACTGCTGATACGGCTGTTCATAAGCCGACGCGGGTTTGATGTTCCATCTCAAAATGCGGACCCGGTGGCCGGTAACGACGAAAAAGCCAACGAACCGACCATGTTTACCGCAAACCCCTGCAAAGGCCCGTCAGCAAGATTTCTTTCGACCTGCGAATAATGTGCCATTACACATGATGCCGTGCGAGCAGGCTGAGCCCTGCGCACACTCGTCAGGTTACATTACTGACAGGTTGAGGTGAATTTCGCGGTCGGCGTATTGCACGGGTTGGCTTTGAATTCGATGTCACCTTTCTCGGCGGTTTTCTCGATCGTGCCTTTAGACTTGTCTTTCGGCCGATTGGTTTCGGGCTGTTTTTCCTTAGCGGCAGGCGCTGTTTCAGCTGCCTGAGCCGCTTTTACTGTAGTTGTGGCCGCCGCCGCTGCGCGGCTTCGGCCTGACGGCGCTTCTGTTCTTCGGCGCGTTCACGCGAGGCCTTGGCCGTGGCCGCTGCCGCTGCTGCATCGGCTTCGGCCTGACGGCGCTTCTGTTCTTCGGCGCGTTCACGCGAGGCCTTGGCCGTGGCCGCCGCCGCTGCCCTTGGCTTCGGCCTGACGGCGCTTCT
>CAVVRV010000039.1:0-8700 GCA_963750625.1 uncultured Gammaproteobacteria bacterium | reverse complement strand
CGAAACGGCCTCGTAAATCGAGATCTTGCCGGATTGGATCTGTTTCTTGACGTCCTCCGCCTCCGCCTTGGTCTTCAAGACCACCATCTGAATCTTTCGCGATTCCGGAACCTGGATTTTTGCCTTGTTCTTCTCGAAATACTCCCTGACTTCCCGGTCGGTCGGCTCCATTTCCGGAAGAAGTTTCGCCTTGTACACGATGATCAAATGGACTTTCTTGAATTCACCGACCTGGGCAAGATAAGTCGGATCCTGATCCAGGTGGGCGGCCTTGGCCTTGTTCACGGCGACGCGCAGGTCGATGAGTTCGTTCAGGACATCGCGCCTGACAGCTTCAGAGTCGCTATTTTTGAGATTCGTCAGCGTGCGACTTGAGTTCGCCCCAGGTGATCGTTTCCTGACCGACTCGGGCCACGACGTCGGTGCCGGCGCGCGACGCATCTCCTTTCGGATCCAGCTTCGTGGCATCGATGACGATGTGCACGCCTTCGCGCAGGCGCTTTTGCATATCCGCCTGCCTGGCCTTGAACCGCTCTTCCCTGAGCCGGGCTTCGATAGACTTCCGCACGTCCGGCGTGAACGGCGTTCCCTTGGCGATATTGTTCTTGTAGAAATTCCGGACCTCTTCGTCGGTCACCGTGATGTCCTTGTCCAGATTTCGCCGATACAGAGAACCCAGCATGGCTCCGGAAAAGTTTTCCACGTCGCGCTGGTAGACCGGATCGTTCTGTATCCCCTTCTTCAGGGCATCCAGGTACAGCAGATTGGCGCTGATCACCTTGTCGAGCACCAGCAGCCGTGTCTCGTTTCTGGCCTGGGTCCCCGGGGAGGGAATCGGCATGCCGACCATATCGGAACTGTTGATCATGATGTCGATCTGGCTGAAGGTGATGGCCTGGTCGCCGACCTTGGCGATGACATCCTTGGGCTTCGCGACAGCACTCGCGCCGAGCGGGAAGGCAACGCCCAGGAAAAAACCGGCGATCAACATCGTGGAAAAGGAGTTTTTTATTTTCATAGGTAATTGGCATAAGAATAATCCGTTGAAGTTAAGGTACATCATCGTCAGTTTTTAAAACAGTCCATGATCCGGATATTCCCGAAGGCGAAAGGCAGTCCGCGTCCGGAATTGGACCACAAAAGAATGGAGGAGAAGTATGCTCTCCTCCATTCGTTCCGCCTCCTGCCTGGCTCCAGGATCCCGAAGGCTTACCAGCCGCAGGTCGAACCCAGCTTGGTCATCGACACATATTCCCAGACCTTTTCTGAAACACGACCCTGGGTGATGTGCTGTTTCCATTGCAGGTTGCTGCAGGCGAGTTGGCGGCTCTTGTTGGTCCTGTCCTTGTGGCATTCCGTACAGAAGCCGTTCCTGCTCATCGGATCACCGAAGGCAGGATCGCCGGAGACGTGGCCGAGCAGGCTGACCTCCACCTGGTCCATGATTTTCCGTGAAGCCCGGCCCTTCATGGTGTGCTCCAGCCAATCATCATCGGTCGCCGAGACCTTGGTCGCGTTACTCGTGTTGTTCTTGTGGCAGTTGAGGCAGTAATCCTTGGTCGGGTCGGCCTCGTTCGTGAAGGTATGCGCCCAACCGACCGCCTTGTCGAAGTTGGTGGCGATCTTCGTTCCCTCGTAGGTCAGCTTGTTGATGATATTGGGCACACCATATTTATTGGCCACATGACAGGCACCGCACTTCAACGGCCCATGCTTGCCGTCCGGGTTCATGCTGGCCGCCTGCGCATAGCTGGTGGTGTCGATGTTCGGGGTGACCGGATAAAGCCCGTGCGTCGACTCGTGGCAACCCTGGCAGGTGATGTCGCGGTGGCCGCGAGAATAGCGGAACAGCGAGGCCTTGCGCGGATAGTTGAACGGCGGGAAGGCGTTGATGTTGCCGCTCTGCTCCGTGTACGGCGCCTTGTGGCAATCCGCGCAGTGCGGCTCGCCGGGGGCCAGCCAGTGATCGCGGGCATCGTCCGCCGCCTGGAACGGAACGGGTACCGCCGTGCTGCCGATTGCCCTCCGCATTCAATTTCGCCTGGGCCGCGGCGACGCAGTCGGGCGTGGTGCAGAAGTCGAGAATCCGCACGCTCGGGTCGCCATCCCCGTCGGTCGTGACCTTCGGCGAACCGCCGGCGAGAATCTCGATCGTGGCCACGTTGGCGTCCGGATAATCGATCGCGTCATTCCAGGAGGCATACGTGTCGTCATTGCTGTACTTGGGATCGAGCCAGGCGATGGCCTGCGATTCCGACACTCCCACCGCCCCGGCGATCGCCGCCAGCGTCGGGAGCGCGCGGATATTCACCGCAGGCGTCGTCCCATCGGCCTGCTTTCCGGGCACGCCGCGGATCAGGTCGACCATGTTCTCGTTCCGCCAGATCTCCTGACTCAACTGGCTGTGACAGTTGGTGCACCAGATGCCCTTGTCGTGGCCCGTGTCGTTGGCGACGTTGGTCTTCAGCCACTGGCCGACCGCGTTCAAGTGGCTCTTTCCATCCAGATCCGCGTCCCGGCCCGGGTTGGAGTGCACGTCCCGACCCACGAAGCAGCCCCCCGCGGCATCGCGGTTGTCCGCATTCGCAAAGTTGTTCAGTCCGAGCGTGGGTGATCGGATAATTGCTGAGATCGCCATCGGAACGGTGGGCCGGATGGCAGCCCTGGCACGCGCCGTTGCGGCCTTTCGAGTCGTCGAACGGGAGGTCTTTGTGATTGTTGTGAAGGGCCTCGGTCAGCGGCGGGATCAAGTTCCCCCGGCGTGCTCGCCGACTTGACCACGGCGATCACGTTGTCCGCATGGCACCTCTGGCACAGCACGCTTTCATGCCCGAGACGGGTGAGCTGCGGAGGATTCCCGCCCGTCTGCGGATAGTTCAAGGTGAAATCCGTGCGGTGCTCGTTGTCGTGGATCGACAGGATGCTGATCGCCGCTGCCTTCAGCCGCGAGTACCAGTCGGAGTCGCCGGCCTGAGGTATCGATGTTGTAATACGCGTTCCAGAAATCGTACTCGAGCTGCACCTTCGCCGCCGTGTAGGGACGATAGACATCGGTTCCGCTGATTGCTCGGGTTGTTCGCGTTGTTCGGCGAGGCGACGTTGGCGGGGAGCGAATGGCAACGCTCGCAGTTGGGGATATCGATCGGGGCATCGCCCATGCCGATGACCGGCTTGCCATTCTGCAGCACCGCAGTACCGATCCCGCCCGGTTGGCGTCGGGTCGTAGTTATGCAGCGCAGCCTTCATCTGGACATAAGGCCGGATAGTCTCCTCGGTGATCTTTCCCGGATCGCCGAAGAAATTGATCGTATCCTCGAACGGATCGAGCGGCAGGCCCAGGGCTTCCCAGATCCGTGGCGAGGTCAGCATGACAGGCAGATTTTCCAGCACCTTCATCTGGGTGAAGACCACGGTGCCCGTGTCGCCGGAGAAGGTCAGGACATTCTGCAGACCGGGTGTCGATCCGGGTCCCATGGGGTGAAAGGCCGGACCGCTGTTCTGCGGCAGAACCGTCGCAAACGCAGTGGACGCGTTCTGATTGCGCAAACCCAGGCGGATCTTGTCTTTCTCGGCGCTGGTGTTGTTGGGATTGCTTCCTTCCAGGTCGGCGTAGATGTACAGATGGTTCAACCACGCGTTGGCGTAGTTATCCTCGGGATCGGCGTAACTGCCATTACCCAGCAAGACATTATGCTTGGGCAGATGAAGCCTGATGCGCATTAGGAGCCGGAGGAGGAACAGCAGCAACCGTTGACCCGTAGTCGCCGTAGATCAGCTTGTTGCCGCTGTCCGTGGCGGCGGCGTCGAACTGGGTGTTCCACATCAACAGGGAGTTGCCCTCCACGTGGCTGATGAGCGTGCTCGTCTGCGGAGCGCCGCGGCCGTCGTTCCGGGGCTGGGCGTCGTGCCAGTACCTTAATACGTACTTCTTGAACTTTCCGTTGCGAATCCAGCTCGGGATCCCGCAGCACCGTGGGCCGGCCGAGAAAGTCGAGCCCGACCCTGGGATCGGCCTCGAGCAGCATGGGAAAGCCGCCATCCTGTTTCTGGGTCTTGACCACCTGGGCCAGGATCGAATTGTACGGCGGCAGCACGCAACAATAGGAGAACTCGAATCCGGTGCAGTGCATGCCCAGCTCGTAGTTCATCATGATATTGAAGGTGTTTTTGGGCAGCGTCGGTCCGCCAAAGGGAGAACTGCTGAGTGAGCAATGTGTCGGTGGAAGAGACCGTGTCAGCCAATGCCTCAGCGGCAAATCCGACGGTCGATGTAAGCAAGATACCGATTGCCGCCGACAATAGCCGATTGCCGCGTGCGGTCTTCAGATGCGGTTTCATTGACTCCTCCTTCTTGTTCGATGCCCATGGTGGTGATCAGACTTTTCTGAAACCTATAAGCAATCTGCGTGCCAGTTATTTTTTGCAGAAAAAGCCGTGAAATCAGCAGCATATCACAAATGCATTGACGAATTTGTCACTAAGGCGTATGACATCCATGTCATTCACATGACAGAAATGTCAGTTTGGATTTAATGCTGACAATCTATCGGAATATCGAAGCTTCACGGGTTTACCGCCGATAACAAGAACGCTCAAGAGTGCAACAAGCAATCAAGCCGTGGCATTACAGCCAACGGCGCACTGCAGGAGGAGATCATGAAACGGAACACCGTGATTGAGTCGCTGATCAACTCCCAGGAATCACCCGCCGTGGTCATCGACAAGCATTATCGGATCATCGCCGCCAATCGGGCCTACTGCGCCGCCTACAGCGTCGATGTGGACGCCGTCGTGGGACGCTGCTGCCATGACATCTCGCATCATTCGCCCGTTCCCTGTCATCAGAACGGAGAAGATTGTCCGCATAAGGAAGTGCTGACCACTAATAGCCCGTTCGAGGTCATGCACACTCACTATGATTACGCCAACCGGCCCGACCGCGTGCGCATCAAGGCCTATCCCATCGAGACCGCGAACGGCGACCGGTTAGTCCTTGAAACCATCCATCGCCTGGCACCCGCCGTAAACCTGACATGCGAGGAGATGCAGATGGTCGGGCACGCTCCCGTGTTCCTGCAATGCCTGGAGACCATGAGGCTGGTTGCCAAATCCCACATCCCCGTGCTGCTTTACGGAGAAACCGGCGTGGGCAAGGAAATGGCCGCACAGTATATCCATGAGCAATCCGGACGCCGTTCAAAACCCTACGTTGAACTGAATTGTGCGGCAATCCCGGAGGCGCTTTTCGAAAGCGAGTTGTTCGGCCATGAGCGTGGCGCCTTCACCGGATGCGTGGGGCTCAAGCGGGGACTGCTCGAGACGGCGGACAAGGGCACGTTATTTCTGGACGAGGTCGGCGAGCTGCCATTATCCATGCAGGTAAAGCTGCTGCACGTGCTGGATTCGGGCGAGTTCCGCCGCCTGGGCGACACCGCAACGCTCAAGGTTGACGTGCGCATCATCACCGCCACCAACCAGAACCTGATGGCCATGGTGGCGGACGGCAGTTTCCGGGAGGACCTCTATTTCCGCATTGCCGGCATCAAGATTGATATTCCGCCGTTACGCGAGCGGCGGATGGACATACCCGCACTGGCAGAGGCGCTGATCAAGCGCATGTGCCACCGGGACAAGGCGGAACGCTGCCATCTCACCAAAACAGCCATGGAACGCCTCATGGGCTATGACTTCCCGGGGAACGTGCGCGAGTTGTTGAACATCCTGGACCAGGCCCGCGCATTAAGCCCGGACGGAATTATTACGCCCGAACATATCCATCTTGGCGAGAATCATCATTCGCCGCACACCGCCGGCAAAACCCTGTCAACCCATCCAGCCCCGGCGGCACGAACAGCGACCGCCGCGGAAACGAATGCGCCCCGATCGCTGGCGGACGCCGAAGCCCGCCATATCGCCACGCTGCTGGAACGTCACGACCACAACCGGCACGCCGTCGCGGAGGCGCTGGGTATCAGCGAGCGCACGCTTTATCGCAAGATCAAACGCTATAAGCTAAATTCCCACGCGGTGGTGGAGGAATAACGTCAGGTTCGCAACCCGGTCCGCCGCGGTTTGGCACGGCCTCATCAACAAATGCCGGAGCCTCAGTAACGTCTTCTCACGCTACGGGATTCTCGAGCGTGCCGATGGGATCGATGGTGATCGCGACCACGTCGCCCTTCTTCAGAAACCGGGGCGGCTTGAAGCCCATGCCGACACCGGCGGGCGTGCCGGTGGCGATGACGTCGCCCGGCGCGAGCGTCATGGTGCGCGCCAGCGTTTCGATCAACGTCGGAATATCAAATATCAACCCCGAGACCGGCGCGTCCTGGCGCAGTTCGCCGTTAACCCGCGTCTGCACGCGCAGTGTTCCCACGTCCACTATCTCGTCGGCGGTCGACAATCGCCGGGCCCATGGGACAGAAACCGTCCAGGCTCTTGCCGAGAAACCACTGCTGGTGACGGCGCTGCAAGGCGCGCGAGGTGACGTCGTTGACGATGGTGTAACCGTACACATGGCGCATCGCCTCCGCGCGCGTCGATGCCGCGGCCGCCGGGGCCGATCACCACCGCGAGCTCGCCTTCGTAATCGGTGGTGTTCGTCGGATCGAGCCACGCCGGGATCGGCTCGCCCGGCCCGATCACCGACGAAGTCGCCTTGGTGAAAAAAATCGGCAGCTCGGGAATGGCATCCGCGCCACCGCCTTTAAGCCCGCCGTCTGTAATTCCTGTGCATGTTCGCGATAGTTCTTGCCGACGCAGAAGATATTGCGCGCCGGCTTCGGTATCGGCGCCATCAGCCGGACTTGCGCCAGCGGCAAACGCCCCGCTCCACTCGCCAGCGCACGCCGCGCTTCGGCCAGTCCCGACTCGCCGAGCGCAATGAATGCCAGCATGTCCGGCGGCAGTCCCGACGCCACACGGGAAAGATCGACGACCTCATCACGCGCGCGATCGAGGATGCCGAGTCGGCTTTTTCCACCTTCTGTAAATGTAACAAGGAGCATGGATGAGCGACAGATTCAGTGGTTCAGAGAATACGCTGAAATATCTGCAAGCACTAATCGGCGGTTGCCGCCGTATTGGTCCTGGGCAAACTTCCGCAGTGAAAATGCGGCGGCTATCCCGTTTCTTTTGTGGCTTGCGCGATTTCCTTTTCCCGTTTTGCCTCGGCGACCCGGCTGCCCTCGAATCGGGACAAAAGTTCGTATACGCACGGGACCACGAACAGGGTCAACAGCGTCGACACGAAAACGCCGCCAATGACCGCCATTGCCATGGGCGCGCGCAGCTCGGCGCCGGGTCCGACCGCGAACGCCAGCGGCAGAGCGGCGGCGATGGTGGCGATCGACGTCATCAGGATAGGACGCAGCCGGATCGGGCAGGCCTCGATCAGCGCCGCGCGTACCGGCACATCGCCACGGGCGCGAACCTGGTTGGTGAAGTCCACCAGCAGAATCGAGTTCTTCTTGACGATGCCCATCAGCAGGATCAGGCCGATGAAGCTGAAAATGTTGAGCGAGTGGCCGAACGCCAGCAGCGTCAGGAAGGCGCCGGACATGCTGAACGGCAGCGCCATCAGCACCGTGAATGGATGGACGAAGCTGTTGAACTGCGAGGCCAGCACCATGTAGGCCACGATCACGCCGAGCAACAACACGAACCACAACGAGGCGAACGATTCCTGGAACGATTGCGACCCGCCGACGAAACGCAGCTTGTAGTCCTTCGGCAGCACCTCGCGCGCGATCGCCTCGGCCCGCGCCAGCGCTTCCTGCTGGGACTTGCCGGCCTGGACGTTGGCGAAAATCTTGATCGCTCGCTCGCGATCGTTGCGGTTGATCTGCGCCAGGCTCTTGGCCTCCCGGATCTGCACCACCTCCGAGAGCGGGATCAGCTCGCCGCGGTTGTTGCGCACGTACAGGCGCTTGATCTGGTCGATGCGGTCGATATCCTGGTCGCGCAGCCGCACGCGCACGTCGTAGCGATGGCCCTCGGAGGAGTACTGTCCGGCGACGACCCCGCCGACCATGGCGTTGACCGTCTGCGAGATCGCGTGGATGCTCACGCCGCGCATCGCGGCGCGCTCGCGATCCGGAATGACCTGAATCTCCGGCTTGCCGAGCAGGTAGTCGCTGTCGGTATCGGTAACCAGGCCGGTGGCGTTGAGTTTCGAAATGATCGTTTCGGAGTACTCGACGAGCTTGTCCCAGTTGCGTCCCTGCACGGCGAACTCCACCGGGAAGCCGCGCGAGGCGGTGAAGCCGCGCTGCGACAGGTCCTGGATCGAGACCTTGAGCCCGATCTTGCGTAGCGCTTCGCGCGTCACCGCCATCAGTTCCTGCTGCGACAGCTCGTGACCGGCTTGCGGGTCGATGCCGCGTTCGCCCTTCGGCTTCATGCTGATGAAGAAATTCATCAGGTTCGACTGCCCGCCGGTGCCGAATCCGCCCACGGCGAGCATGTAGCGGCGCACCTCCGGCCGTGAGGCGAAGAACTTCTCGGCCTCACGCGCCACCGAGTCGGTGAACTCCATCGAGGAATCGACCGGCGTTTGCGCGCGCACGACGAAGGTGCTCTGGTCCTGCACCGGCATGAACTCCTTGTTGATGAAGTTGAGCGTGCCGAACGAAGCCGCGAAGAACACCAGCGACGCGCCAATGACCTTCCACGGATGTCCGAGCGCGGCCGCGAGCAATC
>CAVVRV010000038.1:0-134626 GCA_963750625.1 uncultured Gammaproteobacteria bacterium | reverse complement strand
CTGCGCGCACCCCGGGAAGGCAAATCCCGGCGCGTTGACTGATGTCGGGCGCCAATAATTCTGACAGTCATGATCATTGATTTGATTGAGTTTTTTAGACTATCAAATTAATCTCGTCACCTCGAAATGACAATAAAATGACAGTGGTAGGGAATTGCGACATAAATTTGACAGCCGACCATTATGATTTTTCAGGGTTTTGTTTTGAGCATACCGTCTTGGCGTAGTATGTAGATCCAATACCAATGCCTGCGGTTGTCTTTACTTTTGCCAGTAACATGGGCTCGCGCTCAATTGGACCGACGGACGTGCATCTCAGCGTAGCTGCTTGCTGAATGCTGCACCCGGGGATTGGCGATCACGGTCCGATCCCGGCGGCGATCAGCTCGTCGATCGTTTTCGTCGGCAGGACTAGGCGCGTGGGAACATCGGCGAGCCGGCGTGCCCGTTCCGGATCCAGGTCGTCGAACGAGAGACGTGTGACGACGAACTCCACGTCGTCACACTTCCACGACCGATTGTCGCGCCGCAACTGTGCCACCCGTTCCGGAGGGAGCGAACAGCGGTACCTCACCATGTCGTCCTGCCATGCGCGTGTCATCGCAACGAAGGCATCGAAAGCCAGGCGCATGTTCATGTCGATGGCGGTGTCCATCACGGCCCGGAGACTGTCGGCCGCCGTCGGGCCTTCGATAACCCGATTCCAATCGCCGGCGGGAGGACTGGTCGGCGTCCACCACCACGTACAGCATCCTGCGCAAGCGCACGGCATCCGCCTCGGTAAGAGGACCGTACGGCGTTCCCTGAGCGAGCCGAGTTTGCAGGATGCTCGCCAACCCGAGGTTATCCGGGAAGGCTACCGTCGAGGAGCTTGAGGTACTTGCCGCTGTGGGCATCGCGCACATCACGAATCGCTCTTACCAGATCGCGCAACACCAGCGGACTTTGATGATCGCGCGGCGTGCCGCTGACGGCCGAGGGTAGCGGAGCCGCGCAAGCATCCGGATACTTTTCCAGCACGACCGGAGCGAAGTAGCCCGGTATCGCCATCGACGCCGCCACGGCGACGGAAACAGGCAGCGAATAGAGATCACTGCACAGGGCGTCGAAGGCGCCCGCCGAGAACGGAAACGCGACGCGGTGATACATGTCCGAGGCATTGATCCAGATTTCCGGCTGGCCGCGGCGCGCGAGGTCGGCAAAGGTCGCGTCGTGAAAGACATCGCGGTCCAGCCAGCGCTGAAGATTGTTGAAGTCGTTGATGCCGCCCGCAGAGAGACGAATCAAATTCACCGGATTGAACAGACTCAGGCGCAGCTCCGCCTCACCATCGCGCAGCAGGACCTGCTCGCGAAAACTCGATAGCCCCTCCTTGCCCGTGCAAGCCGTATACGCCGCTGTCATGGACAGCGCCCGACACGCTCGATATGAACATCACGTCATCGAGCAAGGCGTGTGCTTCTTCTCCCTGAATCGCGTCCAATCCCTGCAGTACGCCGAACGAGAAGGCCGCCGCGCGCATGCCACCGCCGGAGAAAGACAACGCCACCATTGTTTCTCCGATACTCTCGGAAGGACCGAGCGTCTGTTTCTGCGCTTCGTTGGAGACGCCGCGTAATGGTGCGTTGCGCGGATGGTTGACCAGAGTTGTGGCGCAACCGGCGAGGTCGATACCGCAGATCAACAGGACGACAAGACAATAATAAGATCGCCGAGACATCGACACCACCTGCTATCGAGCCTGTTCCGGCCGCCACCGGGTGGCTGGGAGATTAGGCGTGATTTGCACCCGCACCTTTCTCGCCCAGACAGGACTCGTCATCTGCTTGGTTTACCCTCGGGTGCATAGGCCCTGAGAAACGCGTTGATGGCGCGCTCCGCCACCAAGGCAACTTCTTTTTTATCCAGCGCCCCCTTGCGCACGCGCAGCAAGAGCGGCTCGACCATCTCGGCCTCCAGCAAGCCACGGAGATGATGCGCGGCGAGCTCGGGATCGTCACGGCGCAGTCTTCCCGACTCCATGTGATGGGACAGGAATGCCGCCACCTGGGCCCGCATGGAAGCGATCTTCGCGTAGAACAGCTTGCCCAGGCCGGATCGCGCGGCCTCGGCAATCATCAGGCGTCGGACTGCGATCATGTCGGGAGAACAAAGGAACTCCAGAAAGCTCTTGCCGAAGTCGTGCAGCACAGCGTCCAGGTCCCCACGCGATTCGTCCAGTTGCGCTTGGGCTCCCTCTATATAGCTCTCTGCGGCCGCCAGCATGGACTCAACGAACAGCTCTTCTTTAGAGGGGAAGTGGCTGTAGACCGTCGCCTTGGAGCCGCCGACGAGCGAGGTGATTTCCGAGACCGAAGTTTTGTCGAACCCTCGAGCGCGAAATAACAAATAGGCCGTCTCGAGAATCTTGCGTCGCTTCGCGTCGCTCTTTTTCGTCTTCGTCTGTCGTTTCATCTGCCGTGTCCTCTGAGTCTTCTGACTGTTTGAGTATGTTCCGTACTGTACCGTACAGTACCACTTGACAAGCACCCTGTCAATATGTACTGTACGGTACAGTACACTATTTAAGGGGGCTATAATGTGTGCGACACGACGGTCTTTCCGCACTTTTCCACTGGCGCGGCGTCGGGGTATTGGCAGTCGCCGGCGTTTTGAGTGTTGTGGGCTGCGCCCAGATACCCGCCCTGGACGAGTCGCTCCCCGCGAAGCGCATCGAACAACTGGGTAGCGCGAAGTCCCTCGCGGCGCCGGCGGCGGCCTGGCCGACCGACGAATGGTGGCGGACCTACGGCGATCCGCAGCTCGATGCGCTGATCGACGAGGCGCTGCGCGATTCGCCCGGTCTTGGCCGTGGCCGAGGCGCGGTTGCGCCACGCCAGGCCGTGAGCCAGGTGGCGGGCGCCACGCGGCTGCCGGAGGTGAGCGGCAATCTTTCGCTGACCGAGGAAAAGCAGAGCTACAACTACCTCATACCGCAGGCGGCGTTGCCGCAAGGATGGAACGACTACGGGCAGGCCACGCTGAACCTTTCCTGGGAGCTGGATTTCTGGGGCAAGAACCGCTCCGCCCTGGCGGCCGCGATTTCGGAAGAGCAGGCGGCCCAGGCCGAAGTGGCCCAGGCGCGATTGATCCTCGCCACGTCGGTCGCGTCCGCTTACGCCGAACTGGCGCATTCCTATACACGTTCGCGATACCGCCGAGGCGGCGCTGGCGGTGCGCACCAAGACCGTGGAACTGTTCCGCGAGCGTTACGGTCGGAGCTGGAGACCCTGGGAAGCGTGCGCCAGGTCGAGTCGCGGCAGGCGGCGGCGCAGGGCGACCTGCACGCCATCGACGAACGCATCGCCTGCAGAAGAACGGCATCGCGGCGCTCCTCGGCGCCGGTCCGGATCGGGGCCTTGCCATCGCGCGTCCGACGGTGCATTTCGCCGGAACTCCACCGGTCTGCCGCCGCACCTGGCGCTGGATCTGCTCGGCCGCCGCCCGGACATCGTCGCCGCCCGTTCGCGCACCGAGGCCGCGGCGCATCGCATCGACCAGCAAAAGGCCGGCTTCTATCCCAGCGTGAATCTGATCGGGTTCATTGGTTATCAAGCGCTCGGACATTGAAAACCTGACCAAGTCGGGATCCCGATTCGGCGGCGTCGGACCGGCGATATCGCTGCCGATCTTCAACACCGAACGGCTGCAGGGGCAATTGCGCGGCGCCCATGCGGAGTACGACGCCGCTGTCTCCAGCTACAACGCCACGCTTGTCGAACGCCTTGCGCGAAGTGGCCGACGCGGCGATCAGCCGCAAGGCCCTGGATGGACAACTCGAGTCGCTGCGAGCCTCCGTCGCGGCTGCCGAGGACGCCTATCGCATCGCCAACAACCGCTATCGAGGCGAACTCTCCACCTACCTCGACGTGCTGACCGCCGAAGACGCCTTGCTCACGGCACGGCGCGCCGTGGCCGGACATGGAAACCCGCGCGCTGATCCTCGATGTGGCGCTGGTGCGCGCCCTGGGTGGCGGTTTTCAGCACGAGAGCCTCGACGCCAACCCCAAGCCCCGAATGAACGAACGCAAGCACTCAAAGGAGACATGCCATGAACCAGCTCACTGAAGCTTCCTTATTGAACGACGCGGACAAGATTGACCGCACCGATTCGAACGGCAAGAACCGCAAGCGGCGACTACTCCTGTTTTCGCTGCTTGGCCTGACCGTCGCCGTCGCCGGCGGCGGCTACTGGGCCTACTGGCAGCTGATCGGTTCGCGCTACGTGTCGACCGACAACGCCTACACCGCCGCCGAAGTCGCCATGGTGACCGCCGAGATCGACGGTCCGGTCGCCGCGGTGAGTGTCGTCGACAGCCAGCAGGTCAAGCGCGGCGACGTCCTGGTCGTGATCGACGACACCGACGCCAAGCTCGCGCTGCGGCAGGCGGAGGCGGATCTCGCGCGCGCCCAGGCGCAAGTGGCGGCGGCAACGTCCGACGTCGAGCGCTCCGGCATCGACCTGAAGCGACGCGAGGCCCTGGTCGGCTCGGGATCGGTTTCCGGCGACGAGCTGACCCACGTCAAGAACGGCGCGACGCAACGCCCGCGCCGCGCTCGATGCGCCGCCCGCGCCGCCGTGGCGCTGGCCCAGGCGCGCTGTCGACAAGGCGAAGGTCGATCTCGGCCGCACGGTGATCCGCTCGCCCGTGGACGGCGTGATCGCCCGCCGCGCAGGTGCAGCTCGGGCAGCGCGTCCAGCCCTCCACTCCCCTGCTGTCGGTGGTTCCGGTCAGGACATGTACGTCAATGCCAACTTCAAGGAAGTTCAGCTGGAGCAGGTGCGTCCGGGCCAGAGGTCGAGCTGGTGTCCGATCTCTACGGCGGCAAGGTCGCCTTCCACGGCGTCGTCGAGGGATTCAACGGCGGCACCGGCGCGGCCTTTGCCCTGATCCCGGCGCAGAACGCCACCGGCAACTGGATCAAGGTGGTGCAGCGCCTGCCCGTGCGCATCCGCTTGAACCCGCCGAACTGGCAGGCCCATCCGCTGCAGCGTCGGACTGTCGATGGCATGCCACCGTCGACCTGCGCAGCACCGCGCAGCTCGCTCGAAACGTGGAGGCCGCATCATGTCCGAACGCTCAAACCGTACCGCGCCCAGCGACCCGCCCGCACTCGAGGGTGCGATGCTGTGGGTGGCCGGCATCGTGCTCGCGCTGGCGAACTTCGTCGCCGTGCTCAACATGACGATCGCCAACGTCACGGTGCCGAATATCGCCGGCGCGCTCGGCGCCGGCTCGAGCCAGGGCACCTGGGTGATCACCTCCTACGCGGTGGCGGAGGCCATCACCGTTCCGCTGACCGGATGGCTGTCCGGCGCGCTTCGGCGCGGTGCAGGCTGTTCTGCATCTCTGTGGTGCTGTTCGGCGTGTTCTCGCTGCTCTGCGGCCTGTCCACCTCGCTCGGCATGCTGCTCGGCATGCGCGTGCTGCAGGGCATGGCCGGCGGGCCGCTGCTGGCGCTCTCCCAGACCCTGCTGCTGCGCATCTTCCCCAAGGAGCAGTCCATGCAGGCCATGGGACTGTGGGCGATGACGACGCTGCTGGCGCCCGTGGTCGGGCCGGTGCTCGGCGGATGGCTGTGCGACAACTACAGCTGGTCGTGGGTGTTCTTCATCAACGTGCCGATGGCGCTGGCTCTTCGGCGCGATCGCCTGGGGCTTGCTCAAGCGCTACCAAGACCCGCTGGTCATCAGAGCCGGTCGACAAGATCGGCATGCTCCTGCTGGTCGATCTGGGTGGCGGCGCTGCAGATCATGCTGGATGAGGGCAAGGACCTCGACTGGTTCTCCTCCATGGAAATCCGCGTCCTCGCCATCGTCGCCGTCATCGGGTTCGTCGCCTTCCTGATCTGGGAACTGACCGAGAAGAATCCGATCGTCGACCTGCGCGTCTTCCGCCATCGCGGCTTCAGCTCCTGCATGTTCGTGCTGGCGCTCGCCTTCGGCGCCTTCTTCGGCATCAACGTGCTCACGCCGCTCTGGCTCCAGTACAACATGGGCTACACCACCACCTGGGCGGGACTCGTGGTCGCCTGGGGCGGCGCTGCTGTCGGTCGTCTTCTCGCCGATCGCGGCCAAGCTCGCCAACCGAATCGATCCGCGCGTGCCTGATCTTCATCGGCTGCCTGTGGCTCGGGCGGGACACGTTCTGGCGCGCGTAGCCACCTCCGACATGAGCTACTGGATGATCTGCATCCCGCTGTTCTTCATGGGCGTCGGCATGCCGATGTACTACGTCCCCCTGACGGGACTCGCCATGGGCTCGGTCAACGAAGAGGAGACGGCGTCGGCCGCCGGCCTCATGAACTTCGTGCGCACGATCTCCGGCGCCATTGCGACCTCCCTGGTCACCACCTCCTGGCAGGACCGCAGCATCATCGCCCACGACCAGCTGGCCAACATCGTCGATCCGACCGGTCAGGTGGCCGCCGATCGCCGGGGCCCCGGCTATGACCGGACAGATGGTGCGCGAGATGCTCAACAACCTCGTGACGAGCCAGAGCCTGATGCTGGCCACCAACGGCCTGATGATCGTCATCGGCATCGTCTTTTTCATCTCTTCCGTTGCGATCGTGCTCGCGCCCAAAGCGGCCGGACGGTCGATGCGGCGTCGGTCGGGCATTGACCGAGCCGCCTTGCCAGCCGGCGAACAAGGAGATCACAGGATGCACCGTCATAACCAATCAATCAGAACGTCAGGCAATTCACGAACAGATGGACTCGCATACGAATGGGTGTCGCAGCGCAAGGCGGTGTCGTGTTCACGCTTCCGCTGTCGGCTTTACATAACCGGGGCACGATGCCCCAACTTCGGAGGGCAACAACATGCGAGCATGAAACGAAACGTAACTTTGGCTTTCGCCGTCTTCGCCGCCGTGGCCGCGCCGAGTGCATTCGCCACCAACGGCTATTTTTCACACGGTTACTCGGTGAAGGAAAAGGGGCTGGCGGGCGCCGGCGTGGCGATGCCACAGGATGCCATGGCCTCGGCGACCAATCCCGCCGGCGTGGTGATGGTGGGCCAGCGGATGGATCTGGGCGCTGTCTGGTTCCACCCGGAGCGTTCGTATTCTGTCGACGCTAACGGCGGATTCTGGGGCGCCGGCGGCGGAGTCCCGGAATCGGTGGACAGCGACAAAAACGATTTTCTCATTCCGAGCTTCGGCGCCGTGTGGATGCTGGACCCTAACAGCGCGCTGGGTCTCGCCGTCTACGGTAACGGCGGCATGAACACCACTTATCCGGGATCCGCGCAGGGCGGAGCGGGTACATTCTTTGGTGGAGCTGTCAGCGGTAATGCCCACGCGGGAGTCGATCTGTCGCAGTTGTTTACGAACCTCAGCTACGCTCGAAAAATCAATGAAACCTCCTCCTGGGGCGCGAGCGCGATTTTCGCCTATCAACGCTTCAGGGCGACGGGTCTGTCGGCGTTTTCCAACTTTTCGAATGATCGTGCCCACCTGACGGACAACGGTTACGACAGTTCCACGGGGTATGGCGCGAAGCTCGGCTGGACCGGCGAAGTCAGCCCGGGCCTGAACCTGGGTGCGTCGTATCAGACCAAGATCAGCATGGGAGAGTTCGACAAGTACAAGGGCCTGTTCGCGGAAAATGGCGGCTTTGACATTCCCTCGACATGGACCGTCGGACTGGCTTATGAGATCACGAAAACATCCACCTTCCTGTTGGACGTGCAGCGCATCAATTACACCGGACATCGAGTTCGGTATCCAATCGCGAAACCAATCTGGTCGGCTGCATGGGCGGCGATACGAGCCAATGCCTGGGCGGCAGCGAGGGCGCCGGTTTCGGTTGGAAGGACATGACGGTCGTGAAGCTGGGTTATCAGTGGGAAACCAGCCCGGCGCACACCTGGCGCGTCGGCTACAGCAAAACCAAGCAGCCGATCCGTGACGACGAGTTGATGTTCAACATTCTGGTCCCGGCCGTGGTGGAACAGCACTTCACTTTCGGTTTCACGAACAAGATGAGCAAGAACAACGAGCTCACGTTGTCGGCGATGTACGCGCCGGAAAAGAAGGTCAGCGGCACGGATGAGTTGATGGGTGAAAATATTCAGATCAAGATGAAGGAGTACGAACTCGGCGTCAATTACGGCTGGAAGTTCTAAGTTTTTGACGGCGGTGATGCGTCGGTAACGAAGTAATTTAAAGGGCTGGAAGCATTCCAGCTCTTTAAATTACAACAGAGGTAAAACCATGAAGGAGGCATCTGAATGGAAGAAAGGCGTCGCTAAAATCTATATACGCGGCCAAACTATGGTTTCACGCACAGCTGCACCCGAAAAGCTTGTCTTGGCAGGCGCCAGGAGCATTCGAACACCTCATTTCCCCTTAATTCATCGGGTTAACGCCCTTGCCAAGCCCACGGGTCGCGGTTTTGCGGTTTTTTTTCATAAAAATTCAGCGTTTAGGCGGAATTTGGCACAACCTATGCACTTCCTAGGGCTATCAGGCTTTCAAGGAGATGGCCATGGAAACCCAGGCAGGAAACCAGTGGACGACACCCCGGCTCCGGATAGTGACCGGCGGGCGAGGCCATGGCGGCGACGCCGATACCAAGCGGCACAACGACGCGGGTATCGTCTGCCTGTATGGCGTGGTGGTGCAGTGCACCTCCGTGGCGGGACTGGAACTCGTGGAGTTTGAGTTTCTTCCGGACGCCGCCTGAGCAGGACAGGCACCGAATCGCTTTCGTTTCATGACCGGCAATTAATCCGCCGCGGCAAAGAGTGATGATCCAGATGAAATATATCGCCGAATCGGTATCCGTCATCTGGAAACATTAATAAATCCATGTTCCGCCTGACGCGCACCTATTCCGTAGCCAGTTTTTTCGGCATCGTTCTGGTGACGATCGCGCTCGGTATCTTCTACAAGACTGTCGCCGTGCGATCCCTGATCGTGCATGAAACACTGGCGCACGTTTCGCTCACCCAATCGATTTCCAATACCCTGTGGCCCGTCTACGCGGATTTCGTTTCACGTACCGCCACTATTCCTCCGACGGAACTCGGCCGATCAGCCGGAAATATCCCGCTTGCGGGAAGACGTGCTCCAGAAAATCGACGGTTTGCGCGTGGTCAAGATCAAAATATACAACCTGGATGGACTGACCGTTTATTCGACGGAACCGAAACAGATCGGCGAGGATAAGTCACAGAACACCGGATTTCTGCAGGCCAAAGCCGGTACAGACCGAAAGCGATCTGGTCTTTCGGGATCATTTCTCCGCCACCGAGCGAAATAATCGTCAATCGTAATCTTCTGTCTTCGTATATCCCGATTCGCAAGACACCGCATGATCCGGTGGAAGGCGTATTTGAGATTTATTCCGACGTGACCCCGCTGGTGGCGGAAATCGAACGCACGGAATACACCGTTCTCGGCGGAGTGAGCATTCTCCTGCTGTTGCTTTATTTATTCCTGTTGATGATCGTTCGCCGCGCGGATCGCATCATCAAGGCGCATGAGAACGAGGAACGCAAGGCGCAGGCGGAGCAGATCCATTACATGGCCTATCATGACCCTCTGACCGGCCTGGCGAATCGCGCGCTGTTCAAGGACAGGTTTCAGCATGCCGTGGCGGTGGCCGCGCGCACCCAGTCTCCGCTGGGAATCATGTTCATCGACATCGATCGCTTCAAGGTGATCAACGACAGTCTGGGGCATGAAGGTGGAGACGCCGTGCTGATCGAGGCGGCGAAGCGCATTCGCGCCTGCCTGCGCGCTTCGGACACGGCCTGCCGGATCGGCGGCGATGAGTTTACGGTGATTCTCGAAAATCTGCCCACGAACCAGGATGCCGCGCAGGCGGCCTTGCGATTGATACAGAAATTCGCCGAGCCGCTGAAAATCGGCGGCCGCGAGATCATCGTCACCGCCAGTATCGGCATTTCGATCTACCCCGGCGCCACGCACGATGTCCAGCGGCTGCTGAAGGACGCGAATGCCGCGATGCACGAGGCCAAGGAATCCGGACGCAACCGGCATGTCTTTTACACCCAGGAAATGGATGCACGCGCCCAGGAGAGCCTCGAATACGAAATGGGATTGCGCAAGGCGCTGCCAAACGGCGAATTTCTAATTTATTACCAGCCGCGGGTGAACACGGCCACGGGTAAGGTCGTTGGGGCGGAGGCGCTGCTGCGCTGGCAGCATCCGAGCCGCGGCATCATCGCGCCGGATAATTTTATCCCGTTGCTCGAGGACACCGGCCTGGTGATCCCCGTGGGCGAATGGGTGCTGCTGCAGGCCTGCCGGCAATGCCAGGGTTGGCACGATGCCGGTAACCCTTCCCTGAACGTATCCGTGAATCTTTCCATGAAACAATTCCGCTCCGGATCGCTGCTGGCCAGCGTGCGGCGCGCGCTCGAGGAAAGCGGATTGCCGCCGCGGTTTCTCGAACTGGAACTCACCGAAACCGTGCTGGTGGACGATGCCGAGCAGGCGCTCGATCTGATGCGCGAACTCAAGGATATCGGCGTATCGATTTCGATTGACGATTTCGGCACGGGCTACTCCTCGCTCAATTATTTGCGGCGATTCCCGATCGATCTTCTCAAGATCGACAGCTCGTTCATTCGCGACGTGGTCCATAATCGCGGCGATGCCGCGATCACCACCACGATCGCCGTCATGGCCAAGAGCCTGCGCCTGGGCATTCTCGCGGAAGGAGTCGAGACCCGCGAACAGGCGCGGTTTCTCAAGACCATCGGCTGCCACGATATGCAGGGACATCTTTTCGGTCCGGCGATCCCGGCCGAGGATTTCGGGGCGCAACTCGAGACGCTCGACGTCCCGAAACTGGCGGGGTTTGAACCGAAATCTGTTCCCAACGTCCCCGGTAATTCGGCGGTCGCCTGACCGTGTTCCGCGTGCCTGGCGTCGATGCGATCGATATCTCAATCCACCCTGTCAAACGGCGAGTAGCGAACCTCCAGGACCGTGTAGAGGGTCCGACCCCGTGGCAGCGCGAGGGTTACCTCATCATCGGTGGTTTTTTTGAGCAGCGCGCGTGCCAGCGGCGAGTCGATGCTGATCAGGCCCTTCTCAAGATCGAATTCATCCGGCCCGACGATGCGGTATTCCACGGTTTCGCCGCGGTCGGTCTCCAGCCGCACCCAGGCGCCGAAATAAATGCGCGCGCTATCCGTCGGCGCGCGATCCACGATCACGAGCGCGTCGAGGCGCTTCTGCAGGAAGCGGATACGCCGGTCGATTTCGCGCAGCTGCTTCTTACCATAGATGTATTCGGCGTTCTCCGAGCGGTCGCCCTGCGCCGCCGCCTCCGACACCGACTGCGTGACCTGCGGACGTTTCACGCGCCACAGATAATCCAGTTCCTGGCGCAGGCGCGACGCGCCCTCCGGCGTGATGTAGGCGGAGCTCTTGGGTTGGGGAAGACGGTTTCGGCCCATGCCGGCAAATTATATCCGACCGCGGCGCGGGAAATCGGTATCGCGCGAGGTAAAACCGGTGAGATGCGCTAGTATTACGACAAGCTTCCAGAGAGAGGACGAACATGAGCCAGGATAAACCTGACCGGACGGTGGACACCTCGGGCGAATGCTGCCCGGGCCCGCTGCGGGAAGCCCACCGTGCGATCAAGACCATGCAGCCGGGCGAGGTGCTGGAGCTGATCTCCACCGACACCGGCTCGCGCATGGACATCCCCGCCTGGTGCGATCGCACCGGCCATGAACTGCTGCGCGTGGACGAGGACGGCAAGACGTTCCGCTATTACGTTCGCAAACGATCCCTGAATTTCACCGCGCGCTGCGCTTGACGCGCGCCACCTGCCACAGGAAATACGCCGCCGGAATCACCGCCAGCGTCAGCACCGCGACGCTCAGCATGCCGCCGACCATGGGCGCGGCGATGCGCTGCATCGCCTCCGAACCGGTGCCGTGGCTCCACAGGATCGGCAGCAGTGCGGCGATGATCGCGACCTTGGTCATGGTGACCGGCCGGATGCGCAGCAGCGCGCCTTCGATCACGGCCTCGTGGACGTCGTCGCGCGTCAGTACCTGATCACGGGCCGCGCGCGCTTCGCGGCGGCGCGCCATCGCCTGATCGAGATAGGCGAGCATCACCACGCCGATCTCCACCGCGACGCCGCCGAGCGCGATGAAGCCGACCGCGACCGCCACCGACAGGTTGTAGCCCAGCAGGTAAAGCAGCCAGAAGCCGCCCACCAGCGCCAGCGGCAGCGTGCCGATCACGATCAGCACCTCCATGCCGTTGCGGAAGTTGAGATACAGCAGCAGCAGGATGATGACCAGCGTGAACGGGATGACGAGCTTCAGGCGCTCGAGCGCGCGCTGCATGTATTCGAACTGGCCGGTCCAGTGGAGCGAGTAGCCCGTGGGCAGTTTCACCTTTTCCGCCACCGTCCGCTGCGCCTCGGCGACGTAGGAGCCGACGTCGCGGTCGCGGATGTCGATGTAGGTCCAGCCGGAGAGGCGCGCGTTCTCGCTGCGGATCATGTCCGGGCCGTCCACGACGCGGACGTCGGCGACTTCCGACAGCGCGACCTGGATGCCGCTCATGGTCACGAGCGGCAGCGCGCGCAGGCGCTCGACCGAGTCGCGGATATCCTGCGGGTAGCGGATGTTCACCGGATAGCGCTCGCGCCCCTCGATGGTCTCCGTCACGTTCATGCCGCCGACGGCGGTCGCCACCGCTTCCTGGATGTCGCTGATGTTGAGCCCGAAGCGCGCGGCGCGGTAACGGTCGATGCGCACGTCGACGTAACGCGCGCCGGTGACGCGTTCGGAGTAGACCGAAACGGTGCCGGGAACGGCGCGGACCGCCTTTTCGATATCCTGTCCGATGGCGTCGATGGTGGCGAGCGACGGCCCGGCGACCTTGAGGCCGACCGGCGTGCGGATGCCGGTGGTGAGCATGTCGATGCGCGTCTTGATCGGCATGACGAAGGCATTGGACAGCCCCGGAAAACTGAAGTGGCGTCGTTCATCTCCTGGATGAGTTTGTCCGTGGTCATGCCCGGGCGCCACGCTGATCGCGGCTTGAGCTGGATCGTGGTTTCGAACATGGACAGTGGCGCGGGATCGGTCGCCGTCTCCGCGCGCCCGGCCTTGCCGAACACGCTTTCCACCTCGGGAAAGGTCTTGAGGATGCGGTCGGTCTGCTGCAGCAATCTGCTGCGCCTTGCCCGAGGAAAGTCCCGGCAGGGTGGTGGGCATGTACAGGATGTCGCCCTCGTCCATGTCGGGCATGAACTCGCTGCCGATCTTCATCACCGGATAGCAGGCTGATCAGGACCAGCAGCGCCGATACCCATAGTACGGTCCCGGGCCGCGCCAGCACGCCGTTCAGCAGCGGCCGGTAGGCATTGATGAGCCAGCGGCTCAGCGGGTTTTCCTGTTCGCCGCGGATGTGCCCGCGGATGAAATAACCCATGAGCACCGGCACCAGCGTGATCGACAGCCCCGCGGCCGCGGCCATGGCGTAGGTCTTGGTGAAGGCGAGCGGCGCGAACAGCCGGCCTTCCTGCGCCTCGAGCGCGAACACCGGCAGAAAGCTGAGGGTGATGATGAGCAGCGAGAAGAACAGCGGCGGACCCAGCTCCTCGGTGGCCGGCGCTGATGATGGCCCAGCGGTTCTTGTCGGTGACGGTTTCCTTCTCCATGTGCTTGTGCACGTTCTCGATCATCACGATGGCGGCGTCCACCATCGCGCCGATGGCGATGGCGATGCCGCCGAGCGACATGATGTTGGCGTTGATGCCCTGGTGCTTCATGACGATGAAGCTCACGAGGATGCCGATCGGCAGCGTGATGACGACCACCAGCGACGAGCGCAGGTGAAACAGGAACGCCAGGCACACCAGCGCGACCACGATGAATTCCTCGATCAGCGTTCCGCGCAGGTTGCCGACGGCGCGCTCGATGATGGCCGAGCGATCGTAGGTCGGCACGATTTCCACGCCGGCGGGCAGGGTCTTCTTGAGGCTTTCCAGCCTGGCCTTGACGGCGTTGATGGTGGCGAGCGCATTCTCGCCGTGGCGCATGACGATGATGCCGCCCGCCACCTCGCCCTCGCCGTTGAGTTCCGCGATGCCGCGCCGCATTTCCGGACCGAGGCGGATGTCGGCGATGTGCTCCAGGCGGATCGGCGCGCCGGACGAGGTCACGCCGAGCGGCACGGCGCGCAGGTCCTTCTCGCCCTGGATGTAGCCGTGCACGCGCACCATGTACTCGGCCTCGGCCATTTCGATGACCGAGCCGCCGGTCTCGTGGTTGGCGTTCTCGATCGCCATGCGCACCTGCTCGCAGCGTCAGCCGGAACGCGCGCAAGCGCGCCGGGTCCACGATCACCTGATACTGCTTGACCATGCCGCCGACGGAGGCGACCTCGGCCACGCCCGGCACCGTGCGCAGTTCGTACTTGAGGAACCAGTCCTGGAGCGCGCGCAGTTGCGCCAGGTCGTGCTGGCCGCTGCGATCGATGAGCGCGTACTCGTACACCCAGCCGACGCCGGTGGCGTCCGGTCCGAGCGCCGGCCGCGCGCCGCGCGGCAGGCGCGGCAGCACCTGACTCAGGTATTCGAGCACGCGCGAGCGCGCCCAGTAGAGATCGGTGCCGTCCTTGAACAGCACGTACACGAACGAGTCGCCGAACAGGGAGATAGCCGCGCACGGTCATGGCGCCCGGCACCGACAGCATCGCGGTGGTGAGCGGGTAGGTCACCTGGTCCTCGACCACCTGCGGCGCCTGGCCGGGATAGCTGGTCTGGATGATGACCTGCACGTCCGACAGATCGGGGATGGCGTCGAGCGGCGTGTGCTTGACGGAATAAATGCCGCCGGCCACGAGCAGCGCCGGTGAACAGCAGCACCAGGAAACGGTTGTGGATCGACCAGCGGATGATATGCGCGATCATGGCTTCTTTTCCTCATGAGCGGCGGGCGATTCCGCCGGTCGACGATTCCATGCGCTGGAAACTGGCGCGCACGCTGGCTTCGGAATCGATGAGAAACTGTCCCGAAACCACCACGGTATCGCCTTCTTTCACGCCCTTGCGAATCTCGATCCAGTCGCCGGCTTCCTCGCCGACCTCGACCTCCACCGGCTGGAACCGTCCGCCGCCGAGCCCCAGGACCACGGCGTTGCGGCGACCGGTGCGGATCAGCGCCTCGCGCGGCACCATGATTTTCTGACTGATCGATGCGCGTTCCCTTGATGACGACGTCGGCGAACTGGTTCGGCTTGAGCGCCTCGCCGGGATTGCGGACCAGCACGCGCGCCTTGAGCGAGCGCGCGCCGATGTCCACGTCGGAACTCACGCTTTCCACCACGCCTTCCCAGGTCCGGCCGGGCGCGTCGGGTACGAACACCACCGCCGGCATGCCGGACCGCACCCAGCCGGCGCCGCGCTCGAAAATATCCAGCTGCACGTGCATGCCCCGGCCGTCCTGGAACAGGTAACCCTGGGCGGCGAGTTCGCGCGTGTGCACGCCGCGTTCGACCCGGTAGGTGCGCACGCCGAGACTGTTCACGATTTCCGGACGCACCGTGACGATGGGCGCGCCGGATGGGGTGGTTTCCTCCTCGTAAACCGGCACCAGGTCCATGTCCATGAACGGCGATTTGCCAGGCTTGTCGCTGCGGTATCCCGGAACCATGGGATCGGTCCAGTAAAGCACCTTGCGTTCGGCGCCATTGCCCGCGGTTTCCGCGGGCTGCTTGCCGGCGGTGAACAGACGCCATCCTTCGACGGCGGCCAACAGTGCCAGAATGATGCCGAGCACCGCGATAACGAGTTTTTTGTTTTTCATGACTGTTCTCCGGTGAGATACAG
Organism: uncultured Gammaproteobacteria bacterium; assembly: GCA_963750625.1. Classification (GTDB taxonomy): domain Bacteria; phylum Pseudomonadota; class Gammaproteobacteria; order Acidiferrobacterales; family Sulfurifustaceae; genus Sulfuricaulis. The sequence goes on along the minus strand of CAVVRV010000038.1, from coordinate 118,740 downwards.
AAGTTCCGCCTGCGCCTTGGCGCGGTCCACGCGCAGGCGCAGGTATTCGAGTTCGGTGTCGACCGACCTCATGAGCGCGTCGCGATATTCCGACTGGTCGCGCGCAAAACCGGCCACGGTGACCTGGGCCTCGCGCCGGGTGGCGGGGATCAGCCGTTCGGCGAAGATTTTTTCACGCTCGGTCAGGCCGTCGAGTTCGGCGCGCAGCGAACGATCCATGGATTCGAGTTCGCGCCGCTTGTCGTCGAGCTCGTAGCGCGCGCCGGCTTCCATCGTCTGTTTCTCGGCCAGCTTGCGGTCCTGGCGCTTGTCCCGGAACACGGGCAGGTCCAGCGTCACCATGGCGCTCAGCAGGTCGGGGCGCTCGGTGCCGTCCGGCATCGGACGCCGGAAACCGTAGGAGACGTCGAGCATCATGCCCGGCTTGTATTCCTGGCGCACCATATCGACCTCGACCCGGGCCTCGTCGAGCATGGTCTGGGTGGCGATCCATTCGGGATGATGCGTGTAATCGAATGCGCCGGGCGCTTCCGGCAGCACCGGCAGCTCGGCGGGCAGGGGCTGGTAGGCGGCCTCGCCGATCCAGCGCGCCAATTGCGCCTGCAGGCGCAACGTCTGCGCCCGGATCATGGGCGCGCGTTCGTCCAGGCGTGCCAGCGCCTGGCGCGATCTCAGCACCGACTGCTGCGTTTCCTGCGCCGCGCGATAGCGTGCCTCGGCCGACTCCAGTTGTTTGTGCGCCAGCCGCCGCGACTCGTCGAGCGTGCGCAGCGACTGCTCCTGGTAATAAAGTTCGAGCCAGGCCTGGCGCACCTGCCGTATCAGGTTGCGCTGCTCCATCTGCACCCGCGCCTGCTCGCGCGCCAGTTCCTTTTCCGCGCGTTCGCTCCTGAGCGCGAGCGTTTTGCCCGGCGGAAACGCCTGGCGCACGCCGACGACGGTCATGGTCATGTCCTCGCGGTCGAGGCGGTAGGAGTCGGTGGGGAGGTTGGCCACGCCCAGCGTGAGCTGCGGGTCGGGCAGTCGGCCTTCGTACACCGCGCGTTCGGCGGCGGCATCGGCGTTGGTGAGATGATGCTGGAGCCACGGCGCCTGCTCGAGTGCCAGTCGCTCGGTCTCGGCCAGCGTCAGCTCCGGAGCGGCGAACGCTCCGGACATGCCGGTGATCAGGATAAACACTATTCCCGCACAGCGGGACAAATTGGAAACGAACATGAAATCTCTCCTTGCAAGTCGTGAACAAAAACGACACGGCGCGCGTACGCGCGCGGGAGAGAACTACAAGATCAGCGTGAGGTGTTGAATGTGAAGCGGTGGTGCCGGGATATCCGGCGAGAAGAAATCGTGCCGCAGGAATACGCGGTTGTCAGGCAGCGGCGATGTCGACGGGCAATACGGTCAGCAGCACCGGCGTCACGGCCATGTCGCTCAGCGCGGCGGCCAGTGGCGACTGGAGATCGGGCATCTGGCAGCTCACCGCCGTGACCGGACCGCAATCGTTGGTATCCAGGTTCATGCCGCCATCATGCATCGGGCAGTGCACGGAAGCATGGTTCATCGGCTGGGATTGCGCCATGACGCACGGCGCCGCGCCCGCGATCAGCCACAGTGCGGCGAGCGAGGCCAGCAGGCCACGGGCGATCGGCTTCAGTTTTCGGCGGAACCAGTGCATCATGGTTTACAGTTTAGCGTCCAAACGGGATGCGGTACACATCGCCGACTATCCCCGAACCGGGTTCACATGACTTTGATTTCCATCAATGTAGGGTTCCCACGTGAGATTATTCATGGTGGCCGGGCGTTAGCACCGGCATTTTCAAGGTTCCGGTCGCCGGGCCGGTGTGGCTGGGGCGCCTGAATCTGGTGGGTGACGGCCAGGCGGACTTGCGGGTGCACGGCGGGGCCGACAAGGCCGTGTATGTATATCCTTTCGAACATTACGCCTTCTGGGCCGGGGAACTGGGGCGCAATGATTTTTCCCACGGACAGTTCGGGGAGAATTTCACCACCGAGGGGCTGCTGGAGGACGAGGTCAGTATCGGTGATGTGTTCCGGATCGGCGTGGCGCGCGTGCAGGTGACGCAGCCGCGCTCGCCCTGTTTCAAACTCGGTATCCGCATGGGCGACGAAAATTTCCCGGCACGTTTCGCCGCAGTCAATCGCACCGGCTTTTATCTGCGCGTGCTGGAGGAAGGCATGGTGAAGGCCGGTGACGCGATCGATCTGGTCGAGCGCGCTGCCGGCTCGATGAGCGTGCGCGAGGTATTTCACCTGCGCCATGTCGGCGGCACGCGCGCGGAATACGAACGTGCCGCGCGGCTGCCCGGCCTTTCGTCGAGCTGGCGCGCCGCCTTCGAGAAACGATTGGCGGAGATGAAGTAACGGAATTTACTTGTACGCGCTCCGCGCGATTGTCGGATTAAGAACTGTACTTGTGGGTCAGCCGCCCACAAGTAAAACACCGCCGAAGGCGGTTCGACTAGAAGGGCAGCGCGATGCCGGGCCGGACGGAAAGGATGAGTTCCCGGAAACGGTTCTGGATGCGTTCCAGTGCCGCCTGGTTGTCCGCCTCGAAGCGGAACACCAGCACCGGCGTGGTGTTGGAGGCGCGCACCAGGCCGAAGCCGTCGGAGAAATCCGCGCGCAGGCCGTCGATGGTGGTGAGCTTGGCGTCCGGGAAACGGGCGCGCTTGACCAGTTCCTTGATGAACGGTGAAATGCTCGCCCTCGGCGAACTTGAGATTCAATTCCGGCGTGTTCACCGTGTTCGGCAGGATGGCGAAGATTTCCTGCGTCGGGCGCGGGTCACGCGACAGAATTTCCAGCAGGCGCGCGGCGGTGTACAGGCCGTCGTCAAAGCCGTACCAGCGTTCCTTGAAAAAGATGTGGCCGCTCATCTCGCCGGCCAGCAGCGCGCCGGATCTCCTTGAGCTTGGCCTTGATGAACGAGTGCCCGGTTTTCCACATCGTGGCCTTGCCGCCGGCCTTGCGGATTTCGGCGTCGAGCGTGCGCGAGCATTTGACGTCGTAGATGATCTCGCCGCCCGGATGGCGCGACAGCACGTCGCGCGCGTACAGGATCATCTGCCGGTCGGCCCAGATCACGTGGCCGTCCGGCGCGATCACGCCGAGCCGGTCGCCGTCGCCGTCGAAGGCCAGGCCCACGTCGTAGCCGCCTTTTTTGACTTCGGCGATCAGGTCCTCGAGATTTTCCGGCTTGCTCGGGTCGGGGTGGTGATTGGGGAAGGTGCCGTCGATTTTGCAGAAGAGTTCGGTGACCTGGCAGCCGAGTCGCTTGAGCAGTTGCGGCGCGAGTTCGCCGGCCACGCCGTTGCCGCAGTCCACGGCCACACGCATTGGGCGCGCGAGCTTGACATCGCTTGCCACGCGGTCGAGGTAGGCGTCGCGCACGTCCGCGGATGAAATGTTTCCTTGTCCCGTGGCCAGTTCGTTTTCCAGAATGCGCGTGACGCAGTTTCTGGATCAGTTCGCCCGAGAGGGTGACGCCGCCGATGACCATCTTGAGGCCGTTGTAATCGGGCGGATTGTGGCTGCCGGTGACGGCCACGCCCGAGCCGGCGTCCGAGATGCTGGATGGCAAAATACACCACCGGCGTCGGCGCCATGCCGATGTCCACCACGTCGCAGCCGCTGCGCGCGATGCCGCGTGCCAGTGCCGCCGACAGTTCCGGTCCCGAAAGGCGCCCGTCACGCCCGATGACGAAGCGTTTCTGTTTGCTCGCCAGCGCCTCGCTGCCCAGGGCCTGGCCGATGCGCTCGACGATCTCCGGCGTGAGCGTCTTGCCGACGATGCCGCGGATGTCGTAGGCCTTGAAGATTTCGGGTGGAAGCGGGGCGGTCGCCGCGCTGGTAGCGGTGTCGGATTTCGGCATGGCAATATGATTTCAGGTTCGGGAAATTATCGAACGGCCAGTCTAACGCATCCGGCCGGTTCAGGCGAGACGGAGGGATCGGAGCGCGGTTTATCCGGGATGCGGCGCTGGGCTCAACTGACGATGACGCGTTTCTTTTCGGGGGCTCCGGTGGCCGGGTCGTAGACTTTGGTGATATTGCGGCCGGCTTCCTTGGCCTGCAGCAGTGCCTGGTCGGCGCGCCACAGCACGTCGTCCGGCTTGGTGTCCTTGTCGTACATCGTGCTCAGGCCGCCGGTCCAGCGAAGTTGATGGACAACGCCCTTGGTCAACGGTATCTCGCGCGGCAGTTGCCTGCGCAGTCGTTCGACAAATCTTTTGGCATTTTCCAGCGAGGCGTACGTGTAGATGATGCAGAATTCATCTCCGCCCAGACGGGCCAGCACGTCGTTTTGACGGACGACTTTTCTCAGGGCGTTGGCGAATCCGACGATGAGCGCATCGCCCGCGTCGTGGCCATGGACGTCATTGACCTTCTTGAAATAATCCATGTCGATCATCAGCACGGACGAGGGACCATTGGCCTTGGATGCCTCGAACAGTTCCTTGAGCCGCTCCTCGAAGTGCCGGCGATTGCCGAGCTGCGAGAGATGATCCATCAGGCCCATGCCTTTCATCTTTTCTTTTTCCGCGACCAGCTTCTGTCCGCGATCGCGGAGGTAATCGAATATTTCCGCGAACTCATGCAGTGCCATCGGATAGTCCACGCGCACGCTGCCCTCGCGCAGGTCGCGGAACATGCGGATCAGGGAACGGATGTCGTGGCGCACGGCACTGGCGGTTTGGAGGTAAAGACGAAGCAGCACGACGACGATCACGAGCAGGGTGAACGCGATGAAGGCAAAATAGAGCATCCTGTTTCCGGAGAGAATCGCGGAAGGGACTTCGCCGGACTGGAACATCAGCGTCCAGCGACTGTCGCCCAGGGCGCTGGTGACGGCGGCGGTATTGGCGGATGCGGCCTCGCCGACGGCCAGCACCGTTTGCGAAGGATTTCCCGCGACCGGCTGTTGCAGTTCCATGTACCCGCCCGGCGGCAATGCCTGTTCGATAGCGGACTGCAGCGGCGCGCGTGCGAAGCTCGCGAGGAGATAGCCGGCCGGCTTCTGGTTCTCATCCCGGATCGCCACGGCCATATCGTAGTGCTCGGAGGGTGCGCCGATCGCATGAAATTCCGGCGCGGCGGGCGTATTGGCCATGGAGACGCGGCGGATAAAGTCGACACAGGCGGGATCCAGCGTTTCAGTGGAGGAGCGTCTTTCCGGCGCTGTTCCGCGGCAACAGCCGGACCGCCACGGCGCCCGGCAGCATGGATTTTATTTCATCTTCTTTTCGTTGCCGTTCCGCCGGGTTGCCGCGCTGCAACACGCTCAGCATGCCCGGCTGCCCCGCGAACTTTTCCAGACTCTGGCGCTGTTGCGTGAGCAGTTCGGTGATGCGATTGGACGCCGTGCGCGCGGTGAGAGACGCGCTTTCCTGATAGGAGGACAGCTGCATGTCGCGCATCGCCAGGTAGCCGGCGTAACCGGCCGCGGCAAAACACAGGAGCAGGATCAGGATGACCTGAAAATGAACGCGTGTCAGCGACTTGGCCATGTTGGTGGCAGATCTCTTGGCGTGGCGGTTTTCCGTCCGTTAAAAGACATATTCCTTAACTATTAAGATAGGAGAGTCTGGCGCGGCTGGCCAGTATAAGGTCACCTCTTCCGACCCGTGGCGAGATATTTCGGACACGCGATGAGACAGGAGGCTATTTTCGCCCGGAGTGACCGAATCCGCCCGCGCCGCGCCGGCTTTCCTCGAAATCTTCCACGACCTGAAATTCAGTCTGCACCACCGGAACGAACACCATCTGGGCAATGCGGTCGCCGGGTTCGATGGTGAACGGCTCGCGACCGCGATTCCACACCGAAATGAAAATCTGGCCCTGGTAATCCGAGTCGATGAGACCCACGAGGTTGCCGAGCACAATGCCGTGCTTGTGCCCGAGGCCGGAGCGCGGCAGCAGCACCGCGGCGAGATCGTTGTCGCTGATATGAATGGCGATTCCCGAAGGCACGAGATGCGTCTCGCCGGGCGCGATGTGCAGATGCTCGTCGACACAGGCGTACAGATCCATCCCCGCGGAACCGTGCGTGGCGTAGTGCGGCATCGGGAATTCGGCGCCAATGCGTTTGTCGAGGATTTTGACTTCCACTTTTTGCATTATTTTATGGTCTCCGTAACCGGTGCACCTTGGTGTCGTTCTTGGCACGATACCTGGCGGCGATATGGTGGATGAGGGCGCGGGCGAGCTTGGTTTTCGGCTGGGTGGGAAGTTCGGTCACGCCCTCGCGCTCGACCAGCAGCAGGCTGTTTTCGTCCGCCGCAAACCCGATGTCCGCGCCGACGCGGTTGGCGGCGACGAGGTCGAGTTTTTTGCTTTCCAGCTTGGCGCGCGCGTTTTGCTCGAGATTTTCCGTCTCGGCGGCGAAGCCGACCGTAAACGGCGCGGGCCGGAGCGCCGCCACGCTCGCGAGTATGTCGGGGGTACGTTCCAGTTCCAGCGTCATGCTTTCATTCGTTTTCTTGATTTTCCGTTCCGCGACCCGTGCCGGGCGGTAGTCGGCAACAGCAGCGACACCGATGAAGATGTCCGCCTCCGCGGCATGCTGGTGTACCGCGTCATGCATTTCCTGTGCGCTGGTCCACGCGAATCGTGCGTACGCGTTCGGGATCCGGAAGCGACGTGGGGCCGGAAACCAGAATGACCCTGGCGCCCGACTCCGCCGCGGCCTGCGCCACGGCGTACCCCATTTTGCCCGAGCTGCGGTTGGTCAGGCCGCGCACCGGATCGATGGCCTCCCAGGTCGGTCCCGCGGTGACGAGGACGGTCAGGCCGTCGAGTTCGCCGGTGGCGAAGAGTTCCGAGGCAAGTGTCACCAGCTCGACGGGTTCCAGCATGCGGCCGGGGCCGACTTCGCCGCAGGCCTGCGATCCTTCCGCCGGACCGAAAATCCGGATGGCGTTTTTTTTGATCGTCGCCAGGTTCGATTGGGTGGCGGCGTTGTTCCACATCTGCTGGTTCATCGCGGGGGCCACCGCGACCGGAGCCTCGGTCGCGAGACATACCGCGCTCAGCAGATCGTCGGCGCGTCCCTGCGCCAGCCGCGCCAGGAAATTGGCGCTCGCCGGCGCCACCAGCACGGCGTCGGCCCAGCGCGCGAGTTCGATGTGGCCCATGCCCGCCTTCGGCGCCTGCCCCGCATGCTTTGGCCGGGCCGGTATCGAGCAACTGCTGATGCACCGGGTGACCGCTCACCGCCTGAAGAGTTAAGGGGGTGATGAACTCGGTCGCCGACCGGGTCATGATCACGCGTACCTCGGCCCCGGCGTCGCGCAGACGCCGCACCAGGTCGGCGCTTTTGTACGCCGCGATGCCGCCGGTGACGCCCAGCAGAATGCGTTTATTTGTCAGACTGCCCATATGTTAAAGTGTACTTGCCTGTTGAGCAGGGAACAAATTGTAAGGAATAGTCCCATGGCGATCAGCGAATGGCCGGAACACGAACGGCCGCGTGAAAAGCTGTTGCAGCGCGGCCCGGCGACCCTCTCGGACGCCGAGTTGCTGGCGATTTTCATCCGCAGCGGTGTCCCCGGCAAAACCGCCGTGGACCTGGCGCGCGACCTGCTCGCCCGCTTCGGCGGTCTGCGGGAACTGCTGGCGGCGAACATGGAGGAACTGTGTCAGGCGTCGGGCATGGGCGAGGCCAAGTACGTCCAGCTGCAGGCCAGCCTGGAAATGGGGCGCCGCTTTCTCGCGGAAAAGCTCAAGCGCGAGGTGACGCTGGGTTCCACCCGCGACACGATGGATTTCCTCCAGGCCCAGCTGCGGGATCGCAAAAACGAGGTGTTCTGCGTGCTGTTCCTCGACAACCGCCACCGGGTGCTGGCCTTCGAGGAACTGTTCCAGGGCACCCTGAACGGCACAGCGGTATATCCGCGGGAGATCATCAAGCGCGCGCTCAAGCATAACGCCGGCGCCGTGATCCTGGTGCATAACCACCCTTCGGGGGTGGCCGAACCCAGCCGGGCGGATGAACTCCTGACCACCCGCCTGCGGGAGGCGCTGACGCTGGTGGATATTCGATTGCTGGATCATCTGGTGGTAGGGGACGGCGAAATGGTGTCCTTCAGCGAGCGGGGGCTGATTTAGCCGCGGCGGCTAATCAAGATCCGGTTCGGTGCGAGGAACCGCCCAGTTTTGGTTCCCGGCGAAAATGTGATATAAAAGCCGTCCTTTGAAGGCCCCCGGGCCATCCGTTTAGGGAGATTTCCGATGTCGAGAGTATGTCAGGTGACGGGCAAGCGCGTACGGACGGGCAATAACGTGTCCCATGCGAACAACCGGACCCGCCGCCGCTTCCTGCCCAATTTGCAGAATCGCCGCCTGTGGGTGGAGAGCGAGAAACGCTGGGTGTCGCTGCGCCTGTCGAGCCAGGGCCTGCGTACCATCGACAAGAAGGGCATAGACGCCGTACTGGCCGAGATGCGCGCCCGCGGTGAGAAGGTATAGAGAGGAACCGTACCATGGCCAAATCAGCACGTGAAAAGATCAAGCTCGTCTCCAGCGCCGGGACGGGGCATTTCTACACCACGACCAAGAACAAGCGCACCACCCCGGACAAGCTCGAGTTCAGGAAATACGACCCGGTGGTCCGCAAGCATGTTGCGTACAAGGAATCCAAGATCAAGTAGGCGTGACCCTCGATCTTGAGAATCATCGATAAATATAAAGCCCGGCTCGCCGGGCTTTATTGTTTGCGCTATTCTCAGAGTATATGGCGGAAAGCATTGTTCAGGCGGCTGCCGCGGAGGTTTTGCTATGTACAAGCCTCCGTTTTTCTGAGATAAATATCGCCCGTAACGGTTTTTTGAATTAGGGAAGATCCGTTGTGTATGCACTAAATCAGCAAGTGTTGAGGACCGACGCATCGGGGATGCCGCTTGAATGGATTGATTTCAAAGAGGCCGTGCGGGTCTATCATCTCGGGCAGGTGGCCTACACCTGCGGCGTGTCGCTGTACCATATCCACGGCGGGCACAATGCCGTCACCGGCCGCCGTTCCGTCATCGAGATCAACTCCATCATCGCGACCCACGGGGACAGCCACGCCGTCCTGAAGGCGCGGGCGCATTACGTTCCGCCGCTCAACAACCAGACGCTGTTCGCCCGCGATGCGCATCTGTGCATGTATTGCGGCGGGCAGTTCTCATCCCGGGGCCTGTCGCGCGACCACATCAAACCCTTGAGCATCGGCGGCACGGATACCTGGAACAACGTCGTGACCGCCTGCAAACGCTGCAACAACCACAAGGCGGGGCGCACGCCGGAGCAGGCGGGGCTGGAACTGCTCGCGGTACCGTTCATGCCGACTCACGCCGAATATATTTATCTCCAGGGCAAGAAGATTCTCGCGGACCAGATGCATTTTCTCCTGGCGCATTTTCCGCGCCACAGCCCGCTCCACAAGCGCCTGGCCAAACCAGCCTGAAGCAAACCCTGTCTTGAAAACAAAAAACCCGCCAGTGGCGGGTTTTTTGTTTATCAACAGAATAGAAAACAGCGATGAATCAGGTCGCGACACGGGCGAGCGTATAAGTCCGGACTTTTTGCGAAAAATCCTGCAATGCCTTGATCCCGGTCGCCTCGGCCTCGCGGCACCATTCCTGCAATGCCTGCCGCAGATTCTCTTGCGTGGTGGCGGAGCGCTGCCAGACGTCCTGCAGTTTCTGCTTCATGGTGTACACGGTCTTCAGGGTACCATTCTGCTCCAGGATTTTGTCCAGCCACTTGTGCGAGGTTTCATCGAGCAATCCCGCCTCGCGCACCATGAGCCGCCGCGCGCGCTTGAGCAGCGCCCAGGATTCGCGATCAGTGCGATCTGCCTTCTTCAGTTCCTCACGATGCACATGCTGCATGACTTCGCGCGCAAACTGCGACATGACCAGAAAGCGTGCCGTGATCACGGCCTTCACCGTGTCGACATCGATGTGCTGCTTGGCGGAATCGCAGGTGAGTTCCGGCGGAATTTTTTTAACGCGCGCCAGTCCCAGCGCCTTCATCGTCTGGATATACAACCAGCCGATATCGAATTCCCACCACTTGGACGAAAACTTGGCGGAACTCCCGAAGGTGTGATGATTGTTGTGCAGCTCCTCGCCGCCGATCAGGATGCCCCAGGGGACGATGTTGGTGCTGGCGTCGCTGACCTCGTAATTGCGGTAGCCCCAGTAATGGCCGACGCCGTTGATGATGCCGGCCGCAAAGATCGGAATCCAGATCATCTGTATCGCCCAGATGGTGATGCCGATCGGGCCGAACAGCGCCACGTCGATCACGAACATCAAGGCCAGGCCTTTCCCGCTATGGCGCGTGTACAGGTTGCGCTCCAGCCAGTCATCCGGCGTGCCGTGACCGTACTTCTTCATCGTTTCGAGGTTTTTCGACTCTTTGCGATAGAGTTCCGCGCCCTGCCACATCACCGTGCGGATGCCGAACTGCCGGGGACTGTGCGGATCGTCCGGTGTTTCCACCTTGGCGTGATGCTTGCGATGGACGGCCGCCCATTCTTTCGTGACCATGCCGGTGGTCAGCCACAGCCAGAAGCGGAAGAAGTGGCTGATGACGGGATGAATCTCCAGCGCCCGATGGGCCTGGTAACGATGCAGATAGAGGGTGACAGCGACGATAGTGATGTGAGTAAAGATAAGTGCAACGATGATGTATCCCCACCATGGGAAAGTGATCAGTCCTTCAAGCATTCGTGAAACCCCGTTTAATTTAATAATGTACTATGCAAGTATACCAGAAACAGCCCTTGACCGCGTGTGGTCGCGCGGAACCCGACAAAAGCCTCCTATTTCGAGAGAATATGCCCGCACCGAAGACGCCAGCGCTCACCACGGACATCATTATTGAACTCAAGGATCGCCCGGATGTGCCGATCGTGCTCATCCGGCGCAAGAATCCGCCGCATGGCTGGGCCCTGCCCGGGGGGTTTGTCGACGTCGGTGAATCGCTCGAACATGCCGCCGTGCGCGAAGCCGAAGAGGAAACGGCGTTGCGCGTGACGCTCAAGCTATTGTTGGGTTGTTACTCCGATCCGACACGCGATCCGCGCGGTCATACCGCCTCGGCGGTGTATGTCGCCGAAGCGGTGGGCGAGCCGCGGGCGCAGGACGATGCCGCGGGTGTGGCGATATTCAGTCCGGAGGGCTTGCCTTCGCCGCTAGCTTTCGACCACGCGCGGATTTTGCGCGACTACCTGATCTGGCGTCAGCAGGGGAAATTGCCGAGCCCGGAAATTCCTTGATATAGAGATCGCGCTGCGGAAAGGGCAGGGTAATACCCGCGGTTTTGAAATCCTTCCAGATATGCTGGAACAGATCGGAGCGCACGTCGGCGCCGCGTTCGGGATCTTCGGTCCACACAAGCAATTCCAGATTCACGCCATTGTCCCCGAAACCGGTCAGTATGGCCGCGGGCGCGGGATCCTTCAGCACACGGTTGTGTTCCAGCGCGATGCGTTCGAGCCGCGCGACGACTTGTTCCGGATCGTCGTTATAACCGGTCTGTACCGGCAGCCGCAGGCGGATCTTGCGGTCGCCTTCATAGGACCAGTTGGTGATTTCGGAGGTCATGAGGTTTTCGTTGGGCACGAGAATGTCCATGCCATCACGCGTGTGAATCACGATGTGGCGCGTATGCAGTGCCCTGACCGTACCGAAAGTGTTGCCGAAACTGATGACATCGCCCGGACGTATGGAACCTTCGAAAACGAGAATAAAGCCGCTGACAAAATTGCTGACCACACGTTGCAGGCCCAGGCCCAGGCCCACGCCGAGGGCACCGCCGAACACCGCGAACGCCGTGATGTCGATGCCCGCCGCCATCATGGCGGCGAGCACGGCGAGCGTCAGCAGCACGAACTTGACCAGCTTCGACAGCGCGATCTTCATGCTGTCGTCCAGTACCCGGCTGCTCGCCACGCGGTTGCGAATGGCGTTCGCCAGCCACAAGGCGACCAGCAGCATGACGGCGATGGACAGGACGAAACTCACCACGTTGAGCAGTGAAATCCGCAGCTTGCCGAAATTAAGTGCGTAGTCGTCGAGCAGCTCTTCGACCCAGGGGAGCCAGCCGAGAATGTGCAGCGCGACCAGGGTCCAGATCGTGACAGTCAGCACGCCTTCCCAAGCCTTCAACGGTCCGCCCGGACTGAGACTGTGACGCAGCACGAACACGCCCATGCGGATCACGGCGAGCGCGCCGGCGAGGATCATCGCCGGTCGCAGCAGGCCGGTGGGCCAGCCCTGATTGCGCAGGATGGCGGAAAAGGCCAGCAGCCACAGCCACAGCAGCAGGGGAACGAGGGCCAGGGCGCCGGAACGCACCGCGGTGCGGCCCACGCCCTCGATGCCGCCGGCCTTGGTGACGCTTTGCAGGCGCGGCAGCAGCCGGTCGCCGATCAGTTTGGCGAGCAGCAACCCGGCCAGAAATATGCCGATCTGCCACCAGGTGAACGGCGAATTCAGGAAATCGCGGATCGCCTGCGTTCGAGGGCAGGGCTTCAAGCAGGTCTTGCATGTTCGGGTAGGAACCGGGCCGCCGACGGCGTCCTTGCGCGCCAAGAATAGCGAGTCACCCGGACAAAAAAAGCCCGCAACGCCGCGGGCTGGAGGAGAGAGACAGTGCACTGTCTCAGGGCTTTACATACGAGTAACCTTTCGCTTGCAGTCGGCGCACCGGCTACATCGCCGCTTTACGGTTTCAATAGGCATACCCTTCCTGTTGAAGTTTTGTTACCTCACGACATCGGAGGAACGAGCTTCGCCTCCGGATCACTTTTATGAGTCGATCTTCTTGCGCGCCAGGGTGATTGTTGCAGACTTGAAGTGCACGCCCTGTCGCTTCAGCGTTGCGACTTGTCCTGGAAGTACGGGTTTCCATTCTTGTCTTCCGCGACTCCGGAGAAGTTGCACGCCCGGACCGTGCATCACCACCCCAGGTCGATCTTTTCCTTGCCCACGGCATTGATGTGATTCTGGATGTTGCCCAGCGTAGCGTTGAGCTGTTCTCGTCTCGAAGTTGACGTGGTAAACGACTTTCTGCTTGCCGTAGCTTCGGCGTAGGCCGCGCCGGCGCCAAGGCCCAGGCTGAGTAATGCCATGAACCGATAGTGCAATGAGTTTATTCATGATCAAGTTCTCCTGCGTGTTGGTGGTTGAATCGAGTTAACCCTGGATATAAGCCCAGCCCTGGTGCTGCCGACGCATGATCTGCGCGACACCGGAGTCGATGACGACGACGCCGGGCAGCAGCTTCGCCGTGAGCCCCAGTTCTTGCTGATAACGGTCGATCGTGTTCTGGCAGGCGACGAACGTCAGATCGTGATATTCCTTTTGCATTTTCTGGATGCGCTCGGCGTAGGGCGAGATACCGGCGAGCAACAGACTCAGGCCCTCGCCGTTGGTGATCACTTCCACGCGCGCCTTCTGATGCGAGAGACGGTAATGTTTCATCAGTTCCTCGACGTCATCCAGCACGTTCTTGAGATGGTCGGCATGCCCGTCGCTCACGTGGAACAGTACCTTGGCCGGTACGTCATCGCCGGGCGCTTGCTGGGCAACGGAAGCAACCTGGTTCGCCGAGGGCTGATGCAGGAACCAGCCGGTGATACCGCCGATGGCGAGCATCAATCCGGCGGCCACGCCGAGACCGATTTTCCGTCCGGCGGAAAACGTCGCCATCCCGCGGGTGGGCATGGGCGGTTCCTTGTAGGCGAGCTGTACCAGGTCGCGGGTCTTGCGCAGTTCGCAGATCTGCCGGCTCAGTGCCTCGTTGCCGGACAGGCGCGCATAGACCTGCGCCTTTTCCTCCGGCGTCAATTGGTCGTCGACGAAGGCGTTGATGAATTCGTCAGAAAACTTCTGTTCTTCGTTGCTCATTTGATTCTCCGGATTTTTGATTCATCAGCAGCTGTCCTGGGAGCAAAATCTCCCAGCAGGTCCTTGAGGGCGTGACGCGCCCGGCACAGGCGGCTCATGACCGTACCGATCGGCACATTCAGGATCTGGGCCACTTCCAAATAGCTCAGGCCTTGAATGTCTACCAGGGTCACAACCTGACGCTGACCCTCCGACAGTCTGGCGATGGCCTCCCTGACCTTGAGGACCACTTGTTGATCGCTGCTCTCCTTCTCCGGGGTGGATTCATGGGTTATGGTATTTTCGTCAATCTCTTCCGTGGTGCGGCTGCGGCGGAAATGATCGCGGTAACAGTTGGCGAGAATGCTGTACAACCACGCATCGCCGGCATTCGGGTCGCGCAACTGGCTGGATTTGCGCAGCGCCTTGGCCAGCGTCTCCTGTACCAGGTCGTCCGTGAGCGCGGCGTTGTGCGTCCAGGCATAGGCAATGCGGTAAAGCCGCAGGCGATGCTGCTCGAGCCTTGCCTTGTCTTCGCGGGTACGGCCTAGGAAATTGAAAACATCCATCGTTGGGCCTGGAAATGTGGTTGCCGGTGCCGGTGACTGTACCGAAAAGACGAAACCGGACCGGTATTTATTCCCCGGGCCGGAGCATTCGTATCATTATAAGATTCAGCTGGTCTCAGGCCTATGGTCGGCGGTACGGTGTTGCAGGCCCTGTTCCGGGCGCTGTTGTCCATCCAGCAGCACCTTCCCGTTTTCGATGGACAGGCGGCCTGCGAGGAACCAGCCGATGGCCTTGGGGTAAATCCGGTGTTCTTCCATAAGCACACGTTCAGCAAGGGTATCAGGCGCGTCGTCCGGCAGCACCGGCACGGCGGCCTGAATGATCACGGGGCCTCCGTCCACCTCATGCGTCACGAAGTGCACGCTGGCGCCATGAAATGAGGCGCCGCTTTGCAGCGCGCGCGTGTGGGTGTTCAGGCCGGGAAACGCCGGCAACAGGGAAGGGTGAATGTTGATGAGCCGGCCGGTGTAATGATCGATGAAGGCCTTGCCCAGGATGCGCATGAAACCGGCAAGCACCACCAGTTGCGGCTGATACGCTTCGATCCGTTGCATGAGCGCGTGGTCGAATTGATCGCGCGTCGGGAAGTCACGACGATTGACCACGTGCGTGGGGATGCCCGCCGTGCGCGCGCGCGCCAGCGCCGGCGCGTCGGGTTCACTGCTGATGACGGCGCGAATTTCAGCCGCCAGCTCGCCATGGGTTATCGCATTGATGATGGCCTGCAGGTTGCTGCCGCGGCCCGAGACCAACACCACCACGCCACCCCGGGGCGCTCCGCTCATTTGAGAATGACGACCTGATCTTCTCCCGAATGCGGTTCGATGTGACCGATGATGGCCGCGGTCTCGCCGGAGGCCGCGAGCAGCTTGAGCGCCTTCTCGGCGTCGGCCGCGTCGAGCGCCAGCACCATGCCGATGCCGCAATTGAAAGTGCGGTACATTTCGAATTCCTCGACGCCGCCCATTTCCTGCAGCCAGTCGAAAATCGCCGGACGTTTCCACGCGCGCGCATCGATGACGGCGCGCACGCCATCCGGCAGCACGCGCGGGACATTGCCCGGCAGTCCGCCGCCGGTGATGTGTGCCGCGGCGTGCACCGGCAGTTCGCGCAGCAGCGCGAGCAGCGGCTTGACGTAGATGCGCGTGGGCGTCAGCAACACTTCGCCCAGCGAACGGCCATCAAACGCCTGATCGAGTTTGGCTTTGCGCACTTTAATGATCTTGCGGATCAGCGAATAGCCGTTCGAATGCGCGCCGCTCGAAGCGATGCCGATCAGCGTGTCGTTCGGCTTGACCAGCGAGCCGTCGATGATTTTTGATTTTTCGACCACGCCGACGGTGAAGCCGGCGAGATCGTAATCGCCCTCGCCGTACATGCCGGGCATTTCCGCGGTCTCGCCGCCCACCAGCGCGCAGCCGGCCTGGCGGCAGCCTTCGCCGATGCCGCGGATCACCTGTTCCGCGGCCTTGTTGTCGAGCTTGCCGGTGGCGTAGTAGTCGAGGAAGAACAGCGGCTCGGCGCCCTGCACGATAATGTCGTTGACGCACATGGCCACGAGGTCGATGCCGATGGTGTCATGGCGCTTGAGTTCGATGGCGAGCTTGAGCTTGGTGCCGACGCCGTCGGTGCTCGAAACCAGTACCGGCTCGCGGTACTGACCCGGCGGAATTTCGAACATCGCGCCGAAACCGCCGACCCCGGCCAGCAGTCCGGGGCGCCGGGTGGCGCCCGCGATCGGCCGGATGGCGTCGACGAGCGCGTCGCCTGCATCGATGTCCACACCGGCATCGCGGTAGGAGAGGGAAACGCGCGGTTTATTCACGTCAGGCTCCGGGAATCTTCAGGGATGCGTATGGTAGGGCGAGCCGGTGTTGGCGTAAACATCCCGTGAGCGCGCGAAACGCTCATTCGGGACGCCCGTGGCGCAGATCGCGAATGGCTTTTTTCCGGGCGAAACCGAGGGTTGACTTGGACCGGCCCTGACTATAGCTTGCCGCGGTACCGGGCATGACCCGGACGCCCATCCTGAATCGCGAGCAACCCGATGGTGAGCATCTCCCAGCTGCCGAACCTGATCACGATTTCCCGCATCGCCCTGGCGCCGGTGTTGATTCTGCTCCTCAAGGACCAGGAATACGCCGCCTCGCTGGCGGTGTTCGTCATCGCCGGCGTGTCCGACGGACTCGACGGTTTAATTGCCAAGCGCTTCCACTTTGAGAGCCGTCTCGGATCCATTCTCGATCCGCTGGCCGATAAAATCCTGCTCTTGAGCAGTTACGTGATGCTCACGATGCTCGATCATCTGCCGTTCTGGCTCATGCTCACCGTGGCATTTCGCGATCTGCTGATCGTCGGCGGTTATCTGGTTTATACCTCGATGGTCGGACCGGTGCAGATGCGTCCCAGCTGGCTCAGCAAATTCAACACCTTCATGCAGATCGCGCTCGTTATCGTGATCCTGGCGCAACAGGCGCTGCACTGGGTTTACCCGCCGGCGATCGAGGCGCTGATCTACGCGGTGCTGCTGACGACGGTGGCCAGCGGAGGGCATTATCTCTGGACCTGGCTGGTGATCAAGCAAGTCGAACCGTTGAAGGAAGACGATGGCTGACGCTCGCGCTCTCTTGCCGTTTGTCCTGATCGCTCTCGGCGGCTGGCTGCTGTATCTGCTGGCCCTGCCGGCGGCCGCGGTACTCAAGGTCTGGTTGCGGCATGGGCACCGGATGTACGCCGGCGATTCCACAAAAAAACGCCGTCCGCCAAGACACCCGTCGTCATGAGCCAGCAACTGGCGCTGAATCTGCGCCTCAAGGACGGGTCGTCGTTCAGCAACTTATCTTCCCGGGCCCAACCGCGAGGCGTTGGATCGCCTGCGCGCCGCCGTCGTGGCGGCGGCGACCCGGGAGAAAGCGCTGGATAAAATGTTGTTCCTCTGGGGCACGGAAGGCTGCGGCAAGTCTCACCTGCTGCAGGCCGCCTGCCGGCTGGCACAGGAGCTGGGCATGACGCCGGTGTATGTACCGCTGGCCGAGGCCGCGGAGCTTTCGCCGTCGCTGCTGGAAGATGCCGAGAAGGCTCCGCTCGTATGTCTGGATGACATGGAGCGCATCGCGGGACGCGCCGATTGGGAAGCAGCCTTGTTCAGCCTGACCGAACGCATGCGCACCGCCGGCGGCCTGCAGGTCTGCGCGGCCAATGTCCCGCCGGCACGCCTGGGGTTACGGCTGCCGGACCTGACCAGCCGCCTCGCGTGGGGAACGGTCTATGCGCTGCAATCCCTTGGCGACGCGGAGAAACTCGAGGCGGTGCGGCTGCGCGCGCACAATCGCGGCTTCGAGATGCCGGAGGACGTGGTGCAGTACATCCTCAGCCGCTACCCGCGCGACATGCGCTCGCTGTTCGATTTGCTGGATCGCATCGACCGGGCTTCGCTCACCCATCAGCGGCGCGTCACGATTCCGTTCTTGCGCGAACTCGAGGCCATGCGTTACGAGGACGCCGGGATCGGAACAAAATCCTGAACCACCGCGGAGCGCCGGTAGAGGGAAGTACCGGCTGGGGTAACGTTAAGCTGTTGGGCCGCGCCATGGATAGCTTGATGAAATCAGCGTGTTACCGACTTTCCGAAGTAGCATTCGCTCCAGCGACTTGGCATTTTCCGGCCAAGGCGTATAGTTTGTATATAAGAGAACTCTTATATACAGAGGTGCTTATGACTAACGAGGAAAAGCACGCGCTCGCCGAGCAGGCCTATCAAAAAGCGCTGCGCTACGAGCTGGACTATGGTTGCTGCCCGCAATGCGTTCTCGCCGTGGTCCAGGAGACGGTCGGCATTATCGATGACAATACCATCAAGGCCAGTCACGGACTTTCCGGTGGCGGCGGGCTGATGGGGCAGGGGGCTTGCGGCGCCTTGTCCGGCGGGCTCATGGCGCTCAGCGCGAAATTCGGGCGTGATCGCCACAAGCTCGACGCCGGCCGCGGCATCAACAACTTCAAGAAAAGCAAAGAACTGGTGGAACGGTTTCGCAACGAGTTCGGCGGCGTCACCTGCGAAGAACTTCAGAAGAAATTCACCGGCCGGACCTACGACATGTGGAATGCCGAAGAATACAAGGCATTCGACACGGCGCGCGGCACCCAGTGCGCCCACGCCACCGCCACGGTCACCAAGTGGCTCGTCGAGATCCTGTGATGTTCGTGGCGGTATAGAAAAAGGGGGAGGTTCATTCCGACCTCTTTCGTTGCAAATCAATTGAGCCTGGCCCTTTAATCTAATTGCCGATTACTTGTGATCGAGCAGATAGACTGACCAACTTCTAGCTTTGCGATCACAATTCGTCGTAAGCAGCATCTTATACAATCGAGGCTAAACGTTGCTGTTGCAGCGGCCAGAGAACTGTATACAGCAAATCACAATACATCCTTGTCATGAGCTGCTTACAACAGTCGGCGATTGACAAGAATGAGGTTTTAGAAAGTCATGCCTCAACGATTGAGTACTTATATCCAGCGCATCTGACGTTCTGAGGAATCGACTGCGAATAACCAAACGCAGGGTAACCAGTAGAGGCACGCGGTCTTCTACGGTATAGGAACGGGCGAATCGTTAACAGCCAAGCTCGCGCGCCAGATCGTCAGCCATACGATCTAGCTAAATGCTCAATTCGAGAGTATCGCTCTGCATTGTTTACATACTGTCAGTAAATCAAAGGGGCCAGGCTCAATTATTCTCAAATAATCTTTAACACATTCTCCGGCGGCCGCCCGAGCGCGGCTTTGTTACCGGACACGACAATGGGCCGTTCGATCAGGCGCGGATACTTGACCATCGCGCGTACGATCTCCGCGTCGGTGACATCGGCCCGGTCGAGCTTCGCCTGTTTGTATTCGTCTTCCTTGCGTGCGCAGCAGTTCGCGTGGCGATATGCCCAGCAGTTTCAGCAGGCGCTTGAGTTCCGCCTCGGTGGGCGGCGTGACGAGATATTCGATGACCTTCGGTTTTATGCCGCGCTGCTCCAGCAACGCGAGCGTCTGTCGCGACTTGGTGCAACGGGGATTATGATAGATCGTGACGGACTTCACTGAAGCCCTACTCGCTCCGCTCGTTCGTCCTGTCATAATAAGATCTCCGGACTCTGGTGGGGGTGATAAACAGCCCCTGATTTTGACCGCAGGACCGCGTCGGCGGCAAGTGCCGGCGGTCATAATTCGACTAACATAGGGACATGAACTTTTTCCAGGCGTCACTCAGGTTACTGCGCTGGGTCGTGCAACGGTTCCGCGAAGACCGTTGTACGCGCGTGGCCGGGGCGCTGTCATTCACGACACTGCTGGCGCTGGTGCCGCTCACGGCGGTCATGTTCGCGATCTTTTCCCATTTCAAGATATTCGAGGCGTGGATGACGATGGCGCAGGAATTCATCTACCGCAATTTCGTTCCGGCCGCGGGCGAGGCGGTCAGCGGTTATTTGCAGAAGTTCGCCGCCAATGCGGGCAAGCTCACGATCTGGGGCCTGTTGCTTCTCTTCCTCTCCTCGCTCATGCTCATGGCCACGATTGAGCGGGTGTTCAATGACATCTGGCACGTGCCGCATACCCGCAAACGCCTGCACCGTTTCCTCAGTTATGGCGCGCTGCTGGTGCTGGGACCGATGCTGATCGGCATCACCCTGTCATCCACCTCTTATCTGGTTTCTCTGCCGCTTTTCTCGCGCGACGCGGCCCTCGGTGACCTGAAGGTTTTTTTACTGGCGGCGGCGCCGGTGATTTTCGAATGGCTGGCGTTCTGGGCGCTGTACGTCGTGGTGCCGAATTATCGCGTGCGGCGGCGTCACGGCCTGATCGGCAGCCTGTTTGCCACGATGATGTTCGAGATCACCAAGCGCGGTTTTGTGTTTTTCGTGACGCACTTTGCCAACTACAAGGTGATCTACGGGGCCGTGGCCGCGTTGCCGGTGTTCCTGATCTGGATCTATTTGTCGTGGACCATCATTCTGGCGGGGGCGGTGCTGACGGCGACCCTGCCCGAATGGCGGCGCCCGCAGGCCGTGCGTCAGTGGCGCCGCAAGCGTCCGCTGTAACCCCTGCTCAGGCGTTCAGGATGTCGAAGCAGAATTGTTCGAATGAGTGGCTGGCTTCAACGAGCCGGGTGGGGGCGATCCGGCACAGTCGATAACCGTTGTCCATGAATATCTCCATGCCCGGCCTGGCCAGGCCGCGCTGGGCGATCAGGGTCTGCGGCTGCTTGAGCGGTTTTATTTCCGGCAGCAGCAGCGCCGGCAGGAAATCGCTTTCCATTTTATTCTCCGACACGGTCTTGACGACCACCGGCTCGGCGCTCGGGGCCAGATGCTGGATGCCGATATCGACGTTCGATGGAGCGGTGCTTTTCACCCAGCGGATCACGCCCACGCCCCAGGCGCTGCCGATGCCGGGCGGGCGGGTGATCACAAGATCGCCGACATGGACCGGGACGTTGATCTGGCCGGTCTTGGACAGCGCCAGTCCGCCGGCGCTTTCGTCCTCGACGTCCCAGGTCGAATATTCCCGTTCCGACATTCGCGCCGCGGCGGGTTTCTTTTCCTCGATCCCGAGCTGATGGCGTTGCGGCATGGGGCCGACAAAATTCGAGCTGACCACGAATTTCCTCCCGCCGTTGATCCAGTAGTTGATGGCATCCAGTCCGACGGCGATGTCCACCTGATGGCCGCTAGGCTGACTGCGGCGGAAGCTGCGCTGCGGGTTGACGCCCCAGGCGTTGATGACGCGCTTGAGCAGATCCTGGCCGCTTTCCTGGAAAAAATTTTCCTGCAATCCTTCCGGCGGAGGCAGCTGTCCATTCTTGAGCAGCGTCAGTTGCGTATGCGCCAGGCGCGCCAGCTCCACGGTATTGAGCAGGCGGTAGGGAGGCGAGCGCCCGTCCAGCAAGGTATCCGCCGAATACACGATACCGGCACGGTCTTTTTCCTGATCGATCAGGAACTGGCAGGTGGGATTGTATGTCGGTGCGACGTCGGTCAGGTGCGCGAGCGAGGCCCAGCGGTCCAGGTAATGTTGAACCCGGTCGATCATGCGCGGCGGGAGGTGAAACGGATCGCTGAAA
This sequence comes from uncultured Gammaproteobacteria bacterium, assembly GCA_963750625.1. Lineage (GTDB taxonomy): Bacteria > Pseudomonadota > Gammaproteobacteria > Acidiferrobacterales > Sulfurifustaceae > Sulfuricaulis. Next base: position 97,161 of record CAVVRV010000038.1, on the reverse strand, counting down.
TCCAGTAACAGCGCCTGCTTGTACACGTGGCTGATCTTGCTGCGGGGCAGGGTCTTGTTCAGCGGATCGTCCACCTCGATGTCGGCGAGTTTGAGCGCTTCCGCGTGCGTGTACAGGGTGTGGATCTCCTTCCAGATATCCGGCGGATCAGGCGAGTAGGTCTGGTAGGAAACCGTCAGCTACGTCCGTGAGGCAGCGGATGGCGCGCTGGATCGTGAGCGCCGTCATCGTCAGTTCCTTGCGGTCGCCGGCCTTGTCGACGCGGTTCAGCACCAGGCGTTTGTAGCCGTTGGCCATTTCCATCTGGAGCTGGCGGTTCTGTTCGGCAATGGTCTTGTGCTTTTCGGCGAGCGGCAGCGGTTGACCGATGTACTGTTTGGCGAGTTCGAGCGAAATCTGGTTGACGGGATAGCGGAACAGCTCCAGCAACTGCAGACGCAGCGTATCGTCGAATTCAACCCGGTTGTGAATCGACAGGGTCGAGAGCAGCTTGCGACTGGTCTCGGCGATGTTGAGCAGCGGCAGGTTATCGAGCCATTTCTTCACCTGCGGCGGCTGCAACTCCATGTCATCGGGGTTGCGCGCGGACAGGCTCGGCACGGACAGAACTAATGGCATTCTGGACTCGCTGTTATTATTGGCTTCGTATGCAAAGTGTAAACCCCGGTCCGCGGGTTCACAATTTACGGCCGTCCGGGCTTTTCACGCATGATTGGATTGGCCGGTATGCCGACACTATCGGCGAGGCGACTTGATGTTGCCTTCAACCGCCGCTTGCTCGACCAGGCGGTCGAATTCCTCGGTGCTCATGAGCCCCTTTTCCGCGACGATCTCGCGCACCGGCCGGCCGCTGCGTTCCGACTCCTTGGCCACCTCGGCGGCGGCGCTGTAGCCGATGGAAGTATTGAGGAGCGTGGCGAGCCCGACGCTGGTGTGCGCCAGCTCGCGGCAGCGATCATGATTGACCTTGAGGCCGCGCAAGCCTTTTTCCGTCGCGGCGCTCACCGCATGGGTGAGCCAGTCCATGGCGTCGAACAGCGCCGAGCCGAGCGCCGGCATCATGACATTGAGTTCGAGTTGTCCCGCCTGGGTCATGAGGGCCACGGCGTGATCCTGCCCGAGCACCTGATAGCACACCTGGTTCAGCATCTCGAACATGACCGGGTTGACCTTGCCCGGCATGATCGAGGAACCCGGTTGCACCGCCGGCAATTCGATTTCACCGAAGCCGGTACGCGGGCCCGAGGCCAGCAGGCGCATGTCGTTGGCGATACGCGTGAGTTCCAGCGCCAGCGCGCGAATCGCGCCCGAAAGTTGCAGCAGGTCGTGCATCGACTGCATCTGCGCCGCGAGATCGTCCGCGGCAGCGGATCGGTTCGCCGGTGAGGCGCGCCAGTTCCTCGGCGACGTGCGCGGCGTAGCCGGGAACGGTGTTGAGTCCGGTGCCGACCGCCGAGCCGCCGAGGCCGATCTCGCACAGCAGCGGAATGGTTCCACGCAGTTGATGCGCGCCACGGCGCAAAATCCAGGCATAGGCGGCGAACTCGCGCCCGATCGTCGTCGGCACGGCGTCCTGCAAATGGGTGCGGCCGCTCTTGACGGTTTTCGTTTCGTGCCGTGCGAGGGTTTCAAACTCGTCGGCCATGCCGTGGACGGCGGCGAGCAGTCGCGGCAGCTTGGCCAGCGCGGCGAGACGGATCGCGGTGGGAATGGTATCGTTGGTGCTCTGCCCCATGTTGACGTGGTCATTGGGGTGCACCGGTTTGTAATCGCCCTTTTTGCCGCCGAGCGCCACGTTCGCCAGATTGGCGATCACCTCGTTGGTGTTCATGTTGTGCGAGGTGCCGGCGCCGGCCTGAAACCGGTCGACGACGAATTCATCGAGATGCTTGCCCGCGATCAGCGTGTCCGACGCCTCGATGATGGCGTTCGCCAGGCGCGCTTCGAGCGCGCCGGCCGATTCGTTGACCGCCGCCGCCGCGCGTTTGATCCGGACGTGAGCGATAATGAAGTCCCGGTCCGGCCGTCTGTCGGATATCGGGAAGTTTTCCACCGCCCGCGCCGTCTGTATGCCGTACCAGGCGTCGAGCGGCACGGGGTGCTCGCCCAGCGAATCTTTTTCGGTGCGGAATTTTTTGCTCATGGCGGGCTCCAATTCATGTAAACGAATTATAGGGATGGCGACGCAGGAATGCATCTCGCTCCCTTTTATGAATTTCTGAACGGAGGGTGACGTGCTTAATCGAATAAGGCTTTTTGTCTTGGTGTTGCTGATGGTACCGGGGCTGGTCCTGGCGGCGGCTCCGGATATCCGGCTGAAGGACATGGACGGCAAGGACCACCACGTCAGCGAATTCATCGGTCAGGGAAAATGGACCATTGTTGTGGTCTGGTCCGCCGACTGTCCCATCTGCCGGCGCGATATTTACCACATGACGTTTTTCCACGAGGAGCACCGGAAAACCGACGCCACGGTGCTGGGCCTGTCCATCGACGGTCAAGCCGGGCGCGACAAGGCCAGGGCCTTCGTCAACGATCAGAGCCTCAACTTTCCGAACCTGCTCGGCGATCCGGGCGACCCCGGGCGCCTCAGCGGCAGCATGTTCATCGGCACGCCCACTTATTATGTATTCTCGCCCGAGGGGAAATTCATGACGCAGCGCATCGGTCCCATGACCCAGGCGCAGGCGGAGGACATGATTCGCGGCCTCGAAAAACAGCGCAGAGAAACCGTCCAGGAAATAATTCTTCACCGCCCAGGCTCCTCTGGCGGTTTACAATATTTTCATGAACCGTTGTCGGCATTTTCTGGTTTCCGGGCGGGTGCAGGGCGTGTTCTTCCGTGCCGCGACGGAAGCCACCGCGCGCCGGTTGGGTGTTACCGGCTGGGTGCGCAATCTTGCCGACGGCAGCGTGGAGCTGGTCGCCTGCGGCGAGGACGTGAAGCTCGCGGAGCTGGAGCGCTGGCTGTGGCAGGGACCGCCACGGGCGCGCGTCGAGCAGGTAAGGTCGCGGGAGGCGGAACTGCAATCGTTCGGCGATTTTTCCGTCCGCGGCTGACTACTGCCGGAACCAACGCGTCCGCAGCACCTTGTCCACCTTGAGGGAATAGTCGCGCTCGCGCGTGCCGTTGTAGCGCTTGAGCGCGGCGTACAGATTGCCTTTTTCCTTGTCGAGATAGTATTTGAGTATCGTGCAGCCGAGCCGCAGGTTGGTCTGGAGGCGGAACAGGCTGTCGCCGGGTTTGCCGATTTCCTTCAGCCAGAACGGCATCACCTGCATCAGTCCGCGCGCGCCGACCGAGGAGATCGCGTACTGGTCGAAGTTGCTTTCCACGTCGATGACCGACAACACGACCTCGGGCGAGAGTCCGGCGCGATTCGCCTCGTAGTGCACATTCTTCAGCAGCTCCACGCGGTAACGCGGCTCGGGCACGCGCGTCGCAAGACGTCGCGACATGTCCGCCAGCCACACCTCGCCGTCGAAACGGTCGGGAAAGCTGTCGGTTTCCTGCGCCGCCTTTTTCACGATCTGGCGTAGTTCCGGGTCGATCGCGGCCGGTTGCGTTTTTTCGGCGGGTGCGGGTTGCGCAGCGTGCGCGTAGCCGGCCAGCGCCAGGCAGGCGGTTAACGTCACGGCGAAAAGCATCAGCGTTGATCTGGCGATTATCATATAAGTCTGCTTGCACGCCAGTCCGGGACTATGGACATTGGCGGCGACGGGAGCAATCATGACATGGCAATACCAGAATTATAGACAGTAATCAGTAATACTTTGCCGCCGCGAGTCAGCCCGGCAGGACCGTTTCCGAGGAAAGACATCATCATGGCCAAATCCACGCCAATCTCCGCTACCGCGGGCACGCCCGAGGCGGGCGACGTGGAGAACTGGCTGACCGCCGTCACCGCCGGAAGACCCGCGGAGGAAAGCGACATCCTGCGCCGTGCCGCGTCCCTGGCAGCCCGGGCCCATGCCGGACAGCAGCGTGCCTCCGGGGAACCGTATGTCCAGCATTCGCTGGCGGTGGCGAAGATCCTCGCCGACCTGGGGCTCGATCACGAAACGCTCGCCGCGGCGATCCTGCACGACGTGGTCGAGGACACCGGCATCGCGCTGGACGACCTGAAGCGCGACTTCGGCGCGCGCATCGCCGCCTCGTCGACGGCGTGACCAAGATGAAGGTCATCCAGGAATTCCGTGATCCAGCCGGCGGGTTCGCGTCGCGAACATGCCCAGGCCGAGAGCCTGCGCAAGATGCTGCTGGCCATGGCCGAGGACGTGCGCGTCGTGCTCATCAAGCTCGCCGACCGTCTGCACAACATGCGTACCCTGCGATTCCCTGCCGAGGAGAAGCAGCAACGCATCGCGCGCGAAACCATGGATATCTTCGCGCCGCTCGCCAACCGTCTCGGCATCTGGCAGATGAAGTGGGAGCTCGAGGACCTGGCGCTTCCGCTATCTGGAGCCCGACGACGTACAAGCGGATCGCCGGTTTGCTCGCCGAGACGGCGCGAGGACCGCGAGGCTTACATCGAACGTTTTGTCGAGACGCTCGCGCAGGAATTGCAGACACGCCGGAATCGCGGCCGAGGTCAGCGGCCGGCCGAAGCACATCTACAGCATCTGGCGCAAGATGCAGCGCAAGGGCCGGGACTTCGAGCGGATCTTCGACGTGCGCGCCGTGCGCGTCCTCGTCAAGGACATCCGCGACTGTTACGCCGCGCTCGGTGTGGTGCATTCGCTGTGGCAGCATATTCCCGGCGAATTCGACGACTACATCGCCACGCCGAAGGAAAACAACTACCGCTCCATCCACACCGCGGTGATCGGCCCGGACGGCAAGACGGTGGAAGTGCAGATCCGCACGCACGACATGCACAACCAGTCCGAGCTGGGTGTCGCCGCCCACTGGCGCTACAAGGAAGGCGCGAACGCGTGCGACAAGAGCTACGACGCCAAGATCGCCTGGCTGCGCAGCCTGCTCGAATGGAAGGACGAGATCGCGAGCGCGACTGATTTCGTGGATCAGTTCAAGTCCGAGGTCTTCAGCGAGCGCGTGTACGTGTTCACGCCCAAGGGCAACATCGTCGATCTGCCCGCGGGCGCGACGCCGCTCGATTTTGCCTATCACATTCATACCGACGTCGGGCACCGCTGCCGCGGCGCCAAGGTCAACGGCCAGATGGTGCCGCTCACCCATCCGCTCAAGACCGGCGACCGCGTCGAGGTGCTGACGGTCAAGCAGGGCGGGCCGTCGCGCGACTGGTTGTCGCCGCACCTCGGTTATCTGCACACCTCCAAGGCGCGCACCCGGGTGAGTCACTGGTTCCGCGAGCAGAATCACGAGACGAGCATCGCCGAGGGACGCGCCGTGCTGGAGCGGGAATTCCAGCGTCTGGGCATCGGCGACGTGAATTACGAAAAGCTCGCGAGCCGTTTCCAGTTTCACCGGGTGGACGATTTCCTCGCGGCCGCCGGACGCGGCGACATCAAACCGGCGCAGATCATGGCGGCGGTGCAGGAATTCGCCGGGCACGCGCTCAAGGAGGCGCGGCCGGTTTTCGCGCCGCGCACGCCCGACCGCACCGCGCCCACCCGCCGGCGTGACCATTCAGGGCGTGGGCAATCTGCTCACGCGCACGGCCAAATGCTGCAATCCATTGCCGGGCGATCCCATCGTGGGCTTCATCACCCGCGGGCAGGGCGTGACGATTCACCGGCAGAATTGTCCCAATGCGCTGCGGCATCATGACGAGCATGATGAGCGTCTGATCGAGGTGAATTGGGGCGCGGAAGCCGGCCAGACCTATCCGGTCGAGGTGGAGATTACCGCCTATGAACGTGCCGGCCTGTTGCGGGATATCACGTCGCTGCTTGCCAACGAAAAAATCAACGTGCTCGGCGTCAGCACGGTGACCGACAAGAACCAGGCCGCGCACATGACCTTCACGCTCGACATCCCGAATGTCGAGATCTTGAGCCGGATTCTGGCGTTGCTCGATCAGATTCCGAATGTGATGGAAGTGCGCCGGCGCACACATTAGGTTTCGCCGGTATCTCCCTGCGCTCATTGCGTTTTCCGTGTGCGTGCCGGGAGGACAGCCCAAACAATTCCGCGTTTTTTATGTGGCTAAGGACGGTCAGTCCATGAATATATGCCCCGAAATAACCGCTTAACCGGAGGGCCGGATATGTTGATGGTCTAGAATTAATCTATAGCCAGCGGACGGTGTTTATTCTTTATGAAACCACCGGCTCAAAATTCAATGATTGTACACACGCTGGCCCGCGTAAATCCTCATCGTAGCGCGTCTCCGCTCTGTTGTTTCCTGTCTGCGTATAGCGCGCTTCTTCTTTTCCTGTTTACCAACGTACCACCGGCCTATGCCGCGGGGGCGGAGCTTTTGGCAAACCCGGCTGAGACCGTTGCCGGGTGGTGGATCATGACCTTGCTGGTTTTGATGCTATTCATCGCGCTGGCGGCTTTGCTGCGGTTGCGCGGCCGGTTGCGGGACAGCGAGGCCCATCTTGCGCGTACCGAGGCCGAGTGGGTGCAGGCCCTGGATTTTGCCGAGGATGCCATGTACCTCGTGGACTTGAACGAGCGCGTGGTGCGCGCCAACCGTGCGTTCTGCCGTTTTCTCGGGCGTGAACTGCACGAGATCATCGGTCAGGAAGTCATGCAGCTGATTCACGGCCAGCACGAGAAGGATCCATGTCCGGTCTGTCAGGCGCGCATCGAGCGGCGTGACGCGGTTTTCGTGAAAGAAGCCGACGCCCCGATGAACCGTTGGAAACGGCCGCTCGAGATCATCGTCAAGATCATCCGCGACGGGCGAGGCGAACCGCTCGGCACATTGATGGCATTGCGCGATCTTACGCGACAACGCGAGATCGAGCGCGCCATCCGCGACAGTGAACAGCGCTTTCGCAGCCTGTCGCAAGCCGCCTTCGAGGGAATCGCGATTCACGACCAGGGCGTGATCGTCGATATCAATCAGACGCTGGCGGGAATGCTGGGGTTCGATTTTGCCGAACTCGTCGGCACGAATGTGTTGAAGCTGGTCACTCTGCCTTCGCGCGCGATCGTGATGGAGCAGCTACGGCACCCGGGCGACAGGCCATGGGAAATCGAGATCCTCCGCAAGGACGGCACGACTTTTCCCGCCGAAGTGCGTGCCAGGGACTTTCCCTATCAGGGGCGCGTCATGCGCGTGGTCGCGGTGCGGGATATCACCGAACTGAAGAGAGCGCAGCAAACACTGTTCGAGGAAAAGGAGCGTCTGATGGTGACGTTCCAATCCATCGGTGAGGCGGTGATCGTAACGGACATATCGGGCCGAATAGAGTATCTCAACCCCGTGGCGGAGAAGTTCCTCGATTGCAGCGAAACGGAAGTGCGCAAAATGGAGTTGTTCAATTTGTGCCAGATCGTGGACGAAACCAACGGCCGTGCATCGCTCGATTTGGTGCGAATGTGTCTGGAAAGGGGCGTCGTGGTTATGTCCAGGCATAATTTTCTTCTCATCCGGCGCGATGGCCGTGAATTCGCCGTGGAGCATTCAGCCGGGCCGATACGCGACCGGAACGGCAACGTCATTGGCGTTGTTCTGGCCTTGCGTGATGTCAGTGAGATGCGGAACATGGCGCGGCAACTCAGCTATCAGGCTACCCACGATTCGCTTACCGGTCTGCTGAATCGCCACGAATTCGAGCGGCGCCTGGAGTATGGATTACAGAGTGCGAAAGACGATAACAAGCAGCACGTCCTCTGCTACCTCGATCTCGATCAGTTCAAGGTGGTCAATGACACCTGCGGTCACGTGGCCGGAGACCAGATGCTGATGCAGATCGCGACGCTGATCGCGCCAAGGGTCCGCGACAGCGATACGCTGGCGCGTCTCGGTGGTGACGAATTCGGGGTGTTGCTCGAAGGTTGCTCCTTATCCAAGGCGCTTGAGATCGCCGAAACGCTGCGTCAGGTTGTCACGGATTTCAGATTCGCCTGGGGCGAGCGAACCTTCGACGTCGGCGTGAGCATAGGCATGTCGGTGATCGCCGCCGACAGCGGCAGTGTCACGGAAGTGTTGAGCGCGGCCGACGCCGCGTGCTACGTTGCCAAGGACCTCGGCCGCAACCGGATTCACGTGCATCAGCCGGACGACGCGGCGCTCGTCAAGCATCGCGGCGAGATGGAATGGGCGCAACGCCTGTCCGGTGCGATCAAGGAGGATCGGTTGTGTATCTATGGCCAGCCGATCGTGGCGTTGCAGGACGGTGATGATCTGGTGAGGCATGAAATCCTGGTGCACATGCTGGATGAAAACGGAAAGGTGGTGCCACCCATGGCGTTCATCCCGGCGGCCGAGCGTTACAACCTCATGCCGCTGGTGGATCGCTGGGTACTGAGCAAGACGCTGGCCTGGCTGCAGCGGGAATCACGGGTATCGTCGCCGATAGCGTGTTCCGTCAATCTGTCGGGCCGGTCATTGTGCGATCACCGTTTCCATGAGTTCGTCATGTCGGAGATCCGCGAATCGGGCATCGATCCGGCGCATATCGTGTTCGAGATCACGGAAACCGCAGCGGTGGCCAACTTCACGCATGCCCAGCAGTTTATCGCCGCGCTCAAGCGCATAGGATGTCGTTTCGCGCTCGACGATTTTGGCAGCGGATTGAGTTCGTTCGCCTATCTCAAGCATCTGCCGGTGGACTATCTCAAAATCGACGGTAATTTCGTGCGCGACATGGCCAGCGACCCGGTTGATTACGCGATGGTCGAGGCGATTAACCGCCTGGGCCACGTCATGGGCATCCGGACTATCGCGGAATACGTCGAAAGCACGGCCGTGCTTGAAAAACTGAGGGTGTTGGGTGTTGATTACGCGCAGGGGTTTGCCATCAGTCGGCCTTTACCGTTGGAAAAGCTGATATCTCCACCCTATGCTGTTTCCGCCGCGTCATGATGCCGGCAATGGCTTGACCCTCGTTGCGGGAACGATGATGGGCACCACCTGTGCGTCAAGGGCCCGTGGGCGCGCCGCAGATCCACGATTTACAGCTTGAGAAACTCCACGAGGATGGTTTTGGCGATGAACCCGACGAAGCCCAGGCCCAGGGCGAGAAACAGGACGAAGAAACCGTAGCGACCCGCTCCTGACTCCTTGCCCATCTTCCAGATGATGAGCAGCATCCACGCGATCAGGCCGCCGATGCCGATGACGAGAGACCAGGACTCGAACTGTTCGATGGACATGATGCACGCCTTTCGTTAAAAAACGGCGCGCATGATATACGGTGAGGCCGTGGTTCGCAAATGACCGATATCAAGTGACATCGTGTCAATGAAATGCTTCGTCGGGATTCACTTTGCTTCCAGCCCAGGGCGCAACAAATACCGTTGCACCCGTTCGGCGGCGTGAACACACGTTAAGCAAGTAGGGCGCGTACCCACGCGCCATACCAGATCGCGATGGGGCAAACGTTATCGGCGCGTGATACGCGCCCTACGTTTACTACGGAACCGGGGAATCGAGTATCTCGCGTATATCGCCGCACCGGTGAAGCAGTGCGTCTGATACGCGCGGTTGTATCGTGCTATTCGCTACGCAGCTATCCGACCCGAACCGCGTCGTCCCCGGCGAGCAATGCCAGGATACCGAGAAGGACGAACAACCCCGCCGCGACCCAGCGCATCGCTTTCATGTTTATCCGGTGGGCGAGCGCTTCGCCCATCCAGACGGCCGGAACGTTGGCGATCATCATGCCCAGCGTCGTTCCCGCCACCACCGCGACCAGCGAATCGTAGCGGGCTGCCAGCGCCACCGTGGCGAGTTGCGTCTTGTCGCCCATCTCCACCAGGAAAAACGCGACCAGCGTGGTCAGGAACACGCCCGCGTCCCGGAGCTTCCGGTCCTCCTCGAGTTCGTCGGGCTTGAGCGCCCACGCGCCGAAGGCGAAGAACGAGAGCGCGATGATCCACCTCAGCGTCCGGTGAGTCACCAGGCTCGCGAGCCAGGCGCCCGCGTAGCCCGCGAGGAAATGATTGGCGAGCGTGGCGAAGAGAATTCCGAAGATGATGGGCAGCTTGCGTTTGAGCTTCGCCGCGAGCACAAAGGACAGCAGCTGGGTTTTGTCGCCCATCTCGGCCACGGCCACGATCGCGGTTGAAAACAGCAAGGCTTCCATGTGTAAACCCCTTAGGCTAAGCCAGGTAATTCCGGGATGTTGAGTCTGTTCCACGCGGCAGCATACCCAGCATGCCGCCGGCGCGCGGGTGCACGGAAGCGGCTTCGATGCGGTCTCGATTCAGATTTTGATGGTTTCGCGCAGGGTCCGGACGATCTCGCCCAAGGGCACTTCGCGGACCTGCTTGTCCTTCCGCCCCTTGTATTCGATCACGCCCTTGGCCAGGCCCTTGTCGCCGAGCACGAGGCGGTGCGGAATGCCGATCAGGTCCATGTCGGCGAAGATCACGCCGGGGCGTTCGTCGCGGTCGTCGAGCAGCACGTCGATAACCGGCGTGCACCAGCTCGCTGTAGAGTTTATCGACGGTTTCGCGCACCTTGTCCGATTTGCGGTAGCCGATGGGCACCAGCGCGATATGGAACGGCGCGATGGCGTCCGGCCAGATAATGCCGTTGTTGTCGTGGTTCTGTTCGATGGTCGCGGCCACGACGCGCGACACGCCGATGCCGTAGCAGCCCATGGTCATGAGGACGGACATTGCCGGCCTCGTCGAGCACCGTGGCCTGCATCGCCTCGCTGTACTTGGTGCCGAGCTGGAAGATGTGCCCGACCTCGATGCCGCGGCGGATCGTGAGCGTGCCGCTGGCATTCGCTTGTCCTGCGAGTCGGGGCAGGGGTCGCCATCGACCACGTTGCGCAGATCGGCCACGATCGGCTCGGCAGGTCGCGCGCCCAGTTCACATTAATAAGGTGTTTGCCGTTGACGTTCGCGCCGCACACGAAATCGGCCAGGCGCGCCGCCGATTCGTCGGCGATGACGGTGATCTTGAGGCCCACCGGTCCGATCGAGCCCGGCTCGCAGCCGGCGGCCAGTTCCACTTCGCCCGGGCGTGACGAACATCGCAGCGGCTTGGCGACCTGCGGCGAGCTTCTCCGCCTTGACTGTCATTCAGCTCGTGATCGCCGCGCAGCACCAGCGCGATCACGCCGCCCGTGCCCTTCACCAGCAGGGTCTTGAGCGTCTGCTTCGGGTTCACCTTGAGGAAGCGGCTGACGTCTTCGATGCTGTGTTGGCCGGGCGTGTCCACGGTCTGCATCGGCTTGCCGGGCGCCGGCGCGCTTGCCCACCGACGGCAATGCCTGGGCAAGCTCCACGTTGGCGGCGTATCGCACTTCGTTGCAGATGGCGATGGTGTCCTCGCCCGAGTCGGCGAGCACGTGGAACTCGTGCGAGGCGCTGCCGCCGATGGCGCCGGTGTCGGCCGCCACCGGACGGAACTCGAGGCCGACGCGTTTGAAGATGCGCGTAGTAGGTCTCGTGCATCACGTTCGATAGGTTTCGCGCAGCGAGGCGTCGTCGATGTGAAAGGAGTAGGCGTCCTTCATCAGAAATTCGCGCGCGCGCATCACGCCGAAGCGCGGGCGGATTTCGTCGCGGAACTTCATCTGGATCTGGTAGAAGTTGGCCGGCAGCTGGCGGTAGCTCTTGATCTCGCGCCGCATGAGATCGGTGATGACCTCTTCGTGCGTCGGGCCGAAGCAGAAGTCGCGCTGGTGACGGTCGCGCAGGCGCAGCAGCTCCGGGCCGTACTTCTCCCAGCGGCCGGATTCCTGCCACAACTCGGCCGGCTGCACCGCCGGCATGAGCACTTCCTGGGCGCCGGCGTGGTTCATTTCCTCGCGCACGATGCTTCTCCACCTTGCGCAACGCGCGCAGGCCGAGCGGCAGCCAGGTGTAGATGCCGGCGGCGAGCTTGCGGATCATGCCGGCGCGCAGCATGAGCTGATGGCTGATGGTTTCGGCCTCGGCCGGGGTTTCGCGAACGGTGGACAGCAGGAAGCGGGAGACGCGCATGGATGTCGTTGTTCTCGTTGATCGGAAACGGGGTGGAGTATAAGTCAGGACGGCGGCACTCCAAAGTGCCGCGCGTGACGGGAAACGGCCCAGTGACTTACTTGATATTCAGCGCTTCCTTGACGATCCCGTCGAGCAGTGCTTCGACCGCCTTCAGCGAGGCCCTCGACGCCTCGGTGCCGACCGGCAGCGGCCGGCGATAGCCGACATACACGGTCTTGGGGTCCTGGGGCAGGGTGTAGAGCACGATGATATAAGGACAGAAGACGATATTGGCGGGGTCGGCCTCCATCATGCGCCGCGAGACCGTGGCCGAGCAGAACTGCAGCGACTCGGCCTGGCCGAATACCGGTTTCGTCGTGCCGAGGTCCTTGCCGGTGCGATCCAGCATGGCGCCGATGTGGGAGTTGTGGTCCACCACGAGGCCGCGGCCCGTGATCGCCATCATGAGATCATCCTTGACGTTGCTGAACTCAGCCTTGGTCGTATACAGCCTGAGATGATCGGGCTCGGCTGCCATCGCGCTCGGGAACGTGCCGGCGAACAATCCGATGACAAGCATCAAGAAGGCAAGACGTGGCATGGCGGCTCTCCTGAACGGCGGTATCCGGGCGCATGAGTATATCGCAGCGTTTCCGCCGGCGCGCATGAACATCCTCTTCCTCCGGTGGAGGAAGAGGATGTCATCCGGAAGATGGATTAATAGCGCGGTCCGGGTCCCATTCCTCCGCCACCGGGACCCATGCCGCCACCGCCAGGTCCCATACCGCCACCGGGACCCATGCCTCCGCCCGGGCCCATGCCCCGCCCTTGCCGCGGGCCGGCGGTTCAGCCGGCAGGGTAACGCCCTTTTCCTTGGCGCGGATCTGCATCTGCTCGTGATGTTGCTTGCGGATCTGCTCACGCTCCTGCTCGGTTTTCGCGTTGCGCATCTGGGTTTGATACTCGCTGCGCTCCTTCTGGGTCATCAGTTGCGAGCCGTAGATCTGATCCTGGGTTTTGTCCTGGGTCTGCAGACGATCCTGATCGCGCGTCTGGTCCTGGTCCGCGGCGTTCGCGACCGACACCATGACGGGCAGCAGCGCCGCGATCACGGCGGTGTAAATCAATGTGCGTTTCATGACTGTTCTCCTTAACGATTGAATGAGACGGATTCCTTCAGATTCTGCCCATATTAAATACCCATGGGCCGGTAAAGTCACTTTGATGCTCGTCACACTCCCGAAATGAACCTGAAGATACCTGTCATAACGCACGAGCGCAGGCATGGTGCACAGGCTACACCGCGACCGATTGCCGCACGCCGGAGACGCGCTAACGTGGGCAACGCCTGTTCTGCTGCTAGGCGTTCGCTAGCACAACGGCTGCCACGCATCGTTCTTCTGCGCAAGCTACGCGCTTAATCAGAACTTCCCTGGCTGTTTTCTGCCGGCCACAGCTGGGCCGCACCGCGCACGCCGGAGCTGTCGCCGTGGACATGGGGCAGAATTCTCGTGCGCAGCTCATCGTTGAACACGTAGCGCGCCACGCGTTCGCGGCCATCGGTGCACAATCGTGTGATATTCGACATGCCGCCACCGAGCACGACCACGTCCGGATCGAGGATGTTGATCACCGTCGACAGCGCGCGTCCGAAACGGTCGAAGTAGCGTTGCATCGCCGCCTCCGCCCGGGCGTCGCCCTGTGCGGCGTGCGTGACGATCTGTTTCGCATCGAGCGACGGATCTCCGCCATGCAACGCGTAGTCGTGCGCGAGCCCGGGTCCGGAAAGCAGTGTTTCGACGCAACCGTGCTTGCCGCAGTAGCACGGCGGGCCATCGGTCTCGAGAACATTGTGCCCCCATTCGCCCGCGATGTGCTGCAGGCCCTCGATCAATTGGCCGTTGATGACGATGCCGCCGCCGACGCCGGTTCCCAGGATGACGCCGAATACCACGCCGGCGCCTTGCCCCGCGCCGTCGAGCGCTTCCGACAATGCGAAGCAATTGGCATCGTTGGCGAGACGGATCGGGCGCGCGAGAATTTTTTCCAGGTCGTCCTTGACCGGTTTGCCATTGAGGCAGACGGTGTTGGAATTCTTGAGACAGCCGGTGCGGGTGGAGATCGCGCCCGGGGTGCCGATGCCGACGCGGCAGGATTGACCGGCCTTTTTCTCGAGATCGAGCACCAGCGCGTGTATGGTTTTCAGGATGGCACGGTAACCATGGTCCTGCGGCGTGGGGCGTCGCTCGCAGTAAAGCATTTTGCCGGCCTCGTTGATGACGATGCCTTCGGTTTTGGTGCCGCCGAGGTCAATGCCGATGCGTAGCATGGGATTATTCCAGTGGGGTTATCTCAGACCCTGAATCCAGCGATCGTAGAATTTGTCGGCGATGCCCTGCAGGCGCTTCACCCGGGCATCGAGGTTGGCCGTCATCGCTTGAGGGTTCTGGACGGTGGCGCATACTGGCGCGAGATCATCCGCGCCCAGGCGCGCCCATTCGCGCACCATTTCGCCGGTCATCTCGATGTGGCACTGGAAGGCGAGGGTCTTGCCGATGACAAACGCCTGATTGGCGCAGTCACGCGAGGCGAGAATGTGCGTGGCACCGGGCGGAATCGAAAACGTTTCGCCATGCCAGTGAAACACCTCGAACTCTCCGGGCAAGTCTCCGAGCCAGGGTTTTGCCGCGGGGCTGTCCACGCGGCTCACCGGCAGCCAGCCGAATTCCTTGACGGGGTTTTTCGTGATCGCCCCGCCGAGCGCCTTGCTGATTAATTGCCCGCCAAGACAATGGCCGAGGACCGGAATATCCGCGGCGACGGCGTTACGAATCAAATCAGTGACTTTCGGAATCCACGGCAGCGGGTCGTTGACGCTCATGGGCCCGCCCATGAATACGAGCCCCGAAACGCCGTCTATGCTTGAGGGGATGGGGTCGTTCTGATCGATTCGGATCAGACGCCAGGGCAGGCGATGACGGCCGAGATAATCGGCCAGGTAACCGGGCCCCTCGTGCGGCGCATGGCGGAAAATCAGGATTTCCTGCATGCGCCGATTGTATCGTCTGTCATGGGTTTAAGAAATATGGCTATCCGCAAGTTCACCGTGAAATTCATCATGATCGCCGTGCTGATGCTCGCCGCGTCCGGAGCCGGCGCGGCGGAAAAAATTTCCCTGCAAGCCTTGTTCAAGGACAAGGCGATCATTGTTGTCGACGGCGCACGCCATGTCATGAAGAGCGGCGAGACGAGCCCCGAAGGGATCAAGCTGCTCGCGACCGATACGCAGGAAGAAAAGGCCGAGATTGAAATCGACGGCAAACGCGAAGTGCTCAGGCTTGGCGTGGTGGTGGCGGGTTTTGACTCGAAAGGAAAGGGGAATGTCGTGCTCTATCCCGATCGCGGCGGGCATTTCTTCGCCGATGGACAGATCAATGGCACCCCCGTGCGTTTTTTGGTGGACACCGGCGCCACTCTGATCGCGATGAGCAGTGTAATCGCCAAACGCATCGGTATCGATTACATCAGGAACGGCAGCCCGGGTATGGCCAGCACCCCCGCCGGCAACGTGCGCACCTATAACTTATCGCTGAATAATGTCCAGGTCGGTGGCATCACTCTATATAATGTGCAAGGAAGCGTCATCGAAGGCAACCATCCGCGGGAAGCGCTGCTCGGCATGTCCTTCCTCGGCCAACTCGACATGAAGCGCGATGGGGAAAAAATGGAGTTGTCCGAGCGTTAGGGGATCTCTGATCACATCCGTTCGCGATGAGCCCTTTGTCCTCGCTCAGGACAGGCCTGCCCTGAGCGCACCGTTCAGTCTTCGACAAGCTCAGACCGAACGGTGAAAGGATCAGAACCGGAACCCGATCTTGGCGCTGTAGGAAGGGGCGTCGCCGGTTTTGTCCGCCTCGAGAGCCAGATTGATGAGGCCAAAATTCAGGTTGCCGCCGACGAAATATTTTCCCTGGGTAAATTCTTCTTTCTTGAGGTTCGGGACGCCGACAGGTTCAGAGGTTGTCCAGATTTGTCCCACCCCCGCATACGGCGTGAAAATCGTAAGGCGCATCGAGATCAGCAGCTCAAGACCGGTGGTGTGGAAGTCGAGTTCATTGATGCCCGTAAGCTTCGAATAGGTGCCACGCAGGCCCAGCGCCGGTGTCACCGTGCCGCCATCGAGGATGGCATAGCGCACTTCGGCGCCCCACAGTGTCATGTCCGTGTCGGGAACGGAGGAATAGAATGCGCCCAGATCGAATCCGGCCGGCAGACCCTTGTGCAGGTGCAATTTCGGAACATAGACGGTGTCGTGGACGGTTCCGGAACTGGCCAGATCCCAGGCCTCAGGGTGTTGCAGTGTTGTGGCGCTGACCTCCACGCCGATGTCGAAGCCGGTGAGACCCAGCGGCGTGGCCGGAATGACCCCCTTGTAGCTCGCCGCCGCACCCAGATCCTCCGACAGATTACGGAACTCCGTCTGGTTCAGCAGGTTGATCTGGTCGATATTGTCGGCGGCGATTGCCGGCGTGATGGCGGCCAGCAGGACGGCCAGGGAGACGAGCGTGCGTTTCATCGTAATTCTCCTTTAGGTAATTTCGGTTCTCAACGTGATATCGATAGTAAATCGTAACGGCATGCACGGAGTATAGCCTTACCGCTGATCTGCCCGATAGTCGCGGGTGGCGGGCATTGGCGAACTTCAGTCTTCGCCGGGGCGGGAAAATCTTGTCCGGATTGAGAATACCCCTGGGGTCGAATTGATGCTTGATCCGGCGCATGAGATCGAGGGTCACGGGATCGATCGCGCGGTTGATATAGTCGCGCTTGGCGATCCCGATGCCATGCTCGCCGGACAGCGTGCCGCCGAGTTTCAGCACCAGATCGAACACCTTCGATACACAGGGCAGGGCGTTGCGCTCCTGTTGCGGGTCCTGGCTGTCGTAGAGCAGATTCACGTGGATATTGCCGTTGCCGGCATGCCCGAAATTCACGATCGGGATGCCATATTCGCGCGACAGTTGTTCGAGTCCGTCGATCAGGTCGGGGATGCGCGAGACCGGCACCACCACGTCCTCGTTCAGTTTGTTGGGCGCGATGTTGCGCAGCGCCGGCGACAGCGCCTTGCGCGTCGCCCACAGGGCCGATGCTTCGTCCTTGGTGCTGGCGGCGGCGAGGCTCAATAGCCCATCGCCGCGGGCGGCGGTGGAAATGCCGGCCACGATACTGTCCATCGCCGCCTCCGGACCATCCACCTCGATCATGAGCAGCGCCCCGGCGCCGCGCGGCAGCTCCGCCGCCGAGTAATTCCGGATCATCTCGATCGCCGCCGAGTCCATGAACTCGAGCGCATACGGCGTGACCGGTTGCGCCATGATGCGCGACACCGCCGCGGCCGCCGCGCGTACGTCGGCATACACCGCCTGCAGGGTGCGGCGCGATTCGGGCAGCGACGTAAGCTTGAGCGTCGCTTCCGTCACGATGGCGAGCGTGCCCTCCGAGCCGATGATCAGGCGCGTCAGGTCGTAGCCCACGACACCCTTGGTCGTGTAGGTGCCGGTGTGAATCTCTTCGCCCTGGCCGGTGACGGCGACGAGCCCGAGCACGTTTTCGCGCGTGCTGCCGTATTTCAAGGCGCGTGGACCGGCGGCGTTCACCGCGATATTGCCGCCGACGGTGCAGTAGGCGCCGCTCGTGGGATCGGGCGGCCAGAAAAATCCGTGCTCCGCCGCCTTGTCCTGTATCGCCTGATTGAGCACGCCCGGCTCGACGCGCATGACGCGGTTGGCGGGATCCATGTCAACGATGCGATCCATGCGTTCCAGCGACAACACCAGTCCGCCGCGCAGCGGAACGGCGCTGCCGGTGGTGCCGGTGCCGCGCCCGCGCGCGACGATCGGCACGTTGAATTCATTGCACAGCCGTACCGTCTCCAGCACCTGGGCATGCGTGGTGGCGAACGCCACGGCGTCCGGGGGCGCGTGCTTGCGCGAATTGTCCTGACCGTAAGACCAGCAGTCGGCGGGATCGGTCAGTACATTGTCCGTGCCCAATACGGCCTTGAGCCGATCCACGAACTCGCCGGGAATATCACTCATAACCGAAGCCCTACTCGCTGTATGCAAATGACAGGACGAACGAGCGAAGCGAGTAGGGCTTCATTATTTCGTCTTGTCATTTGACAAGCGGATGCGCTGGAGGAGATCGGTGGTCGAGCGCTTGAAGCGGAAGGGTATGGAGTGCACCTGACCGCCGTAGCCGGTGACGACATCGGCGCCGACGATCTTGTCCGGCGTCCAGTCACCGCCCTTGACCAGATGATCCGGCCGCACCCGCTCGATCAGTGCATACGGCGTGTCGTCCTCGAACGGCACCACGAGCGACACGCAACCGAGCGCGGCGAGGATGGCGAGGCGGTCGTCGAGGGGATTCACCGGACGGCCTTTGCCCTTGTCGAGGCGTTGCACCGAGGCGTCGCTGTTCACGCCGACAACCAGGGATTGGCCGAGCGCCGCGGCCTCCTCGAGATAGGCCACATGGCCGCGGTGCAGAATGTCGAAACAACCGTTGGTGAAAACCAGCGGCCGCGCCGAGTTCCGCGAGCCGTGCCGGCAGTTGTGCCGCGTCCGTGACGATCTTGCGTTCGCTCGGCGGTCAATCGAGGTACTCGAACAGCTTGACCACGCGCGTGATGCCGCCGACGGTGCGGGCGGCCTCGGCGGCCAGCTCGCCTTCACTCTGTTTGACGAGCCCCATGAGATAGACCACGGAGTTTTCCGTCACCACCTTGATGCGGGTCGATTTGAGATCTTGGCGTATCCAGCAATTTGGCCTTGACCTGTCCGGTGATCCAGGAATCGTGCACGCGGTTGGCGAAGGCCGTGGGTTCGGCCACGTTGATTTCGCTGACGACGCGCTTGACGCCTTCGAAGCGGCGTGCTCGCGACACCACGATGTCGCGTTGCTCGGCCGTGGTAGCCTCGCCGGTCAGCAGCACGGTGCCGTTGAGACACGTGATGTTGACGTGAACGTCGTCGCCGAGCCGGTCGTCGTCGGTGAATGCCTTGCGCACCGAGAGCTCGATGTTTTCGTCGTCGAGCTGGGTGCCGACGGTGCGACGGTCGGTGGCACAGCCCTGCGCGAGGGTTATGCCGGCAAAGATAGCCGTGAGAAAAAGAAATTTCTGAATCATTTTAACCTTGTCCGAGAAGCTGGTAGTCGATGAGATCGCACAGACAATGGATGACGATGCCGTGGACTTCCTGGATGCGCGCCGTGGAGGAGCCCGGCACGCAGATGTTGACGTCGTTTCCGGAGAGCACGGAGGACATTTCACCGCCCTCGCGTCCGTTCAGCGCCACACAGACGATGCCGCGCTCGTGCGCCGCCTCGACCGCACGGATCACATTGCGCGAATTGCCCGAGGTGGTGATGCCGAGCAGCACGTCGCCCGACTGGCCGAGCGCGCGCAGCTGCTTGGAGAAGATGTCGTCGAAATGGTAGTCGTTGCCGATCGAGGTGATCGTCGAAGTGTCGGTGGTGAGCGAGATGCACGGCAGGCCGGGTCGCTCGCGCTCGAAGCGATTCAGCAATTCGGCGGAAAAATGCTGTGCGTCCGCGGCCGAGCCGCCGTTGCCACAGACCAGGATTTTACGATCCGAGAGCAGCGCCTGGATCATGTGCGCGGCCGCTTGCGCAATGACCGGCGCCAGCACCTCCATGCAGTTACGCGTGGTCAGGATGCTTTCCTGAAAGATGTTCTTGACGCGCGTAACGAGGGCGGTGGAATCGGGCGCGGTCTGCAGACTGCTCTTGGCCATGGGGGCGTCCTTGATTAGAAAACGTTCTGTAACCAGCGAAAGTCGCCGCCTTCGCCGTCTCCGGTCAGCGCTACGATATCAAAACGGCAGGCTTTCTTGGAGGCCCGTGGCGTATTCTGCAGGTAGTGTTCCGCGGTGGCGCGCAGCCGTGCCTGTTTACGGGCGTCCACGGTTTCGGCCGGCGTGCCGAAATCATCCGATGAACGGTAACGTACCTCGACGAATACCAGGGTGTCGCGCTCCTGCATGACGAGATCGATCTCCCCGAAGGGGCTGCGGTAATTGCGGGTCGTGAGCGCGAGTCCCGCTTGCTGCAGGCGGGCGCAGGCGATGTCTTCCGCTTTACGACCGCGGCTGAGGTTTAGCGGGGAGCCCCGTGTCATTTTCGATCTCGAATTGCCCCTTGTGCTTGAGGAAGGTGTCCACGAGTTTCGGCACGCCGCGATTGAACCGGGCCCACAGCAGTTGCCGCTGCAGGCGGCCGCTGCGGTCGAGCGATAGCCCGCTGGTGACGCCGCTGAAGCGGGCGCCCGGTTCCATGCTGATGCGGCCCAGGTGCGGGAGGATCGCGTAGCTGTCCATGCCGAGCGCGTACAGACGGTCGAGGTCGCTATGAACGAACGGCCAGTTTTGCTGCACCTTCTGGCGCAGCTCCTGGATCCGGCCGTCGCCGACCAGCATCCACGGCATGTCGCCGAAGACGATGCCGTCGAGATCCACGTCCTGCACGGCATCGCCGGCGCCGGTGAAGATATGCGAGGTCGAGTACACCGGCACGCGCGCGGCGTGATAAAAATTGAGCTGCGGCTTGATGAGCCGCCCGTGCTTGGCGTCGGCGGCGATGAAGATGTAGTCGATGTCCTGCCGCGCGCGCGAGTCGAATTGCAGTTTCTGCCCGGCGATTTTTTCGATCAGGCCCTTGCGCGCCTCGCTCTGGGTGATGTTGAGCAGATGCTTGATGGGGTCGGAGTAGTCGACGTCCAGCTCATTGTAAGATTGACTGGCGACCACGGTGCCGCCGAGGCGCTGCCAGTGATTGGCCCAGGCCGTCATCATGCGTTCGCCCCACGGTGTTTTCGGGTAGAGCACGGCGGCCTGCCGGTGGCCGTCGAGGTAGGCGCGTTCGGCCACTTGCTGCGCCTCCTGCTCCGGCGGCAGGCCGAATTCGAACAGGTACTTGCTGGCCGAGCCCGGATCGATGTCGGTGCTGTTGAGCATCAGGGTGGGCACCTTGATGCTGGCCAGTTTCAGGATCGCTTCCGCGGCTTCGCGCCCCAATGGTCCGACCACGAATTGCGCGCCCTCGTCGATGGCCTGGGCGTAAACATCGGGTGTCTTCGCGGGGTCCGGGCCGGTATCGTAAATCGTGATCTTGGGCTTGTCCGGATTGGTGTTGGCGGCGTCCATCGCCATGAACCCGTCGCGCACCGCCTGTGCCGCGGTCGAATACGCGGAGGAGAGCGGCAGCAGCAAGGCGATGCGCTCGATGCGCCCGGAAATTCCCGGGGTCGGACTCATGAGCGTGCCGAATATGGTTTCATTCGCGGGATGGGTGGGATGGGCTATTTTCCATTGATCGAGCGCGGCCTGGAGCGGCAAGACCTGTCCGGCGTTTTCCGCGGTAATCAGGGCGAGTTCGATCCAGCCGGACAACACCGGGTCGCGGGCGATATTGAATTCGGTCTTGAGCCGCTCGCGCGGCATCGACACGAGAATTTTCCACAACTGTTTCTGGTTTTCGGCCACGGCCTCTTTTCCGGCGAGGTATTGCTCGCGGCCGATGAGGTTGCGTACCGCGCCGATGGGATTGTCGAGCGCCAGTTCGGCTTGCGCGCGCACGCTGTTGATTTCGGAGAGCAGCGCGGGGCTCAGATTACGCAGGCGGCCGGCTTCGTCCAGCTGCCGGATGCCCTTCTCGAACCCGCCCTCGGTGAGATAGATGCGCGCCTGCAGGATGCGTTTGCGCGCCGTGAACGAGCTGTCGAGCGCCGCGACGTTGATCAGCTCGATCTGACTGCGCGCCTCGCGCAGCTGCCCGGCCTTGAGGAAATTGTCCACCGCCCGAAGCTGGAGGTCCTGTTTCTGCGCGGGCAGGGCGATTTCCGCCAGGCGCGTGTACTCGCGCGCGGCGATCAGGAAATCACCGCTGCGCTCGGCCTTTTCCGCCAGGTCCATGCTCGCCGGCGGTGGCGCCGGCGCGACGCGCGCCGTCTCGCAGCCGGCGAGGAGCGCGGCACATATTATAGGAATAGCCAGCCAGCGGATGGGTTTCATGCGGTTTCCTGTTTAGAATGCGCGAAAGTATCGAATCGGGGAATATTAAGTGTCAAACGCAGGCAGCGCTCTATGTGGTGGCCACGCCGATCGGCAACCTCGAGGACATGACGCCGCGGGCGATACGCATCCTGTCGGAGGTCGACCTGATCGCCGCCGAGGACACGCGCCACAGCGGCAAGCTGCTCAAGCATTTCGGTATTGAAGCCAAGACAGAAGCCCTCCATGAGCATAACGAGCGCAGCCAGGTTCCCAGGCTTATCGAAATTTTGCAGGCCGGTAAGTCTATCGCATTTATCACCGACGCGGGTACCCCGCTGGTGAGCGACCCGGGCTTTCATCTGGTGCGATCCGCCCGACAGGCGGGCCTCACCGTCATACCCGTGCCCGGCGCCTGCGCGGCGATCGCGGCGCTGTCCGCCGCCGGACTTCCTTCCGACCGTTTTGTTTTCGAGGGGTTCCCCCCGGCCAAATCCGCCGCCCGCCGCGCGGTGTTCGAGAAGCTGCGCGAGGAAGCCCGCACGCTGATTTTCTACGAAAGCCCGCACCGCATCCTCGAAAGCCTCAAGGAGATGACCGAGATTTTCGGGCCCGAACGCGAGGCGGTGCTGGCGCGCGAACTGACCAAGCAGTTCGAAACCGTGCGTAGCGGCACGCTGACGGAACTGTCCGAATGGGTCAACCGCGATCCCCACCAGCAGCTCGGCGAGTTTGTGATCCTCATTCATGGCGTGCCGCGCGAGGAACGGGAAGCCGTGGACGAAGAGGCCGAGCGCGTTCTCAGGATTCTGCTCGGGGAACTTCCCGTCAGCCAGGCCGCGGCGCTCGCGGCGAAAATCACCGGTCTCAAGAAAAACCGGCTGTATGAGTACGCACTGAACCTCAAGCGTGACAGCTAGGCCACGCGCGGGCGCGACCGGGTGATAACGTTGAGATAGTGAACGCTGAAGAGGTGTGCCGCGTCCAGCCAGACCTGGCGCGGTTGCAGGCCGGCGCGGCGTGCCAGCGCGTGGAACTCCGCCACCGAGTACTTGTACGAATTCTCCGTGTGAATGCTTTCGCCCGGTTCGAATTGAAAGCGCCGGCCAAGAACGCGGATTTCCTGGGCGCGACGGCTGACCAGATGCATTTCAATCCGCCCGTGCATCGCATCGTAGAACGCGCGGTGCCGGAAAGTTTTCGGGTCGAGTTCGGCGCCGAGTTCGGTGCGCAGGCGCTCCAGCAGATTGAGATTGAACGCCGCGGTGATGCCCTGACCGTCGTTGTAGGCGGCGTGCAACACCGCCGGGTCTTTCTTCAGATCGACGCCGATCACCAGCGCGCCGTCGGGCTGCACCAGACGCCGCACGCGTTGCAGAAACGCCAGCGCCTCGTGCGGTTCGAAATTGCCGATGGTCGAGCCCGGAAAGAACACGAGCCGGCGCCCGCTGCCGGCCGGATCGGGCAAATCGAAATCCTGCGCGAAATCGGCGCAGGCCGCGTGCACCTCGAGCCACGGGTAGTCATGCGCCAGGCGTTGCACCGATTCCCGCAGAAATTCCCGTGAGATGTCGATGCCAAGATAGTGACGCGGCCGCAGGGTCTCGAGCAGCAGGCGAATCTTTTTGCTCGCGCCGCTGCCCAGCTCGATCAGCGTGCAGTCCGCGCCGGCCAGCCGCGCCACTTCCCGGGCGCAGGATTCCAGTATCCCCATCTCGGTGCGCGTGAGGTAATACTCCGGCAGTTCGCAGATGGCGTCGAACAGCCGCGAGCCGCGCTCGTCGTAGAAGAATTTCGGCGCGATCCGCTTGGGCCGCGACGCGAGTCCCTGCAGCACCTCCTCCTGCATGGTCGCGGGCGACGGGCGATCGTCGTGGAAACGGACGCGGACGCAGTCTCATCGATCGTCCGCCAGGCGGATGCCGGAGAATTGCCAGCGGTCGGCGGGGTAGAAAAAGTTGCGGTAGCTGGCGCGGATGTGATCCGTGGGTGTTACGCAGGAACCGCCGCGCAGCACCAGCTGGTTCACCATGAACTTGCCGTTGTATTCGCCGAGCGCGCCCGGTGCCGGCCGGTAACCGGGATAGGGCGCGTACGGGCTCGCGGTCCACTCCCACACATCGCCGAACAACTGCGCCGGTTCCATGCCGGGCGCAGCCGGGACGGGATGCAGGTAACCCGACTCGCGCAGATTGCCGTGCACGCGCTGTGGCTGCGCGACGGCTTCCCATTCCGCCTCGGTCGGCAGACGTTTGCCGGCCCAGCGCGCGTAGGCATCGGCCTCGTAGAAGCTCACGTGGCACACCGGTTCGTGCTCGTTCATCGGCCGCGTGCCCGCGAGCGTGAACAGCTGCCAGCGCCCGTCCGATTTTTCCCAGTACAGCGGTGCCTGCCAGCTGACGCTCGCGCGCGGTGCGAAAACCGTCCGCCAGCCAGTATTCGGGTCGCGCATAACCGCCGGCCTTGATGAACTCGAGATACTCGCCATTGGTGACCAGGCGCGAGGCGAGCGCATACGGCGTGAGCAAGACTGCGATGACGCGGGCCTTCGTTGTCGAAGGCAAAGCCCGCGCCGTCGTGGCCGATTTCCATCGTGCCGCCGGCCTGTTCGATCCAGTTCAGCGCCGTGCCGGCGCCGGCCGGGGCGGCGGGCAGGTCGTCGCGATAGGCCGGCTTCAGCGGATTGACGGCAAAGTTGTATTTGATATCCGTCAGGAACAGTTCCTGATGCTGTTCCTCATGATGGCAGCCGAGCGTCGCGCGCGCCGCGACCTCGGGCCAGTGCTGCTCTTCCACGGTGGCGAGCAACGCGGCCATCGCCTCGTCCACCTGCGCGCGATAGCGGAAGACTTCCTCCACCGTCGGACGCGACAGCAGCCCGCGGCTTGCGCGCGCGAACGGGACGCCGACCTGATCATAATAAGAGTTGAACAGATGCTCGAATTGCGGATGAAACGGACGGTAACCGGGGACGAAGGCTTTGAGCAGGAAGGTCTCGAAGAACCAGCTGGTGTGCGCGAGGTGCCACTTGGCCGGACTCACGTCGGGCATGGCCTGCAGGCCGTAATCGTCCGGCGCGAGCGGCCGGCTGAGCGCCTCGCTCACGCGCCGCACGGCGGTGTAGCGTGCCGCCAGACTGTCGCGTGAGACGGAAATCCCCTGTGCTGAATCCCGGGCCTGTGACCTACCGCGGACGAGCATCATTCCGTCGCTCCCTGCTGGTCGAACCGGCATTGAAACATACTGGCGCGGGAATTCAAACGCTGAATGCCGGTCATACGGAAAACATCCACATCGCTTGGAAGGGTAATATTTGATGACAAGACGAATATCGGCGAAGGCAATCTGGAACGGCGCGGTATTGGCCGAAAGCGACGCGTGCCGGATCGTCGAGGGCCATTATTATTTCCCGCCCGAGGCGGTGAAACGCGAACACCTGCGCCCGAGCACGAAACACACCACCTGTCCCTGGAAAGGCGTCGCGAGTTATTACGACGTCGTGGTCGACGGCAAGGTGAACTGCAAAGCCGCGTGGTATTACCCGCAGACCTCCGCGGAGGCGCGGCATATCCAGCATTACATCGCTTTCTGGCACGGCGTAAAAATTGTGCCGTAAATCCCGCCACGAATCTGCGTCAGGACTCAATCGGAGAATAATCGATAACACCCTCGTCTCCGAAGCGTGAGCGTGGGCCCGCCGCCGGCCGGATTAGGGGCCTGACTTGCGGCATCGGTGACATTGGCCGTAGGATGTCGACCATGGATCACCGAGACCGGGAGAGGCCTGATTCTGTTTTCCTGCATTGTTGTGAGCCATTTCACGTGCCCGGATTGAAAAAATCCGGTGAGGTCATGCAGCGGAAGGACCGAAATCGACCCGTCAATGGTTTATTTCCTGAAATTTCTATGTCCCGGATGGTGAAAGTTTGATCTGGCGCAAGGCCGCTCGGGTGTATATTCCGCTACAACAATGAAGCGATGGGTTGTTCCTGAAAATAACTGACAGTGAAAACGCGAGGTAATTATGGCAAACGGTGAACGCGCCCTGGACGGGGCACTGCATTTTTCCGACCGGGAAGACGTCCGGGAGAAACTGTTCAAGCGGGTATGGACCCAGGAATTAAACGATGTGTTCGCCGACGTGGCCAAGTATTACGACCGCGCGAACTACGTCGCGAGCCTGGGGTTGTGGAACAAGTTCCGCAACAGTTTTCTCGCGACCATCGATTTGCAAAGCGGTCAGAAAGCGCTGGATGTCTGCGCCGGCACCAACGCGGTCGGCATCGCCATGCTGCGCAAGCAGCCCGATCTCAAGGTCTGCGCCATGGACCGCAGCGCGGCGATGCAGGAAGTCGGCCGCCAGCTGGCGGAAAAGGAAGGCTTTCACATCGAAAGCGTCATCGGCGACGTGCACAAGCTGCCGTTCCCCGACAATCATTTCGACGTGGTGACGCTGCAATGGGCGTCGCGGCATCTGCGCGTCATGGACGTGTATGCCGAGATCCGGCGCGTGCTGAAGCCGGGCGGATATTTTTATCATTGCGACATGCTGCGCCCCGGCAGCAAGCTGGTGGAGCGCGCGTACTACGCCTATCTGCGGGTCAGCCTGTCGGTGACGGCGGTGCTGTTTCAGAGCGGCGCGACGGCGCGCAATTGCAAAAAATACTTTATCGACGCGCTGAGCCTGTTCTACTCGGCCGAGGAAATGTCGCAATTGCTGCGGCATCTGGGCTATGAAAACGTGTCGAGCAAAACCCTGATGGGCGGGATGATCGGATTTCACAAGGCGATGAAGCCCTAGTTCCGCCGGTCCGGGCGACGGCCGTGGATAAGGTCCGCGTCCTGTGCGCCATGAGCGGCGCGATGATGCAGGAGTTCAGCACGCGCACCGCCGCGCGGCTCGGGGACTACACGCTGTTCAAGCTGCTGCTGCCGGCGTTCCGGGCGTTTCTCGATATCAATGTCAGGAAGGAAATCGAGAAGGATCGCCTCGTGATCCTGCGCGCGGCCGACGCGCAACGCGCGGGCAGCGCGCCGCAGGAAGCGGATATCCAGCGGCTATTGCAACAGGCGCGCGAGATCGATCAGAAGTTTCTGCAACAGGCCGCCGTGTTTCCCGTCAACATTCACATCGAATACCGCGATATCGAAGCGTTCCGCCGGCGCCGGATCGAGCGGCTGCTCGAGCTGGCCGGACGTTTGCTCGCGCAATGGGAAACGACGCCGCGGTTCCGCGCGGCGGTCGCCCGCCTGTATTCCCGCGCGGAGTTCGAATCCCGGTTGCGCGAGATCCTGGAGCTTTACAGCGCCGAAACCAAAATGCTGAGCCGCTCGGTGCACATTCCCCAGATATTCAATTTTGCCCGGGACTCGCTGTCCGAAACCGTTCATACCGTCATGGTCAGCGTGGCCAAGGGCCTGGC
Source organism: uncultured Gammaproteobacteria bacterium (assembly GCA_963750625.1). Lineage (GTDB taxonomy): Bacteria > Pseudomonadota > Gammaproteobacteria > Acidiferrobacterales > Sulfurifustaceae > Sulfuricaulis. The sequence goes on along the minus strand of CAVVRV010000038.1, from coordinate 69,640 downwards.
CGCCGAACTCACGCGCAAGGTGTACCGACGCGTGCTTTCGTCCTAGCGCCAATAATTTCGGCTGGCCTCTACCGGTAGTCCGGGAATCATGTCAGCGAGTCGTCTTTTAACCCCCATCATACTAATATCCAATATCCTCGAATGAGGCATTCGGGGACACTCGCTGGCGCGACTGTCCGCAAGTTACTGGCACGTGTCGGATCGCAGGCGCGGGAGGGAGTTTTCGTTGTTAAACTTGTTCGCATTTCGTGCGTCGAACAAGTCACGCACCTCTTGTATTCAAGGAAAGCGATGGAAGCGAAGCGAATTTACCGGATGTTGCCCATCGTCCTGGGACTGGTGGGGTTTATGGGGCTGGCCGGATGCAACGGTGAAACAACGAGTAATAAAGTATTGGAAACGTCCTCGACCATGAATCAGCAAAAGATTGACCCGGCGTTGCTCATGACCATTCAGCAATCCGGGCAACCCGAACAGCCCATGGATGTTCTCATCCGGACCCAAGGCGCGATTGACGCAACACAGCGGGCGGCGCTCGAAGAGCGAGGAGCCAGGATTGGTTCTGTCATGGGCGATGTCCTGACTGCGAGGATTCCGGCGCGCGCCGTGGCCGGGATCGCGAACCTCGAGTTCGTCGTTCGCATTGAAATATCACGGCAACAACGTTTGCGCTAGTCGACATTGACTGGCGATGGATTCACGATGACCTACACTAAGCAGCTTGGCTTTGTTCTGGCGGGAATCCTGTCGCTATTGGCCGGCAGCGTTTCTGCTGACTCCAGGCTCGATCCCATGTTGACCATGATGATGCAAGGGACGGCGGCCCAGACCGTAACGCAAGCCCAAGGCATATTGAAATCGCAAGCCGCCGGCGCCGAACCCCTGGTGGGAACGATCGTCCGCTTTCAGGGGGACCTCTCCGGCGTGGAATCCCTGGGAGGGACAAATCCGGTCGGTGATCGGCGACGTCGCGACCGTGGATGTTCCCCTCGGCAGTCTCGCCGCGCTCGCACAATTGCCGAATATTATCTACGTCGAGGCTGCCAAGCGTGCCAAGCACCGCCTCGACGTCAGTGTCCCGGCCACCGGCGCCAGCCTGCTGCGCAGTGGCACGCCTCCGAACTGGACCGGTTCCACCGGGAAGGGCGTGGTCATCGGCATCGTCGATATCGGCATCGATCTCAATCACGCCGATTTCAAGGATGCCTTCGGGCAAGACACGCATTCTTTCTCGTGTGGGACCAGACGGCGGTCAGCGGAACGCCGCCTGCCGGTTTTAGCTACGGCAACGAATGCACCAAGGCCACCATCGATGCCGGCACTTGCACGGAGAACCGACACCGACGGTCACGGTACCCACTTGGCGGGAATCGCCGCCGGCAACGGCTCGGCAACCGGCAATAGTCAGCCGGCATATCGTTACGTGGGCATGGCGCCGGAAGCCGATCTGATCGCAGTCAAAATCTCTCCGACGACAACAGGCATTCTGGATGGGATCAGCTACGTGCAGCAAAAGGCCGCCGCGCTCGGCAAGCCGTCGGTCATTAATATCAGTCTCGGGCAACATATGGACCCGCACGACGGCACGTCCACGTATGAGCGCGCGCTCGACAATGCCTCCGGCACCGGAAAGGCCATCGTCTGCGCCGCGGGTAACGAAGCCAACGCCAACATTCACGCCAGCGGAACTGTCACTCAGGGCGGTTCCACCACCGTGGGATTCACGATTCCCTCGGGCGACATGATCGAGACAGATTGATATCTGGTATGCCGGCGCCAACCAGATGGGCATCTACGGTCAGCAACGGGAGCTGCACCACCGGGAGTGGTCAATCCCGGGCGATACATCGCTGTCTTCATCAGACACCGCCTGCGGCCTGATTCAAGTTATCTCCACCGGTGTGAACACCAGCAATGGCGATCGGGAAATACTGGTATTTCTCTGGAAAACGGTACAACACGCTCACTACCACGAGTGCCTGGAACCTCACGCTGCATGGCAACAGCATCGTCACCAGCGGGAGGTTCGATGCCTGGATTGACGACAATAACAACGCCACGTTTACCGACCACATCGATCCCGCCATCACTTTGATTGACTGCGCCACGGCCACCAAACCGATTTCGGTCGCCGCGTACAACACGAAAGTCACTTACACCAGTCAATCGGGTTTGTTCAACTACACGGGCGAGACGCAGGGAAATATCAGTACGTTCAGCAGTCGGGGCCCGCGGCGGCAGTGCACGCTCTGTCCCGCTCTGCCGCAAAAGCCGGAGATCGCCGCCCCGGGGCTGGGAATCATGTCGGCTTATTCGGCCAATACCACACCCGCGGCGTCGGGTAGCGAGCTTGATTTGGATGGCGTCCATGTCATCAAGGCAGGCACCAGCATGGCTGCCCCACATGTCACGGGGGCTGTGGCCTTGCTGTTCGAAGCCGGACCCACCTTCAGCTCGGATCAAATCAAAAGTTTCATCACCGGAAGCGCCGCGACCGACGCTTCACCGGCACCGTACCTAATAATACGTGGGGCTATGGCAAGCTGGATGTCAATGCGGCCTACGACGCTCTCCTGGGCACGCCTCCACCTCCGCCGCCTTCAGCTCCATCCTCGGGCGGGGGCGGAGGAGGCGGCGGATGCTTCATCGCCACGGCCGCCTACGGCAGCGCGATGGCGGATGAAGTGATGGTCTTGAGAAATTTCCGCGACAGACACTTGCTGATGAATGCACCCGGCAGGATCTTCGTAAGTTTTTATTACCGTCACTCGCCGCCGATCGCGGATTTCATCCGGGGACATGAGACAATGAGAGTTCTTACCCGTCTGAGTCTCTGGCCCGTGGTTTATTCAATTAAGTATCCGCTGGTCGCGGCGGGATTGATGTTGCTGGGCGGAGTCACCGTTTTTAGCATGCGCCGCGCAAGAAAATCGTCTGTCCGCGTTTAACCGTGAAATACATCCATGCCCCTGCTGCGCCTCGATAAGGTTTCCCTGGCTTATGGCCATCGTCCGTTGCTGGAGCAGGCAAAGCTTGAAATACGCCGCGGTGAGCGGGTGTGCCTGGTGGGTCGCAACGGCGAGGGCAAGTCGTCGTTGATCCGCCTGTTGAGCGGCGAGGCCCTGCCCGATGACGGCCAGATCTGGATTCGCCCCGGCACGCGCATCGCGCACCTGGCGCAGGAAGTCAGCCCCGACAGCGACGAGTCGGTGTTCGATATCGTGGCCGGCGGACTGGCCGGACTGGGCAAGCTGATATCGCAATACCACCATACCGCCACGGAACTCGCGCACGCGCCCACGCCGGCCCTGACGCAGCGACTGGCGCAGCTGCAGCACGAACTCGAAGCCGGCGATGGCTGGCGCCTGGAGCAGCGCGTGGAGATGGTGCTGTCACGTCTGGGTCTGGACGGGGACGTCAGCATGCACGCGCTCTCCGGCGGCTGGCGGCGGCGCGCGATGCTGGCGCGCGCCCTGGTGTGCGAACCGGACTTGCTGCTGCTCGACGAGCCGACCAATCATCTGGACATCGAGGCCATCACCTGGCTGGAAGATTTCCTCGCCGACTATCCGGGCGCGCTGCTGTTTGTCAGCCACGACCGCGCGTTTCTCAAGCGCCTGGCCACGCGCATCATCGAACTCGATCGCGGCGCGCTCACCTCCTGGCCCGGGAGCTACGATGATTACGTGCGCCGCAAAGAGGATCAGCTGGCGGTGGAGGCACGGCACAACGCGCTGTTCGACAAGAAGCTCTCGCAGGAAGAGGCGTGGATACGCCAGGGCGTCAAGGCGCGCCGCACGCGCAACGAAGGACGGGTGCGCGCGCTCGAAGCCCTGCGCGAAGTACGCCGCCAGCGCCTCAATCGCGCCGGCAAGGCGGAGCTGAAACTGGAGGAGGGCAAACAGTCCGGCCAGCTGGTGTTCGAAGCCGAGCACGTCGATTTCAGTTTCGGCGACACCGTCGTGATAAAAGATTTCTCGGTGCGCGTCATGCGCGGCGACCGCATCGGCATCGTCGGCCCCAACGGCGCCGGCAAATCCACGCTGATCAAGCTGCTGCTGGGCGAGCTGCCGCCGACGCGCGGGCAGCTGCGCCGCGGCACCAATCTCCAGGTCGCGTACTTCGATCAGCAGCGCGCGCAGCTCGACCCCGGCGCGACGGTCATGGACAGCGTCGGCGCCGGCAGCCAGACCGTGACCATCAACGGCCGCAGCCAGCATGTCGCCGGCTACCTGCAGAATTTCCTGTTTCCCCCGGAACGGCTGCGGTCCCCGGTGAGCACGCTCTCCGGCGGCGAGCGCAACCGGCTGATGCTGGCGCGGCTATTCGCCCAGCCGGCCAATCTGCTGGTGATGGACGAACCGACCAACGATCTGGACGTGGAAACGCTCGAACTGCTGGAGGAGTTGCTGCTCGAATACCAGGGCACCTTGCTGCTGGTGAGCCACGACCGCGCGTTTCTGGATAACGCGGTCACGAGCACGCTGGTGTTCGAAGGTGATGGCCGGATCGGCGAATACGTCGGCGGTTATACCGATTGGCTGCGGCAACGGCGCAACCCGGCCGCGCCCGCGACCGAAGCGCCGCGCGCCAAAACACCACCACCCGCGTCCGCCGTGGAAAAGCGCGGCACCAAACCCCGCAAGCTTTCCTACAAGGAACAGCGCGAACTCGAAACCCTGCCGGCAAAGATCGAGTCGCTCGAAGCGGAACAGGCGCGATTACAATCCGCCGTCGGCGATCCCGCGTTTTACCAGCAGGCCGCCACTGAAATCACGGCCGCCCTGGCACGCCTGGAAACGATCACGAAGGAGCTTGAAACTTGCTACGCCCGTTGGGAAGCGCTGGAATCGCCGCTGACGGCGGCGGACGGATAGCCGACGCCATCACTTGCATGAATAGGAATGCCGTTGACCCCGCTCCTGGCGCGGGTAGACGCAGCGCATGTAATAGGAAGTCGTCACGTCGCGGCTGCGTGAGGCGTAGCTGCACACCACGGACTCGCCACGCGAGGGCGCCGAGCCGACCAGCTTGAGCTGCACCCGCTTTCTTGATTCGGCTTTCGCGTTCATTCTCTGCGGCAGGCTGTTGTCGTCCGCTTCGATCCAGGCATTGACCGTGGCAGTGCACTTCACCGTGGACGGTCGGTAGTGCGGCGGTGCCGCCGGCGGCTCGTTGGGCGGTGCCGGGGGCTCGGCGGCGTGGGCCGCGCCGAGGGCGGCAATGGCGATCAATATATATAGTGTCAGGCGCATGGAACCTCCCAGTGCTTGCCTCTTCAGCCTAGCTGAACGACCCGGATCAGCAAGCAGCGCCCGGTGTATGCCGACATCCGGCATTCCCGCGCCGATAGTTATGCCGTATCGTTCATCATTCCCCGGTTTTCCCCAGGCGCACCCACGGGGCTGATCGAGGTGGCCAAGGAGCCGTGAATGAAAGAACGATTGACTGAACTGGAAGTGCGCGTCGCGTTTCAGGACCAGACCATCCAGGACCTGAACGAGGTGGTCACGCGCCAGCAGCGGGAGATCGATCGTCTGGTGAGGGAACTGGAAACCGTGAAATCCCTGCTGGCCGGCCTCGCGCCCTCGATGGTCATCCCGCAGGAGGACGAAAAACCGCCGCCGCATTACTAGCGCACCGAATAAGCTTACGGCACGCAACGCGCACAACTATATCTAACAGTTTCATCCACTTTCCCGGCAATCCCTGCTACAATACCCCCATCGGCGCACCCCGGTCTGCACCGATCCCTTCGCGGTCATCCATCTCGGTTCACCTCGAACAACTTCAACTTATCAGGTAGCGCCTAGACCGGCCCAAGTTATTTGGGTAGGCCATCCAGGAGCAACCATTCGTTATGTCATTTTCAACTCTCGGCCTGTCGGCCGAATTACTCCGTGCTGTGTCCGAAAAGGGCTATACCGAAGCCACCCCCATTCAGCTGCAGGCCATCCCCGTCATTCTCGAGGGGCGCGACATTCTCGCCGGCGCGCAGACCGGCACCGGCAAGACCGCCGGTTTCACCCTGCCGCTGCTGCAACGCCTGAGCGCGAAACCCCACGGCGCGCATCGCGCGATCCGCGCGCTTGATTCTGACCCCGACGCGCGAACTCGCCGCGCAGGTGGAGGAGAGCGTGCGCACCTACGGCAAACATCTGCCGCTGAAGTCCACCGTGGTCTTCGGCGGCGTCGGCATTCAATCCGCAGATCGACACGCTGCGCCGCGGCGTGGATATCCTGGTGGCGACACCGGGCCGTCTGCTCGACCACGTCAGCCAGAGGACCGTGGACCTGTCCCACGTCGAAATCCTGGTGCTGGACGAAGCCGACCGCATGCTCGACATGGGCTTCATTCGCGACATCCGCAAGATCCTCGCGCTGCTGCCCAAGAAGCGCCAGAACCTGCTGTTCTCGGCCACCTTCTCCGACGAGATCAAGCAGCTCGCCGACGGCCTGCTGAATGCGCCCGTGCTGATCGAAGTGGCGCGCCGCAATACCGCCGCCGAACTCGTGTCGCAGGTGGTGCATCCGGTGGATCGCGAGCGCAAGCGCGAACTGCTGTCGCACCTGATTCATTCGCAAGGCTGGAAGCAGGTGCTGGTGTTCACCCGCACCAAGCACGGCGCCAACCGTCTGGCCGAACAGCTGGAGGAGGACGGCATCAGCGCTGCCGCCATCCACGGCAACAAGAGCCAGGGTGCGCGCACCAAGGCGCTTGGCGGATTTCAAGAAGGGCGAAGTGCGGGTGCTGGTGGCGACCGACATCGCCGCGCGCGGACTCGACATCGACCAGTTGCCGCACGTGGTGAACTACGAACTGCCCAACGTGCCGGAGGACTACGTGCACCGCATCGGCCGCACCGGTCGTGCCGGCAAAGAGGGCGAGGCGCTGTCGCTGGTGTGCGTGGACGAGCACGATTTTCTGCGCGACATCGAGCGCCTGCTCAAGCGCGACATCCCGAAGGTCGTGATTCCGGGCTTCGAGCCGAATCCGTCGATCAAGGCCGAGCCGATCAGTCATGGGCGCGGCCAGCGCGGCGGCGGAAGGCCGCAAGCATCACGCCAGGGCGGCGATCGTGGCCGCGGCCAACGGCCGCATTCCGCTTCGCATGCACGCGCCGATGGTCAACGCACGCATTCGAACCCGCATGCCCGCGACGGCGCGCAACGCCCGCATTCACATTCACACGCTCGTCCCGGTGCCCAGCGTCCGCATTCGAATCCACATCCCCGCGCCGCCAGCCAGCATCCGCATTCGCAGCCGCATGCGCGTTCCGCCGCCGAGGATCATGGCAATCGCCATGCCCCGCGCGCCGAGGTGGACGGTAACCGGCGTACTTCGGAAAACGCCGGCAACCAGCATCGTCGCCTCGATCGCTACGATGCGCCGCACCGGTCGCATCAGCCGACAACGCATTCCCGTCCCGGTGGTAACCAAGAAGCCTGCCCACCACCGCGCCAGGCGCGAGGTACCGGCCTTGTTCGAAGGCGGCAGCAAGCGCGGGGATTGAACGCTATCTGAAAGGAAGGTCAGATTGATTCCTCCGTTCATGGCGAGCCTGTCGAACCATGAACGGAGGACGCCGGGAAATCAGTACGTTGCGTCTATCGCCCTTCGACAAGCTCAGTACGACGGGTCGAGCCGGTGAGCCGTCGAACCAGGCTCGGAATTAATCAGAGATACCTTAAACTCAAGGAACCTGAAAATTTCGTTCATCAGAGTTCCCTTATATTTAATGTTGGTTCGGCGGTCCGAGGTTCCGGCACCCATCCGTTTTTCATCACGCGAAATTTTCATCGCTTAATATAAAACCGAAAATCCCCGACGTTGACGCGTCGGGTGTTCGTTGCTTTTTGTTGACCGCAGGTATAGGGTATTTCCGCTGCAGAATGGTGTTATAAAAACGGGAGGACGTAACAACCGAAGGATAGGAGACACGCCATGGTATCTGTTTCCAGACGTCAGTTCCTCAAACTCAGTGCCGCCGGACTCGGCGCATCGAGCATGGCGATGCTGGGCTTCTCGCCCAACGATGTGCTGGCCGAGGTGCGCGAGTTCAAGCTGGCGCGCGCCACCGAAACCCGCAACACCTGTCCGTACTGCTCGGTCGGTTGCGGCATCCTGATGTACAGCCTGGGTGACAAGGCCAAGAACGCTCCGGCCGAAATCATCCATATCGAAGGCGATCCGGATCATCCGGTGAATCGCGGCACGCTCTGCCCCAAGGGCGCGGGCCTGCTCGATTTCGTGCACAGCCCCAACCGGCTCAAGTATCCGGAATACCGCGCCCCCGGCAGCGAGGCAAGTGGATGCGCATCTCCTGGGACGATGCCTTCGACCCGCATCGCCGAGCTCATGAAGGACGATCGCGACAAGAATTTCATCGCGAAGAACGACGACGGCGCGACGGTCAACCGCTGGCTCACCACCGGTTTCCTCGCCGCCTCCGCCTCGAGCAACGAAACCGGCTACCTCACCCACAAGGTGGTCCGCAGCCTCGGGATGCTCGCATTCGATAATCAGGCGCGCGTCTGACACGGCCCGACGGTGGCAAGTCTTGCCCCGACGTTCGGCCGCGGTGCGATGACCAACCACTGGGTCGACATCAAGAATGCCGACCTGGTCCTGATCATGGGCGGCAATGCCGCCGAGGCACACCCCTGCGGCTTCAAGTGGGTGACCGAAGCCAAGGCGCACAACAAGGCCAAGCTGATCGTCGTCGATCCGCGCTTCACGCGCTCGGCGGCGGTGTCCGATTTTTACGCGCCGATACGCGCCGGCACCGACATCGCCTTCCTGGGCGGCGTGATCAACTACCTGCTCACGAACGACAAGATCCAGCACGAGTACGTGAAGACGTACACCGACTTCAGCTTCCTGGTGAACGACGAGTACACGTTCGAGAACGGCCTCTTCTCCGGCTACAACGCGGAGAAGCGCAGTTACGACAAGTCCACCTGGGGCTACCAGATCGGCAAGGACGGCTTCGTCGAAGACCGACCCGACGCTGCAGAATCCGCGCTGCGTGTACCAATCTGATGAAGGAGCACTACGCGCGCTACACGCCGGAGATGGTGAGCAACATCTGCGGCACGCCCAAGGATGCATTCCTCAAGGTCTGCGAGATGATCGCCGAGACCTCCGGCGCCGAACCAGCACCATGACCATCATGTACGCGCTGGGCTGGACGCAGCACTCGCAGGGCTCGCAGATGATCCGCACCGGCGCCATGGTGCAGTTGCTGCTCGGCAACATCGGCGTGGCCGGCGGCGGCATGAATGCGCTGCGCGGCCACTCCAACATCCAGGGCCTGACCGATCTGGGCCTGCTGTCCAATCTGCTGCCGGGTTACATGACGCTGCCCGGCGAGGAGGAGCAGGACTACAAGACCTACATCGAGAAGCGCGCGCTCAAGCCGCTGCGTCCCGGGCCAGATGAGCTACTGGCAGAACTACGCCAAGTTCCACGTCAGCAACATGAAGGCCTGGTACGGCGATGCCGCGACCGAGGAGAACAACTGGTGCTACGACTGGCTGCCCAAGCTCGACAAGGTGCTACGACATCCTGCAGGTGTTCGAGAACATGAACCAGGGCAAGATCAACGGCTACATCTGCCAGGGCTTCAACCCGCTCGCCTCGTTCCCGTGCAAGGTCAAGGTCGCCGGCGCGCTGGCCAAGCTCAAGTACCTGGTCATCATCGATCCGCTGGCGACCGAGACCTCCGAGTTCTGGCAGAACCACGGCGAGTACAACGACGTCGATCCGTCCAAGATCCAGACCGAGGTGTTCCGCCTGCCCTCCACCTGCTTCGCGGAAGAGGACGGCTCGCTGGTCAGCTCCAGCCGCGTGCTGCAATGGCACTGGAAGGGCGCCGAGCCGCCGGGCGAGGCCAAAGGCGATCACCGAGATCATGGCCGGCATCTTCCTGAAGCTGAAGGAGCTGTACAAGAAGGACGGCGGCGCTTTCCCCGACCCGATCCTGAACCTGACCTGGAAGCATCGCCAGCCGGACGCGCCTTCGCCCGAGGAACTGGCGCAAGGAGTTCTCCGGCAAGGCGCTGACGGATGTGACCGATCCCAAGGACAAGACCAAGGTGCTGGTCAAGGCCGGCGAGCAGCTGAACGGCTTCGCGGCAGCTTGCGCGACGACGGCTCCACCTCCTGCGGCTGCTGGATCTTCTCCGGCGCGCTGGTCGGAGAAGGGCAACCTGATGGCGCGGCGCGACAACTCCGATCCGTGCGGCATCGGCAAGACGCTCAACTGGGCGTTTGCCTGGCCGGCGAACCGGCGCATCCTCTACAACCGCGCCTCCTGCGATCCGACCGGCAAGCCGTAGGATCCGAAACGCAAGCTGATCGCCTGGGACGCCGCCGCAAGAAATGGGCCGGCGCGGACGTTCCGGACATCAAGGCCGGACTCCGCGCCCGAGGAAGGCATGAATCCGTTCATCATGAACCCGGAAGGCGTGGCGCGCTTCTTCGCCGTCGACAAGATGGCGGAAGGACCGTTCCCCGAGCACTACGAACCGTTCGAATCGCCGCTCGACGTCAATCCGCTGCACCCGAAGCAATCCGAAGGTGCGAGCAATCCGGCGGCGCGGGTGTTCAAGGGCGACTTGGAGACAGTTCGGCGAGGCCGAGGAGTTCCCGTATGTGGCGACCACCTACCGGCTCACCGAGCACTTCCACTTCTGGACCAAGCATGCGAAGCTCAATGCGATCATGCAGCCGGAACAGTTCGTGGAGATCGGCGAGGAGCTGGCCAAGGAGAAGAGGCATCGAGGCCGGCGACCACGTGCGGGTGCGATCCAACCGCGGCTTCATCATGGCCGTGGCCGTGGTGACCAAGCGCATGCAGCACGCTGCACGGTCGGCGGCAAGAAGGTGCACACCGTCGGCATCCCGATCCACTGGGGCTTCCTGGGTCTGGCCAAGAACGGCTACATCACCAACACGCTGACGCCGTTCGTGGGCGACGCCAACACCCAGACGCCGGAGTTCAAGGCGTTCCTCGTGGACGTCGAAAAGGCATAAGGAGGCGACATGGCACTGCAATCACTCGACATCGAAGCGCCGCTCCGCCACCACCACGCCGTCGCCCGGGGTGCGCGAGACGCAGAAGGTCGCGAAGCTCATCGACATCTCCAAGTGCATCGGCTGCAAGGCCTGCCAGGTGGCCTGCATGGAGTGGAACGACCTGCGCGACGAGGTCGGCACCAATGCCGGCGTCTACGACAACCCGCTCGACCTCACCGACCAGTCCTGGACCGTGATGCGCTTCTCCGAAGTGGAAGTCGAGGCCGGCAAGCTCGAATGGCTGATCCGCAAGGACGGCTGCATGCACTGCGCCGACCCGGGCTGCCTCAAGGCCTGCCCGGCGCCGGGCGCGATCGTGCAGTACAGCAACGGCATCGTCGATTTCCACGAGGAGAACTGCATCGGCTGCGGCTACTGCATCACCGGCTGTCCGTTCAACATCCCGCGCATCTCGAAGAAGGACAGCAAGGCCTACAAGTGCACGCTGTGCTCCGACCGGGTGGCGGTGGGACTGGAGCCGGCCTGCGTCAAGACCTGCCCCACCGGCGCGATCGTGTTCGGCAGCAAGGACGACATGATCCATCATGCCGAGGAGCGCATCGCCGACCTCAAGGAGCGCGGCTACCAGAATGCCGGGCTGTACGATCCGCCAGGGCGTCGGCGGCACGCACGTGATGTACGTGCTGCAGCACGCCGACAAGCCGCGAGATCTACCACGGTCTGCCCAAGGATCCGCAGCATCAGCCCGCTGGTCGGCCTGTGGAAGGGCGTCTCAAGCCGCTGATGGCCGCTGGGTCTCGGGCTGGCCGTGCTCGCGGGCTTCTTCCACTACGTCACGGTGGGTCCCAACGAGTCCGACGAAGAGGACAGTGAACGATACACCGGCGCGATCGCTGACGCCTGCCGAGGAGCTGTCATGAGCGACAAAAATCTGATCGAGCGTTACACGCCGGCGAACGCGCCAACCACTGGGTCGTCGGCGATCACCTTCATCCTGCTCGCCCTCTCGGGCCTGGCGCTGTTCCACCCGGCGTTTTTCTTCCTCACCAACCTGTTCGGCGGCGGCACCTGGACGCGCATCCTGCATCCCTTCATCGGCGTGGTGCTGGCGGTCTCCTTCGTGGTTCCTGGCGCAACGCTTCTGGCGCGACAATCGCATCACCCGCGCCGACCGCGAGTGGATGCGCGCAGCTTCAGCGATGTGCTGGCCAACCGCGATGCAGAACCTGCCCGAGATCGGCAAGTACAACATCGGGCAGAAGATACTATTCTGGATCATGGTGGCGATGCATCGCGCTGCTGCTGGTCGACCGGCATCGTCATCTGGCAGCCGTGGTTTGCGCCGCTGTTTCCGATCGGTCTCGCTGCGCGTGGCCGTGCTGCATCCATGCGCTCGCGGCATTCGTGCTGATCGCTCGGCATCATCGTGCACATCTACGCCGCGTATCTGGGTCAAGGGTTCGATCCGCGGCCATGACGCGTGGCACCGTGACGCGAGCCTGGGCCAAGCATCATCATCCGCGGCTGGTATCGCGAGGTGACCAAGGGCTCGAAATGACCGCACACCGTCATTCAACCCGGAACCATCGAGGCGCCGGCGGGCGAAATACCTTTTCTGCTCCTGCCGGAGCGCAACGCTCTTTCAGGCGCGCGCCGAGCGCCTGAGCGCCCTGGCCGAAGGTCACGCGCTGGCGGATTATCTCCGGTTCCTGGCGGCGCTGGCGCGCGCGCAGCATGAATCGCTTTCGCTGTTCCGCCATGTCCCGCTGCCGGAGGCGCAACAGCTCGAACGCTGCCGCGAACACGGACTGCCGCCGCTCGGAACCCGGGCCTGGACGCGCGATCCCGCGTGGCGCGAGGCGTTGCGCCGTATTCTCACGGAACTCGAAGCCGGCGCACTGCCGGAGGCGGCGCGCGCGACGATCGCGCGGCTCAAGGACGCGGACGACGCGTCGCTCGAACGCCTGGCCGACGCGCTGCTCGCCGGCGATTATGAAAAGCTCGATCGGGCGGCGATCCCGTTCATCGGCGCGGCGCTGCAGGCGTACTGGCTGCATCTGGTCACGACGCTCGGGGCTGGCGCCTTCGGCCGGCTCGATACCCCGCATCTCTGTCCGGCGTGCGGTTCCGCGCCCATGGCCAGTGTCGTGCGCATCGGCGCCGCGGACCACGGGCTGCGCTATCTGACCTGCTCGCTGTGCAACACGCAATGGCACGCGGTGCGCATCAAGTGCGTCTTCTGCGATACCACCAAGGGCATCGCTTACTATGGCATCGAGGGCGGCAGCGCCGCGATCAAGGCCGAGAGCTGCGATGCCTGCCAGGGTTATCTCAAGATCCTGTACATGGAAAAGGACCCGAACGTGGACGCGCTCGCGGATGACGTGGCGAGCGTCGCGCTCGATGTCCTGATGGCCGAATCCGGTATCACTCGCAATGGGGTGAATTTCTTCTTATTAGGAGGAAGTGAATAGCCCGGTAAACCGTTGTAGATTATTGTCAGTATTCACGCATAGGCGGAACCGTCCTTGGTCCAAGCGCAGAATCCGCAAATAGCCGCTGTTTTGCCGGCGGTCGATCGTGTGCTCCAGATGCCTGCGGTGCAGGCACTGGGCGCGCAGTATGGCCACACCGCCGTGGTCCACGCCATCCGTTCCCTGCTCTCCGAAATGCGCCAGGCCATGCTGGACGGTGTCGCGCTGCCCGCGGAAGCGCTGCAAGCGCCGTCGCTCGCGCAGCGCCTTCAGGCCCGCCTGGAGGCCGCCATGCAGCCCTCGCTGCGGCGCGTGTTCAACCTCACCGGCACGGTGCTGCACACCAATCTCGGACGCGCGCTGTTGCCGGCGGAGGCCGTCGACGCGGTGCAGGCGGTCATGGCGCAGCCCGTGCAACCTCGAATACGACCTCGACGACCGGCGAGCGCGGCGACCGCGACAGCCATGTCGAAGCGCTGCTCGTGCGAACTCACCGGCGCCGAGGCCGCCACGGTGGTGAACAACAACGCCGCCGCGGTGCTGCTGGTGCTCAACACGCTGGCGCGCGCGCAAGGAAGTGATCGTCTCGCGCGGCGAGCTGATCGAGATCGGCGGCGTCGTTCCGCATGCCCGACGATCATGGCGCGCGCCGGCTGCCGCCTGCGCGAGGTCGGCACCACCAACCGCACGCATCTGCGCCGACTTCGAGCAGGCCATCGGCGCGCGCAGCGCGCATGCTGCATGAAGGTGCACACCAGCAACTACGCGATCCAGGGTTTCACCGCCGCGGTGCCGGAGACGGAACTCGCGGCGCTCGCGCACGCCGCGCGGCCTGCCGTTCGTGGTGGACCTGGGCAGCGGCACGCTGGTCGACCTGAGCCACTACGGCCTGCCGAAGGAGCCGACGCCGCAGGAGACGCTGGCCGCACGGCGCCGATCTCGTCACCTTCAGCGGCGACAAGCTGCTCGGCGGGCCGCAGGCCGGCATCATCGTCGGGCGCGCCGAGCTCGATCGAGAAGATCAAGACGCAATCCACCTGAAGCGCGCGCTGCGCGTGGACAAGATGACGCTGGCCGCGCTCGAAGCGGTGCTGCGGCTCTATCGCGAGCCGGAGCGGCTGGCGCAGCGCCTGCCGACGCTGCGCCTGCTCACGCGCCCGGCGGCCGACATCGAGGCGCTGTGCCGGCGCATCTGCAGCCGGCGGTGGCGCAGGCGGTAACGCAGTGCGGCGCAGTGTGAGCGTGGTGCCGTGCCACAGCCAGATCGGCAGCGGCGCGCTGCCGGTGGAACTGCTGCCGAGCGCAGCGCTCGCGCTCGCGCCGCTCAAGCGCGGGCGCGGCGAAGGCACCGCGCTCGAGCGGCTGGCGGCCGCGTTCCGCGCGCTTGCCGGTGCCGGTGATCGGCACGCATCGCCGACGGCGCGCTCCTGCTCGATCTGCGCTGTCTGGAGGACGAGCGCGAGTTCGTCGATCAACTGGCGCAGCTGCAGCTCGACGGTGGAGGCAGCGCCATGATCGTCGGCACCGCCGGCCACATCGACCACGGCAAGACCGCGCTGGTCAAGGCGCTCACCGGCGTGGACGCCGACCGCCTGCAAGGAGGAGAAGGCGCGCGGCATCACCATCGACCTCGGCTACGCCTACTACGCCGCTGCCGAACGGCGAGGTGCTCGGCTTCATCGACGTGCCGGGCCACGAGCGCTTCGTGCACAACATGCTGGCCGGCGCGACCGGCATCGACTTCGTGCTGCTGGTGGTGGCGGCGGACGACGGCGTGATGCCGCAGACGCGCGAGCATCTGGAGATCCTCGACCTGCTCGGCGTGACGCGCGGCGCGGTGGCGCTGACCAAGATCGACCGCGTGGAGCCGGAGCGCGTGGCCGCGGCGCGGGCGGAGATCGAGGCGCTGCTCCGCGGCACGGCGCTCGCCGGCAGCCCCGTGTTTCGCGCTGTCGAGCGTCACCGGCGACGGCGTGCCGGCGCTGCGCGCGCATCTCGAGGCCGTGGCCGCGTCGCCGCCGGCAGGCGCGGCGCGACGGCTGTTTCCGTCTCGCCGTGGACCGTTGCTTCACGCTTGCCGGCAGCGGCACGGTGGTGACCGGCACGGTGTTTTCCGGCAGCGTGCGCGTGGGCGACCGCTTGCTGGTGTCGCCGTCCGGCCGGGAAGTGCGGGTGCGCAGCATCCACGCGCAAAACCGCGCGGCCGAGCGCGGCCTGGCGGGCCAGCGCTGCGCGCTCAACCTCGCCGGCGTCGAGAAGAAGGACATCGCGCGCGGCGACTGGGTACTGGAGCCCGCCGCGCACGCACCGACCGCGCGCCTCGATGTGTCGCTCAAGCTGCCGCCAGCCGCGACGCGCGCGCTCCGGCACTGGACCCCGGTGCACGTGCATCTCGGCGCGGCGGATGTGATGGGGCGCGTCGCGCTGCTGGAAGCGCACGGGCATCGAGCCGGGCGCCAGCGGCCTGGCGCAGATCGTGCTCGACCAGCCCATCGGCGCGTTGCGCGGCGACCGCTTCATCCTGCGCGACCAGTCGGCCCAGCAGACGCTCGCGGGCGGCGTGGTGCTCGATCCGTTCGCGCCGGCGCGCAAAGTGCGCACGCCCGCGCGCCTGGCGGTGCTCGCGGCACTGGAGCGTCCCGCGACGTCCGATGCGCTTGCAGCAGCTGCTCAACGACGCGCCGGCGGGCGTGGATCTGTCATGGTTCGCGCGCAGTTTCAATCTGCGCGCCGAGGCCGCCGAGTCGCTGTATCGCGAGATCCCGATGGTGGTGGTCAACGTCGCCGGCGCCGGCCGCTTTGGTTTTGCGCCGCCGCGCTGGGAGACGATGCAGCAGGCGGTGCTGGCGGCGCTCGCGGCCGAACACGAACGCGCCCCGGAGCTGCTCGGCCTCGAAGGCCGGCGCCTGCGCCGGCTGGCGACCCCGGATCTGCCGTGGGAGGTGTTCGTGGCGCTGGTCGATCAGTTGCTGGCCGGGCAGCGCGTGGCGCGTCACGGCCCGTGGCTGCATCTGCCGACAGCATCGCATCACGCTCACCGGCGCGGAAGAAAAGCTCTGGCGCGCGGTGGCGCCGTTGCTTCGGGCCACGCCGTTTCAGCCGCCGTGGGTGCGCGACATCGCGCAGACGCTCACGGCGCCCGAGCCGCAGGTGCGCAGCCTGTTGCAGCGCGTGACCATGCTGGGCGACACCTACGAAGTCATGCGCGACCGTTTCTTCACGCGCGAGGCGATCGCCGAACTCGCGCGCATTGTCTCGGAGCTCGCGGCGGAAAACGGCGCGGTGACGGCGTCGGAGTTCCGCGACCACATCGGCACGGGTCGCAAGCTCGCGATCCGGATCCTCGAGTATTTCGACAAGACCGGTTTCTCGCGCCGCGTCGGCGACGCCCACTGCGTGCGCGACCCGACCCTGCTGGTCGGACACATCAAGACAAACGCCGACGCCGGCAGTAGCCGGCGTGAGGCACAGGTTTACGGAAGAGACTCGCACCCCGGTGGGGCGACCTGACTTCAAATCTGGTAAGGGCCGTCAGCCGGTCCTTGGTGGGTTCGACTCCCACGCTCTTCCGCCAATTTAACCGGCATGGAGGTGTGCTATGTCAGACGTTCGATTGACCAGTTTGTCGCACGGCGGCGGATGCGGCTGCAAGATCGCGCCCGCCGCGCTCACGGAAATCCTCGCCAAGGTCCCGCGCCCGTTCCTCGATCCGGCGCTGCTCGTGGGTATCGAGACCAGCGACGATGCCGCGGTGTATCGCCTGAACGACGAGCAGGCGGTCGTCGCCACCACCGATTTTTTCATGCCGATCGTGGACGACCCGTACGATTTCGGGCGCATCGCCGCGACCAACGCGCTGTCCGACATTTACGCCATGGGCGCGCGCCCGATCTTCGCGCTCGCCATCGTCGGCATGCCGCTCAACAAGCTGCCGGTGGACGTGATCCAGAAGATACTCGCGGGCGGCGCCTCGGTGTGCGAGGCCGCGGGCATTCCCATCGCCGGCGGCCACTCGATCGATTCGGTCGAGCCGATCTACGGCCTGGTGGCGCTCGGCGTGATTCACCCGCAGCGCGTCAAGCGCAACAGCACCGCGCGCGCCGGTGACGCCATCGTGCTCGGCAAGGCGCTGGGCGTCGGGATTCTCAGCGCCGCGCTCAAGAAAGGCGCGCTGCCGGAGGAGGGATACCGGCAGATGCTGGCCAGCACCACGCAGCTCAATACCGTCGGCCATCCGCTGGTGGAAATTCCCGGGGTGCACGCGATGACCGATGTCACCGGCTTCGGCCTGCTCGGCCATCTCGCCGAGATCTGCCGCGGCTCGCGGCTCGGCGCGCGCGTCGCGTTCGAGTCGCTGCCGGTCCTCCCGGCGGCGCTGTCGCTCGTGCAGCAGGGTTACAACACCGGTGCCGCCGCGCGCAACTGGGCGAGTTACGGCCATGACGTGCAGTTGCCGGACGATCTCGCGCCCTGGCAGCAGGCGCTCCTGTGCGATCCGCAGACGAGCGGCGGATTGCTGGTCAGCTGTGCGCCGCAGGCGGTCGCCGAGGTGCTGTCATTGTTTCGCGACGCGGGATTCGCCAGCGCCGCGGTGATCGGACAGATGCAGGCCGGCGCGGCGCGCATTACCGTGGATTACCGGCTGGATTCGCCGTCCGAGGCCGCCGCCGTACAGGTGGCTGAAGTCCCAGGACTGAAGCACTAAATCATAAAATGTGAGACAATCCGCGCCCTGCGTTTGATGTTTGCCAGGCGCCTGGCCAGGGTATCCGGCCGCGCCGTGGGTCTGCCCAGCAATACATGCCATCGCGATAGATTGTTTAAGGCTTTTTGGGAGCGCGGTGGCGTGTGCCATTCACGATTCAGAAAGCCCCGTGTTAACTTTTTTCCTGGAACAGTGTCTTGATCACCACCGCCAATATCACCATGCAGTTCGGGGCCAAGCCCCTGTTCGAAAACATCTCGGTCAAGTTCGGCAACGGCAACCGTTACGGCCTGATCGGCGCCAACGGCTGCGGCAAGTCGACCTTCATGAAGATCCTCGGCGGCGATCTGGAGCCGAGCGTCGGGCAACGTCTCGGTCGACGCCAACGAGCGTCTCGGCAAGCTGCGCCAGGACCAGTTCGCCTTTGAGAACTACACGGTGCTCGACACCGTGATCATGGGCCACGCCGAACTGTGGCGCGTGAAAGCAGGAGCGCGACCGCATTTACGCCCTGCCGGAAATGAGCGAAGAAGACGGCATGAAGGTGGCCGAGCTGGAAGCCGAGTTCGCCGAGCTGGACGGCTACACCGCCGAGGCGCGCGCCGGCGAACTGCTGCTCGGCGTCGGCATCCCGCTGGAACAGCACGCCGGCCCGATGAGCGCGGTGGCGCCGGGCTGGAAGCTGCGCGTGCTGCTGGCGCAGGCGCTGTTCGCCGATCCCGACATCCTGCTGCTGGACGAGCCCACCAACAACCTCGACATCAACACCATCCGCTGGCTGGAAGACGTGCTCAACGCGCGCAACAGCACCATGATCATCATCTCCCACGACCGGCACTTTCTGAACAGCGTGTGCACGCACATGGCCGATCTGGACTACGGCGAGCTGCGCGTTTATCCCGGCAACTACGACGAGTACATGACCGCCGCCACCCAGGCGCGCGAACAGCTGCTGTCCGACAACGCCAAGAAGAAGGCGCAGATCGCCGAGCTGCAGACCTTCGTCAGCCGCTTCTCCGCCAACGCCTCCAAGGCCAAGCAGGCCACCTCGCGCGCCCGCCAGATCGAAAAGATCAAGCTGGACGAGGTCAAGCCGTCGAGCCGGCGTGAATCCGTTTATCCGCTTCGATCAGGACAAGAAGCTTTATCGCCAGGCGCTGGAAGTGAAGAAGCTGAGCCAGGGCTATGGCGCGACGCCGCTGTTCAGAAACCTCAACCTGATCGGTCGAAGTCGGCGAGCGCGTCGCCGTCATCGGCCCCAACGGCATCGGCAAGACCACGCTGCTGCGCACCCTGGTGGGCGAACTGACGCCGCGACAGCGGCACGGTCAAATGGTCGGAGAACGCCAACATCGGCTACTTCGCGCAGGACCACGCCGCCGATTTTGCCGACCGACATGACCCTGTTCGACTGGATGAGCCAGTGGAAAAAACCCGGCGACGACGAGCAGGCCATCCGCGCCGTCCTCGGCCGGCTGCTGTTCTCCCAGGATGAGATCAACAAGTCGGTCAAGGTCGCTCTCCGGCGGCGAGCAGGGGCGCATGCTGTTCGGCAAGCTGATGCTGCAGCAGCCCAACGTGCTGATCATGGACGAACCCACCAACCACCTGGACATGGAATCCATCGAGTCGCTCAACACCGCGCTGGAAAAATATCCCGGCACGCTGATTTTCGTCAGCCACGACCGCGAATTCGTCTCGTCCCTGGCCACGCGCATCATCGAGATGACGCCGCAGGGCGTCGAGAACTACGGCGGCACCTACGAAGACTATCTGCGCAGCCAGGAAGAGCAGGCGGCGCCGGCACCGGGTCGGATGCAGAAGGCTCGGTAGATGGAATCCCCGCTACGCGGAGATTCCATTATTGTGCGTAATCGATGTTGATGCCTTGTTGCAGCAGTTCCGTCCGGCGCGCGGCGTTGTATTGGGAGAAGCTGCCGAATTTTTTGTAGTACCCGCCGCTCACGTAACGCAGCAATTCCTTGAAGTGAAAGTGATACAGCATGCCGTCGACCCGCGCCCGTTCCTTGCCCTCGTTGAACAGCACGATTCCCGGACGATAAGTCAGCCCGAGTTGTTCCACCCACTGTTTTGGCGTGGTGCGCTTGCCGTCGATGTCCGTGATCGGCTGATCCGAATAGGCGTCGAGCCGCACGACCGTGAAACGGGAAAGCTCCGGTAAAACCTCCGGATGTTTCAGCACCTTGTCGTGGAACTCGTCGCAGTCGGTGCAGTCCTTGTCCTCGAACATCACCGCCAGCGGTTTGCGATAGTCTTTGAAATCCGTCAGCTCCCGGAACATGGGTTCGGCGCGCAAGCGGTAGGGCGCCTGCTGCTGTTTCGCGACGAAACTCGTCAGCGATTCCTGGCGGTAGGCCTTCTGCTGCACGTAGTCGAGCGCCTGCCGGAAAGCCTGGCGTTTGCGAAAGCCGTCCAGCCGCAGCGCCGTCTTGCCCTCGGGATCGATGAAAATAATCGTCGGGGTCGCATACACCTTCAGCATCTTTGCCAGCGTCAGTTCCGTGTATTCATGGCCATCGAACCAGTTCACGGTCCGGCTGCCGCGAATATCGATGCCGATCACGTCGAAGTGGCGCTCGATGAATTCCCTGGTCGCTCCTTCGCGGAAATTCTCATTGAGCATGCGCGCGCAATACGGACATTCTTCGAGATGCAGAAAAAGCATTATCTGCCGTCCGTGCGCGTTGGCCTCTTTCAGATCGTCTTTCAGATCGAGAAAGCTCATCTTGAACCAATCCGGCATGTCGTACTTCATGCCGCCGGTCATTTTGCCGGGAGCCGCCTCGGCCGTGACCGGAGCGCCGGCGATGAACAGCGCGAACGCCAGTGCAGTAAAAAGAAGTTTCATGCCGTCATCCCTCAGCCGTGAACTTTAAGTATGTCATGCCCACCACCGTCAATAAGCATTAGAGCGCAGACGGCGATTTATCTCCTGAAAGACGTTACTTCAAAGCTTCTCATTCCCTCACTAAAGCGAGGATATAATCGAACATGAATCGCTGGCGAAGGCCGGTAAGCAGGTGAGCGCGAAACTCCGGCAGTAGCCTGAATCTGCCGGCGGAGCGCGTGGCAACGGGGAGACGAGATGCCTCCAGGCATCGGAATCAAACTAGCGGTATTCTTGGCGACAGCCATCCTGCTCGATGGCATGACGGCAGTTTTTGCCCAGGCAGCATCCACCATGCCCACAAAAATGCGATCCCGGCGATCACACGCTTGAACTGACCCACCAATGGCCTGAAGCGCCATTACGTCGTGCATGTGCCGAAAGCTTACGACGGGAAAACCCCGGTTCCCGTCGTCATCATGTTTCACGGCGGCGGCGGCAAGGCGCGCGGCGCGATGCAGGAGACCGGCTGGTCCGCCAAATCGGACAAGGAAAACTTCCTCGTGGTGTACCCGGAAGGCGTGCCGCGCGATCCCAGCCGCCGCGGCAGCTTCGTGGCCAACCCGCAGAGCTGGAACGACGGTTCGCAGCGCGCCATCGTTGCCGCGTCGTTAAAGAACATCGACGACGTCGGTTTCGTCAACGCCATGCTCGACGACCTGGGCATGAAATTCCGCATCGACCCGCATCGCCTTTACGCCACCGGATTTTCCAACGGCGCGTCCATGACGTTTCGCGCGGGGCGCGAACTATCCGCGCGCCTCGCGGCGATCGCGCCCGTCGCCGGCAGCGACTGGCTGGAACAGCCCGCGCCCGCCCAGCCGCTGTCGCTGCTGTACATCACCGGCACCGCCGATCCGTTGAACCCGCTCGAAGGCGGCGAGATTACGCTCGGCGGGAAACCGGCCGGCAATAAACCGCCGGTGCGGGAATTTATCCGACAAGTGGGTGAACATGCTCGGTTGCGCGTCCGGAGCCGAAAACAATCTACGACCGTGACGGTGTCAAAGGCATCGCCTACACCCCTGCCATGACAATGCCGAGGTGGTATTTCTATACCGTCGCCGGCATGGGACATTTCTGGCCGGGCGGAATGAGCCATTTGCCGGAGCGCGTGATCGGCAAATCCTTCAATAAGATCAGCGCCACCGATGTGATCTGGGAATTCTTTCAGCAGCATCCCAGGAAGTAAGCAAAGGGAATCCCCCGTCAGCGCGCTATGGCGGTGATATCGTCTTCGCGATCGATGTCGACCAGCACGCCCGGATCTTCCACTTCGATCAGGCGCAATTCTTTGCTGTATTGCGCCAGGATGTCGCGTCCGCCGCGGTCACCGTCCAGCGCGGTAAGCGCCGCGCGAAAGCGACGCGCAAAGCCGATGGGATGACCGCGTTCCCCATGGAATACCGGTGCGGCGAGTTCTGCGCCGGCGGCAATCGCCTCGGCCACGGCCTGTATCGTCGCGGGTCGGATCGCGGGCATGTCGGCCAGCGCGATGACCCAGCCGTCGGCCTCGGCGGCGGCGACGCCGCAGGCAAGGCTCGTGCCCATGCCGCCATCGGCATTCGGGTTGACGACGATACGCAGACCCTCGGCCGCGAGCAGCGACGCGAGAATTTCATCGCCGGGACGCAGCACGGCGACACAATTGGGCAGGGCGTCGATAAGATTCCGCGCCGCCGCAACACCGATGGCCGTGCCGTTGGGCAAGCGCGCCAGCAGTTTGTGGCTGCCGAAACGCTCGCCGCGACCGGCCGCGAGCAGCACACCGACGATATTGGAAATCATTTCATAAATCCCTCTATCGCAAGAGCGAGGGTGAATCGATCGCGCTATCCGCTGACCTGAAGCCGCGCCGGCGCGGCCGGCGACCGGGCTTCGAGCGCTATGCCATGGCGCGCGGCGGTCACGCCCGCCAGCACCGCGACCGCGATCTCCGCCGGCGTCTTGCTGCCGATCGGCAGGCCGACCGGCCCGTGCAGGCGCGCGAGGTTTTCACGCGAAACGCCGAGCGTGGCCAGGCGCGCGCGACGTTTGTCGTTGTTGGCATGCGAGCCGAGCGCGCCGACATAAAATGCCGGGCTGGCGAGCGCTTCCAGCAGCGCCATGTCGTCGAGTTTGGGATCGTGCGTCAGCGCCAGCACCGCGCAACATTCGTCAGCCAGTACCCGCACCGCATCATCCGGCATGCCTTCGTCGATGACTGCACCGTTCACGTGCCACAGACTCGCCAGTTCTTCGCGCGGCTCGCAGACGATCACTTCGTAGTCGAGCGCCAGGCCCATCTGCGCCACGAAGCGTGACAATTGTCCGGCGCCGATCAGCAGCAGCCGCCAGCTCGGACCGAACAGTTTGCGCAAATTCTTCCCATCGAAGAAGAACTCATCGCGCG
The DNA here is from genome assembly GCA_963750625.1 of uncultured Gammaproteobacteria bacterium. Classification (GTDB taxonomy): domain Bacteria; phylum Pseudomonadota; class Gammaproteobacteria; order Acidiferrobacterales; family Sulfurifustaceae; genus Sulfuricaulis. The sequence continues at coordinate 46,120 of CAVVRV010000038.1, read as the reverse complement.
CCGTGGCCGGATGCAGGCTCGCTTCGCCGGTGTCGAGACACAGCTGCCGGACCACGAGCTGGCGTTCGTCGATTTTATCCAGAATGCTTTTCAGCGACGCCGCGCTTTCCAGCCGTTCGAGCACCAGTTCCAGCTTGCCGCCGCAGGGCAGACCGAAGCGCTGCGCCTCCTCCTGCGTCACCCCATACGTGATCACGGCGGGAAATTTCTCCGGCAGCCGGCCGGTGCGCAACCGCGCCACCAGGTCTTCTTCCATGCAACCGCCCGAGACCGAACCGACGAAGCGGCCGTCGGCGCGCAGCGCCGCGAGCGATCCCGGCGGCCGCGGCGACGAGCCGAAGGTTTTGGCGACGGTGGCGAGATAAACCGGTTCGCCCGCCGTCAGCCAGTCGACGGCGGTGCGCAGGACTTCACGATCGGCGGTTTCCATCGGCTATATCCGGATCGGCAGCCGCCGCACCGGCTTGCCGGTGGCGGCGAATACGGCATTGGCCAGGGCCGGCGCCAGCGGCGGCACGCCCGGCTCGCCGACACCGGTCGGCTTGGCGCTGCTGGGCACGATGTGCACCTCGATCTTCGGGGTCTCGGGCAGACGCACGATCTGATAGTCGTGATAGTTCGATTGCACCACCTGGCCGTCCTTGAGCGTGATCTCGCCGTACAGCGCCGCCGACAATCCGAAAATTATTCCCGACTCCATCTGCGCGCGCACCATGTCCGGGTTGACGGCCACGCCGCAGTCGACGGCGCACACCACGCGTTCCACCTTCGGCTTGCCGTCGGCGATGCTGATCTCGACCACTTCGGCGACATACGAATTAAACGACTCGTGCACCGCGACGCCGCGCCAGCGTCCCTTCGGCAGCGGCTTGCCCCAGCCGGCCTTCTGCGCCGCGAGATCGAGCACGCCGCGATGGCGCGGATGGTTCTTGAGCAGTGCGCGCCGGAACGCCACCGGGTCCTGTTTGGCCGCGACCGCCAGCTCGTTGATCATGACTTCCGTGGAAAACGCGTTGTGCGTGCTGCCCACGCTGCGCCACCACAGCACCGGCACGCCGACCTGCGTGGTGTGCAGATCCACCAGCATATTAGGTATGGCATAGGGGAGGTTGGCAGCGCCTTCGACCGAGGTGAAATCGATGCCGTCCTTGATCATCGCCCCGAACGCCGTGCCGGCGAGAATCGATTGCCCGACGATGCGATGCTGCCAGGCCAGCGGCCGGCCGCGCTTGTCGAGACCGGCGGCGATGGTGTGCACATACATCGGCCGGTAGTAGCCGCCACGGATGTCGTCCTCGCGCGTCCACAACAGGCGAATCGGCGCATTCAGGGCGCGCGTCGCCTTCGCCACCTCGACGCCCTCGCTGACGTAATCCGCGGTCGGGTTCGCATGCCGGCCGAAACTGCCGCCGGCAAGCAGCGTGTGGATCGTCACCTGCTCGGTCTTGAGCCCGGTGATTCGCGCGGCGGTGGCCTGGTCGAGGGTCTGCTGTTGCGAGCCGGCCCAGACCTCGCAGGCGTTGTCGCTCAGCCGCACCACGCAGGCCAGCGGTTCCATGGGCGCGTGCGCGAGGTACGGAAACTCGAACGTGGCCTCGATTTTTTTCGCCGCGCCGGCCAGTCCCTTGGCGATATCGCCGGCACGGTGCGCGACCGCGCCGGGTTTTTTGGCCAGCTCGCAATACTGCGCCAGCAGTTCATCGCTCGAACGTTTCTCGGCCGCGCTGTCATCCCATTCCACGTGCAGCGCATCGCGCGCCTGTTTGGCCGACCAGAAATCGGTGGCGACCACCGCCACGCCCTGCGGGATCGAGATCACGGCCTTCACCCCCGGCATCGCCTTCACCGCCTCGGCGTTGAAGCCCTTGGCCTTGGCGCCGAACATCGGCGGGCGCGTCACCAGCGCGGTGAGCATGCCGGGCAGGCGGATGTCGCTGGCGTAGATCGCCTTGCCGGTGGATTTATCGACGCTGTCGGTGCGCGGCACGTGCTTGCCGATGAGTTTCCATTGCTTGGGGGTTTTGAGCTTCACGTCCTCGGGCGGCGTCAGTGTCGCGGCGAGCGAGGCGAGCTCGCCGTAGCTCGCGCGTCGCTTGCCTTGGGTGTCGACGACGAAGCCGTTCTCGGCGCGCAACGTGCGCGCGTTCACCTTCCAGGTTTGCGCTGCGGCGGCAATCAGCATCGCGCGCGCGGTCGCGCCGGCGCGGCGCAACTGCTCCCACGAATTGGTGACACTGGTGCTGCCGCCGGTGCCTTGCGAGGTGCCGCCCCACGCGAGGTTGCCGTAACGCGTGGCATCCGCCGGCGCGGATTCCACGCGAATCTGGCTCCAGTCCGCATCCAGCTCGTCCGCCACGATGGTCGGCAAGCCGGTGTAAACGCCTTGCCCCATCTCCAGATGCTTGGACGATCACCGTCACGGTGTTGTCCGGCGCGATGCGCAGGAAGGCATTCGGTACGAATTCCGCGGCGGCCTGGTTGGTGGCGGCCTCGAGCCGGCCGGGCAGATACAAACCGATCAGCAGCCCGCCACCGGCCGCGGCCGACACCTTGAGAAACTCGCGACGATTGAGATTCAGTGAGGTATTCATGCCACGTCCCCCTTCGCCATCAGCGCCGCGGCCTTCTTGATGGCGCGGCGGATGCGCACGTAGGTGCCGCAGCGGCACAGCACGCCGCTCATGGCCTCGTCAATGTCCTGATCGGTGGGTTTGGGTTTGCGCTCAGCAGCGCCACGGCGGAGAGAATCTGGCCCGACTGGCAGTAGCCGCACTGCGGAACGTCTTCAGCGATCCACGCCCGCTGCACCGGGTGCGCGTGTTTCGATGACAGGCCTTCGATGGTGGTGATGGGTTTACCGCTGACGGATGAGACGGAAGTGATACAACTGCGCACCGGTTGTCCGTCGACGAGCACGGTACACGCGCCGCAGACGGCGATGCCGCAACCGTACTTGGTGCCGGTGAGACCGACATGGTCGCGCAACACCCACAGCAGCGGCGTGTCGGCGGCCACGTCCACCTCCTGCTGTTTTCCGTTGATGAGCAGGTTGACCATGGCGTGCCTCCTTTCCGTGGCGGTGATCTGAATGGCATAGTTATGGTAGAACGGCCGTGCGGCACTAACAACTGGCCGGAAAAACCCCAGATTAATCAGCGATTGCTGGTATGTGGCACGCCTGGCCGAGCGGGAACGGCTTGCTGCCGGAGCGGGTTAAAGGAATCCCCGCTGCGCGGGGATTCAATGCCTGAATTCCTGCGTAGCGTTTCTGGATATGTGGGATATCGTACAGATAGCATGCGCATGAATGTATATAGTGTTTGCATGACAGTCGACGCTGCGAGGCATTGACGAGTTGCGTTATTACTGGCACGAACAAGAACGACGTTGACTCCGCTCCCTGGTTATTTGCCGCACATCAAGGAAGATTGACCGTTCGGCGTATCTACTATTGTCGATCGACCCGTAACGCGAGAGTATTGGTGTGCCTAGGTGAAATACATAATGAGTCAATGCAGTTATGAGGAGCAGACATGAACACTTCATCCATCCTGAAAACATACGGCTCCTTGGTCATATTCAGCACGATACTGGCCGTTTCCAGCTGTGGCGGCTCGGGCGGCGGTAGCAGCGGCGCCGGCACCGGCACGCTGTCGCTGCAAATCACCGACGGGCCGGTCGAAACCGCCGAGCATGTCTACATCCAGTTCAGCGGGCTCGAAATCCAGTCCGCCGACGGCAAGCGCACCACGCTGTATTACTGCCAGGACCCGGCGGATGCCACCAAAACCATCGTGAGCGATACCGCATGCACCACGCCGCCGACGTCGAAGCAGATCGATCTGCTGGCGCTCTCCGGCGGCCAGGCAGATTCTCTGCTGGACAGCTACACGCTGCCGGCCGGCCACTACAGCTGGATACGGCTGATGGTCGACACCGCTGACCCGCATCGATTCCTACATCGTCGTGTCGGGCGGCACGCCCACGAGCTCACCATTCCGAGCGGCATGCAGACGGGCCTGAAGCTCAACCGCGGCTTCGACGTGCCGGCCGGCGGCAGCGCCGATTTCACCATCGACTTCGACCTGCGCAAGTCGGTGCACGTCACCGGCACCGGCGACTACATGCTGCGCCCGACGCTGCGCATGGTGGACAACGTCATGGTTGGCTCCATCTCCGGCACGGTCGATGCGTTGCTCGTTCCCGGCGGCTGCACCCCGGCGGTCTATGTCTTCGCAGGCAGCAGCGTCACACCCGATGACATCGATGGCATCGCGGCCGACCCCGTGACCACCGCGAGCGTGAAGCTGGACAACAGTGGGCGTGTACAGGTACAAGGCCGCCTTCCTCGAGGCCGGCAGCTACACCATCGCCTACACCTGCGATGCCGCGGCCGACGATCCGACTGTCGATAATGCGCTGACGCTCCACCGGTGAATTTCAGTGGGACCACGACGGTTTCGGTGACGGCCAAAACCAACACGGTGCACAACTTCTAGCGGTTGACCGGAAATCTCAAACGGTAAATATCTGCCCGGCCCGGGCGGCGCATGCGCTTGCACGCGCCGCTTTACTGCGAAGCTGACTCGCGTCATGATGCACCGATGAATTCCGCCCCCAGCAACCCGCCGTCTGGCGCGCCATCGCGCCGTTTCGGTTGGGTTCAAGTCACGCTGTTCCTGCTCGCGACTCCGGTATCGAGAATATGCGCGTGGGACAGGGTCGCTTGAAGATCAAGCTCACTGAGGCTGATAGCAATGTTGTGGAAAGGGGAAAGACAAAGCGAGAACGTTGAGGACCGCCGCGGTTTTACGCTGGCACGCGGCATCGGAGGCGGCGGTCTCGGCATCCTGGCGGTGGCCCTGGTCGCGATGTTCTTCGGCGTCGATCCGACGGTCATCCTTCAAGACCTGACAACCTCGAATGTCCCGACGTCCTCCTCCTCGGCGCCCGTGGTGCTCACCGCGGCGGAACAGGAGCAGCGCGAATTCGTTTCCGTTGTGCTCGCCGACACCGAGGATGCCTGGCACGACCTGTTCCGCCAGATGAACGCGACCTACCGTGAGCCCAAGCTCGTGCTGTTCACCGGCGCCGTCGAGTCGGCCTGCGGTATGGCCCAATCGGCCGTCGGCCCGTTCTACTGCGCGCAAGACCAGAAGGTTTATATCGATCTGGACTTCTATCGCGAACTTCGCGACCGCTTTCACGCACCGGGGGATTTCGCGCAAGCCTATGTCATCGCGCATGAAGTCGGGCATCACGTGCAAAACCTGCTCGGCGTAATCGACGAAGGTTCAAGAGGCGCGCCTGCGCGCGGATGCGCGCGGTGGCAATGCCCTGTCGGTACGCCTGGAACTCCAGGCTGACTGCTTTGCCGGCGTGTGGGCCAACCACGCCAACAAGATGAAGCATATGCTCGAGGCCGGCGACGTTGAGGAAGGGCTCAACGCCGCCACCGCGATTGGTGACGACCGCCTGCTGCGTCAGGCAGGCCGATCCGTCAGTCCGGATTCATTTACCCACGGCAGCTCCGCCCAGCGTGTCGGCTGGTTCAAGCGCGGCTTGGTGAATGGCGATCTTCGCGATTGCGATACGTTCGCCGCTGCGCAGTTATAGGACAAGGCCGCGTTCCGCAAAATAAAAAACGCCCGGAGACCAAGGGAGGTCTCCGGGCGAATCACAAGGGCAGCGACGGAGACGCTGCCGAAATCCTATTGCAGTTTTACCACCGCCAGGCGGCTGGTGAGCGTGTCCGAATTGCTATCCCAGTTTCCGCGCGCGCCGACGCCCCACACGCGGTGCGCGGCGGCGAGTTCGGCGGAAAGCCCGTTGCTGAAGTTGGCAAAGGAGCCGTAGAGCTGCACCGTGTGCCCGCGCACGATGGCGTAGCGACCGATGCCATCGATATCGGGATCGGGCTGCACCGTCGGGTTGCCCGTCAGCGTCGTGGCCACCCCGCGCTGGAACATGTGGTGCAGCCAGCTGCCGGTGATATCCGTCACCATCGCCTGGTTCGTCAGGCTCGTGAACGGATTCAGCTGCGGCATCATCCAGGCAACCGCCATCCACGCCGGCACATCGGACAGATCGATCACCGTCTGCGCGTTGAAATCATTCGTGACCGCCTGACCGTAGGCGACCACGAAGCCGCGCACGCGCACCGGATCGTTCGTCGTCAGGGTTCGCGAGACTCAAGGCGGTGGTGTTGATGCGGTAGGCCGCCGGGTTGCTGTCGGCGCCGCCCGAGCCCGTGCCGGTGAAGGTGTAGAGCGCGACCGGCCGCCCGTTGATGGTCTGGAGGTTCACGGTGATCTGGTTCGTGCCGATCAGATTCACGCTGCCGGTGACGGTGGAGAGCACGATCCGCACCAGGCCATTGGTGGTATCCAGCGTCGAGCCCGTCAAGCTGCCGAGGGCGGTAATGCGGCTGCCCACGGAAATATCGTCGGCGGTGACCGTGCCGCCCAATTGGCGTGTCACCTTGGTGCTGGAATCGAGCGTGACGGTGACGGTATCGTTGAACAGCAGCGTACCGTCGGTGCGCACCAGCGCGGCGCCGCGCACCGTGAGCGTATTGCCATTGCGCGCAATCACACTGCCGGTGACGACATCCTTGGTGCCGAAGGCGACGCTCGATCCGGCATAAACTTCGGTGGCGAGGAAGCTGTGCGTGGCCACATTGAAATTGCCCACGGCCACGGTCGCGGTGCCTTGCGGCTTGCCGTCCAGCTGCGTCAGCCCCGCCGCGCCTTGATACGCGACGCCGTCGATTTCATACATCGTGGCGTTGTCGGTCTTGACCGTCAGCCGCCCGAAATCGCCGATCAGCCGGTGAAACGGCCGGATCGCGACGACAAATTCGCTCGCCGCCGGGTCCACGCTCACCAGCGGCCCGCGCACGCGATGCACCTTGGGGTTCGCCAGATCCACGTCGGCCAGCAGCAGCGGCGAAACCGTCACGGTCGCGGTGTTCAGATCCACGCTGTTGGTCGCTTCCAGATCGAAGTCGAGCGTCAGATGCGCCGGGATGCCCGGGCGCACGACCAGCGGCTTGTTGCCGTCGAGTTTGACCTGAAGCGTCATCGTCGTGATCGGATTGCCCGAGGTATCCTTGGGCGAGACTAATAGCGCATTACTTCCCGAGGCCACGCGAATGTCGGCGCTGGTGAAATCCAGCGTCATGTCCACGTGCGTATACACGCCCGAGGGCACGGTCGCGGCGTTCAGGAATTCCGTCATGTCCGTGTACTGCGCGAAGTCCACGCGCGTCTTGATGGGCAGTGCGTCGACCACCGCGCCGTCGGCGCGCGTGAGCGTCAGCGCCGTGACATCCACGGAGTAAGTGATGAAGTCGCCGTCGGCGTCGGTCAGCCCGACGTACACCACGCCGGAGTCGCTACTGGTGCTGTCGGAACCGCCGCTGCCACAGGCCGCGAGAAAGGCGCCGGTAAACAGCAGTAGCGCGCCCAATAACCCCAGGCGCCAGCGGTGGAAGAAGCCCGCCGCGCGGGCCGATGTCAGGGAATGGTTCTGTGTCATGATGATTCTCCTCCTGTAGTGGCTTGGATTATTGCGACTTAACGGGTTTTAACGTCAAGGTCTGCCAGCCGTTGACACACTGTGCCTCAAATGGCGGCTATACGCCGCACCGTTTATCGATAAATACAGCAGCGGTCATATATACGGCGATTCGGCCATGCTGCGCCTGGGCGCCTGCGGGGAATCCGTATTCTGTCCTTGAAGGATTTTCTGAAGGTGGGCTAAACACCAACTCCGTCGACGTGAACCCAGATCCTCAACACCAGCAAAGCATTATCAATATGTCGATAGCCGACTAAATTCATAAATTACTATTTCGCTGCGTTGAATTTCAGGCGCATCGGTGTAGCCTAATGCTGTCCTCAATCCCGAGGACGATGGAGCGTAACTCTAATAAATACCTCTCACCTGTGAGAGGCGCGCCATCCTAAGTGGGTGGGCTGAGAAGCGAAGCCAGTAGAAGTTAAGACCAGTAGAAGTAAGCTGATGTGTTACGTAAGTAATGTAACAAAGGCTTCGTTGTCACTCAGCCCAGCCCACGCTTAGTTCCCCCGTAGTTCTCCCGGCGTTGCATTTCCACGTAAGTGAACGAATCTCCCCGCGTCAGCGGGGATTCCTTTGTAGATGCCCTCGTGGGTGCATCCATCCGCGAGCGGCAACAGGCTTTACATGTAGATTTCCACCTTTGCTGTCATCTCCCGTCAGCGCGGTATCATTGATCCCCATCCCCCCGCCACCCATTCACAGGCCCATGAAACTACTCACCAAATCACCCAGCGTTCCCATGATTTTCTCTGGGGCGAGGATCTCGGCGCCGTCTCCACGCTGCGCCGCCGGCTCGTGCTCGCGCTGCGCACGGTGTATGCGGTCGGGCGCGACCTCGGCGAAGGCCAGCTCACCTTGCGCGCCATGAGCCTGGTATACACCACGCTGCTTTCGCTGGTGCCGCTGCTGGCGCTGTCGTTCTCGGTGCTCAAGGGATTTGGCGTGCACAACCAGGTGCGCCCGGCGTTGCTGGCGCTGCTCGCGCCGCTGGGCGAGAAGGGGGTGGAGATCACCGACCAGGTGATCGGCTTCGTCAACAACATCAAGGTCGGCGTGCTCGGCGCGCTCGGTCTCGGACTCCTTATATATACGGTCATCACCTTGCTGCAGAAGATCGAACACGCCTTCAACTTCGTCTGGCGCGTCAAAAGCGCCCGCCGCCTGGCCCAGCGCTTCAGCCAGTACCTGAGCGTGCTCATGATCGGCCCGTTGTTGATCTTCTCGGCCGTGGGTGTCACGGCGGCCTTCTTCGGCAGCAGTGCCGTGCAGGCCTTGATCGCGATTGAACCCCTGGGCACCCTGTGTCGAATTCGTGGCCACGCTGCTGCCCTTCCTGTTCGTGATTGCGGCCTTCACCTTCATCTATGTGCTCATGCCCAACACCCGCGTGCGCGTGGGTTCGGCGCTGGTGGGCGCCACCGTCGCCGGGGTGCTGTGGCAGACGCTCGGCTGGGGCTTCGCCGCCTTCATCGCGGGCTCGACCAAGTACACCGCGATCTACGCCGGTTTCGCGATCGTGATCTTCTCGATGATCTGGCTGTACCTCAACTGGCTCATCGTGCTCATCGGTGCCAGCATCGCCTGCTACCACCAGTACCCGGCGCTGCTGGTCACGCCGCGGCGCGAGTTCCGGCTCAGCAACCGCGTCAAGGAAAAGATCGCGCTGCTGATCGCCACGTTCATCGGCCGCAACTACTACACCAACGCCCCGGCCTGGTCGCTCGAGGCCCTCGCCGGCCGACTCGGTGTGCCGGTGATGTCGGTCGAAACCGTGCTCACGGCCATCCAGCGCGCCGGCTACATCACCGAAACCGCCGACGATCCGCCGCGTTATCTTCCGGCGCGTTCCTTCGAGACGATTACCGTGAAGGAACTGCTCGATACCCTGCGCAGCGCCGAGGAGGATCCCAGCCTGAGCGCCGAGATCCTGCCGCACGAAGCCGAGGTGGAGAAGCTGCTCGCGCGCCTGGACGAGGCGGTCGACGCATCGCTGCGCGGCAGCAGCCTGCGCGAGCTGGCCATGGCCAGCGTGCCGCCCGTCGAAACCCGGGTGGCGGCGCGCGAGGGAATTTCTGATTAATTCTCCCGTTCGCCCTGAGCTTGTCGAAAGGGTGATGGGAGATTCCGCAGCCAATAGGGCCGGGGGCATGAAGTCAATGTCGTTTGAATCAAAGGGGCCAGGCTCGGATTATTCCCGGACAGATCCGGGTGGAGAGGCGGTTCACCCCGGCCGGCTCTCGAACAACGTGAGTTCCCAGCGGTCGGCGTGCGTATCGTGCCGCAGAATGTAGCTGGCGGCATCGTCGCCGCGGACCTTGAAGTAGCGGTGCTCGGGCGAGATCCAGCGATCGAGAATCTCCACGACCGCAACCGGGCGCTCGCCCAGCCAGAAGCGCCGTGGTTCCTCCTCGCCGCGGTGCCCGGCATAACACTCCACCCGGATGGCGAAAACCGGAAGCACTCATGGGGGCACCGGTGCCTCGATGTGGATGAGCGGCGGGCTGATCCAGGTCTCGCGGCAGAGCGGGCACTTGCCGGGCTTGTGCAGCTTGTCGGCGTTGAAGATGAAACCGCAGTGGCGGCAGCGCGCCGGGGTGATCGTGACCCGGTAACCGGTATGCCGCACGCTTTTCAGCAGGTGCCGCAGGTCATCCTCGACATCCCTGGGTTCGAGTTCGAGCTGCGCGGCAATATCGGCCACGCTGCGCGGGGCGCTGCGCAACATTTCCAGCAGGTCTTTGCGGAACATGACGCCAGTCTCTCGCCGCGCGCCAACAATAATTTATTCCCGACCGGAAGGTCAGGATCGGGCTTGTGCAGACGCGCGATGGCTCAGTTCTGTTGCGCGGGCCGCACGTAATCCAGCACCTCGCCGGCTAACTCGGGCGAGTAGTGCGCGAGGTCGTCCACCGACAAAAAGCCGGCCATGGTCTTGTCGCGATTCAGCACGGCGAGCCGCCGGATGTGGTGTTCCTCCATCTGCTGCACGGCATCGGTCACGTTGTCGTCGCCAAAGCAGAACCAGATGTCGCGCGACATGACCTCGCTCACTTCGGTGGTGACCGGATCGAAGCTTTCGGCCACACCTCGGCAACAGATATCGCGATCCGTGATCATGCCGATCAGCATGCCGTCCACCATCACCGGCAGCGAGCCGACTTTGAGGTCGCGCATCTTGCGCGCAGCATGGCATAACGACGCCGTAGGCAGAATGGATTCCAACTTGCGCGTCATGATTTTCTTTACCAGCATATCAACCTCCTTTGCTGCCTTGAGCTGGCAACATGGCGATATTTGAATAGCAAACAGCGGTCGTGTCATTGATGGCAGTCAAAATGCTGAGATATTAGCTAGGTTTATTGAATCAAGGGCCCTCCGTGGATAATGTTCTCAAACTCAGGACTCGCCCCCGTGTTTATCGTCTTTCACTCTGACCATTGCCACCGTACCGCAGGCTGACGTCGCAGGGCAGGAGATACCCATTAATCACTGCCTCTTAGCGAGCGGTCCATAAGGGAATGCTTAAATTAATTTTTTTAATTACTCGCTGAGCCAAGACTCTGTCTATGATTACTACGTCTGGCATGCATCGCTTACCCTTAACGGGTGGATCCGCTACGCAGACGGGTGTAACCGAATTGTCATGCCTTCAGTTCCCGCCAGACGGTGACAATGGTAACTCGCACAGCGTCCGTGAACGGACCCTGAAATCAGGAGGGCCATCATGCGTGCACTTCACTTGCCGAAGACCGACAAGCTTATTGAAGCCGTCGTGTTCTTTGTGATCGTAGCTCCGATCGTGATTATCTCGATGATAGCGGTATTCGTTTTCGCCACTCGGTGAATCGCTTATAACGTTTCACGGGTTTTCCGGGTTGGTCGGAGAAGGTTTACCCGAGAGAGTTCATGCACCTTCTACTGCCGCCTGCCATGGCAGCGGTCAGTTTTTCAGAGTGAGGAGGGCCATTATGCGCACGCTCCACTTGCCACCGATCAACGAGATTTTTGAAGCGCTCGTGCTCTATGTGATCGTTGTTCCGATCGTGGTTGCATGTATTATTACAGCAGTAATTTTCATTACTGAATGATTTTTCAATAAGGCAGATAACGATTATCTGACCGGTGCGGTCGGTGCCGCGAAGTAATCGCACAGTTTCTCCATGCGATTGAAGTGGCTGCCTTTCCAGTACGCCTGCCCGCATGTCTTGCATCTTCGAAAGCGGTCGTAATACTTTTTGGTTTTGGGTTCCAGTTGGTGCAGCACCGCTTCCTTTTCCACGTCCTCCAGTTCGCCGTTGCAGCGCAGGCAGCGGGTGAAGGGGCGCAGGGCGCTGTACAGGTCCAGGCGCGTGAGGATTTCCCTGACCTGTTCCCGGGGTTTGACGGCGCGCACGAAGTAGCCGTGCGTGATGATCTTGTGTTGCAGCAGGGCGCGGTCGCGCGTCAGCACGATGCGCCTGTTCGCGGCTCGCGATCTGTGCCACTTCGCGGTCGGTAAAGTCGTTGCGGTAAATGACATCGAAGCCCAGCAGCCGCAGGTAGCGCGCCAGTTGCCCGAGATTGGCATCGATGACGAAGCGCGGGTCGCGCAGGGGTTTGTCCCGCAGCCGTATCAACGGGCTGATGTCCAGGCTCTCGAACACGGGGTAGACGCTGATGCGGTCGCCCGCCTGGACGATATAGGAAAAATCCACGGACCGGCCGTTGACCAGGATCACTTCCACTTCGGTGTGCGGCACGCCGAAGGATTCGATCAGGTCCTTGACCGAAGTGCGCCGCGTGAGCTCATGGGTAAAAGTGATCTTGCGCCGCTCCGGCGGCAGAAAATCATTCAGTTCTTCATAGAAGCGCAATTGCACCTGTGCCATGAACGGGATGCCTCCCGGCGGGTGAGCTGATTCACAGTATAAGAGCGCGTCGCGGGAGAGCCCAGGTATTGCGCAGCGATCCAAGGGTGGATATTAGGGTTGACTGATGAAATGGAATCCCCGTTGCGCGGGGCTGATATGTAAAGCCTGGACCGCCGCTTTCGCGGGGATGACGGCTATTAATTTACGGGCAACTATTTGACAAGCTGAAACTTCGTCCCCGCGACTTCGATGACGTCGCCGTCCTCCAGTATCTGACCGCCAGGCGGTACCGGTTTGTCGTTGATCCTCGGCTCGCCGGGCCCGACCTGCGCATGCAGCACGTATCCATCGGGGCCGCGGTAAATTCGGGCCGGGTTCTTGCCGGGGTTGTCGAGCAGGGTTTCCTCTTTCACGAGCGGCACGCGTTTGCCCGTGTCTTTTCCTTCCACGGAGACCAGCTGCGCATGCATCGAGATGATCCGGGTCTTCTCCAGCGAGTCGTCCCGCGTGGCGCGCGCGCCCGAGCCTTTGCCGAATCCCGACGCATCCAGAGCAAGATTATCGCGATAGATCAGCTCGTGCTCACCAATGACGATCGTCTCGCCGTGCCGCAGTTCATGCTGCGTGATGCGCTCGGTCTCGATGAACGTTCCGTTCGTGCTCCCGAGATCCTCAAGGGTGGATTTGCGCCCAACCGTTTTTATCACGGCGTGAGTGCCGCTGACACTCTTGTCGTCGTTCAGCACGATGTCGCAGGTGGCATGGCGACCGATCGTCGTGTCGCCCAGTTTCAGGTTCACGTCGCCGAGCGGCTTGCCCCGGAATTTGACAACGAGTTTGCCCATGATTTTCTGATTTTCCGCTCCTGTTGGTTCAACATCAAATGAAACCGGACCAGCGCTCCATTTTAGAATACAAAAGGATACGGAGATATCAAACCGTCAGAATCAAGCTCCTCACTACCACCCAGACATATCGAGGGCTGACCACAGTTTTAGCCCACCTGAAAGAGGCGGCAGTAATGAAGCAGAAGATTGCGGCAACCCGAAGCAACAACAGCGGTTTTGCCGGCTTAGAATAAGTCAATGTGAGACTCGGTCTTAGGCTGTTTATGTCGCATGGCTTAAGCGAATTACCAGTACGTTGACGCAATGCCGTCTTGAGCGCTACAGTGTCGCCGCGCAGGGAGGCTGGTTTTATACCCTTGCCATATTTCAGTACTAACCTCACATTACTTTTAGGAGCATTGCATGAAGAAGTTACTGACGAGTCTTATGGCCCTTACCTTCATCGCCGGTCTGGGCTTCAGCGCCTCCAGCATGGCCATGAAGCACATGGCCGAAGCCACCGCCAAGGCTTGCAAGGACAAGAAGCCCGGCGACATGGTGAAGGTCGACGGCAAGGACGTGAAGTGCCCGGAGCCGAAGAAGGAAGAAGTGAAGAAAGAAGAGAAGAAGTAATAGTTATTACTTCTGTCTGTTTCATGAAAACGCCCCCGGTTGGGGGCGTTTTTTTTGTGACAGACAAATAGAAGGTTGTACGCAGCCTGCGGATATACTGCGTATCACTGAGATGGGAGCCAGCGCAATTCGGCGCTGCTCCGCGACCGCCCGGCGATCTGCGGCGTGCCTGGCAGGCGGCCGCCGAGCAACCGGGCAAGTTCATGCAACAATTACGCGCCGGGTGCGTCAGACTTTCAAAGGAAACCCGCGCCGCCCTGGAGTCAGGTATTGCCAAGAGAAGTACGCGTAAAAAGGGACGAGGGTTTAAAGATCAAGAAGTTTAAACTGAGGTCCAATTGATTTTAAATAATCAACCCATATTATATTTTTCCAAACCGGTTTAACCAACTTAGATTCGTCTGCACTTTCACTGAGGATTAGCCATGTCACTTCTGTTTTCTGAAACTGTTCTGGGACCGCTGAAATTACAGAATCGCCTGGTCATGTGTCCGCTGACGCGCAGCCGCGCCATCGACAACATTCCCAACGCGCTCATGGCACAGTATTACGCGCAGCGGGCTTCGGTCGGCCTCATCATCACCGAAGGCACGTCGCCGTCCCCGAACGGGCTGGGTTACCCGCGGATTCCGGGGATCTTCTCCCCGGCGCAGGTGGCGGGGTGGAAGCCGATTACCGACGCGGTGCACGCCAAGGGCGCGAAGATGTTCATGCAGCTCATGCACTGCGGGCGCATTGTCCATCCGCTCAACATGCCCGCGGGCGCGCGCGTGCTGGCGCCGTCGGCGGTGGCGGCCGCCGGCGAGATGTACACCGATGCCGAGGGCCTGAAGCCGCATCCCGTGCCGCAGGCGATGACCGAGGCGGACATCAAGGCCACCATCGCGGAATATGCTCAGGCCGCGAAAAACGCCGTGGCGGCAGGATTTGACGGTATCGAACTGCACAGCGCCAACGGCTATCTGCTGGAGCAGTTCATACGCCCGAACTCGAATCAGCGCACGGATCGTTATGGCGGTTCGATCGAGAACCGCGCGCGCTTTGTGCTCGAGGTGGCCGAGGCGACGATTGCCGCGATCGGCAAGGACCGGGTCGGCATACGTCTCTCGCCGTTTGGGGTGTTCAACGACATGCCGCTGTACGCGGCGATGGAAGCGGATTACACCTATCTGGCGCAGCAGCTCAACGCCCGCGGGCTGGTCTATATCCATCTCGTGGATCACTCGCCGCAGGGCGCGCCGCCGGTGCCTGCTTCGATGAAGGCGACATTCCGAAAGGAGTTCAAGCGCTCGCTGATCCTTTCCGGCGGCTACGATGCCGCGCGCGCCGAGAGCGACCTGGCCG
Source organism: uncultured Gammaproteobacteria bacterium (assembly GCA_963750625.1). Lineage (GTDB taxonomy): Bacteria > Pseudomonadota > Gammaproteobacteria > Acidiferrobacterales > Sulfurifustaceae > Sulfuricaulis. The sequence continues at coordinate 30,882 of CAVVRV010000038.1, read as the reverse complement.
CGGGCAAGTGCGATCTGATTGCCGTCGGGCGGCCGATCCTCGCCAACCCGGACCTGGTGACCCGCTGGAAAACCGGCGCGGCGGTGAATGCCCCGGACGCAGGGACGTTCTATACGCCAGGGCCCAAGGGGTATGTCGATTATCCGGCGCTGAAGGGAGTAGAGGAGAAAAGCCGCCCGAAGGGCGGCTTTTGATTATTCACTACCTGGATCTCCGCGATTGTCATGCCTGCGAGACGGGCATCCGGGATTTACATAAATGGGGTCTTACCCCATTTATTCAGTCTGGGGATTGTGCGCTACGCGGAGCGACGGAGCGTATCGTGACTTTCCAGATTTGGCGGCGGTGTTTCCTGCTCAGCCAATACGCGCTCGAGCACGGCCTGTGCCTGGGCCGGGGTGACACCGTACATCGCATTGAGTTCTTCCGCGGATTTGGTTGTATTCACCCGGTAGTGGATTCGTTGGCCGTATTGAATCGCGATCGTCTCGCCCGTTGTCGGCAAGGTGGCAAAGGCGATTGCGGGAAAATCGGAATCGGTCATTTTATTATTTATGCATGGTGATGCTCCTGATTGTATGAGACATGATCTCTTCATGTGATCATGGGTTGCTTTTCTTATACCGCGGTGTGCAGCGGCCGCGGCCGTAAACTCATTCAGCATAGGTTAGGTTTGTTATATTGACTAGGCGGGACGTGATTAGTTTCATGCGTCCGACCAGGCGTTGGCGCCTGTCGACAGGCGGCGGGGTATTTACGAAATTTTACATTACCAGCCGGATAATGAGGTCTGACCCCAACTAAATTCATGGTTGAGTCCAAGGGTCTTCAGGCGCTCGTCAGCTAGGCGGGACCTTCACTACTGGCCGCCGTTGCATTAGCGTTGCCTTAGCGCTTATCGTCGCCTTCATGTCACGTTCACGCACCGCCCGAACCACCTCCCGGAAGAGACGAAAGAAGCGCCAGCGTCGCTCCCGCTTCGCGATCTTTTGGCCGGGCGCTCGGCTGCGCCGGCGCGCGCTTCGGGCGCTGCTGGCCGCGCCGCTGGCGGTCCAGCTCATCATCGTCGCCGTTGTCGTCCTGGCACTTTGGTCCGCGACCAACTGGGTGTACCAGGTTGTCCGCAAGCCGGCCGAACTGTTCTTTCCCGTGAGCACCACGCTCTCCAAAACGCCGTCCGACACGTGGCGGCAGTACGAGCCGATCTTCCAGGCGCATTCCACCGCCGTCATCACGCCCGAGCTTCTGGCCGCGCTCGCCCAAGTCGAGGGCGCGGGCAACCCGGTGGCCCGGACGTACTGGCGGTGGCACCCGACGTGGGATCCCTTCGAGCTGTACCGGCCGGCGTCGAGCGCGGTCGGTATGTACCAGATCATCGATGCGACGTTCGTCGAGGCGAAGCGCTACTGCATTCATGACCATGTCGTGGTCGAGGATGGGCCCTGGAACGAGATGGGATCGTGCTGGTTCAACAGCCTCTACACACGCGTCGTGCCGACCCACGCTGTCGAGCTAACGTCCGCCTTTCTGGATCGCCGCGTCGCGAGTACGCTGGAGCGGAACCGGATCGCCAGCGCCACGCTCCAGCAGAAGCAAGACCTGGCCACCGTGATCCACTTGTGCGGCGCCGGAGCGGGTGACGCCTACGCCAGGCGCGGCTTTCGGTTGACCGCCGGCCAACGGTGCGGCGATCACGACGTCCGCGGTTATCTCGCGCGGGTCAACGCGATGAAGCGCACGTTCGCCCGGTTGGCGACCATTGTACGGCGCGAAGAATAATTCTTTAGGAATTAATTAAAGGAATAAGTGCCAGGCTCGATTGATCTTTCGGCGCGAATCGCTCGGGAGTTCATCTCGAATTACATAAAACCAATCTGTCCACGTCCTGCACCATGCATCCGAAAAACATTCCAGCGAGGAACAAGAAACGGGGTCGGAGCAATTGAAACGTAAGGAATATGCTGTATATCAGTAACATGGGTTCCTTGATCCGGTTTTGATGCAAGTCAATAACTGCCCCGCCGGTACGCATGACAATTCTCCCTGGGCTGTCGGGTGATTCCTGGGATGATCCGTTCACAGCCGGAAGGGGACGCGAATCGTCTATTTCTGAAGTCGAGGGGGAAGCTTATGTACAAGCGGGTATTGGTGCCGGTCGACGGCAGCGAGATCGCCGAACGCGCGCTGGATGAAGCGATCAACCTGACCAAGGGGCACAAGGTCGAGCTGAAGATCGTGTTTATCGGCAGCGACGACGAGAGCAGTCGGGAGGTCATCGAGGTGGCCATGACCCGAGCCGTAAACGCCGGGCTGCAGCCGGAGAGCGGGCTGCTGGGCAAGTTCGAGACCGAGGAGATCGCCGATGTCATCCTGCAGGAAGCCAAGGAGTGGGCCGCCGATCTGATCGTGATGGCGACCCACGGACGCCGCGGCGTGGCCCACATGATACTCGGCAGCGTCACCGAGGGCGTGATCCGTGCCTCGCCCGTTCCGGTCCTGGTTATCCGCGGCGCGTAAGAGTTAAAGGGATCGGAGTATTTTATAAATAATCCCCTCGAGCCCATTGAGGACATCCTCTTAATTTTTTGATCCTCTGTTTATGGCGGCGGGTGCTCCGGTCCGACTCAGGCCGCGTATAAAGCGATAAGAAGCAAGAGCGCAGCAATGCCTTGAAAAATGATGCGGGCGTTCATGAGTTGGCCGCTGTGCTTGTCATCATACGCAGCGCCCCGGGTCATCGAGCTGATGCCCATCACGATGGAGATAACAGTGGCGATGAGGGCCAAGACAATTAGTATCGTTATTTGCTTCATAAGCTGCTCCTCCTGCATGGGTATTTTGTGCCTATATGTTTACCGGTCAGTGCAAGATTGTCCAGAAACTGACTGGCATGAATGGAACCAGTTAAAGGGTTCGGGTGATTTAAGGAATATCACCCCGACCCCTTGATTGTTGCGCATCGCTTCCGATGCAGTGACTGTATTAGTCGTAGCGCGGAAGCCGATGGATCATAATGCCCGCATGCGCGAAATAGACGGTTCTTTCGGCGAGGGCGGCGGACAGCTTCTGCGCACAGCCTGTGCGCTTGCCGCCATCACGGGCGTGCCGCTGCGGTTGCGCAACATCCGCGCGCGGCGCGCGCCGCCGGGCCTCGCGCCGCAGCATCTCACCGCGGTCAAGGCGGTCGCGGCCCTGTGCGACGCCCGGGTCGAAGGTCTCGAGTTGCGGTCAGAGGAGCTGGTCTTTCACCCGGGCAAGTTGCGCGGCGGGGAATTCCGTTTCGACGTGGGCACCGCCGGCAGCATCACGCTGGTGTTGCAGGCCTTGCTGCCCGCGGCGCTCGTCGCTAATGCATCGGTGCGCATTCACCTGAGCGGCGGCACGGATGTGCGCGCGGCACCGCCGCTGGATTATCTGCGGTTCGTGCTGCTGCCACTCCTGGCGCGCATGGGCGCGAATGTGGAACTCACCCTGCTGCGGCGTGGCTACTATCCGCGTGGCGGCGGGGAGGTGATGGTGGCGGTGCGGCCGGGCCGCCTCCAGGGTCTGTGCATCGAGACGCCGGGAACGGTGCAGGAGATTCACGGCCTCGCCCACGTGTCGAATTTGCCGGCGCATATTGTCGAGCGCATGCAGCACACGGTGCGGCAGATGCTCGCCGACATGGCCCGGGTCGCGATCGAGCCGCAGATACTGGGTCGGGATCAGGCGATCGGGCAGGGCGGGGCCATCGTGCTGTGGGCGCGCACGGCGCACACGCTGCTCGGCGGCTCCGAAGTGGCGCAACGCGGAGTGCCGGCGGAGCGCATCGCCGGGACCGCGGCGCAGGCGCTGCGCGAGGAGATTACCGCCGGCGCCACGCTCGACATCCACGCCTCCGATCAGATTCTGATTTATGGCGCGCTGGCACAGGGGCCGTCGTGTTTTCTGGCGCGTACGCTCTCGTCGCATGCGCAGACCGCGCTCTGGCTGTTGCAGCAGTTTTTACCGCTGCGCGTGACCACCCGCGCGGCGGGAATGTGTACACGGGTGGACGTGGAGCCCGGCTGACAGCGGAGTGGGCTGATTTGGTATCAGTAGCGCAGGGTATCCAGTCCGCCGACGAAAAACCGGCTCACGAGCGCGCGCACTTCCTCGCGCAGCCTGTCATCATCGCGCCCGCAGTAGCGGTCATACAGCTCGCGCGCGATCGCGCCGAAGCGGTCGAGCAGCGCGGGGTCGAAGTGCTGGCCGCGGCCGGAGTCGAGGATCTGCATGGTCTCGTCGAACGACAGCGGTTCCTTGTAGGGGCGGCGCGAGGTCAGGGCATCGAACACATCGGCAATGGCGAAGATCCGCGCCTCGATCGGGATCGCCTCGCCGGCAATCTGCTTCGGGTAGCCGCTGCCGTCGAACTTCTCGTGGTGGCCGGCGACCACGTCCTCGGCATCGGCCAGCCAGCGGCTGCGATGCACGATGTCGAGCCCGTGATCGACGTGGGTCTGCATGACGCGGAATTCCTCGGCGTCCAGCCGCGCCGGCTTGTGCAGGATATGGTCGCGAATGCCGATCTTGCCAACGTCGTGCAGAAACGCGCCCTTGATCAGCGCGCGCACTCGATCGTCATCAAGCCCGGCGGCCTCGGCCAGCCGCAGCGAGTAGAGCGTGACGCGGTAGTTGTGGGCATCGGTGTCGCTGTCGCGCTTGGCAATGGCACTGCCCAGCACCTCAAGCGTCTCCAGGTTCGAGGCCAGCAGGCTCTCCGAGTAGCGCGCCAGCCGGCGCATGAGCGTGAGGATCACCGGGTACAGCAACAGCGCGGTCGCGAGCACGATCAGACTGACATACAGTGCAGTCTGCAGTGCCGTGCGCCGTACCTGCGCCACGGCTTCATCCGACACCCGGAACAGCCCCTCGGCATAGGCGGCCAGCGCCCCGTGCCGGTCGATCACCGGCACCACGATATGAATGTACGGGTGCCCGGCGATATCGATGTTCTGCTGCCACACCTCGGCGCCCGGAAACCGCTGCGCGCCGGCGGCGATGATGCGCGTCAGGGTGGCGGCATCGGTGTCGATCGGCTTGACGCGCTCGCCGAGCGCGCCGCCGCGGGTGTCGTAGAAACGCGTATACGCGAACTGCCCGTAGCGCCGGTCGGGCGGATGGTCCGGTTGGGCGTCGAGCGTCTGTTGTACCGCCGTGCGCACGTCGAGCGTCGTGGTGTCGAGCAGCCGGCGCACGTCGACCCGGATCCGCTCGATGCCGTTGCGTGCAGTCAGCACCACTGCATCCCCGATGCGCTCGTAGCCGCGCGCATAGGCGATCGCGCCGAACACCACGGCCACGATTGCGCCGGCGGCCAGCAGACGCAGCGCCAGTACCCGATGCACATAGGTCTTGAGGGCGTATTCGCGTCGACGCATGGGTAGTCCCCGTCAGTGGCTCCATCATTATCGTTGCGGACCTTTCCGCCCTGCGGCAAGCCGGAAGGTGGAAGTTGCTATACGTTATCTTAGCAGCACGACCGCAGCACCGGGCCGTCCTGTCTGCCGACAGACGCGGCTCGTTGTTTTTTAATTCGCCATAGGAGGCACAAATATACAGACTGTCCGCGCTTCACACTTCCGATCCGCTGCGCTCGCTGTCGCGCTGGCAATGAGCGGACTTACCACGCAGGCCTTCGCTGAGGAGACCCGCTGCAATCACACAGTCCTCAAAGGTCTGCAAATAAGATAAAAGCAGACCGTTCGTCCGAAATCGACGCTCGGAAGCATTCCATCAGTCATCGCGTCACCCTCTGGCAATACTCGTACCGAAGAGGAGTCTATCCTCGCTATCGCTGGAAATATCGCACGACCGCGTAAGGTTGGAGACGATCCAATCAGTCCATGAAATCGATTGATCGCCAAGTGGATCATGTTGACATGCGCTATGGCGGATTCTAAACCTATTAATACGGTACAGGATCGCTGCCGAAGTATGACAGGAGGGACCATGTCGAAAATTCCAATGTTCACTTTTCCCGTTCGGGTATGGCTGATGGTCCTGACCTTGGCGCTTGCCGGCTGCGGTGCGGGTGGGGGCGGGAGCAGTAGCGGTAGCAGTGGGGTCACCCAAGACTCTCCCGCCAGCGTTGTGGCGGCGTCGACGACCAGTGCTGCGCCGGGGGGCATCGCGATCCTGCGGGTGAACGTCGAGGGTAGCAACGCCGCGAGCATGTCTTACCGCTGGAGCCAGACCGGTGGCCCGCCAGTGGTTCTCGACGATGGGGACAGGGCGCTCGCCCACTTTGTGATGCCGCCGTTGCCGACCGACACCGAGCTCGACTTCGAGGTGCGCGCGACGGACCGTGACGGCAAGGTGTGGCACGAGAAGTTCAAAGTCAGGTCGCGCCATTCGCGGCATGGGCGGCACATCTTCGAGTGCAAGACCACGCCCCAGTTTGCCGTCTTCCTGGCCGACAAGGAGATCGATAACCGCCCCGAGCTTTACTTCGCGAGTCTCGACGGTAAGCGGGTGTTCCGGCTGAACGATACTTTGGCACCCGACGGCCAGGTGATGTCAAACTTCAGCATCTCCCCGGATCAGCGCTTTGTGGCCTATATGGCGGATCAGGACACGCACGGGGTTTTTGAACTGTATGTCGCGCGCACCGATGGCGGCGGGTGGTGTTGACTTTTTTTTTTTTTTTTTTTTTTTTTTTTTTTTTTTTTTTTTTTTTTTTTTTTTTTTTTTTTTTTTTTTTTTTTTTTTTTTTTTTTTTTTTTTTTTTTTTTTTTTTTTTTTTTTTTTTTTTTTTTTTTTTTTTTTTTTTTTTTTTTTTTTTTTTTTTTTTTTTTTTTTTTTTTTTTTTTTTTTTTTTTTTTTTTTTTTTTTTTTTTTTTTTTTTTTTTTTTTTTTTTTTTTTTTTTTTTTTTTTTTTTTTTTTTTTTTTTTTTTTTTTTTTTTTTTTTTTTTTTTTTTCATGGTCGCGGGCGGCAACGTCCAATCTAATTTTGCCTGGGCACCGGACAGTTCGCGCATTGCCTATCAGGCCACTCAGTTCAGCAACAACGTCTTCGAGTTGTTTACCTGCCGCCCGGACGGCAGCAACAACGTGCGCGTTTCCGGGCCGATGGTCGCGGGGAGCTTCGGCGTCTTATTTAATTTTGCCTGGGCGCCGGACAGTTCGCGCATTGCTTACCTGGCCGATCAGCTCGACCCGGGCGTCAACGAGTTGTTTACCGTCACGCCGGATGGCGCGCTTAACCCGCGGGTTTCGGGTGCGATGGTGTTGAACGGTGATGTGTTCAATTTTGCCTGGGCGTTGGACAGTTCGCGTATTGTCTACCGGGCCGATCAAATCACCGACGAGGTCTTCGAGTTGTTTGCCAGCCGTCCGGATGGCAACACCGCCAATATCAATATCTCCGGCCCGCTCACCACGGGGGGTAGCGTGGTGAATTTTGCACTCAATTAGGTAATTGTTTTTCGGGCACCGGTCCCGCGTGCGCGGGATTAACGAAGATAAAATATCTGGATGACGGAATACTTCGCTGTATTCCGTCCTTCGGGTAACCTTCCGCTGTTCAAAATTGCATTCTAAGGGTCCGTAATCGGCGCACCCGTCGCCGAGCTGGGGCACGTAGTGTCCGAACTGATGGCCTGCGTAAAGCATGACGATCAGATCCATACCGGGCATTTTATGATTACCGCTGAATCCCTCGACAAACCGCGGGTCGCGTTGCACGGCCGGATCGAGATCGAGCAGCACCGCCTGCGCATTGAAGTGAATCAATGTCGGCTTGGTCTCGAATGGCGTCGGCGCGACGCGCGAGTAATAGCTGTCCGGCAGGGCGACAAAGGAATTGCTGAACGGCAGCGTCTGGAGGGAATGCTTCATGCAATGGATCGGCGGACAGGGGGAGGGATTGCAGGGCCAATGTATCGGCGAAATCCAGCCGTGAGGAGAATTCGGGATCGCGCGGCAACATGCTTGATGTCCATGACAAAGCAGGGGAGTTAAGGCACCATTCACTCTTATGAATATCCGAGGTCGGCATGAAGCCATTAAAACACGAAGCCGAACTGGTTAAAGCCGCGATACTCGCCGGCATGAAGTATGGGGTGGATCGGGGCGCGGTCGTGTTCGAGCCGACCGACTCGGCCAGCGAGAAAATCCTGTTTATCTACCGGCTGCTGGTGCACGATAAACTCATCCAACCGCTGCCGGAAGATCAGGTTTCGCAACAATCCATGCGGCACAAACTGGCCATTTGGTACTCTAAGCAACTACCCAAGGATCATCCGTTGTTAAAGTGATATATCGGGAGCATTACCCATGACGATCTCAATGTACCAGGCCTCGGTGCCGGTGTTCATCCGCATGCTGAACAACCTCATCGGGATTCTGGAAAAGGCCGCGGCCCACGCCGAAGCCAGGAAAATCGACCCCGCGGTGCTGATCAACAGCCGCCTGTACCCGGACATGTTTCCGCTGGCACGCCAGATCCGGATCGCCACGGACGCGGCCCTGGGCGGCGCGGCACGGCTGGCCGGGATGGAGCCGCCCAAATTCGAGGATAATGAAACCACGTTTGCCGACCTGATCGAGCGCATTCGCAAGACGATCGCCTACGTCAGCGGCTTCAAGCCCGAGCAGATCGACGGTTCCGAGAAAGCGAAAATCGAGCTCAAAGTCCGCGACGGCACGCTCACGCTCGATGGGCTGACGTTCCTGTTGAATCGCGTGCTGCCCAATTTTTATTTTCATATCACCACCACTTACGGGATATTGCGGCATAACGGCATCGAGATCGGCAAGAAGGATTATCTGGGAAAATTCTGAGGGCGGCGCGTGTTCATCGGACACATTGCCGTAGCCTTCGGCGTCAAGCGCGTGGCCCCGGAAGCCGGGTTGGGCGCGGCGATCGTGGCGGCGTCGTTCCTCGATCTGGTGTGGCCGGTGCTGGTGGCGGCGGGGATCGAGCAAGTGAGAATCGCCCCCGGCACCATGGCGGTAAGCCCCTTCGATTTCGTTTCCTATCCGTACTCGCACAGTCTCGTGATGACGCTCGCCTGGGCGGGGTTGTTCGCTTGGGTATACCGCTGGCGCGGCGGTTCGATGCGCGCGCGTGGTGGCTCGGGCTCGCAGTGGCGAGTCACTGGTTTCTGGATCTGATCGTGCACCGTCCGGATCTGCCGCTGGCACCCGGGCTGGATGTGCGTCTCGGCTCTGGGACTGTGGAATTCGGTGGCCGGAACGCTGGTGGTGGAAGGGTCGTTGTTTGCCGCCGGCCTGTGGCTGTATCTGTCGGCCACGCGCGCCCGCGATCGCATCGGAGTCTGGGGCTTGTGGAGCCTGGTAGCGCTATTGCTTGTCAGCTACGTCGCGGCCACGTTCGGTCCGCCACCGCCGAATGTCACCGCCATCGTCATTGCCGACATCCTCGGCACGGCGCTCACGGTCGTCTGGGCATACTGGGTCGAGCGCCACCGCGAGGCCGTGCTATGAAGTGGATGATCGAGCCGACGCACAGCATTGAATCTGGGGTCCCGTTGTGGTTGCGCCGATGCAGCTCGTGAGAAAACCCAGCTAAAAGGTGCAGAGTGATTTATTATTATTGATCCCGATCCCATTAATTCCAACGTTAAGGAGTGAACATGACGATTTCCAGGTTTCAGCCAGCAACGCGTTTCATCGGGATGATTGCAGTTATCGCCGCCATTGCCGTTACCGGTTGGCCGCACAGCTCGGAGGCCGCGCCCGCCGCGGATGCGCCGACCATGCCGGCGGTAAAAAAACCTTCCGCCCACACTGGGGCATCCCTCAAAGTGGCGGTGTCGCTGAGCCCCGCGGTGGCCAAACAAGCCGCGCCGGACGACGTGGTTTATGTTTTCGCGCGTGCCGTGAACGGCCCGCGCATGCCGTTGGCGATTGTGCGTAAACAAGTCAAGGACCTGCCCACCACCATCGTCCTGGAGGATAGCCATGACATGGGCCAGGGGATGACATTGTCGAGCGCCCCCGAGGTGATCGTGGTGGCGCGCGTCTCCAAGTCCGGCATGGCCAACGCGCAGAATGGCGATCTCGAAGGGATGAGCGCGCCCGTCAAGAAAGGCACCAAGTCTATTTCGATCAGCATCGCCAACGTGGTGACCGGCCAAAAAGACATGGGGGCACCTCACGGTAAATCGTCAATGTAGCTTGGCGGTAGTCTGATCTTCTTTTTCTGTTGGAGTTTGCTTTGTTCGTCCCGAGCGGGCGTTCAGATCAGTGGACAAGCTTGGAAAATTTACGGTCTTCGACAATGGCGGTAACAAATTCAGGTTGATGGCGGCGGTTCATTACAACCGCAAATATGCATTGAACCGTAAAATCGCGTGCCGAAGCCAGCAGGAATCACACAGGAACTCGCGCACAAGCAGCACGACGTGCTCCCGTAGGCGGGGCAGTGGTTAGACGCGGTCTTATTGGCGCGGGCTCCGCAGTGATGAATAAAGCTGCCAGACCGCCGCGATTCGCCCGGCCCATCTGCTCAGTTTGCGGCGCCCCATCCAGACGAGAAGCGCCACGCCGGCCGCGATGGCGAGCGGATGCGCGCGCAGACGCTGGACGATCTCGATGCCGCGGTCCACGAGCGCCAGCGGCTTTTGCCAGGGTCCGATAAGGCGGCCAAGCTCGTCCCGTTGCGCTGCCGCCTGTGCCACCAGCGCCGCCCGGCGGCGCACGATTGCTGCCAGCGTGTTCATATTTATGGAGGCGTCAGTTGATCACGGTCCTTGGAGAGCTCCGCCAGGGTCGTGGCGAACAGCCGCGGGCGCGATTTCAGCCGATGGCGCAGGGAGATGCCGGCCACGACGCCCACCCCCAGGTACAACAGGGCGAAGCCGCCCATCACATACAGGCGATGGGATTCCCAGAACAGCATCACCACGAGCAGTGTGAAGAGCACGATCCCAAGGTTGACGAAAAACAGCGCCACGAAGCCGAAGACGACCAGCTCCCGTAATCGTACCCGCTCCTCTTCAAACTCGGTGGCGACAATCGCTACCCGCGTCTGCACGATATCGAGCAAGGTCGCCAGCAGCCGCTGCAACGACGCCAGCAAGCCTCCGGCAGGGGCTTTGGTCTCGGACTCGCTCATGCTGCTAGCGGCGGCTGATCAGCATGCCGAGCAGAAATCCCACCGCCGCGGCAAGACCCACCGCCTGCCACGGATGCTCATGCACCAGTTCATCGGTTTTGCGGGCCGCCTCCTTGGCTTTGTCGGTCAGGTCCTCTCCCAACTCGGAGAGCCGCTTCCTGGCATCCGCCAGGCTTTCCTCGACCTTGACGCGCGCGGCGGCGACCTTTTCACCGGTCTGGCTGGCGGTCGCCTTGAGCAGCTCCTCGGTATCCGTGACCACGGCCTTGAAATCCTTGACCAGTCTTTCTTTTGCGACATCCGTCTCGGTTGTTGCATTCATGTTTGTGCTCCTTCAGGCAGGAAGACAAGTGGCTTATTCAATAATTTAAGCTTGAAACTTCCCCAGTCTAATTTCGTTGATGTACGTCAACAAGTGTACCGGCCCAAGTCCTGAAATATCAGTATCATGGCCTTGCCCCCAATACTGTTTCGGCCACTGAATTTCCGTTTAAGCTTCTGCGCCACTTGTAGCGGCTGGTATTAACATCAATAAGGTCAGGCACCATTGAACCTCCGGGTGACGGCTTTCTCGCAGATTTGTTGCGGAAGCAGGTGGATCGCTGCGGATCAAGTCGTTGACTTGCATGAGTACTGGCCGCCAACGTAAAAACCAGCGGTGGTTGGCTTTATGTTAGGATTTCAACATCGAAATTCTTTTCATCCTCACTGGAAGCATCCTTGCTGAAGGAGTAGCTCATGAACATCGACGAACTCAAGTCAGTGGCAAGCGCCATTGTCGCGAAACAGAAAGGCGTGCTGGCGGCGGATGAAAGCAGTCCCACGATCAAGAAGCGTTTCGATTCGATCAAGGTCGAGTCCACCGAAGAAAACCGCCGGCGCTACCGCGAAATACTTTTTACCACCGACGGTATCGAGCGCTATATTGGCGGTGTCATTCTCTTCGATGAAACTCTGCGCCAGAGCACCCGCGACGGTACTCCCTTTGCCAAGTTACTGTCGAGCCGTGGGATTGCCCCGGGGATCAAGGTCGACAAAGGCGCCAAGGCGCTGGCGCTGTATCCCGGCGACAAAGTCGCCGAGGGCCTGGACGGACTGCGTGATCGTCTCGCCGAGTACAAACAGCTGGGCGCGAAGTTCGCGAAGTGGCGCGCGGTGATCGAGATCGACGAGCGCGATGTTCCGTCGGCGTTCGGGATTCGGGCGAATGCCCACGGGCTGGCGCGGTATGCCGCGCTGTGCCAGGAAGTGGACATCGTGCCAATCGTGGAACCGGAAGTTCTGATGGACGGCGCCCACGGCATCGAGCGCTGCGAAGCGGTAACGTCGCAGGTGCTCGAGGCGGTGTTCGCCGAGCTCGACGCGCACCGCGTGGTATTCGACGGCATGTTGCTCAAGCCGAACATGGTGATCGCCGGCATGAAATGCGCGCGCCAGGCGAGCGTGCAGCAGGTGGCCGAAGCCACGATGCGTTGCCTGACCCGCTACGTGCCGGCGGCGGTTCCCGGGATCGTATTCCTGTCCGGCGGGCAGAGCGCGGAAGATGCCACCGACCATCTGAACGCCATGAACGCGATGGGCCCGCATCCGTGGCAGGTCAGTTTCTCTTACGGGCGGGCGTTGCAGGCGCCGGTGCTGGCCGCGTGGAAGGGGCAGGAAAGTAACGCGGCCGCCGCGCAGAAGGCGCTGCTGAAACGCTGTCAATTGAACGGTCTGGCGCGCGACGGAAAGTATACGCGCGCCATGGAGACGGCTGAATAATTATTCACGGGCCGGGCGATACCACCGGCTCTTGGTCGGCGGTATCATATTTCGTTATCCGTACGTTCTTTCCCGTCCCGGACGATGAATCTCGAAGGAGGCATGACCATGGCTATCGCACTCACCCTCAAGAGATTTCTGAGAGAGCATCACGTTGACTATGATGTCGTTGTGCACCCCCGGACCCTGACCAGCATGGAGACCGCCGGGAAGCGCATGTTCCCGGCGATCGCCTGATCAAGTGCGTGGTCATCGAAGACAATCAGGGCTATCTGATGGTGGCGCTGCCGTCCACCCACCGGCTGGATCTGGGGCAATTGCATCGCCAGTTGCAGCGCAACCTCGGGCTCGCCACCGAAAGCGAGCTGGTCGGGCTGTTCAAGGATTGCGAGATTCGCCATACCGCCGATCGGTCCCGCCTATGGGATCGAGACCGTCGTGGACGACAGCCTGCTGCAAGAGAACGATGTCTATTTCGAGGCCGGCGATCACGAGGAACTGATCCACGTCAGCGGCAAACAATTCCACGACCTGGTCGTCGGCGCCAGGCACGGACGTTTCAGTCATCACGTGTAGCGAGGAAGCGTGCCGGCGGGCACCTTCGTGCGGCTGAAGTAGTATTTGGCCAGCCGAGCGCTCAGCGCCGCTGGCCAATCTCGCCCTGGTAATCGAAGGGCAGCTTGCTCATGCGGTTCGCGAGGCTGAGCCCGCCGGACAAATGATAGCGCAGGCTCTGTCCCTTGCCGCTCTCGAGTCCGCGAATCTGATCGAAGATTCGGACGAGATTGCTCGTCAGTTTTATTTCCACCACGGCCTCGCCATACGCTGGCACCGTCACCGCTTGGTCGCTCACGCCGCGTCCCAGCTCGGTGTCGTTGATGTCGAGCCGGAAGTTCATTCCGGTGATGGGCAGTTCGACGGGGTTGGGGTTCTGCACGCGAATCTTCAGGCCATAGCGCTGTTCAAAGAGCGTCATGTCGAGCATCCGCAAGTCCGTGAGGGTCACGTACGGGGCCTCGAGCGAATCTTGCATCGCCGCGCAACCGCTGAGGATGACGGCGAAAAGCAAGGTGACGAGTTTCTTCATGTTCGTGTCCTGGGATTCGATGCGCGCTTGGGCATGGAGCCGTGGTCAGTAGTTTACTTCGGATCTGTCACTTGGCCCAACCCGCGCGATTGTGCCGTGGATCAGCCCGCCCTGAACATTCGCATTTACCTCGGGTCATGGTAGGAATTAAACCCATGCCCGGAACGACTTGCGCGTATTTTTGCCGTACATCAAGGAATAGCAACCGCCCAGGGGTGTTAACTATTGTTGATAAATCCGTAAGCGAGACAACATTTTAGAAGCTATCTGAAGAATGACATCCTGAACCTACCGGAGAGGAAACCATGTCAAAGGCAAAACGTACAACGCATCGGAGCAGCAAAGGCACCAAGCTGTATGCAGTGCGTGACAGCAGTGGCCGCTTCAAGGACATCCAGACGTACAAGCGCGCACACGCCGCCGACATACGGCAGAAATCCAAGGCCGAAAAATAGCAACAACCCGGCTCCTGGTGATGGAGCCGGGGCTGTTTTCATCCGGGCCAAACGAAACCAGCCATCAGGAAACAGGCTACGGCCCATTACACACATTGGAGATAGATCATGACTGATACCGACATGCCCGATTTTTCGGGCGTCAAGAGCGGGGCGAGTTCGACCGCGATGAAGATTTATGAGGTTGTCTCGGGGGACAGCTTGTCTAAGATCGCCAAGCGTGAGTACGGCGATGCAAAACTCTGGACGCGGATATTTGACGCGAACAAGGACATCCTCAAGGACCCCAACAAGATCTTCCCAGGGCAGAAGCTGAAAATTCCACCCAAGTAACATTTCATTTTTATTGTCTCGACATTCAAAACAAAAGGAGAAATGTCATGAAAGTTTTCTATGCAAGTTTCCTCGCCCTGCTGCTTGCCTTGAACATCGCCGCCTGTGGCAAAAAGGAAACGCCGCCGCCCGCCGCACAGCCGGTGACCCAACCCGCTGCCCAAGCCGTGGCGCCGCCGGTCGTGTTGGGCGTTACCTCCGTTAATCTTGGTAACGCGATCGGTGCCGATAAACGCGTGACCGCGCCGAGTACCAGCTTCGCCAAGAGCGACACGATTTATGCGGCGGTGGAAACCCAGGGCAGCGGCAACATAACGCTCAAGGCCAAGTGGACCTACCACAAGGGTGACAAGATTGCCGTGGTGAACGAAAATAGCCAGACGATCGCCGCCAGCGGTCCGGCGGTTAGCGAGTTTCACGTCAGCATGCCGAGTGGCTGGCCGCCCGGCGATTATCAGGTTGAGGTCTTCGCCAACGACAAGTCCGCGGGCGTAAGCAAGTTCACGGTCAAGTAATGGCGTTCACGCTGCCGCGAGCTGAGTCGCGGCAGCGAAATTCGAGGGCACACATGCGACGCATTGTGATGGCAGCGGGCGGCGTCCTGGCGGCAGCGCTGCTTGGCGGCTGTCAATCGGCCTATTACGGCACGATGGAGAAATTCGGCTACGAGAAGCGCGATATTCTTGTCAACCGCGTGGATGACGCGCGCGAGGCGCAGCAGCAAGCGAAGAAGCAGTTCGAGTCGGCGCTCGAGCAGTTCATCGCGGTCACGAACTTCTCGGGCGGGGATCTGGAACAGCAGTACAACAAGCTCAAGAGCGAGTTTGACGACTGCGAATCCCGCGCCAACACCGTGCGCAAGCGCATCGCCGACGTCGAGCGCGTGGCGCAGGATCTGTTCAGTGAATGGGAGAAGGAGCTCACCCAGTACACCAGTCCTGAACTGCGGCGGTCGAGCCAGAGCCAGCTGAACACGACCCGCGCCCGCTACCGCGAACTCATCGGCGCCATGAAGCGCGCGGAGAAAAAGCTCGACCCGGTGCTCGCCGCGTTCCACGACCGCGTGCTGTTTCTCAAGCACAACCTCAATGCCCGGGCGATCGCCTCGCTCAAGGCCGAGCGCGCGAAGATCCAGGCCGACATCACCACGCTGGTGGCCGACATGAACCGCTCGATCGCCGAGGCCGACCGCTTCATCAAGGATATGTCAGCCGACAAAAACTGAGCCGGGAGGCGATGACGGTAACTGGACCGGCCCGTGGCTCGTCACTCGCGGGGAGTCGGATCAGGTCTCGGTTAAAGGCACTGGAGTGATTTGATGCAAATCTGGGTCGACGCCGACGCCTGCCCGAATGTCATCAAGGAAATCCTGTTCCGTGCCGCGACGCGCGCGCAGGTCTCGCTGACGCTGGTGGCGAACCAGCTGCTGCGCACGCCGCCATCCCCTTATATCAAGGCCATCCAGGTGCCGTCCGGTTTCGATGTCGCCGACAGCAAGATCGTGCAGCAGTTGCAATCCGGCGACCTGGTGATCACCGCCGACATCCCACTGGCGGCGCTCGTGATTGAAAAGGGCGGCCACGCGCTCAACCCGCGCGGGGAGTTTTATACCACCGAAAATATCCGCGAGCGTCTTGCCATGCGCAACTTCATGGACGAGCTGCGCAATACCGGCGTGAACACCGGTGGTCCCGCGGTGCTCAGCCTGAGCGACCGGCAGGCGTTTGCGAATCAGCTGGACCGGTTTTTGACGAAAACCAAAGGATAGGGCAAGGTTGTCGCATGTCCAACCTGAATAATATCTCGCCGGAATTGCTGGCCCGCCTTCCCGTCCTGGCGTCGCGCTGGCGCGCCGGTGAGTTCGACGCGGCGGAATTCGCGGCCCTGTATTTTCTCCATTGGCAGATCGCGACACACGGCCAGGCGTTCGCGTCACGCAAACGCAAGCATGACCCGCGCCCCGATGCGGCGGAATGGCTGGCAGTGCTTGAGACGGCGGAGGGTGAGAGGCTGCGGCCGCTGCTGCTCGATTGGCTGGAGCGTTACCAGTTTCGCGGCGTGATCGGTAATGTGCCGGTCGCGCTGGTTCAATGGCTGCGGGGCGCCTGGCCGCTCATCTTGCGCGAGGATATCCCGAGCCCGCGGGATATCCTGCGTTGGCAGGCCAGCGGCACGCGCGCCGTGACGGTGATCACGGCCTGGCCGCGTGCACGCGAACCGGTGCTGAACAAGTCCGATGCCTTTGCCTTTTTCCGGCACGATCTGGAGCATGCCTACAAGTTTTACCACTCGCCGGCGCTGTACGCCGGCCAGTGCGCGTTTTTCGCGAGGCTGGAGACGGCTGTCGACCGCGGCGTGTTTGCGCCATATTTCGACGAAGCCGAATTTGTCACCCGGTTTCATTACCTCATGAGCGACATGAACACGCACCCGGAGCACAGCCGCCAGTACCTGCGCGCGATCCTGATAGAGTTTTACCGGCGGCGCGAACGCAAAGCGCACACGGAGTGGCTGAGTGCGGAAGCGGAGCGGGCCATTGAGGAGGTGATGCGTGCCGTGAATGCCGTCGCGCCGCTGCCAAGTGACGGTGTTGGCCAGGGACCTTCCGCTTTGCTACGCTGGGACCTGACGCCACCACCCGAACGCCAATCCGCTTGAACACGACCACTGCCGGCGACGGCGACCCCACGGCCGGGAAGACGGTATTTTCGATACTGACCGCCATCAGCGTCTGCCATCTGTTGAACGACATGATGCAGTCGCTGTTGCCGGCGATATACCCGATGCTGAAAAGCAACTACGGGCTCGACTTCGGCCAGATCGGCTTGCTGACGTTTACGTTTCAGTTCACCGCCTCGGTGCTGCAGCCGATGATCGGTTTCTATATCGACCGCAAGCCGAAGCCCTATTCGCTGGCAATCGGAATGGGCTTTACGCTGTCCGGTCTGGTGCTGCTGGCGTTTGCCCACAACTATGCGGTGCTGCTGCTGGCCGCGGCGCTGGTCGGTACCGGTTCATCGGTGTTTCATCCGGAGTCGTCGCGCGTGGCGCGCATGGCCTCGGGAGGCCAGCATGGACTGGCACAATCGGTGTTTCAGGTGGGCGGCAACGCCGGCTCCGCCATCGGTCCGCTGCTCGCCGCGTTTGTCGTGCTGCGTTACGGACAGTCGAGCGTCGCCTGGTTCTCCCTCGCCGCGTTGCTCGGCATCTTCCTGCTGATTCACGTCGGCCACTGGTACAAAGGCCACGGGCTGGCGCGCATGAAGTCGCGCATGACGAAGAGTGCGGCGCACGCCGCGCTACCGCGCGCCAAAGTGATGCTGGCCATCGCGGTGCTGATTGCGCTGATCTTCTCGAAGTTCTTTTACATGGCCAGCATGACCAGCTACTACACCTTTTATCTGATCAACCAGTTTCATGTTTCGGTGCAGAGCGCCCAGGTTCACCTGTTCGTGTTTCTCGGCGCCGTCGCCTTCGGCACCATCGCCGGGGGTTCGCTCGGCGATCGCTTCGGCCGCAAGTTTGTGATCTGGGCCTCGATCCTCGGAGTGTTGCCATTCACGCTGCTGCTGCCGTATGCCAACCTGTTCTGGACCGGCGTGCTCAGCGTGCCGATCGGCATCATTCTCGCGTCCGCGTTTCCGGCGATCGTGGTTTATGCGCAGGAGCTGATGCCTTCCCGGATCGGTGCCGTCGCCGGCCTGTTCTTCGGCTTTGCCTTCGGCATGGCGGGTATCGGCGCGGCGGTGCTCGGAGAACTTGCCGACGTGACCAGCATTCAATACGTCTTCCACGTTTGTTCGTTTCTTCCGGTCATCGGCCTGCTCGCCGGTTTCCTGCCGCACCTGGAGACGGAAAGCCGGCGCCAGCGCTTGCAGACGGTGGCGGTGGACATGACTGGCAACGTCGACGCGGTCCCGCCGCGATCCGCCAAATGACAACATCATCGCGACGGCGGAACCGGCTATTCAAGAGGTGATGCGTGCCGTGGAGGCAGCCGCGCCGCGGTTGCCAGCGCGTGAGCGCTGGATATTTTTCTGGCTGGGTTGTGAACTACGCGGAACGGCTAAGCGTGCCGTGACTTGGCTGTTCCACCGATGGCGTTTTCCAATCGGCCAACACGCTTGCCAATATTGCCTTGGCCTGGGTCTCGGTGACGCCGTATATCGCATTGAGCTCGTCCGCGGTCTTGGCGGAATCCACCCGGTAGTAGAGTCGTTCGCCGTAACGTATCGCGATCGTCTCGCCGGTATCGGGCAGGGTGGCAAACGCTATTCCGGGAAAACCGGCAGCGGTGGTTTCATCTTTACCCATGGTTGTCCTCCTGTTGGCGTGTGACATGCTCGAATCGTGAGAGCGTGGGTTTCTTCCTTGAAGCTGCGGCGCTAAGCGACTGCCGCCAGAAACCAGGTAGTCTAAGTTGCGATTGTTATAGTGACATGACACAGCGCGGGTAGTTCTGGGCATCCGACGATGTGTCGTAGGCCGTTGACGAGCGGACGGGGTCATTGAAACGCGGCCGGAATCAGGGGAATAACCCGAACTTCCCTGGGCCTTCCCTGTCGGAGGGTGCGGAGACCTCATGTTTCTTAGAAAACCAGAATTGATTTTGCCTCGGCGATTCGGCCAAACCCTCACTTTCTTTCAGGCTTACTACAATTAAGACATAGCAACGCAGTCACCACACATACCCTATTAACGAGCGATCAGGGAAGAATCGATGTCATCGGCACAAGAGCGGGCCAAGGCGCTGGCCCAGGAAATGAAAAGAGCCATCATGGAGGCAAAGACCGCCGAGGCGCGCGCCAAGCGGCTGGGCGATGAAGTGTTACTGGCGCTGGCCGAGGCCAAGAAGGAGGCCGAAGCGGTCAGCGAGATTATCGAGTACCCGGTCGGCCGCTATGAATGCAAACAATGCGGAACAGGGTCGATCTTTTCGCAGACGTACCGGGAATTGCCGGCCTGTGATAATTGCGGCAGTCACGAATACGTCGGTGCCGAGCCGACGATCACAAAAATCACCCCCCCACCGCCGAAGAAATATTCGTCCGGCATGTATGAATGTACCGGCTGCCGCACGCGTATTGTACTGGCGGAGGATACGGACGTGCTGCCACCGTGCGACATATGCGGCGCTCATAAGCTCAGGGCGGTGTGAAGTTTAAGGAGAGTCACAAACGTAAGCCCTGTTCATTACCGGCCAAGAAAGCTCCGATCAAGTCGGTTCGTGCTGAGCCCGGTTCGACCGGCTCACCACAGGCTCCGACAAGCCCGGACCGAACGGCGAGCTGAAGGGCTCAGGGCGAACGGAAAGATTAAATCAGAACTTCCCTAGTGAATAACCCCGACGCCGATGCCGAAATGAAAACTGGGCTCGCGGCGATCGAGGGATGATTTTGGCCACAGCTGCAATTTAGTAGCCACAACGACGGGGTAGACGTAGTTTGCTTCTCCCACCATTCCGCGGCGGGTTTCCGTCACGGTGCCCACCACCGTGATCAGCCTGCCGGGCGCGTAGTCGGCGGTTTCGAGATAGCCGGACTGGATCACGAGAAACCGTCCGGTGGGCTTGGCGTCGCGGTTGGGACGGTTCTCTGAATCGAGCGGATAACCCACCACCTCTATTTCGCTCTTTTCCTTCAAGTTCTTCGCGACTGTAATCAGGCCGCCCCAGGCCACGGTGTGGTTGACCATGCCGGCCACATCTTTCGCCGCTTCGACGGGCGTGACGCGGGGGTCGGCGTTGCCGATGTCATACGGCGTGGCGCAGCTGCTCACCAGGAGCGTGCTCCCGATCAACAACGAGACAGCTAATGCAGCGCGGTGGTTCATGGATGTTTCCTCCCTGCGATTCATCGAGGGAAATAGCGCCAGGGCCGATAGTACGGCATGCCCCACGGATACCACGGATCATAAAAAAACGGATCGTAATAATATGGATAGTACGAAGGCGGCAGCGGGGGCGGACGCGGCTGCCACAAATAGACATCATCGACTCGGACCAGCGGATAGGTGTAGCGAAATTCGCCGATCGCCTGTTCGACGGTGCCCTCGATGCTCCCGCGCACGGTCACCTCGCGTTCCGATTTGTAGATCGCCGGATCGAGGAAGCTCTGAACCTTCGCGAGAAAACGGCCCAGGCTGCGATCTTCTTTGCGCGGACGGCCTTCATCATCCAGGTCGCGTCCGATAATCTCCAATACCGTGTGGTCGCGCTCATTGCGGGTGCTGACGATGTTACCGCCCCAGCGCACGACCGATTCGCGATACTGTTGTGGCTGTTCGCGCACCTGCGCGATCTGCACGTTTCCCGGCGCCGCGGTGCGGATGGCCTCCGGCACCGTGCTGGCGCAGCCGCCGAGCACCACGGCCGCGACGAAACCAACTATATAGGTACGCATAATCCGATACCTCACTCTGACGGCTGAGGCGCTGACAATTCATTAGACCACTATTTTGCCCATAATGTCCGTTCCGGTGTAATGCTTATAATAGCGGTCAGTTACCGCTCCCCCTGGCTTTATTATTCTTCGGAGATATCATCATGCGCATGAATCGGTTCTTCCCTATGTTGTTAGGTATCGTCCTCTCCTTCCCGATCCAGGCGGCGGATGTGCTGAACGCCAAACTGATGACGCTCGATCTCGCGCGTGATATCGCCAACCACACGCTGGAG
Organism: uncultured Gammaproteobacteria bacterium; assembly: GCA_963750625.1. GTDB lineage: Bacteria > Pseudomonadota > Gammaproteobacteria > Acidiferrobacterales > Sulfurifustaceae > Sulfuricaulis. The sequence goes on along the minus strand of CAVVRV010000038.1, from coordinate 9,465 downwards.
GCCTGCCGCAAACAGGGTTACCAGACGGCGGTCGTGGTGGTGGACCGCGCCGGCGACCCGCAGGTGGTGTTGCGTGATGTTTATGTCTCGCGTCATGCCATCGAAATTGCCACACGCAAGGCCGGCGCGGTCATCCTTTCGGGCATCAGTTCCGGCGAGTTCCGCAAGAATCGCGCCGACATGCGCGCGGAACTGAACGAGATACCGGGCGTATTTCTGCTGCAAGGAGGCCTGCCGATCCGCGCCGGCGGTTCGTTGATCGGCGCGGTCGGGGTGAGCGGCGCGCCCGGCGGTGAAAAGGACGAGGCCTGCGCCGCGGCCGGCTATCAAGGCGGTGCAGGAACGGCTCGATTTCGCGGAGTGAACAGGGCGGTGACCATGCCTGAGCGATTCATCAGTGAAGCCATCCAGCCCGTGGTCGCCACGTTTGACACCGCGCGCATGGCCGCGGGGGAGCCGGGGCTGCCGCAGGAGTTCGAGTGGCGCGGCCGGACCTTCAAAGTGGCGGCCGTGCTGCGCACCTGGCGCGACACCGGCAAGTGCCGCCACGGCAGTCCCGAGTTGTATGTTCGCAAGCACTGGTACGAAGTTGCCACGACCTCCCGCGACACAATGAAAATCTATTGTGACAGGCAGCCTCGCGGCGGACGCCACGGCGCGCGATGGTGGCTGTTCAGTATTAACGAATCAGAGGAAAGGCCGGCGACCGATCGAGACCGGCTGAAGATAATTGATAAGAAATCGAAAACGGGCCATGCTCACCGGGGCGAAAAGGACTGAACGTCCTCTGATTGCCAGTCAGTTACCGTGGCGCTTTATGCTGTTCACTGTGTATCGCATGGAAACAAGAGAATGCCTCTATTTCATCGGGAACGGCACCGCACACAACACATAGGCTGGTTGCGCGCCGCCGTGCTGGGCGCGAATGACGGCATCGTGTCGACGGCGAGCCTGGTGGTGGGCGTGGCCGCCGCGGACGCGACTCACGGAGCTGTATTGGTGGCCGGAGTCGCCGGTCTGGTTGCCGGTGCCATGTCGATGGCCGCGGGCGAGTATGTGTCGGTCAGCTCCCAGTCGGACACCGAGAAGGCCGACCTCGATCGCGAGCGCCGGGAGCTCGCGGCGGATATCGACCACGAGCACAAGGAACTGGCGGCCATCTACGTCGATCGCGGGCTCGATCCCGAACTCGCCAGGCAGGTCGCCGTACAGCTGATGGCCAAGGACCCGCTGGCCGCCCATGCGCGCGATGAACTCGGCATCTCGGAAATGATCACGGCCCGTCCGATTCAGGCGGCGCTGACCTCGGCCGTCACCTTCGCCGTGGGCGCCGCCCTGCCGCTGCTGACGGTCGTCATTTCTCCGGTCGCTTATTTGATTCCTGTCGTCTCCGGAACGTCGCTGGTATTCCTGGCGCTGCTGGGCACCCTGGCGGCGTACACCGGCGGCGCGCCGGTCGTGGCCGGCGCGGCACGCGTCACGTTCTGGGGCGCCATCGCCATGGCGCTGACGGCGGGCGTCGGCCATTTGTTTGGAGCGGTTGTTTGACCAACACAATAATGGGCAAATAGGTCGCATGCCTCAGGGGAAGGCAGTGTCGTTTTACTCAACGACCGTGATGGTGCCCGTCATGTCTTCATGCCCTGACCCGCAAAATATGTCACAGAAGAAAGTGAAGGTTCCCACCTTGTCAGGCACGATGCGTACCCGGACAACCTTCCCCGGAACGATGTCGGCGCGCGCCCCCAGGTCAGGCACGTTAAAGCCCATCAGCACGTCAGCCGTGGTGAATTCCAGCACCACCGGCACACCCTTCTTCAGCGTGATGTGGTTCGGGGTGTAGTCGAACTTCTTCGCCGTGATCTTGATGACTTGCTCGTCGGGTTGCGCGGCCACGTGCGCCGCGCCGGCACCCAAGCCGATAAAGAAAGCAACAGCGATGACAGTTGCGCGTATGTTGGAGTTCATGGCGCTATCCTTTCTGTACCGGTAATTCCGTAATGACGTATTCGTCCTTTTTCACTTCCGCCTCGACGCTACGGAACCCCAGACCTTTGTAGGGATGCGACGCATCCCACGGCAGTGGCGTGCGTTTGGGCTGCGAACCGGGGGCGGGCAGGGGAAAGATCAGGGATTTTGCGGAATGGTGGGCTATATGGCCGGTCATATGATGGTTTTCCTGATGGATGTGCCCGTAAAACACGGTGACGTTGGGATGCGGCATCAGCAGTTCGACAACCTTGGCGCCATCGCGGGTGGCCCAGTCCCATTGCGGATAGAGGTCGAACAGGGGTCGATGCGTGAACACCACGATGTTCGCGTCCTTGGGTAACTGTTTGAGATCGGCGGCGAGCCATTGAAGCTGCTCTTCCCCGACATTGGCCGCCGGGTCGGAAACGTTATCCAGCACGATGAAATGCACGCCCTTATGGTCGAAGGTGTAATGCGTTTTGCCGAAGAATTCTTGAAATGCCTCGCCCCGATCTAATGAAGCATCGTGCTCGCCCGGCATGAAGCGGACGTTCTTCACTTTCAGGTCGGCGACGATAGCGCGAAACTCCGACAAGCGTTTTCTGCGCTCCTTCGGGTCATCCGTGGTATGGGTCAGATCGCCGGTGAACACGATGAAGTCGGGTTGTTCCGCCAAGCCGTTAACCGCGGCCACGGCCTTTTTCAGCGTCACCTTAGCGTCGGGATTGGGCGAACCCTCGAAACCCCAGTGGGTGTCCGAAAGCTGAACGAAGTAGAAATCGTCGTAAGCCGCACTCTGGCCAGCCGTTCGGTCTGCCGCGCCGGCCGCCCGGGCCAGACCGGAGGCAAATACGACGCCGCCGAGCCCGGCCAGTCTCATGAAGTCACGTCTGTTGATTTTCATGCTCTTCTCCTCTGGTTGCGGTAAGGTGGTGTGCTGCTACATGTAATACCGGCCGGGTTGGCTAAATATTCCCGCCGGTGGTTTTTTTATGGGAATAAACCACGGTCAAAGACGGTATTGACCATTGAAGGATGATCCAAGGACCCGAGAATTGGCTGAGCAAGCCCATGCCCAACGTTTCGAGGAATTGGCGTTGCCGCACCTCGATGCCGCCTACAACCTGGCGCGCTGGCTCACGCGCAACGATCACGACGCGCACGACGTGGTGCAGGAGGCCTATTTACGCGCCTTCAAGTTCTTCGCCGGTTTTCACGGCGACAACGCGCGGTCCTGGCTGCTCGCCATCGTGCGCAACACTTGTTACACCTGGCTGCAGCAGAACCGCGGGTTTCACGCCAACGCGTCGCTCGATGAGTTGCTCGACGCGGGGGAAGCGGACGCCGTGCTCGCCGCCGTCGAGCCGTCCGAAGAGGGGCCGGAGAAGCTCATGCGGCGGGAAGACGACAAAGCCATGCTGAACCGGGCGCTCGAACGATTGCCGGAGGAATTTCGTGAGGTTATCGTGCTGAAGGAACTCGAGGAACTGTCATATCGGGAGATCGCCGCCGTTACCGGCGCGCCTCTGGGCACGGTGATGTCGCGCCTGTCGCGCGCCCGGAAACTTTTGTCTAAGCATCTTCAGGAGTTCGTGCAGGAGTCATGACGTGGACTGCGTAGAAGCCAAAGACCTCGTGCATTTCTATATCGACCAGGAGCTCGACCTGTTGCGGGTCGTCGATGTCGACAAGCACTTGCAGTCCTGCGCCGCCTGCCGCGAGCTGTACGACCGGCAGCGTGCGTTGCGTTCCACCTTGAGGCGCGACGCCAGTTATCATCGCGCGCCGCCCGAGTTGCGCGAGCGCCTGCGTTTCGCCCTCCGCGGACAGGCGAGTGAAACCACTCGCTCGCGTGCACGCTGGCCTGGCCGATGGAACGCCGGCCTCGCCGTCGCCGCGGCCGTGGTGTTGAGCGTGAGCGTTGCGCTTTACATCGTCCTGCCGACGCCGCAGGATCGTCTGGAGAATGACGTCGTTTCGAGTCATGTTCGCTCGCTCATGGCGAATCATCTCTCGGACGTCGCGTCCTCTGATCAGCACACGGTCAAACCCTGGTTCAACGGCAAGCTCGATTATTCGCCGCCCGTTAACGATCTGACCGCGCAGGGCTTCCCGCTGATCGGCGGCCGACTCGATTACCTGGACGGCCGCCCGGTGGCGGCCCTGGTTTACCGTCACCGCCAGCACGCGATCAATCTCTTTGTCTGGCCGAGTGAGGGCGCACATGAACAAAAACCGCATGCGCTCTCGCGCCAGGGCTACAATCTGCTGCGCTGGGCTCACGGAGGAATGGAATTCTGGGCGGTCTCCGATCTCAACGAAGCGGAATTGACGTAAATTTGCCGACGAACTTTCGGCGTCGACGGCGCCGCATCCGGGCTGACGCCCGTAGAATCCCAGTCGCGCATTCACCCCTCCGCGCTCGTAGCGCGCATAAAAAAGACAACCTCCGGACCCGCCGGAGGTTGTCCCTTCACAACGAACGAAACCTCAGCGCAGACTAGCCGCTCTGATACATCTCGAAGTAATCCTGCGGCGAGATCTTGTTGAAGTCGTTCGTCTTGACGTTGTTGCTGCAAGTGCCGGAATTCGCGTTGGCGGAGTCCGCGCTGGCGGATTGCGTCAAGAAAACATACGCGTTGGCGGTGACGAGCGCGAATAGCGCGGCTGTCAGTACATTACGTGGCTTGGTCATGGTCAATCTCCTCATTGGTTAGTAAACAAAGAACATTCGGATGAATCTCGTACGTCCATACATCTCGTACTTACAATGCAATACCCGTCAGGTCGCTGAAATATTCCCCGTGACCGAAATCACATAGGGAAGTGCTTCTGGTATATTTGAGTGGCGGCTGAGAAGTCGGCGTGATCATCTCTTGATCGCTCGAGTATCATATGTCCGTCAGCGGTTAAATTTCATTGAATCGGATCCGTGAATCATGAAGACATTCTTTGTGGTGGGAATTGTCTTAAATGTCGTACTCACCGGCCTGGCGCTGTACTGGCTGTGGCGCCAGCGCATGCCGAAGAAGCGGAAGCATGAAACCGGAAAGAGAGCAGCATGAGCGGGACCACAGAAGCACGAAAGACGATCCCGGAAGCCGGAGGAGAATAATGGTTTTCTCGCGGTACACGCGCGCCAGTTGATCGAGAGTTACCGCCGCTGGACCGGCCGCGATCTGGTGGATCCCGAATTATCTCCGGTCGAGCAGGCGCGGGCGCTATATGAGGCGCCGTTCGTGACGGCCTCGCACGGCACCGAAGCGGACCCGGTTTTCAATTACGCCAACCGCGCGGCACTCACGCTGTTCGAAACCACCTGGGCGGATTTTACTTCCATGCCTTCGCGCCTGTCGGCGGAGCCGGTGGCGCGCGAGGAGCGGGCGCAACTGCTGGCGCGGGTGAACCAGCACGGTTTCATCGACGACTACAGCGGCATACGCATTTCCACCAGCGGCCGCCGTTTCCGCATCCGGCGCGCCACGGTATGGAACGTGGTCGATGCGCGCGGCGCGCCGGGCGGTCAGGCGGTGGTGTTCCGCGACTGGGAATATCTTTGATCCGGGACAGGGACGGCGGGTTTCATAAGCAGGCGAGGCGGGTGTAGGCTATCTCGCCAACGCGCACGGCAAGGAGTGGTCTGATGGCGCAGGAACGAATCTTGTGGTACTTCGCCGATCCGATGTGCTCCTGGTGCTGGGGGTTCACGCCGGCGATCAGCGCCATCAAGGCGAGCTACTCGGACCGGGTGAAGATCGCCCTGATGCTGGGCGGCCTGCGGCCGGGAACGACCGAGCCCGTGACGCCGAAATTCCGCGAGGAGACGCTGCGCCACTGGCAGGACGTGCATAAGATGACGGGCCAGCCGTTTGCCTTCGAGGGCGCGATGCCCGAGGGTTTCGTGTACGACACCGAGCCGGCCAGCCGCGCGGTGATCGCCGTGGCCGAGATCAACCCCGAGGCGACCTTCCCCTATTTCAAATCGGTCCAGGCGGCGTTTTACACCCAGGGACAGGACGTGACCAAGGCCGAGACGCTCGCTGAACTGGCCGAGCAACATAATATAGATAAGCCCAGGTTCCTGGAGCGCTTTGAGTCCGAGGACGTCAAGAACAAGACGCGCACGCATTTCCGGATCACGCGCGAGGCTGGCGTGCGCGGCTTTCCCACGATCGTGCTGCAGGCCGGATCCGGCCAAAAACTGCTGACCAACGGTTGCCGCCCGCTCGAGGAACTGCGCCCGGAACTCGAGGCCTGGCTGACGGAGACGGCGTGACGGGTCTGAAAGCAGCTTGCAGATACTATTGAGAACGCGACGGGTCCACTTCGCCGATGTTGAATGGCATTGCCCGGTGAGTGAAGTTAAAGTGTAGGGCGTATGTGCCGTTCCAAAGGAATTCATGGGTGAAACCTAATCCCGCCGTATCGATGGTCCTGGCCGTCGCGCTCATGGGCATGCTGGTTACCGCAGCCAATTCCACCCATGCCGCGGAAGCGCTGACACTGGATGAATATTATGCCGCAGCGCTGAAACGCAGCGAGGTGGTCGCCACCCAGGGCGAATTGATCCGCCAGGCGGAAGAACGAAACAAACAAGCGAATTCCGCGCTTCGTCCCACCGTGAGCGGCGTTGCCTCTTACTCGCGTCGGGATCCCGTCCCCGCGGTCGATCCCAGCAATCCAGCACCGACCGATCGGTCGTCGCTGGCCAAACTGACGGCGACGCAACCGCTGTTTCGCGGCTTCCGCGATTTTGCCGCCCTGCGCCAGACGAATGCCCTGCTGGACGCGCAGAACCAGGACTACCGCAATGCGTGCACGCAGCTTTTCAAGGACGTGGTGCAGAATTTTTACATTGTATTGTCGATCGAGCAGGATCTGAAAAACTACAGCGAGGAAATCAACCAGAATATCGATCGTGAAAAGGAACTCAACGGGCGGGTGCGCATCGGCCGCTCGCGGATCAGTGAGGTGCTGTCCGTCCAAAGCACCATCAGCACCTTGCGCGCCCAGGTGGAACAGTTGCGAAGCCAGCTCGGCACGGCGCGCGAGGCGTTCGCGTTTCTCAGCGGGTTGGCACCCACGACCTTGCTGCGCGATACCGAGGACCTTCCGGTGAACCTTGAGCCGCTCGATGAATATCTGGCGCGGCTGGAGATGCGTCCGGACGTGAAGGCAAGTCAGCAGCGATTGACGGCGGCACAGGAGAACACGACGGTGGCCAGAGGCGCCAATCTTCCGTCGCTCGATCTGAATGCCAACCGCTACCTGGAACGGACCGGTTATCTGAGGGACGCCACTAATCTCAGGGACTCGAACTGGGACGTGGAGATTGCGCTGACGGTGCCGATCTATGCCGGCGGCCTGCTGCAATCCAAGGTGCGCGAGGCGGTGTCGCAGCGCACGCAGGCCGAGCTGAATGCGAGCCAGGTGAGCCGCGAGGCGGAACAGGAGATCCGCTCGGTTTATCAAATCGTCGTGTTCGACCGGACGCAACTGGATGCACTGGAAAAGTCGACGGAGTCCGCGCGCAAGAACTACGAAGCCCAGCGGCGCGACTACCGGCTGGGTCTCGTCACCAACCTGGACGTGCTGCAGGCGTTGACGGCATTTCAGCAGAATCAGCGGGCGCTGGATCGTGCGCACTATACCGCGAAGCTCGACTATCTCATCTTGGAAGCGGCGGTCGTCCGCCGCCCGGCCACGCCTCGAGGAGCCCGCGCCATGATGCTTCCCGAAATCGCCATTCGCCGCCCCGTCTTCGCCTGGATGCTGATGGCGGCGCTGATCCTGTTCGGCGGAATCTCGGCCGCGCGCATGGGCATCAGCCAGCTGCCGGACGTGGACTTCCCGGTGGTCACGGTGAGCGTGGACTACACCGGGCGCCGCGCCGGAGATCATCGAGACCAACGTCGTCGACGTCATCGAGGACGCGGTCATGACGGTGGAAGGCGTGCGCAGCGTGACCTCGACCTCGCGTTACGCCTCCGCCACCATCAGCGTCGAGTTCGAACTCTCCCGCAACATCGCCGACGCGCTGCAGGAGGTGCAGAACAAGGTCGCGGCCGCGCAGCGCTACCTGCCGAGCGACATCGAGCCGCCGGTCATCAGCAAGACCAATCCCGAAGACCAGCCGATCCTGTGGATGTCGGTCACCAGCGAGCACCACTCGCTGCGCGAACTGATGCGCTACGTGAAGGACACGCTCAAGGACCGGTTCTCGTCGGTGACCGGCGTCGGCGAGATCACGCTCGGCGGCTACGTCGAACCGAACCTGCGCGTCTGGGTGGCGGGGAAGGCGCTCAGTCGCTACGAGCTGGCGGTGACGGACGTGCTGAACGCGATCCAGAGCGAGCACTCGGAGCTGCCCGCCGGCCAGATCACCACCGGGCGCAAGGAATACGACGTGCGCACGCTCGGCGAGGCGAAGACCGCCCAGGAGTTCGAGAAAATCGTCGTCAACCAGCGCGGCGGCCAGCCGATCTACTCGCGCATCGCGCTGAACCAGGTGGCGACCGTCGAGGACGGGCTGGACGACATCCGCCGCATCTCGCGCGCCAACGGCGAGCGCTCGGTCGGCATCGGTATCCGCAAGCAACGCGGGTCGAACACCGTGGCCGTGGCGCAGGGCGTCAAGCAGCGCATGGCCGAGGTGGCCAAGCAGCTGCCGGAAGGCATGAAGATCGACGTGAACTTCGACACCACCAAGTTCATCGAGGACTCGGTGGACGAGTTCAAGCTGGCGCTGGTGCTGTCGGCGCTGGCCACGGCGTTCGTGTGCTGGCTGTTCCTCGGCAGCTGGACCGCGACGCTGAACGTCATCCTCGCGATCCCGACCTCGATCATCGGCACCTTCATCGTCCTGTACTTCTTCGGTTTCACGCTCAACACCTTCACGCTGCTGGGTCTGAGCCTCGCCATCGGCATCGTCGTGGACGATGCCATCATGGTGCTGGAGAACATCGTGCGCCACCGCGAGCAGGGAGAAAACCGCGTGGAGGCGGCACTCAAGGGCTCGCGCCAGATCACCTTCGCCGCGATCGCGGCGACGCTGGCCGTGGTCGCGATCTTCCTGCCGGTGGCGTTCATGAGCGGCGTCATCGGCAAGTTCTTCTTCCAGTTCGGCATCACCATGACCGTCGCCGTGCTGCTGTCGCTGCTCGAGGCGCTGACGCTCACACCGATGCGCGCCTCGCAGTTCGTCGAGGCCGGTAGCCGCACCACGCGCATGGGGCGCGCGGCAGATTTCACATTTCGCGCCGTGGCCGCGCTGTACCGCCGGCTGCTCGCGGTCGCGCTCGCGTCATCCGTGGAAGGTCATTGGCGCGTCGCTGGTGTTCTTCGCGGCTTCGTTCGGCACGCTCAACTTCATCAACAAGGAGTTCATGCCGGTGCAGGACCAGAGCACCTTCGTCGTGCGCGCGCAAACGCCGGTCGATTCCTCGATGGAGTTCACCGACTCGGTGGCGCGCGAGGCCGAGAAGTTCTTTGCCT
>CAVVRV010000037.1:0-85925 GCA_963750625.1 uncultured Gammaproteobacteria bacterium | reverse complement strand
AAAGTTTGGATTTGATCGGACACGTATTAACGAAGTGGTGGGTGTTTTCGCCGATTGTGAGGGGAGCGAGCCCGAGGGCGAGCGAGCCTCACAATCGGCGGCAGAAAAATTGAGAACCCACAATGACGACGGAACAGAAGGTCATCAAAGCCAAGGTCGGCCTGTTGGAACTGGCCAAGCAACTCGGCAGCGTGAGCCAAGCCTGCAAGATCATGGGATACAGCCGCGACAGTTTCTATCGCTTTAAGGAGCTCTACGAGAAGGGCGGGGACCTGGCGCTGGCCGAGATGACGCGCAGGAAACCGATCGAGAAGAACCGCGTCGACCCGGCGATCGAGAAGGCCGTGGTGGAGATGGCCATCGAGAAGCCGGCGTTCGGGCAGGTGCGGGTGGCCAACGAGCTGAAGAAGCAGGGCCACACGATCTCGCCCTATGGCGTGCGCAGCGTGTGGCTGCGGCATGATCTGGAGACGATGAAGAAGCGCCTGAAGGCGCTCGAGGCCAAGAGTGCGCAGGAGGGGCTCGTGCTCACCGAGGCGCAGGTGGTCGCGCTGGAGAAGGCCAAGCTCGACAAGGAAGCCCACGGCGAGTTCGAGAGCGAATGCCCCGGCTATTGCGTGGCCCAGGACACGTTCTACGTGGGCACGCTCAAGGGCGTGGGGCGCGTCTACCAGCAGACGGCGATTGACACCTACTCCAAGGTGGCCTTCGCCAAGCTCTATGACAGGAAGACGCCGCTCACCGCCGCCGACCTGATGAATGACCGCGTGGTGCCGTTCTTCGACGAGCACGAGATCGTGGTCAGTCGTGTGCTCACCGATCGTGGCACCGAGTATTGCGGCAAACCGGAGAGCCACGAGTACGAGCTCTATCTCGCCGTCGAGAACATCGACCACACGCGCACCAAGGCGAGGAGCCCGCAGACCAACGGCATCTGCGAGCGCTTCCACAAGACGCTGCTCGACGAGTTCTACCGGGTGGCGTTCCGCAAGAAGCTCTACCGCAGGATCGACGAGCTGCAGGCCGACCTGGACGCCTGGCTCGCCGAATACAATGAAGCGCGCCCACATCAGGGGCGATGGTGCTACGGCAAGACGCCAATACAGACGTTCATTGACACGCTGCCAGTAGCGAAGGAGAAATTGATGCAGGCTGCGTGACACCGACAGCTTCGTTCAATCGGACAGCCCGCCCCCGATTAACGATTGTCTGTCAGGTCAAATCCAGATTTCTACACCGGAAGCGAGGCGCGGCATTATCTCGAGCCCTCTGCCGGGACCGCTAATCTCAATCTGTTCAATTTGCTGCAAAAGACCCTAAGACCCGCGGTCAGGGCGGCCGTGGAGCAGGCCTTTGCCACCGCTGGAACGGTCATCAACGACAATCTGATGATCGTGATCGATGGCAAGACCAGGTCGCTAACGCTGATCGTCGAGCCGGTGCTGAGCGACGGCGCCAAGAGCCACGGGCTCTGCGTGGTAGCCTTTCGCGATGCCACGAAACTCGTCGACGAAGCGCAACCTGCAACCCAGGACGCGAGCACTCTCGCCCTGGAAAAGGAACTGCGCGCAACCAAGGCGCAGTTGCAGGCCGCCACCGATCAGCTCGAAGCCTACATCGAGGACATGAAGTCCGCGACAGAGAGGACCAGGCCGTCACCGAAGAGCTGCAGTCCTCCAACGAGGAGCTCGAGAGCGCCAAGGAGGAGCTGCAATCGATCAACGAAGAGCTGCAGACGATCAATGGCGAGCTGCAGAGCAAGAACGAGGCAATGGAGCGCCTCAACAGCGATCTGAAGAACTTGCTGGACAGCACGCAGATTGCAACCGTGTTCCTCGACGATGCTTTGCGGATCAAGCATTACACACCGGGCATGGAGGCATTGTTTCCACTCCGAGACGTGGACCGCGGCCGCCCCATCACCGACGTCGTTACCCAGCTGGCGTACGATGAGCTTCGCAATGATGTGCAAAAGGTGCAGAGCACGCTTGGTATTGTCGAGCGGGAGCTCGACCTCAAGGGCGGCGCCGCAAGTCCCCTCATGCGCATCCGACCCTATCGCACCCTCCAAAACGTTGTCGACGGCGTCGTCATCACGTTTACGGACATCACCGCCAACAAGCGTTTGCAGCGAACCAGGGAGATGTTCATCGACGAGCTCCAGCACCGCAGTCGCAACCTTCTTGCAGTAGTGCAATCGATTTCCAACACGACGCTGGCGGCTGCGGCTCGCTTACGACGACTACGCTGCCGAGTTCAACGACCGGCTGCAGGCGCTTTCACGGGTGCAGGGGATCTTGTCACGCCGGGAACATGCCACCGCCACGCTCACCGAGATTGTCCAAGCGGAACTCGCTGCGGTTGGCGCCGCACCAGCAGGAGAGCGTGTCGTTGTTGCCGGTCCGCCGGTGACCCTTGCGGACCAAACTCTGCAGCTCCTCGCGCTCGCGTTTCATGAGCTTGCCACCAACGCGCTCAAGTATGGCGCCCTCAAGAGCGCTAACGGCCGTCTCAATGTGACCTGGCAAATAGGCGACCGGACTGGAACGCCTCATCTAGAGCTCACATGGACGGAGAGCGGCGTTGATCTCGGCGAGCAGAAGGCGGGCTTATTGCGTCGTGGCTTTGGCCGAGAACTGCTCGAAAAGGCCATACCCTATCAACTCGCCGCCACCACCCGGCTCGAACTCCTGAAGGACGGGATACGCTGGGAGTTCGACATGCAATTGCCAACGGTGGAGCGTCGAGATTTCAGAAATAGTCTCCGCGGTGGTGCCCCGCGGCGTGGTGTAGCCGCGTCGTGGTCCGAGCGCGCGTTCAAGAGCGTTGCAATTTTACACGGTGTAAGCGTTGTTCTACTCAGCAGGACCCCGACAAGCGGACGTCACGCCCATCCCGCGAGCTGATGCGAGTTCGCCTAGCCTGGCTGCAACCAAGGGATGACCGAGCTGATAGCCGCTCTACGGCAATCACAACGCGGCACCGTCACAAGGGGCTTGCATCGGTCCGGGCTCGGCGCGATCATGATGTGTTACGGCTGCCCCTTCTCATCCTGATTGCCGCGCGTTCTCATCCAGATTGTCGTGCCATCGCGCCGCTTCTCGCGGTAGGCCACGCAGGCAGCGCGCCATGCGGGCTTGCGCTCAGGCGTTGGCGTTGCTGCGCGAGGTGTGACCATGGACATGCCTGCGATTGTGCCGCCGTTACAGGGCAAAGTCGGCGATCTTTGCCCGATGCACCATCGTCACGCCCCTCCGTTAATAGCTCGAATCGTTTCCCGATCAATTCGCCGGTAATTGCGCTCAGTCCCGTAACATTCCCGCCCGGGCGTGCGAGCCCCGCAACGACGCCGGTTTCGAGAGGTCCCCGCTTGCGGTCATTACGATTGGGATCGTCGCAGTGGGAGTGTGGTGCGGTGGTAATCCACCTCCGTGAATCGACGCTTTGTGCCAATTGCAGTCATTGGGCCGATCATGCCGCCGTACGCTGCAATCGGCCTGCGTGTACGAGAACCGGACTCCGGTCTGCTGGTGTCCGGCGACCCAATCACGGGTCAACGACGACGTCCGCTTGTGCGGTATCGCGTCGTCACAACTGGCCCCTGGCACGATGGCACGATCTCGATTTTCGCAGCCAGGCCGCGTCACGCACTTGAAACTATGTCGGCTTTCCGCTGCGCTATGCTGCCTTCGCTTCGTCCGTTTGAGCCATCCCGCTGAGTGACGGGATAAATTCGATATCGTGGGCCGCGCGCGGCTTGCTCAGGAGAAATCCTTGCATTTCGGTACATCCTTCCGAACGAAGGATATCCAGCTGCTCTTGTGACTCGACGCCCTCAGCCGTGGTCTCCATTCGCATGCCCTTGGCAATGCCAATCACAGCCCTCACGATGTTGAGCGAGCCGGTGTCCTCCGCGAGGTCTTTGACGAAGCACCGGTCGATCTTGATCCGGTCGAAGGGGAAATTCTGCAAATAGCTGAGCGACGAGTAACCCGTACCGAAGTCATCCAGGGCGATGCGGACGCCAAGTTCGCGCAGGCGATACAAAATTCCGAGCGTGGCATCGGTATCTTGCAGCAGGCTCGTCTCGGTAATCTCAAGCTCCAGTCGGTCCGGCGCCAAACCCGACGCACTCAGGGCGCCAAGAATGGCAGGCATCAATCCGGAACTTCGGAATTGGACGGGTGAAAGGTTGACTGCGAGCCGCATCTCCTGGGGCCAGCAAACTGCCACAGAACAGGCCTTGCGCAGAACCCACTCGCCAAGTGGCAAGATGACCCCGATTTCCTCCGCCAATGGGATGAACGACGCGGGCGAGATCAAGCCTTGCGTGGGATGACGCCAACGAACCAGCGCCTCGAATCCGCTGATCTGATTGGTCGCGAGATTGAGCGTCGGCTGGTAGTGCAGCTCGAACTCCCCCGCGCCCACCGCTTTGCGCAGATCGCTCTCCAGCTCGCGTCGAGCCCGCATCTGGGCATCCATCGCCGCTTCAAAAAAGTGATAGGTACCTCTGCCTTTCCCCTTCGCGTGGTAGAGCGCAAGGTCGGCATTGCGCATCAAAATATCAGGGTCGATCTGAATCGAAGTCGCCGTGGCGATGCCGACACTTGCGCCGATGATTGCCTCGCGTCCATCAAGCTCGTATGGCTCACTCAGCACCTCGATGATGCGGCTGGCGAGCGCAGCCGCATCAGACGGTTCTGCCGACTCCAATTTGCACAAGTGCAAATTCGTCGCCGCCCATGCGTGCGATGGTATCGGTCCGTCTTCGCAGCGAGCGCAAGCGATCCGCCACGATGCCCAACAGCTTGTCGCCTGCGGGATGGCCCTGGGTGTCGTTGACATGCTTGAAATGGTCGAGGTCGACAAGGTGGACGGCCAACATCTCGCCAGGCTTTATGCGAGCCAAATCTTGTTGAAGATGGTCGTTCAGGAGCGAACGATTGGGCAGATCCGTCAACGCGTCATGGTGCGCCATGTAGGCAATCCGTGCCTCGTTGCGCTGCTGTTCGGTGACATCCTGGTGCGTCGTCACCCATCCGCCGCCCGGCATGGGTCGTCGTGCAATGGCGATGGCGCGGCCATCGCTCATCTGTTGCACGGCGTTGGATGCCGTCCTCACGGGAGCGAGCCGTTCGCGCATGTACTCGTCAGGAGTGGCGCCCGCGTATAGACCCGCGGCAACGCGGTGCTCGATGATCTGACGCAATGTGGTACCGGGCTTCACTTGTTCCGGTTTCAAGCCGTACATCTCTGCATAGCGTTCGTTGCAAACGACAATTCGTTGCTGGGCGTCGAACATGCACAAGCCCTGCGCCATGTTGTTCAACGCCGCGTCGAGCTGCGTGGCCATTGCCCCGACCTTGCGGCCGGAGACCACCGCGTCGAGCAGCACGCTGCGCAACCTGTCCGATATCAGCTTCAGAGCAAGAAAGAAGGGCGCGAGGACAAATGCAAGCGTGACATAGTACGCGCTGCCCGCGATGAGCAGTGCCGCACCCATGGGTGCGCTGGCGCAAACGATCTGGCTCATCACCAGTGGACGGCTCGCGAAATTGCGCCCCGACACGCCAATGAGGTACGCGAGCGTCATCGAGAAGCTGAGGAGCTGCACCGATGGATCGTCGGTCTCGGCAAACGACAACAGGCACCAAAGGCCCAGCAACGTCACATGGCTCGCCGCGCCGATGACGTATCGCAGTTCCCATTCCACCGCCGCGTCAGTCGTGGTGATCTCGGTGTCTTTGCCAAAGGCACGGAAATCAAGCCCGCGTAGCGCAAATACAATTGAGATCGCGACAGAGCACAAGCAGCAATGACGGATTGCCTGTCTTCCACGCGCTGAAGAGCGACGTCACAATGGCGGCGACGGAGCCGATGACAAGTGATCGGGCATCGTGATAGAGCGCGCGAACGAGGGAGACCCGTATGTCCAAGGGGACGGACTCGTCTCCTCGCAACCGCCTCCGCACATACTCGATGCCGCGCATTTCGCTCTCTGGTTGTTGCCCTCGGCAGCATCACTAACCGACATGAAGCATCTCTTAGAGTTTGTGCGGCTCGATAATCATGGTTAACGGCGCGTGACGTATTTTACATTTAAATGGCGCGCGCCAGCTCAGCTAACGATCTGTCAACCATCGACGGGTAACACCTCTCGCCTTCGCGTGCCTGGAAGCGCGCCACGTTAACCACTCCCGCCGCATGGTCAGCCGCGCATCCGCAGGTCATTCCTTCCGGGAGAATTCGTCTTGCCCGTTATCCAACATGCCACCGCAATCCACAACGAAGTCACCCGCTGGCGGCGAGACTTCCATGCCAATCCAGAGATCCTCTACGCCGTGCATCGCACAGCGGGGGTCGTCGCCGACAGACTTCGCTCGTTCGGCTGCGATGAAGTCGTCCCCAACGTTGGAAAGACCGGCGTCGTCGGCGTCATCAGGGGCCGCAAATTCAGATCCAGACGGGCGATCGGCATGCGCGCCGATATGGATGCGCTGCCTGTCACGGAATCCACCGGTCTCCCCTACGCGTCAAAGATCAAAGGACGCATGCATGCCTGCGGCCATGATGGCCATACCGCCATGCTGCTCGGCGCGGCCAAGCATCTCTGCGATACCCGCGACTTTGATGGCAGCGCGATCGTCATCTTCCAACCCGCCGAAGAGGGAGGCGCCGGAGGAAAAGCGATGGTGGACGATGGGCTGATGGAGCGCTGGGATATCCAGGAAGTCTATGGCATGCACAACATGCCTTCGACTGCTCATTGAAGTCGCCGACACCGGCATCGGCATCTCGCCAAAGGACCAGGCGAAACTTTTCCAGCCGTACAACCAGGCCAAGACATCGACCACCAACCGCTACGGCGGCACCGGCCTCGGCCTTGCCATCACCAAGGAACTGGTCGAGGCGATGGGCGGGCATATCGGCGTCAAGAGCGAAGAAGGCAAAGGCAGCATTTTCTGGTTCGCCGTCAACCTGCGAAAACCTGTTGTCGTCAGTGTCACACGCGTTCCTGCGCCGGTCAGTCTTCGAGGGACTGCGTGTGCTGGTGGCTGACGGCAACATTCCGACACGCGTAAACCTCGTGGATCAGCTGAAGACATTGGGCATGGAGGTGCAATCCATCGGCAACGGCAACGCCGCCTTGCAGATGATCCGCTCAGCGGCGGATTCCAGTTTCCGTTTCGACCTGGTGATGGTGGATATGTTCCTGCCGAACCTGAGCGGCGAGGAACTGGGACACGAAATCAAATTACATCCGGAAATGCGCGACACGATTCTCGTGATGATGACGTCCGCCGGCGTGCGCGGCGACGCGCAGCGTCTCAACCAGGCCGGTTTCGCCGGGTACTTCGGCAAACCGATACCGCCCGAAGACATGCACGGTCTGTTAAAGGCGGTCATGGCGACACGGGGCATGGACGAACAGGAACGCCAACGCGCGGGCTTGGTCACAAAATACACCCTCTCGGAAATTCGCAAGAAACAATCGCGACTGCTGCTCGTGGAAGACAGTCCTGTCAACCGGGAAGTTATGCTCCACGTGCTGTCCAAACTCGGCTACACAGCCGATATCGCCGAAACCGGTCTTGCTGCCGTCGAGGCAGTGCGGCGGGAATCCTACGGTCTGATCCTGATGGATCTGCACCTCCCGGATATCAGCGGCGTCAAAGCGATCGAGTCCATCCGTGCGCTTCCGGGCACTCATGCCAAGACCTCCATCATCGTGCTGACGGCGGGCGCGACGGATGCCGAGAAGGATCGTTGCCGTATGTTGGGTGTGAATGATTTTCTTACCAAACCCGTGGAATCCGGTGTCCTGGGTGACATGCTGAAACGCTGGAGCACGCAGCATTCCCCCTCATCCAGCCTCGCCAATACAGCGCCGGAAACATCCGGCAATACGGCCGGGAAAGACGCGGTCAGCCCCGACCCGAAGCTGGTGGAAATTTTCATCAAGGAAGCCACGCAAAGACTGGCTTCGCTGCGTCACGCCTTCGTTGCTTCCGACGCACAACGCGCCGCGCGCGAGGCGCATACCCTCAAAAGCTCGAGCGCCTATTTCCAGGCCCACGCCATGCATGCCGCCGCCGAGCAGCTTGAAAAGATGGCGGATAGCGGCCAACTCGGCAAGGCAGAACCCGTGTTGCAGGCGCTCGAAGGCGCCTATGCCGCGCTGCGCTCGCGTCTTGAAAGAGACACAATCTAGAGAAACTCTGATCTATTCAATTGAACCGCCAGGACGCCAGGAACGCCAGGGTAAAAATCATTTCGATTCAAAATCTTTCTTCCTGGCGACCCTGGCGTCCTGGCGATAAATATCATTATTCAGAGGTTCCTAGATTCTCTTGAGGTGACCCTGCAGCCGGGAAACGCCCTCGCGCAGGTTTTCGAGCGTGTTGGCGTAGGAGAACCGCACATGCCGCGACGCCCGGTGGCTCCCGAAATCCAGACCCGGAGTGATGGCCACGCCGGCGCGCTCGAGCAAATCGAGCGCCAACGTCTGGCTGTCATCGGTGAAGTTCGAACAATCCGCATATAAATAGAATGCGCCCGTCGGTACCACCGGAATGATGAATCCCAGTTCGCGCAAGGCCGGCAGGAGGTAATCACGCCGTTCACGGAAAATATTCCGGCGTTGTGCCAGTTCTTTCTGTATCCCGGGAGTAAACGCAGCAAGCGCCGCGTATTGCGCCACGCTGCTCGAAGCCAGGAAAATATTCTGGGCGAGCTTGTCGATCGAGGGAATGTAAGCCGCCGGCGCCACCAGCCAGCCCAGGCGCCAGCCGGTCATGCCGTAATACTTGGAAAAGCTGTTGACCACGAATACCTCCGGCGAATGTGACAACGCCGTGACCGCTTCTTCCCCGTAAACCAATCCGTGGTAGATTTCATCCACGATCAGCACGCCGCCCAGTTCCGCCACGGTCCGGACGATCTCTGCCATCTCGTCGCTGGAAATCAGCGTGCCGGTGGGATTGGAAGGCGAAGCGAGCAGCACCGCCACCGTGCGTTTTGTCCAGTGACGACGGATCAGATCGGCGTTGAGCTGATACGTCGTCGCAGCATCCACGGGAATGCTCGCCGCCTCGCCCTCGAACAGACGCACGAAATGGCGGTTGCAGGGGTAACCCGGATCGGCCATCAGCACCTGATCGCCGGGATTGATCAAGCTGGCGAAAACCAATTGCAGCGCGCCCGAGGCGCCGGGCGTCACCACGACTCGCGCCGGATCGAGACGCGCACGGGCAGCGGTAACTGGCGGCGATGGCCGCGCGCAGTTCGGGCAGGCCGAGCGCCGGCGTGTAATGCGTATGTCCGGCCTGGAGCGCCGCGATGCCGGCCTGCACGATGCCGTCCGCGGTCGGGAAGTCCGGTTCGCCGATCTCCATGTGGATGATGGAACGTCCCTGCGCCTCCATGGCGCGGGCGCGCGCCAGCATATCCATCACGTGAAACGGCTCGATGCGGGTCAGGCGTCCGGCAAATGGTTTCATGCGCCGGCCTGTAACTGCCCCAGCAGTTTGAGATCGAGACAGCTTGCGCCATTCACGGGCATGTTGCCGCCAACACTTGAAACGGCCGGTCGGGCTCGCCGAGATGGTCGAGCACCAGGGCGGCGCCGTGAAATCCTGGTCGCGGGTGTAGTCGTTGACCGTGACCACGGTCGTCAGACCCGCCGCCGCGCGCGGCGTGCAGACCATTTTCCGAATCCTCGAACGCCAGGCACTGCTCCGGTCGCGAGGCGCAGCCGGTCGAGAGCGTAGTGATAGATGTCCGGCGCCGGCTTCTTGGCCGGCACCACGTCGCCGGCGGCGATCACCTCGAACCAATCAAGCGCCTCCGGAGCAAGTGCGTGCGCGCAGCAGCGCGGTGACATTCTCCGGCGTGGTGGTGGTGGCGATGGCCAGCCGCAGGCCGGCGGCACGCGCCTCGCTTAAGCAGGCGCTCGCACACCCGGCCGCAGCGGAATGCCGCCTTGGGCGAGCAAGCGTCGTGTAATGGCGGGTCTTGGCGGCATGCAGCCGGGCGATCAGCGCTATCCAGATCGGCTGGCCGTGCGCCAGTCCGGCCGATAACGGTCGAGGTAATGACGCATGCGCTCCTTGCCGCCGGTAACCGTCAGCAGCTCGCCGTACAGGGCTACATCCCAGTGCCAATCGAGGCCGGCCTCAGCGAACGCCTGGTTGAAGGCCACGCGGTGGCCGTCACGTTCGGTGTCGGCCAGCGTCCCATCCACATCAAAAATCAAAGCCGCGAGTGCCATTTCCCACAAGATATCAAGTAGTTAAATTCGCCTATTTTATCATCAAAATGGCCCGATTCTTGCTGTCATATTCCTTGCGCCCATGCCCCTTTATCTGATATAGATGCGCGCTAAATTTTTCCCCGGTAAGCGGCCAACCGCTGTGTAACAGGAGTTTTGACATGCCGGCCAGCAAGAAGAAGGACCAAGCCGTAACCTCCGCCCTCATCCACGGCATTAAGCCCTACGTGGAGAAGAAGGGCGAGGAGTACATGAACAAGAAAATGCTCGAACACTTCCGCACCATCCTGAATGGATGGAAGCAGGAGTTGCTCGAAGAAGTTTCGCGCACCGTGCACACCATGCAGGACGAAACCGCGAACCATCCGGACCCGAACGATCGCGCCAGTCAGGAAACCGACATGTCGCTCGAGCTGCGCTCGCGCGACCGCGAGCGCAAGCTCATCAAGAAAATCGAGGAAGCGACCGCCAAAATCGACACCAACGACTACGGCTACTGCGAGACCTGCGGCGTCGAGATCGGCGTGCAGCGCCTCGAGGCGCGCCCGACCGCAACCCTGTGCATCGACTGCAAGACGCTGGACGAGATCCGCGAAAAGCAGATGGGCTGAAGGCCTGATTGCATAGCCATTCCGTAACAGAGAGGGGGTTCAATAACCCTCTCGCTTTTCCGGAGTCTGACGGTTGTATAACCTGCTCATCCGCAACACCCGCATTGCCCGCCCGGACGGAACCACCTTCGAAGGCGATGTCGCCTGCGAAGACGGCCGCATCGCCCGCATCGACCCCAACATCACGGCCGCGGCACGCGAAACAATCGACGCGGGCGGCAAGCTGCTGCTGCCGGGAGTGATCGATGCGCAGGTGCATTTCCGCGAGCCGGGCAATGAACACAAGGAAGACCTCGGTTCCGGCTCGCGCGCCGCGGTGCGCGGCGGCGTAACGAGCTTTCTCGAAATGCCGAACACCGCACCGCCACCACCACGCAGGCGGCGCTCGACGAGAAACTCGCGCGCGCCGCCCAGAAGAGCGTCGCCAACTACGGCTTTTTCATCGGCGCCACACCGGACAACCTCGAAGCCCTCAATACGCGTCACATCGGCCTGCGGCATCAAGATCTTCATGGGCTCGAGCACCGGCAGCCTGCTGGTGAACAGGCCCGAAGACCTGGAGCGCATCTTCGCCAACGGCACGCGTCTGATCGCCGTGCACGCCGAAGACGAAGCACGCATCCACGCGCGCCGCGAGCAGTTCAAGGGCCGGACCGACGCGGCGGTGCACTCCGACATCCGCGACAACCAGAGTGCGCTGCTCGCGACCGAACTCGCGCTGGCGCTTTCGAAGAAATACCGCCGCCGCCTGCACATCCTGCATCTCTCCACGCGCGAGGAAGTGGCGCTGCTGCGGCGCGACAAGCCCGCCTGGGTGACGGCCGAAGTCATTCCCAACCACCTGCTGCTCAACGTCAACGACTACGCGCGGCTCGGCGCGCTGGTGCAGATGAATCCGCCGATCCGCCGCCCGGAGGACAACGCCGCGCTCTGGGCCGGGCTGCACGACGGCATGATCGACTTCATCGCCACCGACCACGCGCCGCACACGCTGGAGGAAAAGCAGCAGGCCCTATCCGCAATCGCCGTCCGGCATGCCGGGAGTCGAAACCTCGCTGCCGCTGATGCTGACGGAGATGAAGGCGGGACGCTGCACGCTCGCGGAAATCCAGAAATGGATGTGTCACGGCCCGGCCGAGGCCTACCGCATTCCGCAACAAGGGCAAGATTCTCGAAGGCTGGGACGCCGACCTCACGCTCGTGGACATCGAGCACACCCGGCCGGTACGCAATGAAGAAATGTTTACCAAGGTGCGCTGGTCGCCGTTTAACGGGCGCGAACTCTCCGGCTGGCCGATCTACACCATTGTCGGCGGGCAGATGGCGTTCGATCGCGGAAAAATCCGCGACGGCGTGCGCGGCCGTCCCTCTCATTTACCTAAACATAAACAAGAAAGAAACGCATGGAATTCGCTCTTCTGATCAAGGCCGTCATTCTCGGTATCGTCGAAGGCCTGACCGAATTTCTGCCGGTCTCCTCCACGGGCCATCTGATCATCGTGGGCGATCTGCTCAATTTCAACGACGAAAAAGGCAAGGTCTTCGAAATCGTCATCCAGCTCGGTGCGATTCTCGGCGTGGTCTGGGACTATCGCGTCCGCGTCGGGCGCCTGATCACCGGCATCGGCAGCCGGCACGAGCAGCGTTTCATTCTGAATCTGTTCATCGCCTTCCTTCCCGCCGCGGTGGCGGGCTTGTTGCTGCATAAAACGATTACCACCTACCTTTTTAATCCGTTGACCGTGGCGGGTGCGCTCATCGTTGGCGGCATTCTGATCCTGGTCATCGAACGCCTGCCGCTGCGCGTGCGCGTGAACAGCATGGAAGACCTCGGCCCGCTCGACGCCCTGAAGATCGGCATCGCCCAGACCTTCTCGCTCTTCCCCGGCGTCTCGCGCGCCGGCGCCACCATCATGGGTGGATTGCTTTCCGGCCTGTCGCGCACCGCGGCCACCGAATTCTCCTTCCTGCTGGCGATGCCGATCATGTTCGCGGCCACGTTCTACGAGCTGTTAAAGAATCACGAGCTGCTGCACGCCACGGATATCCCGTTGTTCGCCGTCGGCTTCGTCATGTCCTTCGTGACCGCGCTGGTCGTGGTCAAGGCGTTCCTTAAATTCGTGTCGCGCCATGATTTCACGTCATTCGCAATCTATCGCATCGTCTTCGGCGTGCTGGTGCTGTGGTATTTCTGGTAGACGCCCGTCATGGAAATCATCACACAAGTTATTGACATTTTTCTGCACCTCGACCATTACCTGGGCGGGTTCGTTCGCGACCATGGTTCGTGGATTTATTTGCTGCTCTTCCTGATCGTTTTCGCCGAGACTGGCCTTGTGATCATGCCGCTTCTGCCTGGCGATTCGCTGCTGTTTGTCACCGGGACACTGGCAGCGGCCGGAGGCATGGATATTGCGTGGATCATCGTTATCCTCATCAGCGCGGCGATCTGCGGTGACAATACCAATTACTGGGTCGGCCACCATCTGGGTCCCAAGGTGTTCCGCCGTCACGATGCACGATTCCTCAACCCCCGACATCTGGAACGCGCGCAGGAATTTTATGCACGCCATGGCGCCAAGGCCGTGATGATCGGGCGATTTCTTCCCATCATCCGCACGTTTGTACCATTCGTGGCGGGTATCGGCCGCATGCCCTACCTCCGGTTTCTTTCCTTCAGCATCCTTGGAACTTTTCTGTGGGTTCTGGCGTTCGTGCTTGCCGGCTATTTCTTCGGCAACATTCCGATCGTGAAACGCAACCTCACCTTTGTGATCTTTGGCATTATCGTGGTATCGCTGCTCCCCGGCGCCGTCCAATACTGGCGCAGCCGCCGCGTCTAGACTGTGCCGGTTTTACCGGCGCGACCGCCTCCATCGCCTCATTTGGGCTGAAATTCAAGTCTATTCAAGACTTTGAATGTGTCCTACGGCTGCGCTATGGTTATTCTAATGGACACACAAACACCGGGTGCCGGCAAAACCATGCCGGACACCGACATCCAGCCGAATCAAGGGATGAGCCTCAAGCCAGAAACCGCTGCGCCCGCGGCCGAAAAGGTCCGGGTGCTGGTGGCAGATGACTCGCGCGTCATTCGCAAGGCCATCAGCAAGATACTCAGCAACGAATTCGAACTTATCGAGTTCGGGGACGGAGAATCCGCGTGGGACCACTTGCTCCATGACGGCTCCATCGAGGTGCTGATCTCCGACATCGAGATGCCGAAACTCGACGGTTACTCGCTTATCTGCCGCGTTCGCGCCGCCGATGCGGAGCGGATACGTAATATTCCCATCATCGTCATCACCGGCGCCGACGATGAGTTGACTCGCGAGCGCGCGTTCGCCTGCGGCGCGACCGATTTCATCATCAAGCCCATTGACGGCGTGCAGTTGCTGGCGCGAACCCGCGCCCACGCCAAGCTCGATCAGACCACGCGCAAGCTGGAGGAAACCTCCACGGCGCTGGAAGAACAGACGGCCGTCGACCCGCTCACGCAACTGCACAGTCGGCGTTACTTTATGCAGCGCGGCGTGCAGGATATCGCTCACGCCAAACGTCATAACAGCGATGTATCCATCATACGCATCGACATCGACAACTTTCGTTCACTCTACAAGAAATATGGCGATCAAGTCTGCGATCAGATCCTCATCTGGCTCGCCAAAAGACTGACTGCCTCGAGCCGCACGGAAGACACCGTGGCCCGAACGGGAGGCGGCGAGTTCGCCATCCTGGCTCCATCATCGGGGCGCATGGAAGCCGCGGTACTGTGCGAACGGGCGCGCGCGGCGGTCAACGCCGAACCTTACAAAAACGAAGATGTCACAATACCGCTGACGATCAGCCTTGGTCTGGCGACGCTGGGACGTGACCCCGGAGATACTATCGAGGAACTTCTCGTGGTGGCCGAACAGCGCATGACGCTGGCCAAGGCGGCCGGCGGAAATCGTCTCGGTGTCAGCTATCAGGAGGAAGCACCCAAGCCGGAAGAATCCGTCATCGAACAGCCCGATCTCGAAACCGCGCTCAAGATGCTCGGCGCCGACGAGGGCGGCAAACTGGTGCCATTTCTGCCGGACCTGGTCATGCGTTGCCTCCCCCTGCTCGAATTCTGCAACAAGAAACTGGACCTGGGCCTGGGTTTTGCCATCGAGTCCTTGAAGGAAAAAATCGCGGATATGCGATAATGGTCTGAAGTCAGCTCGGCAGTTTGGACCATGAGCGAAAACGAAACGTTTCACAAAGCCTTCCGCCGCAACTTCAGCAGCCTGCTGAGATGGCAGCAACTCGATGAATTCTGGAATGTCGTGCTCCGTAACCCCGGTGCCGGCCGGGTCATGAGCCTGATTCCACCACAACCGATAGAAAGCCGGCGCCCGTTGCCTGCCACCCGCCAACGTTGGTGGCTGACTCTCTGGACCTGAGGTCAGCGTTTTCGCTTCCACATCCATGGATGGATGCTTCAAAGCCGCCTGGTGGTGCCGAGGTCCGCATGGTCAAACCCTGTGGGCACGCCTGGCGCGTCGCCCTCCCCATGTCGCACTCTGGCGTGAACGTTTGGAATTACCGGACGGCGATTTCATCGACCTGGACTGGACGGAAAAAGGCAGCGGGCCGATCGTCATCGTTTTGCACGGCCTGGAGGGCTCGTCCGAATCGCCATACGCCCGCGGGCTGCTGCGCGCGATTGAGCGCCGCGGCTGGCGCGGTGTCGTCATGCATTTCCGCGGCTGCAGCGGCGAGCCCAACCGCCTGGCACGCAGCTACCACTCCGGCGATACCGGCGATCTAACTTTCCTGGTCACGACCTTGCGCCGCCGCGAACCCCGCGCGCCGCTGGCAGCCGTCGGATTTTCATTGGGCGGAAATGTCCTGCTCAAGTGGCTGGGAAAAGCCGGTAACGTGGCGCCAGTACACGCAGCCGTGGCGGTATCGGTGCCGTTTGTACTGCATAGCGCCGCCGAGCGGCTGCAACAGGGCTTTTCACGAATATACCAGTGGCAGTTGTTGCGCTCCCTGCGGTACGCCGTGGACGCAAAACGACGCCGCATGGAATTGCCACTGAAAATACGGGACTTAT
The DNA here is from genome assembly GCA_963750625.1 of uncultured Gammaproteobacteria bacterium. Lineage (GTDB taxonomy): Bacteria > Pseudomonadota > Gammaproteobacteria > Acidiferrobacterales > Sulfurifustaceae > Sulfuricaulis. Next base: position 69,958 of record CAVVRV010000037.1, on the reverse strand, counting down.
CGACGCTGAAGAATTTCCGCGATTTCGATGAATACATCACGGCGCCGTTGCACGGTTTCGACAGCGCCAATCATTACTATACCGTGTCGAGCTCCCGGCAGTATCTCAGGGGGGTTACCGTGCCCACCTTGCTGCTGCACGCGCGCGATGACCCGTTCATGACCGAGGCGGCCATACCCCGGCCGGATGAATTGTCTGAATCCGTGACGCTGGAACTCATGCCTCACGGCGGACATGTCGGGTTTGTCGCGGGGATCTGGCCGTGGCGGCCGCGCTACTGGCTGGATGAACGCATCCGGCGTATCTAGCCGTTATCTGTAAATTAATGTGTCACGCGCCTTGCGCGCGAACGTCATAAGCTAATTGCGGGTGGCTCCGACCCACTGCACCCTGGGTGACTTTTCTTTGCTTGTCCGTGAGAAAAGTCGCCAAAAGAGAAGACACCCCGGAGCGCGCCGACATCTTCCTTGCGCTTCTCGCCCGCCCCAGCGCTCGCCTAACTCGCCGGGCGCTAAACAACGCGCCTCGGGCTCGATCAAAAGTCTCGCGAAAACTCCGGAGCGGGCTGCGATGCTCGGCGGCGGCTACGGGAGAGTAAAAAACAGATCATCATTACAAATGCTAAAAGTAGGCATAACTTGTTACTTTTTTGCTGCCTGAAATAATCGCGGCGTATATATGCATAGAACGCAAACCCCCACCAGCACAGAACAATGACGACGTTGCCAGCATGATCGCCTGATATGAAAAACTCTTTGTCAACGCCCTGCCGATGAAATACTTCCTCATATCCGATCATCTGCTGCGCAATAAAGTCTTTCAAGCGCCGTCGACTCAAAATACAATTGCAACTTATCAACCGTATAAACAACTGTGGTCACAAATAAGCGCGTAACCCCACTGTTTAGCGCTCCATAAGCCAACTCCCAGAACCAAAAAAAGTACGACATAAATGACGTGATAGTACATACCGCACACAACCCCATCTAATTTCTCCAAACAGGGTTCACCGCCAACTCTAGAAATCTACTGACAATAACTTACGAAGGCGGCGGTAATCATGAGCAACACCGCCGTGGTACGAAATGTGAAATGGCCTTTTTTTCTGCCCGGCTCCATCTTGTCTTCCTCCATGCTGTTTCGCGGTAAATGTACGCGTCAACCGGCTGAAGTCAATTGGATTGGATCCTGTTCAAGTCGGATCTCGGAAAATCCTGGCGGGAGATCAGCCTTTCGGCGGCCAGCCGTGCTTTTCATTCTGGCAGTCGCGACACCACGCATAGAGCGCATCGTACATGACCATGCCGTGACGCAGCATCTCGTGGTCGTCGGCAAGTTCGCGCGACAAGCCGAGCGAGAGCGCGAGCAGTCCCGGCGCCTGCGGCGCGAGATCGAGCCGTGACCGTGTCCGCGCCGCGCACGATAACCGCCAGCTGTTGCAGCGCGGGGTCGGTCAGATGATATTTCTTGAGAAAAGTATCAAAGCTGCAAAATTCGCCTTCGTGGCTCATCTCCACGCCCGGGATGTCATAAGGAACCGCGCCGGTTTCGGCTGCCACCGCGAGCACCTGCTCGGTCGGGACGAACAAGAATTCCGGTGTCTTGTCGATAAATCGCGCGATCAGCCACGGGCAGGCGATACGATCGATCTTGGGACGTTCGCGCGTGACCCATTTCATGCGCTGCGTTCTCCGGCTACTTGCGCCGCTAACAATGTTCTCCCGCCGCTTGCTTCCATGCCTCGATCCCGCCCTCGATAAATCGCGCCCTGACGCCCTTCGCCTTCAACTGGTCCACCACCGAGTTACTTACAGAACCGCCGCGCACGCAGTAAATCACGATTTCCCGGTCGAGCGGCAACGCCGTGCTCCATTGCGTCAGCCTTTCCGGATCGAGCCAGGCCGCACCCGGAATCTTCTGGCCGTCGGCGTCGTAATCGACCCGGCGCCGCACATCGAGCAGCAGAATGGTTTTGCGGTTTTCCAAAAGCTGCTTGAGCTCGCTGGGCGAGATGGTCCGGTTCATGCTGGGCGTTCCTCGAAAAGGATGGGATGACATAGATGCAATTAAAGTAATTATCTTCGTAATCCCGCAAGTCCGCTAGGCGGAAATAATCGGCTTAATCAAAGCATATCCAAGACCGACCAGGCCGCAGACTCCAATCACCGGAATGATTCCAATCTTGAAACGCCACAACGCGATAAAGGCAAGCACGCCGATCAGCGCGGAGAACCACTCAAAGCCGGTAAACAGCGTCTGCACGCTGAACGGTTGGGAGAACCCCAGGGGCCACAGCACGTGGTAGGCGAAGAACACCGCGAGATTCAGGACCACGCCGACGACGGCGGCGGTGATGCCGGTCAGGGGTGAGGTGAATTTGATGTCACCGCGAGTGGTCTCTATCATCGGCGCTCCCAACAAGATGAACAGGAACGACGGCAGGAACGTGAAAAACGTCGCCACGGTCGCTCCGGCCATGCCCGCCAGCGCCAGCGACTCCGGACCGAACAATTCCTTGGTCCAGCCGCCGACGAAACCCACGAAGGCCACCACCATAATAAGCGGTCCGGGCGTGGTCTCGCCCAGGGCCAGGCCATCGATCATCTGGATACCGGTTAACCACTGGTAGTGTTCCACACCGCCCTGGTAAACATAGGGCAGAACCGCATACGCACCGCCGAAAGTCACGAGTGCCGCTTTCGTGAAAAACCAGCCCATCTGCGTGAACCCGCCCTGCCAGCCAAACTGTACAAACAGTACCGCCATCACGCCGAACCAGATGAGAAGGCCGACGGCGCCATAGGTAATTACCCGCGCCCATCTGAACCGCGCGTGCTCGGGCGGTGGCGTATGATCATCAATCAACGCCGGACCGTAACCCTTTTGACCGTCACCGTGATGACCGCCCGTCTTGAACTTTTTCGGCGCGATGCGTCCGCCAAAATAACCAATCACGCCGGCTGCCAGCACGATATAAGGGAATGGCACGTTCAAAGCGAAGATCGCCACGAACGCCGCCGCCGCCATGGCCCAGAGCACGGCATTCTTCAGTGCGCGTGAACCAATGCGATAGGCCGCGAAAACCACAATAGCGGTCACGGCCGGCTTGATGCCATAAAGTATTCCGGCTACCGACGGGATATTGCCGAAGGCGAGATAAATCCAGGTAAGCGCAATGAGAATAAACAGCGAAGGCAGCACGAACAGCACGCCGGCGGCGATGCCGCCTTTCACGCCATGCATCAACCATCCAATGTAAGTGGCCAGTTGTTGTGCTTCCGGGCCGGGCAACAGCATGCAGTAGTTGAGTGCGTGCAAAAAGCGGTGCTCCGAAATCCAGCGACGCCGCTCGACCAGCTCCTGATGCATCATGCTGATCTGCCCGGCCGGGCCGCCGAAACTGATGAAACCCAGCTTCAGCCAGTAGATAAAAGCCTCGCCGAAGGAAACCTCGGCGGGTGGTCTGGTGGTGTCGTGAGCTTTCGAGGCGGTCGGCATGATTGTCTCCAAGATTGATTATTCTTTGGCGTAGGACATGTAAAGGAAATCGAAAGTCTTGCTCGCTTCCTTGAGCAATTTATCGTCATCAACGAATTGTTGGCGCGCTCCGTTCAAAATCATCTCGAGCCCGGCTGCTTCCGCTACTGGCACGCCACCCACGTCGAGATAATGTACCAGCGCACCCATGCGCGTGAGCGCGACATTTTCTTCCAGGCCAAAGCTCGTGAGCAGCACTTCGAACGTAACGCGCGCACCGACATGCGTGAATGTCGCGTTGTCAAAATCGAATCCGAGCGCATCGGCCGGACAATCCTTCGGATCCTTCAACCAGATAAAACGCGCCTTGGGGTCGATGAAGCGCCGGATCAGCCAGGCCGAGGCCAGACGATCCACCCAGGGACGGGCGCGCGTCGCCCACGAGCGGTTCTGATAACCGGCTTTATTGAGACGGAGGATTTCTCGTGCCGCGGCATGCGGCTCGCCCGGCGAGAGCAAGGCGGTGACCGCCGCCTCGGTTTGGGACAATAGCAGCTGAACCTGTTCTTTTGCCGGTCCCGCGAAATGATCGGTCGCCGCCACGGCTTCAAACTCGCGACGGATTTTTTTCAGATGGCGCGAAACGGATTCTGCGCGCTTCTTCGTGAGACCGGATTTATGCTTCCGGATCGCCTCGATAAGCCGCGCGTAATCGGCGGTACGATCAAATAGCTTGCGAAAATGCTCTGCCTGTTGCTGGCCGGTACTGGTGAAAGTGAGCACATGAGCATCACCGCCGGAAGCCATCACCGCCTCGGCCTGTTCCTGCAGACGCCTGGCAGCCGATTCGCTGTGCGGCAGCAGATAAACACCATCGCGCAGCACCACCGCCCCCAGGCCCTTTAATGCGCGCCATATCCGCATACGCGGCGTGGCGCTGCGGCCGGGAAGGCTGATCACCAGCATGGACCACAGGGGCTTGGCGGGATTGTCCATGTGGAATATTCTACATTATTGTAGCGTCTATTACATAGTATAATTATTCAAAATCCACCCTATGAAAAACCTGACCATGCGCCTACTCATCCTCATTGCCGGCTTGCTACTGAGCTTTTCGGCAGCTTCCGCTGAATTGATCTTGAAACCCGTGAAAGTCGCCCCTGATATTTATGCGGTCATCGGCGATCTGGGAGGACAAACCTACGAAAACGACGGGCTGAACAACAATCTGGGCTTTATCGTTACCAGCGACGGCGTGCTGGTCATCAACACCGGGCCCAGCATGCGCGTGGCCAAGGCGCTGCATGCCGCGATCAAAAACATCACGCCGCAGCCGGTGAAATGGGCGGTGAACGTCAACAGCCAGAACCATCAATGGCTGGGTAACGGCTACTTCAAATCCATCGGCACGACGATCCTGGCGCACAGGGAAGCCGACCGGGTCATGCGCGACGTTGGCGAAACACAGCTCGCGGCCAATAAAACACTGCTCAAGGAAAAGGCGGCAGGCACGACGCTCACCTACCCTGACGAATTGGTGGATGACAAACGCGAAATAAAAATGGGTAACACCGTCGTGCAACTGCTGCACTTCGGACATGCGCATACGCCGGGTGACATGGTTGTCTGGCTTCCGCAACAGAAGATAATCTATTCCGGCGACATCGTTTATACCGAGCGTATGCTGGGAGTACTCGCTATCAGCCACTCCGGAAACTGGGTGCAGGTCTTCGACAAGCTGGCGCAACTTGACCCGAAGACAATTATTCCAGGTCATGGTCACCCCACTAACCTGGAACGGGCACGCAAGGAAACGCGCGACTATCTTTTTTATCTGCGTGAAGAAGTCGGAAAATCACTCAACCGGGGTGACACGCTGCAAGACGCCGTGGAAAAAATTGATCAATCCAGATTCAAACATCTGGCCAATTTCGACCAACTGGCCAGACGCAATGCCAACCAGGTCTTTCTTGAAATGGAGAAAGAGGCTTTTTAAGGCCGGCGCACCGTTCGCTTGCGCCGCGCGCCTTGATGCGCCCGTGAGATACCGGGTCCACGCTGTGGACGGTCCTTGCCTGCGCGGCTTGAGCGGTCTGGACAGGTTTTGTTTTGGAGGCGTCGGCAATTTCAAGCCGACAAAATCATACAGGGCCGCGGCGGATTCATCATCCATCTCGAGCGTGCGTCCGGTGTGGAAATGCGACGGGAGCTGGACGGGGCCGAAGCGAATACGCATCAGCCGGCTCACCTTGATGCCCACGGCCTCCCACAACCGGCGCACCTCGCGGTTGCGTCCTTCCTTCAACACCACGTGGTACCAGTGATTCGCGCCGGCGCCGCCGGCATCGACGATGGAAACAAAATGCGCCGGACCGTCTTCCAGCATCACGCCTGCTTTCAATCGCGCGAGCATTTCGTCGCTCACCTTGCCGAGCACGCGCACCGCATATTCGCGCTCGATCTCGTGCGACGGATGCAACAGTCGATTGGCCAGCTCGCCGTCCGTCGTGAACAGCAGCAGGCCGGAGGTGTTGAAATCGAGGCGACCGATGTTGATCCAGCGCGCGCCACGCAGCTTGGGAAGTTTTTCGAAGACCGTCGGCCGGCCCTGCGGATCGGAACGCGTGCAGACCTCGCCCACCGGCTTGTGGTAAATCAGGATACGCGGCTTGGCCTGGAAGGCATGCGTCGGGACCTTTCGTCCGTCGACATTTAGGGTCTGATCCGGAGTGACTCGCGCGCCGAGCGTGGCGGGCTTGCCGTCCACGGTGATGCGGCCTTCTTCGATCCAGCGCTCGATCTGCCGTCGGGAACCCCAGCCGGCGCGCGCCAGCACCTTTTGTAGTTTTTCACCTACCACAGTTTTTGTGATGCACAGGGACGTGCAAATGTCGCGGGAGGCAGGATGCCGAGAGCGACCAGCTTTTCCCCGGCGGGGACGCCCCGGTCACTCACGCTCGGCCGAGCGGACCTCGATCAAGGTCGCCGGCTCCGGCACGTCTTGCGCCTCGTCGTGCGATTCCCCGTCAGGAGAAGCCATGGCGCGGGGGACGATGTCTCCGCGCCCGGCTCCAGGTCCAGACGCAGGTTCAATTCATTGCTGATGACGTCCAGGTCGCGCAACGCCGAAAGCGGCGGCAACTCTTCCAGGCTTTTCAGGTTGAAATGTTCGAGGAACTCGCGCGTGGTGCCGTAAAGGGCGGGGCGTCCCGGGACATTGCGTATGCCCACCTGGCGTATCCACTCGCGTCCCAGCAGCGTCTTGATGATGTCGGTGCTCACGGACACGCCGCGGACATCCTCGATATCGCCACGCGTCACCGGCTGGCGGTAAGCGATGATGGCCAGGGTTTCGAGCAGCGCGCGTGAATAGCGCGCGGGACGCTCTTCGGCCAGCCGGGTGATCCAGGGGGCGTATTTATCGCGGGTCTGAATACGCCAGGCGCGGTCGATCTGCTTCAGCTCAACCACGCGCTCGGCGTATTCCTCTTCCAGCTGGCTGATGGCATCGCGGATTTCCTCGCGCGTCGGCGGCGATTCGGACGGAAACATCGCCAGCATCTTGTCGATGGTCAGCGGCTGGCCTGCCACCAGCAGCGCCGCCTCGATGATATTTTTCAGTTCTGCGTTGGGCTCGCTCATCAGGCCGCCGCCTTGAGATGAATGGGTGCAAAAGGTTCCTGCTGGACGACAACCACCAGCGATTCCTTCAGCAGTTCGAGAATCGCCATGAAGGTCACCACCAGACCGCGTCGGCCCTCGTTCAGGTCGAACATTTCCTCGAAACTCACAAACGTCTCACTATTGATCCTCGCCAGTATCCGGGTCATGCGTTCGCGTACCGATAGCGGTTCCAGCTGGACACGATGATGCCGGTAAAGTTCGGCACGCACAAGCACCTCTTTGAAAGCGTCCAGAAGATCGAACAAGCTGACATTCGGCTCGATACGCTTGACGGGCGGGTGATCGTTTTCGATGACCACCAGGTGCACCTCGCGTCCCACCCGCGGCATCTGGTCCAGGGACTCGGCGGCGGTGCGGTAACGTTCGTATTCCTGGAGGCGGCGTATCAGTTCGGCGCGCGGGTCGGCCTCCTCTCCCTCGCTCGCCGGCCGCGGCAGGAGCATGCGCGATTTTATTTCCGCCAGCATCGCGGCCATGACCAGATACTCCGCGGCAAGCTCCAGTTTCACCGTCTGCATCAGCTCGACGTAGCCCATGTACTGGCGCGTGACTTCGGCGATGGGAATATCCAGGATATCGAGATTCTGTTTGCGGATGAGATACAGCAGGAGATCGAGCGGGCCCGAGAAAGTTTCGAGGAACACCTCCAGCGCGTCCGGCGGAATGTACAAATCTTCCGGCAGCTTGGTGAGCGTCTCGCCACGGATGACGGCAAGCGTAACGGCAAGTGGCGATTCCGTGTCGGTCGGTGTGCTCATCCGTTGTATCCCAGTCCAATGGCGGCGCGGACTTCGGTCAGGGTGGCTTCCGCCGCCTCCTGCGCACGCTTGGTGCCGTCGGCGATGATGCTCTTCACCGCCAGCGGATCGCGCGAAAATTCCGCGGCGCGTTCCTGCATCGGTTTCAGTTCCGCCAGCACGGCATCAATGATGGGCTGTTTGCATTCAAGGCAGCCAATTTTCGCCGAACGGCAGCCGTTTTGCACCCAGTCCTTCTTTTCCTGGTCCGAGTAGACGAGATGAAAATCCCACACCGGGCATTTGTCCGGGTTTCCCGGGTCGGTACGATGCACGCGCGCCGGGTCGGTGGGCATGGTGCGGAGCTTCTTTTCCACTTCCGCCGGCGGATCGCGCAGGCTGATGACATTGTCATAAGACTTGGACATCTTGCGACCGTCGAGCCCCGGCATCTTGGGCGCGTGGGTCAGCATGGCCTGGGGCTCGGGGAGAATGATCTTGCCTCCGCCTTCCAGAAAGCCGAACAGCCTTTCCTTGTCACCCAGGGCGATGTTCTTCTGTCGCTCAAGCAGCGCACGCGCCGTCTCCAAGGCCTCACGGTCACCCTGCTCCATATAGGCCGTACGCAGCTCGCGATAGAGCTTGGCGTTTTTCTTGCCCATTTTCTTGATGGCTTCTTCGGCCAGCTGTTCGTAACCCGGCTCCCGCCCGTAGAGGTGATTGAAGCGACGTGCGACCTCGCGCGTGAGCTCCACATGGGCCACCTGATCTTCGCCCACCGGCACCATACCCGCACGATAAATAAGGATATCGGCACTTTGCAGCAGGGGGTAGCCCAGAAAACCGTAGGTCGAAAGATCCCGATCTCCCAGCTGGAGCTGCTGATCCTTGTACGACGGCACGCGCTCCAGCCAGGACAAGGGCGTGATCATCGATAGCAGGACATGGAGTTCGGCGTGTGCCGGTATGCGGGACTGGATGAACAGGGTGGCGTTATTCGGGTCCACCCCGGCCGCCAGCCAGTCCACTACCATGTCCCAAACGCTTTCCTCGATGATATGCGGGTCTTCGTAATGCGTGGTCAGGGCATGCCAGTCGGCCACGAAAAAGAAACATTCATACTGGGACTGGAGTTGTACCCAGTTTTTCAGCACCCCGTGATAATGCCCTAGGTGCAGCCGGCCGGTGGGGCGCATACCTGAGAGGACCCGCATCGGCTGTCCGGGAAGGACAGTGCTCATCCCAGCCCCACAAGCTTCATAATCAGATGTTCAATTCCGTTTATTGGCGGACCGATAATGACACTCAGGACCCCGGTCGCGAGAAGCGCCAATAGAATAAAAAAACCGAAAGGCTCAATTCGGGCCAACTGCCAAGCCAAAGGGCCCGGTAGAAGTCCCACGGCAACCCTCCCGCCATCAAGCGGAGGTAGAGGAATTAGATTAAGAACCATCAATATGACATTGATTTCTATACCATATATACCCATATACTGCATAGGCATGCCAGCCCATGAAAATGTCCCGAGATGCACGCCAGCAACCGCAATGATTGCCCAGAACAATGCCATCACCAGATTTGCTCCAGGACCGGCCGCTGCCACGATCGCCATGTCGCGTTTGGGATGACGCAGATTTTCCCAGGTAACCGGCACTGGCTTGGCCCAGCCAAAAAGAAATGGAGCATGCATCAGTAGCAAGAGGCTTGGTATCAGCAGGGTACCAATCGGATCGATGTGCTTCAGCGGGTTAAGCGTCAGGCGCCCCAGCCGCTGTGCCGTGGGGTCGCCAAATTGCTTGGCCATCCACCCATGCGCGACCTCGTGGACCGTGATGGCAAACAGCAATGGCAGGAATATTACGGCAACTAGCTGGGGGAGGCTTAGGTCAGGCATCGGCCGCAGAGTATATCAGGGGCACAGGCAACATAAAAACGTGAAATTTGCCCTCATCCAGTTGATTTTCAGGAGATATTCAAACCGTAAAGCGCGCAGCGTCGCCTTTTCCCTGACGCGTGAGCGTGGCGTGGCCGGCTTCGAGCTCGACCACGGTCGTCGGCTCCAGACCGCAAAACCCGCCGTCCACCACCAGATCCACATCGTGCTCAAGCCGGCTGCGGATATCCTCGGGATCGCTCAGAGGCAGATCATCTCCCGGCATCATCAGGGTGGAACTCATCAGTGGTTCATTCAGTTCGGATAACAAGGCCTGGGCAATGACATGGTCCGGCACGCGCAATCCGATGGTTTTACGCCTGGGATGCTGCAAGCGGCGCGGTACCTCGCGTGTGGCCGGGAGTATGAAAGTATACGGCCCAGGCGTGTTGGCCTTGAGCAGACGGTAGTCGGCGTTGCTCACGCGTGCGTACTGCGCCACTTCGGAAAGGTCGCGACACACCAGCGTGAAATTGTGATTATCATCCACGCGGCGGATACGGCGGATGCGTTCCATGGCCTCCTTGTCGCCGATATGGCAACCGAGGGCATAGCTCGAATCGGTGGGATACGCGATCACCCCGCCCGCACGCACGATGTCCACCGCCCGCTTGATCAGTCGCAGCTGTGGATGTGTCGGATGAATTTGAAAATACTGTGCCATATCGCCCTAGGACAAACCTCCTGCCACGGTCTGACGCGTCACCGGTCCGGCCATTTCCCAGTCCCGCCAGACGGGAACACAGCCTTCCGGCAAAGCCGGCAGTCTGCCGAGATCCATCCAGGTTTTCTCCGGTCCATGGTAATCGGAACCGGCCGAGGCGAGAAAATCCTGTTCGGCGGCAACGCGCGCGAAATGCCGATTGGCCTCGGGCGTATGACTGCCGGAAATCACCTCGATTGCTTCACCGCCGCATTCGCGGAACTCGCCGAATAACCGCAGCAATTTGCCGGAACTCAGTTTGTAGCGCGCCGGATGGGCCACCACCGCCTGGCCGCCCGCGGAACGAATCCAACCCACCGCCTCGTCGAGCATCGCCCATTGGCCGGGCACGTGGCCGGGCTTTCCGCTCCCAAGGAACTGCTTGAATGCCTGCTGCATGCCGCGGACATAACCCTGCTCGACAAGAAAACGCGCAAAATGCGTGCGCGAAACGATGGTTCCTTTCGCCAGACGTCGCGCACCTTCATATGCGCCCTCGATTCTTTTCTTCTGCAACCGGCGGCCGATTTCCACCGCGCGCCATTGGCGGAACTCGCGCAGACGCGAAAGGCCCTGCTGCAAGGCGTGGCCCGCGGTATCGATATTAAGACCCACGATATGCACCGTCTGGCCCTGCCACGTGACGGAAATTTCAACGCCCGCGATCAATCGCATGCCCAGCGAAGCCGCCGTGGCCCGCGCCTCGGCAATGCCATCGGTCACGTCATGGTCGGTCAGCGCCAACACGTCCACGCCGGCCGCCTGGGCCCGCGTCACCAGTTCCGCCGGCGTGAGGGTTCCATCCGATTGCAGACTGTGCGTGTGCAGATCGAAACACCGCGTGAGAGCATCAGCAGGGGGTGTATTGGTATTGCTCATGTCGCAAGCAGGATATCATGAATAAACACGTTATACTTTAGGGTTACAGGACAACCGATGACCACTACCCTGCCACCCAGTCTTGCCGAAGCGGCGCTGCGTTTCGAACACGCGGCGAGGGATATTATTGACACCTACGAAGCACGGCGCCCGGCAAACACCAATCAGGTCACGCCGGGTCAATTGGCGGAGGCCATCGAGCAGTTTCTGGCGATCATCGCGCGCATCGATCGGGAGGAAGGCGAAGTCGGGCCGATCGCCAAGGAAGACGCGACCCAGCTTGGCGATTACGGTGTAACGCTGCTCACCGATCTCATTGCCTGGGCGGGTCAACTCAACATGCCCGTGCCGCGGACGGATCTTGAAATCGTGGTACTGGCGGCGGCCGACTGGATCATGCGCCACGATGGCCAGATTCGCGCTCTCGATCCGGTGGTCAATGCGCTCGCCAATTTCTCCAACCGCATGCATGACCCGGCGTCATTGGAGCCGATAACCCATTTCATGGGCCGCGTGATTCAGGCCAGTGCCAGCCTCATCAAGGAGGATCTGGAAAAAACCAATCCCGGCCGGCCGTGGCGCGTCCTGCACCTGAACCGCGGCATTGTTGCGACGCGCACACACAACCCGGAACTCATGGAAAAGGTTTTCGAGGATCTGGTGCGTTATCTGCCGGAAGATGCCGCCGCATTCTTCGCCGAAGGCATGCAACAGATGGAAGCACTTAACTACCCTCAACCGGTGCGGCAGGTCATGGGACGCTTTTTCGACCGTTGGACACGGACCCGGATGCACTAGGGAAACCCTGATTAAACTAGCCATTCGCCCTTCGACAAGCCCAGAGCCAACGGACTTAATCAGAGCATCCCGGGCTTCAAGGCGTCCTTGCCGCTTTTGTGGCGGAATGCGAAAATAGCCGCCCTTTTGCCACTGTCTGTACGATGAAATTCCTTTACGATCTGTTCCCGCTGCTGCTGTTCTTCGCGGCCTTCAAGTTCTACGACATCTATGTCGCCACCGCCGTGGCGATCGCCGCGTCATTCCTGCAAACCGGACTCTTCTGGCTCAAGCACCGCCGCTTCGAGACCATGCACCTGATCACGCTCGGCGTCATTGCCGTCTTCGGCGGCCTGACGCTGGCGTTGCACGACGAAACCTTCATCAAGTGGAAACCAACGCTGGTCTATTGGATACTCGCGGCGCTCTTGCTCGCCAGCCAGTGGTTCGGAAAAAAAACCGTCATCGAGCGCATGATGTCGGCGCAGGTCGATTTGCCGACGCCGGTATGGAAACGTCTCAATCTGAGCTGGGGAATTTTCTTCGCGGTACTCGGCGCGGTGAATATTTACGTGGCATTTTTCTACGGTCTCGATCTCGACGCCGACACGCGCCGCAGCATCTGGGTCAACTTCAAGGTCTTCGGACTGCTGGGGTTGACGTTGCTCTTCGTCGTGGGACAGGCCTTCTTCATGGCCAGGCACATGCAACACAAACCGGAAAACGGCGAATCGGTCGCCGACAGGACGGGAAAATAAATGATGTGGTACGTCATTAACGGCACCGATACCGAAGACAGCCTCGAGCGCCGGCTGTCCGTGCGCGCGGCGCATGTGGCACGCTTGCAGCAACTTCAGGACGAAGGTCGCCTGCTGCTCGCCGGCCCCTACCCGGCCGTGGACAGCAATGACCCCGGCCCCGCCGGGTTCACCGGCAGCCTGATCGTCGCCGAGTTCGATTCGCTCGAGGACGCGCAAGCCTGGGCCAAGGCCGATCCGTATGTCGAAGCAGGCGTTTATGCCAGCGTCAACGTCAAACCGTTTCGCAAGGTGTTGCCATAAGATGGAACGTGTGACACTGATCGAAAACCGCTTGCGCGCAGCCTTCACTCCCCAGAAAATTGAAGTACGCGACGACAGCCGCCTGCACGCCGGGCACGAAGGCGCGAAAAGCGGCGGCGGGCATTTCGCCGTCACCATCGTCTCGCCGGCGTTTCAGGACAAGAGCCCCGTGCAGCGGCATCAGATGATTTACCAGGCGCTGGGCGACATGATGAAAAAGGAAATTCATGCGCTCAGCATTCAGGCTTTCACACCGGACGAGCTCTGAGCGGATCCGTCAGTCAAACCACAACCGTCACCAAGGAAAATCCATGTCAACCCTACGCACATCTCTCATCGTGTTACTGGCCGCGGCGGGCCTGCTCGCCGCCGGCTGCGATAAAAAGCCCGCCGACCAGGCCAAGCAGGAAGAAGCCAAGCCGGCCGCCAAGGTCATCGCCACCGTCAATGGCGACAACATCCTGGAATCGGACTATCAGGGTTATTTGCAGATTCGCCAGCAGCAGGTCGGTCCGATCGCGGACAAGGAAAAGGAAAAGAAAATAGTTCTCGATGAGATGATCGACAAGATGCTGCTCGCGCAATACGCCGTGAGCAACAAGATCGATCAGGACCCCGAAGTCAGTTCGCTCATGAAGCGCGTGCGCGAGGAAATCCTGGCGCAGGCCGTCAAACGCAATCTGCTGCGGGAAAATCCGATCTCCGAAGACGACGTCAAGAAGCGCTTCGAGCAGGAAGTGGAGAACACGCACAAAACCGAATACAAAGTGCGCCACATCCTCGTGAAGGAGGAAAGCGAGGCCAAGGACATCATCGCGCAACTGCAGAAAGGCGCGAAATTCGACAAGCTCGCCAAGGAAAAGTCGATCGACACGCAGAGCGGCAAGAACGGCGGCGAACTCGGCTGGATCAATCAGGGAATGGTTGTCCCCGAATTCTTCAACGCCCTCATAAAGATGAACAAGGGCACGATATCGACCGAGCCGGTGAAATCTGACTTCGGCTGGCACATCATCAAGGTCGAGGACACCCGTCCGCTCAAGATCCCGACTTTCGAACAGTTCATGGCGGATCAGCACGCGCGCGCCAACATCTACCGCAAGATGCAGGATGACAAGATCAACAACCTGCTCAAGGACATCAAGGCCAAGGCCAAGATCACGGTCAACTGAGACGGCCATGACCGACCCATCCCGCCACAGGCGGGATGGGCTTTTTTATCCCACCACATCTCTGCGCTGCTACTGAAACCAGTGTCGCAGCGCTCCGTCGCCCACATTCGTTCCTGGCGATTTTTTCCGTCTAGAATTCCTCCATGAAGAGGCATTTCCTCAAAACGGGACTCATCGCGATCGCCATCCTGGCGATATCGGCCGGTGGGTATGCTGACACGCCGACCGAGCTGGAAACCCGGTCCGTCGCGCTATCTGAAACAATCAAAATTGGCGACCGAATAGGCCACATCCGTTTCCTCGGCATGCTGCAACTGCCGAATCCGACGGTGGACGGGATGCGCTTTTCGCAGCTCTCCGGCCTCGCCTGGGACGATGACGACGGTATCCTGTATGCCATCTCCGACAAGGGCTTTCTGTTCCATCTGCAACCGGTATTCGAAAACGGCGTGCTGACGGGCCTGAAGCTTCTTAAGGCATTCCATCTGCGCGAAGCTGGAAACAAAAAACCGTTCAAAGGAACGCACGCCGATTCCGAGGGTCTGGATATCCTGAAAGGACGCAATGGTCACAAGGGCGATGCGGAACTGATCGTCAGCTTCGAGCGCTTTCCGCGCATCGTGCGGTACAGTCCCGATGGCTACGTCATTGAAGAATCTCCCCTGCCCGCGCCCCTCAATGACGCCAGGATGTATCAAGACTCCAACAAGATGCTGGAATCCGTGTGTGCCGATTCCAGGCTGGGAATATTGACCGTGCCCGAAGCCCCGCTCAAGGCAGAGCGCCCGGGGTACACGCACATCTTCAGCCTCGACGGGAGAATCCTGGATTTATCCGTTGCCGGCAGGCAATCGAATCTCCGCGCTGGAGTGTCTGGGAAACAACCGGGTCATGGTGCTGGAAAGCAATTTCAGTGGCATCCTCGGCCGCCTCGAGGTATTCCTGAAAATAGCGACATTGTCACCCGACGGTTCGCCCACGGAACCCGTGCCAGTCGAAACGGCCGTGGCCCTCGACAGCGGCAAGGGCCATCAGATCGACAACTTCGAGGGTCTGGCGCGACATCGCGGCAACCGCTTCTTCCTCGTCAGCGACGACAACGACCTGTTCTTACAGCGATCGCTGCTGATGTATTTCGAATTGCTGGACGATTGAATATCGGCCGCATTCGCATGCTGTGGATCCGTTATTTGACCAGCCCGCGGGACTGCAAAACGGACCTCAAACGCTCCACCCTGCTCCGATTGACACCGAAGTCCGAGTATCCGGTTCTCGATGCCGAACGGACAGCGATAATCCCTTCGCCAGGGCGCAACTCGAGCTCCAGGTCATCCACGAACCGGAATACCATGCTCCGGCACTCGGCGTGCAGATAGTTGTCCGTTATCTCCGTTATCGTTGTCCGGGGAATATCATTCACCGCCTCCCTGACCAGAGCCATGCCTCCTTCGCAGGAACGATGATCGCGAATGGGGGCACGCGATGCGACGGGTCGGTCGCGTCACTCGAAACGCAGTTGGGAGAATCCGGACAGGAGGCGAGTCGCCCGGGCATGGGCTCAATTCCCTGCGCCGCGAAAACCGGCATCGCGTGCGGCAGAACCAGCATCAAGACCGTCAGTCGTATACGCCATGACATGGTTTACGCCGATGAAATATTAGCAAGGAAATAAGTATCGCTGATGGCGCGATTCAGGTCTTGCGGTTCGATGGCGCACAGCAGCAGCTGTTGCGGAAGAAAACCCAGGGCGCGTCCACAGACGAGGCACTTCGTGCTTTCGAAGTAAATCGTGTTACCGCAGACGCAGTGAAAGTTGCGCATGAAATCCGTCGGTCCTGATGTCTCCCGCCAATTTAAGCGCGCGGATAGCCAGCGGCAAGTACTATTTTTCCGCCGGCATTCATGAATTTGGAATTCCTGTCGATGTCTGTTTCAAGCAGACCAAGCCAGTATCCCCAGTCCGACGGTGATCACCGCAATGGCGACGACACGCTGGCCAGCGTGCTCGCGCTCCTTGAAGGCAAAGATGGAAAGCAGACCGGCAATGACGATCCCCGCGTTGGTAAAGGCGACGGCGTAGGCGGCGGAGAGATATTGCATCGCGAAGATCACCAGTCCGTAGGCATTGCCGATGAACAGCCCGGCGGGCAACCAGCGGACTATCGGCGGCACCGTCGCGGGACGCCAGCGTCCGAAACGCACGCGCTGCTCAATACTGAGCGCGATGAACGAAGCAAACAGATCGGTGCTCACGAGCCCGAGCTGCGCGCCATAAGTCGGCAGACTCGTCACCGCCAGCTTGTTGCTCAGCGAATACACGCTGGTGGCAAACGCCGCGATCACGGCCCAGAGCAGCGCGCGGCGGCTGTCGCCATGTTTCGCGCTCGCCGCCATCAGCAATAAACCGCCGACGGAAACGAGTATCCCCAGCCATCCCGTCGCGACGATCACCTCGCCGAAGAACAGGCTGCTCCAGACGGCGATCAGCAAGGGCGAACTGCGCGCGATGGGATAAACCAGCGCCACCGGCGCGCGCCGATAGGCGGCACCCAGCACGAGAAAGTAAACGCTGTTGGCCAGCGCCGAGATGACCAGCAGACCGGCGAGGGAATACGACCAATGAGCCTCGGTCGCGAGCGCGTACAACGACCACGGACCGAGGATGACCAGATAACCGACCAGCGCCCACCACAGAAACCGGCTGTCGGGATGGCTGGCGCGCGCCAGCAGGTTCCACGCGACATGCATCAGCACCGCCGCCGTGAGCGCCAGCGCCGCGGCGGTCATGACGGGAATATCGCGTGCGCGATGCGCGTGATTTTAAGGATTGGATAGGTATCCATTGACGTCGCCTGCGGCGATCTTATTTTAATCAGGCCCTCGCGGCCAGGAATAGACGCGCAGGCCGGGCTGAGCACAGCCGACCCCGGCCTGCGGCTGAGTTCCCGTGGCGATCGCGCCTAAACCACGCTGCCGAAGCTCTTGTCGGTGGCTCCCGCCGGCGCCTTGAGCCCGGCGATGAGGCAACCCTGCGCCACCGGACCGGCCGGAAAGAGCTGATAGAGGTACTTCATGCCGCCCTTCCCGTGAAACTTCTCATCCAGCGCATCGTGCAGCTCGCGCATGTTGATGGTGATCTCCTCGTGCTTGGCGTAGTACTGCTGCAACGCGCGCACGGCTTCCCAGTGGTCCTCGCCGAGCTTGAGTCCTTCCCGCTGCGCGGTCTTGACGGCTAGCTCGCGCGTCCAGTCGGCTGGCGCGTGAGGGAACCTGGCATCCTTGGTCGTTACACTTCCGGCTTCCTTGATCGCATCTAATAGACTGGTCATGGCACGATCTCCTTTCGGCATCCCGAAGTCGATTTCATACACGCACTATTCTCCGCGCGTTTTGAAGAACATCAACCTTGACTTCATGGGTGACTAATCCCCCCACATTCCAGCGATGATTTCTGCAGGCCTGAACCTGGGCCAGAAGTAGTGTATGGGCTGAAATGTGTAGGTTGGGGTGAGCGCAGCGAACCCCAACAAAATCATCGTTCGCCGTATTCGTTGCTGGCCTCGTGCCGTTCCCCATCCGCCCAATCCGGACTCACAATGCCTTGGGCGATAAACCGATGGATACTTGAATGGGACCAATCCACCGGCCTTGTCACGTAACCGTGTTTCACCGGGTTAAAGTGAATGTAATCCACATGGCGCTCATAATCCTTTTCATCACGTATCCAATGCTCCCAGAAACGACGTTGCCAGATGCCCCGCTCGCCCTTTCCCGCCCGGCTTTTGTTGCGCCGTTCGCCCGCCGGCAGCCTGCGCGAATCCGATCTTGATCAGCATCCAGCGGGTGGAAAAGTCCTTGTCGTTCTTCGGTAATGTCCAGATGGCGTGAAGATGGTCCGGAAGCACCACCATCGCATCGATGCGGAACGGATGCCGGGATTGAACCTCACGATTACCGTTCGCAGGACATCGACATGTTGCACCAGCAATCTCCGGTTCCGCTCGGCAAGGTTGACGGTGAAGAAATAGCTTGCTCCGGGAATCCCTGCGCGGCGATAACGCATGAGAACAATATTTCAACGAAGTCTTGAATTTATGTTTGTTGGGGTTCGCTGCGCTCACCCAACCTACGGACTCAAACGTGCCACGTCGTTGTGTGTCCGCTCGACGAAAGGTTTTAGAAGACTTATACAACAGAAAGCACAGCCACCCTGACGAGTAAGAACATGCCTACGATGAAAACCAACAAGCCAGTAACACCGAGACACCAATTCACACGAGTGGTGTATAAATGCCATGCCGCCTTGTGCGATGCATTGCCATGCAATGTGTAGGCCTGCACGACTAGGATGCCTTTGATAAGAACAAAGGCAACTACCGAGTAAAGCAGGGAATACCAAGAGAAGGTTACCAAACACCTTGCGACCTCGGACAGCTTCGGTGCATCTCTGCCAAGAAGAACAGCAATGGAAACCGATAGGGCACCACCTGCTACTAGGAACAGCGCGTTGGCAATGGAATCGACCCGCGCGCGGATTTCTCTCCAAGCCTCGAAGTCAGATTCAATCACAGCGGCCCTCTAACGAGTCCATGTAGCTGTTGTAACCTGTGTGGGGCACGAATGCCGAATACTGCACCGCCGTTACTTTACATCGGTTGAAAACATAGTTAAGGAGCAGTCTCATAATTTGACTTCCTGTTTGCCTTCAGCACATAGGTTGGGGTCAGCGCCGCGAACCCCGACATAATCGCTCAAGCCCTCGATATCGGGCTTGTTGGGGTTCATTTCATTCACCCCAACCTACATGAAAGCTATTTTCCTAGCAACTTGAGAAACTCCTTCTCATCCAGCATCGTCACTCCGAGTTCTCTGGCCTTGTCGGCCTTCGAGCCGGGCTCTTCGCCGACAATAACGTAATCCGTTTTCTTCGAGACACTGCCGGCGATCTTGGCGCCGAGATTCCTGCAACCGGCGCTTGGCTTCGTCGCGGGTCATGGTGGTGAGCCCACCCGTGAGAACAAAGGTCTTGCCCGCGAGCGCCGAGGATTTTTTCGACGCGCGCGGGCTTGGGCCAGTGGATGCCGGCCTTGAGCAGATCGCGGATCACGCCGCGGTTGTGCTTTTCATGGAAGAAACTGGAAATGTCCTCGGCCATGGCCGGGCCGATGCCGTGTATCTGTTCCAGCGTTTCCCGGTCCGCGTCCATGATGTCATCCATCGAACCGAACTGATCGGCGAGCAGTTGCGCCGTGGCCTCGCCCACCTGCGGGATGCCGAGTGCGTGGAGAAAACGCGCGAGCGTGGTGTTCTTGCTCTTTTCGATCTGATCGAGAAGATTCTGCGCCGATTTCTCGGCCATGCGTTCGAGATCGGCCAGCTCGTCTTTCTTGAGGCGGTAGATATCGGCCACGGTTTTCACCATGTCCTTGTCCACCAGCTGCTGCACCAGCTTGTCGCCCAGACCCTCGATGTCCATCGCGTGGCGCGAGGCGAAATGCAGGATCGCGCCCATGCGCTGCGCGGAACACACCAGCCCGCCCATGCAGCGGTGCGCCGCCTCGTCCTCCTCGCGGATCACCTGCGAGCCGCACACCGGGCACTTGTCCGGCGTGTGCCACTTGCGTGTACCGCGCGGGCGTTTCTCCTTGATCACGCCGACGACCTCGGGAATCACATCGCCGGCGCGTCGCACGATCACGGTGTCGCCGATGCGCACGTCCTTGCGCTCGACCTCGTCCTGGTTGTGCAGCGTGGCGTGCGTCACGGTCACGCCGCTGACCTGCACCGGTTTGAGCACCGCGACCGGCGTGATCACGCCGGTGCGGCCGACCGAGGCCATGATGTCCTCGACGACCGTGGTCTCTTCCTGCGCCGGCAGCTTGTGCGCGATCGCCCAGCGCGGCGCGCGCGCGGTGTAGCCCAGCTGATCGCGCGCCCGCAGGTCATCCACCTTGTACACCACGCCGTCGATCTCGAACGGCAGCTTGTCGCGTTTGGCGAGGATTTCCTGATAATACTTGAGGCACTCATCCGGGCCGTGCACCACGCGGAAAAATTCGGTGACGCGAAAACCCCACTCTCCTAAATGTTTCGACACTTCTGAATAACGCCGCGCCACGGGTTCGGAAACCTCGCCCAATCCCCAGGGGAAAAAACTCAGAGGACGCGCGGCGGTCACGCGTGGGTCGAGCTGGCGCAGACTGCCGGCGGCGGCATTGCGCGGATTGGCGAATATCTTCGCGCCCTGCTTCAGCTGCTCGGCGTTGAGGCGCTCGAAATCCTTTTTCGGAATCACGACTTCGCCGCGCACCTCCACCACCTTCGGCCAGCCCTTGCCTTGCAGGTGCAGCGGCACGGTCTTGATGGTGCGCACGTTCGCCGTCACGTCCTCGCCGGTGCTGCCGTCGCCGCGCGTGCCGGCCTGCACCAGCACGCCGTTCTCGTAACGCAGGCTCACCGAGGTGCCGTCGAACTTCGGCTCGGCGGTGTACGCCACATCGCCTTCGATCTCCAGGCCCTTGCGCACGCGCTGGTCCCACTCGCGCGCCTCCGTCGTCGTCGAAGGCGTTGTCCATCGAGGTCATCGGGATTTTGTGGCGCACCTCGCCGAACTCGGACAGCGGCGCCGCGCCGACGCGCTGCGTCGGCGAATCGGGCGTGATCAGTTCGGGATGGTCGGATTCGATCTGCTGCAGCTCGCGCAACAGCTTGTCGTATTGCGCGTCGGAGACGACGGGTTCGTCGAGGACGTAGTAGCGGTAGTTGTGGTAATTGATCTCTTTGCGAAGTTCTTCCGCGCGTTTGCGCAGCTTGTCCGCACCGCTCATAAGGTCGCGGCTTCGTTGAACAGCTTCAGCGCCGTCTCGCTTCCCGGGGGAATGCCGAAGGCGCGCATTTTTTCCTCGATGTCCTCGATCTGGTGGTGGATCACCGCGATGCCCTTGTCGGTGAGCGGGCGGCGGTTCTGGTCCTGGAGTTTTCCGCCCAGCGTATCGGCGATTTCCCGGGCGGTCGCCACCATCTTGCCGAACAGCGCGCCCGGGTGGTACGCGCACGGCACGCTCATGAACAGCGTGAGTCCCAGTGTTTCGAATCTGTCCCAGGCCGCGGGATCGAACCCGCTCGACTCGTCGAGATTCGCCAGGCTGAAAAGAAACCGGCTGCCGGGAGCGACGGTATTCTTCATGTGAAAAATATTCATCGCGCCGAGTTCCATGCCCGCGTGGCGCGCCGCCATTTCGATGGCGCGGCCCGGAAACGCGGTGTCGGTGTTCGGCACGATGTGAATGCCGGCGATCACGTCATAGGTGTCGCAAAACTCTTGCAGCTCGCGGGCGCGCGCCACTCCCTGCTCGAAGGTGAGCGGCAGTTTCGTGGGGCGATGCAGCGTATCCGCCAGTTGCAGGCCGATCTCGGTGAAGGTGGTGAGTTCCGATTCATCGACCGGCCCCTTGGGATCGACCAGCTGGATGGAGAGCGTGAGGTCGCCATACTGCGTTCTGGACGGATCGAGTTGCAGGTCCGACCAGTGCTCGGTGCGGTAGTGCTGGCCGTAAAGATGCCGCGCCTTGTTCAGCTTGTATTCGTGCTGTTTGAAGATGCCGAGCGCCGCGTCGCGCGCCACCGGCTGCTCGCCCGGGAGATGAATGACGAAGTCGATTTTCTCGTCCGAAAGATACTGCCGTCCGGGCTCGGCCTCGCCGAGCCGGGGCGGTCGCAGCCCGGCCTTGAGGTCGAGCGGCATGGTTGCCACTTCCTCGAGCTGCCGGATCTCCTTGCGCAGGATTTCCTGCCGCGGCACTTCCCGCGGGGCCACCTCGACGTCGGAGCGCAGCACCTTTTCGCTGCCGTGCTCGCGCGTGGCGCTCAGCACGCTGGGGCGCAGGGATGTTTCGTCTTCGGAAAACTTTCCTTCAGACTCGTCCGGCCGCGAGCGCGGCTGGCGCAGACGCGCCATGTCGTAGGTGGTCAGGGCGACAATGGCGACGACGACGATTCCGATGAAAAGCAGGGCATACTGCAGATCCATTACTGCGCGACCATCTCCAGGGCCTGATCCACGTCCACCGCCACCAGGCGCGAGACGCCCGGCTCGGACATGGTGACCCCGATCAGGACGTCCGCCATTTCCATGCTGATCTTGTTGTGCGTGATGTAAACCAGCTGGGTCTTCTGCGACAGCGTCTTCAGCGTCTCGCAGTAGCGGATCACGTTGGCGTCGTCGAGCGGCGCGTCCACCTCGTCGAGCAGGCAGAACGGCGCCGGGTTGAGCTGGAAGATGGCAAACACCAGCGCGACCGCGGTCAACGCCTTCTCGCCGCCGGAGAGCAGGTGAATCGTGCTGTTGCGCTTGCCCGGCGGACGCGCCATGACGCCGACGCCGGTTTCGAGCAGGTCGTTGTCCGTCATCTCGAGGTGCGCGCTGCCGCCGCCGAAAAGCTGCGGGAAGAAGCTCTGGAAATACTCGTTGACCTGGTCGAAGGTTTCCTTGAAGCGCGTGCGCGTCTCGCGGTCGATCTTGCGGATCGCCTCTTCCAGCGTGGACAGCGCCTGGGACAAATCCTCGTACTGCTTGTCGAGATAGTTCTTGCGCGTGCTCGCTTCCTCGAACTCCTCGATCGCGACCAGGTTGATCGGTCCGAGGCGCTCGATGCGCGCCGTGACCTGCTCCAGGCGCGCGGCCCATTCCGTTTCGGTCGCTTCGGGCGGCAGCTCCTGGCGCAGCGGCTCGATCTCGAAGCCGTTTTCGCGCAGCTGATCGGCGAAGGTGTCGCGCCGCACCACCATCTCCTGCCGCACGATGCGCTCGCCTTCGTGCTTCTCGCGCACCTCGGAAACCTGCCGTTCTTCGTGGGTCCGCGCCTGTTCCTGCTCGCGCAGGTGCGTCTCGAGATCGGTCACGCCCTGACGCGCGGCGTTGAGACGCTCTTCGATGCCCAGGCGTTTTTGCAGAAATTCATCCAGTTGCTGGCGGTAAGCGGGCGTGGGGTCCTGCGCGTCCGACAGCACCAGCGTCAGTTGCTCGCGCCGTGAGATGAGCTGCTGCAACTGGCTTTCGAGGCGCGCATGACTGCCGCGCGTGCCGTCGAACGAGGTCTGCAGGGTTTCGTGCTCGATCTCCAGGCGATGCAGGCGATCGCGCGCCTCGGTCTCCTGCGTGCGCGTCTGTTCCACCGCGTCCTGCAGCGCCTGGCGCTTCTGCTGCAATTGCACGCGCCGCTGTTCGTGCTCGCCGCCGGTGGCTTCGGCCTGGTGCAACAGATCGCCTGCCGCCGTGACTTCGGCCTGATCGCGGTTGAGCTGTTCGGTGATTTCATGCTGCTCGTGCCCGATCTGCGCGCGGCGGGATTCGAGCTGCGACAGCCGCGCCTGCTTGTGACCCAGCTGCTCGCGCAGGCGCGCGCGTTCGCGATTGTTTTCATTCAGGTCGCGGCTGAGCTCGTCGCGCTCGTCTTCGAGATCCTGCAGCTGCGTGTCCATCGCGGCGAGTTCGGCCTGGAGGTTGCCGAGCTTGTCCTGCAACCCGGACAGTTCGGATTGCAGGGTTTCGATTTCACGCTCGCGCAGCAGCCAGCCGGCGCGCGCGCCTTTCTCCTGCCCCAGGCTCAGCCAGTTGCGGCCGATCCAGGCGCCATCGTGGGTGACGATGGACTCGCGCGTGGAGAGCGCGGCACGCATTACCAGCGCCTGTTCCAGCGTCTCGGTAACAAAAATTCCTTCGAGGAGCGGCGCCAGATCGATTTCACCTTTCACCTTGTCGAGCAAGGCCGCGCGCGTGGACGGTTGATGCCCTGGCGACGTGCCAAGTTCGATGAAGGTAACCTGCGATTGAGGGGAACCGGTGGCCGCCGTCACCTGGCCCATGCTCGGCACGCACACGGCGCCGAGGTTGACGCCAAGCACCCGCTCGACCGCCTTTTCCCAGCCGGCATCGACCTTCAGTATTCCGGCCAGGCGCGGGGACTTGTCGAGACCCTGACCGTGCAGCCATTCACCCAGGGACGCATCGCTCTCGCCTTGCGCCGCCGCCTGCAGCTCGCGCAATGAAGCCAGGCGCGCCTCGCTGTTCTGTTTCTGCCCGCGCACCTCGGCCAGTTCGTCATCGAGCTCATCGCGCCGGTCGCGCGTCTCGCGCAGACGTGTCTCGATGTCGGCGATCGAGCGTTCTTTCGACTCGCATGCCTCATCCAGCTCGGCCACCTGTGTTTGCAGCGCGCCGACGGGTTCTTTATCCAGTTCCGCGGCGATGCGTGGACGCCTCCTGTTCGAGGCGCGCCTGGCGCTGCCGCAGTTGCTCGAGATGCTGTTCCAGCTGCAGGATGCGGGCGTTCTGGACATCGCGCACCTTGGCCGGTTCGGCCGCCATCGCGCTGAACGACTCCCATTCGGTTTGCCAGTCCTGCATGGTGCGCTCGGCCTGGCTGCGATTTTCGACCGCCGCGTCGCGTGCGCGGACATGCTCCCCGAGTTGCGGCGCCAGCTCGTCGAGCCGGCGCTTCATTTCATCCATGCGCGTCACGTCCGCCTGCAGATGGCTGCTCGCCTCTCCCCACGCGCGGTTGATCTGTTCCTGTTCGCGCAACTGGTTCTCGCGCGTCTCGCGCGCGTGCTGGATGGCCTGCTCGAGGCGCGAGACCTCGGCGCCCACGGTATAGAACTCCGCCTGCACCGCGTTGAAGCGGTCCATCGCCTCGGTCTGCTGGGAACGTATCTTTTCGATCTCGGCTTCGATGCCGTGCTGCCGCGCCAGCGCCAGGTCGAGCGCGTTCTGCAGCGCCGCGAGCTCGCGATCGTGCGCGTGCAGCTTCTGGTCGAGCTCGAGCCAGCGCAGCGCCAGCAGCTGCGCCTTCACCAGGCGTTCTTCCTGTTTCAGTTCCTTGTAGCGCGCGGCGGCCTTGGACTGCCTTTGCAGTTTCGACAACTGCGTCTCGAGTTCCTTGCGGATGTCTTCCACGCGCGTGAGATTCTCGCGCGTGTGCTTGATGCGGCTTTCGGTCTCGCGCCGGCGTTCCTTGTATTTCGAAATGCCCGCGGCTTCCTCGATGAAGCCGCGCAGATCCTCGGGCTTGGCCTCGATGATGCGCGTCACCATGCCTTGCTCGATGATCGAGTAGGCGCGCGGTCCCAGGCCGGTGCCGAGGAAAATGTCGGTGATGTCCTTGCGCCGGCACTTGGTCCGGTTGAGAAAATAATCGGATTGGCCGTCGCGCCCGGCCTCGCGGCGGATGGCGATTTCGGCATAACTGGCGTACTGGCCGCCGGCCGTCCCGTCGCTGTTGTCGAAGACGAGCTCGACGGAGGCCGCGGCCACCGGCTTGCGCGAATTGGAGCCGTTGAAAATGACGTCGGCCATGGAATCGCCGCGCAGGTTCTTGGCGGACATCTCGCCCATGACCCAGCGCACCGCGTCGATGATGTTGGATTTGCCGCAACCGTTCGGGCCGATAATGCCGATCAGGTCGCCGGAAATGGGAATGGTGATGGGTTCGACAAACGACTTGAAGCCGGAAAGCTTGATGGTTTTAAGCCGCATTTCGTGTGGTGACCGTTCCTGTCCGTCGTTGGAAAGTAGGCTACAATTTTACCGATATTCCAAACACTTGCCAGCCAAAGACATGCCGACCCAGCCCAGCAAAAATCTGGATACCTTTCCCAATCCGCATCCGGGGCGGGATTATATCATCGAGATCGAATCTCCGGAGTTCACTTGTCTGTGCCCGAAGACCGGCCAGCCGGACTTCGCCACCCTGAGCCTCGAATACGTCCCGGACCGGCTGTGCGTGGAGCTCAAGTCGCTCAAGCTCTACATCTGGTCCTACCGCCATGAAGGGCATTTCCACGAGGACGTGACCAACCGGATCCTGAGCGATCTCGTGGCCGTCACGCAGCCGCGGTACATGCGCCTGCGGGCCAAATTCAACGTCCGCGGCGGCCTGTACACGACCGTCGAGGTCGAGCACCGCCAGAGCGACTGGCATCGACCGCCACCGCCTCCTGCCGATATTCCACGCGAGGTCCAGACGCTGCCGGGGAAGGAACCCCTGGCCGGGACAGCGGCGAAAGCGCCCGCCGCTCCGGTCGCGCCTGTGTCGAAAACTCGCAGCCCGGTCCCTTTGATTGTTCCCGACGTACCGGCCGCGACGGCGCCGAAACCCCGCAACCCGGTGCCTTTGACTCTACCCGACGCCCCCGTCGCGCCTGCGTCGAAACCCCGCAGTCCGGTGCCATTAACGGAACCCGACGCTCCGGCCGCGACGGAACGATCGGCGAGCAACCGCTTCCGCATGTTGCGACGTAACCGCCGGTCGGATCCAGCCGCCAATCGTGGAGCCGCCGCCAGAAGAGACCATCATCGAGCCGCCTCCCCCGGAACCGGTGGTGCGTAAGGACGGGCTCTATATCGGCATCGATCTCGGCACCACCGGCTGTCGCGCCATCGCGGTGGACGATAGCGGCACGATCAAGGCTGAAATGAGCGCGCCGATTGCCACCCCGGCGCGCAACAACGAGCAGGTGACGCAGGACCCGACCGTGTGGTGGAAAGCCGTGTGCGGCTGTCTGGAGAATCTGCTGAAACAGATCGACCCGGCACGGGTGCGCGCGCTCGCCGTGGACGGCACTTCCGGCACCCTGCTGCTGACCGACGACAAAGGCAACCCGGTCACGCCGGCCATCATGTACAACGATCAACGCTCGGTGGAGCAGGCGAATAAAATCGCCACGTTGGCCAGCGCCGATTCCGGCGCCCAGGGAGCCGGCAGCAGTCTCTCAAAACTTTTGTGGTTGCACGAGCGCAAGCTCGACAAACGCGCCAAACATGCGCTGCATCAATCCGATTGGATCAGCGGCAGGCTGACCGGCCGCGTTGGCCACAGTGACTACAACAACTGCCTCAAGCTCGGGTTCGATGCCGAAAAAATGGACTGGCCCAAATGGTTCAACAAGCTGGGGCTGAATATCGAGATGCTGCCGGAAGTGCACGTGCCGGGCGAGATGCTGGGAACCATCAGCGCCGACATCGCCAAAAAATTCGGGTTACCCGCCGACACCCAGGTCCTGGCCGGAACCACCGATGGCGTGGCGGCATTCCTCGCGGCCGGCGCCACCGAACCCGGACATGCGGTGACGGTGCTCGGCACGACGCTGGTGCTGAAGCTGCTGTCGGAAAAACCGGTATTCTCGCGGGAGCACGGCATCTACAGTCACCGCCTCGGCAAGTACTGGCTCGCGGGTGGCGCCTCGAACAGCGGCGGCGCCGTGTTGTTGCAGTACTTCAAGGTCGCACAAATGCAGGAAATGACGCCGCTGCTCGACCCGGAAAACTTCACCGAGCTGGATTACTATCCATTGCCGGATATCGGCGAGCGTTTCCCGATCAACAACCCGGAAATGATGCCGCGGCTCGAACCGCTGCCCGGCAACAGCATCACCTTCTTTCAGGGAATGCTCGAGGGCATCGCGCGCATCGAGGCGCAAGGTTACGAACTGCTGAAAAAGCTGGGTGCACCGGCGATCACGAGGGTTTATACCGCCGGCGGCGGTGCCAAAAATCCGGCCTGGGAGCGCATCCGTGAGCGTATTCTGCAGGTCGAAATGGAAAAGGCGCGCTCCGGACACGCCGCCTATGGTTCCGCCCTGCTGGCCGCGGGGATCGTGACCAAAACTTATCAATAAAATGTCCGCCTTCAGTCCATGTCGCCATGCATAAAAAACCGCCCATTCGGGCGGTTTTTTATGAGGGAATACGGCTCTGTCTCAGGAAATATCCACGACTCCCTCGAGCGTCCCGGACTCGCCCAGGTTGTCGCTCCAGAAGACTTTCAGCTTGTCGCCGTTCTTGGCGCCCTTGAGCCGGAATCCGAGCAGCGGGTCTTCGGAAATGGCGGTGCCGGTATTCACCACTACGACTACCTTGCCGTTGAGTTCGACATTCACCTTCTGGATGAAATGCGGCGGGATTTTCGCATTGGTGTTCTTGTCGGTGCGCAGTCCGGTTTCCATCGGGTGCGTAATCAGCACCTGCAACTCCACCACGCCATCCTGCAAGCGGGTGCGCATTTTCATTTTGCGATCTGCCATTGAATCAATCCTCAACCGTTAACAATTAATAATAAGAAACGAATCTCTCGCGGGCAACAATACCAGTCATGATAGACGTCATTGTCCGCGGCTTTGTTCCTTGCGCGCAAGAAATACAGTCAGCGCTGGAACCAGAAACAAAATCGCCGGCAATGAAAACAAATAACCCACTCCGACGGTAATAATTACCGGATGCAAGACAGCCACGGCGCCACTGGTAAACACAAGCGGTATCATGCCCGTGACGGTGACCAGGCTCAGCGCAAACAACGGGCGGAATTGATATTTGGCAACTCGTCGCAGTTTCTGTTGCCATGACAGATCCCTGCCGACTCAGCTCCGGAAACGGATGCGGCGAATATCGCCGCCTGCCCTGCCGTGATGCCGATCAGGATCAATCCGCCCATCCATACCGCCGGTGACAGCGGCATGCCGGACAGCAGCAATACCGCGCCTGTTCCTGCCGCGACGCTAAAGGCGGTCAAGGTAATCATCGTCGCGGCACGCCATGATCGGTGCAACAACGCCTGTACGATGAACAAAAAAAACAGTGCCAATCCAAACACGGCGGGCTCCTGGCTTCGGTTTGTTTCCACCATATTTCCGGAGTCTGCGAAGGAGAACCGGTAACCGGCGGGAAGTTTGTATTTTTCAAGCATTGCGTGTATCCGTTCCCCTGCCTGCTCCGGCGATACACCCTTGGCAGGCGATGCCACGATCTCGACATCCGGAATTCCATGGCGGCGTCGAATCTGCGTCGGAGCGGGAACGTGTTCAACGCGGGCGACATCGCCCAGATGCACGGCTGGCCGGTCTTCCAGTTCGCCCAGGAGCAGTATCCGGTCCAAGGCAACGGCGTTACTGGATTCCTCCGGCGGCAGGCGCAGGCGTATGTCATAGCGATGTTCGGCGTCGCGGAAATCCCCGGCCGGTATGCCGGTGAGCGCGATCGCCAGTGCTCTCCCGGCATCGGTGATTTCGATCCCCAGTTCGCGCGCACGATCTTCATCCATGCGCAGACTGAGTTCCTCGTGTGAAGCCTGCAAGCTGTGCCTTACTTCGCGCCAATCCGGCATGGAACGCAGTCGCTGTGCGATATCGTCGGCATACGTGGTCAAGCGTTCGCGATCGGCTCCCTGAATGCGCACTACCACGGCTCCCGCATCGTCGGTCAGTGGAGCTTCCTGTCGTTTAAGGGAAAATACCGTCAACATCAGGGCCGCCAGAATAATTACCAAGATCAGCGCAACGACGGGTTTCCGCAGCAGCCGCCGTAACAGGTTATCGTACGATTGGCGTATTCCGGCGATCCAGTGACCGACGGGGCCTTTTCTATGCTCCTTCCCATGACGACGGCGCTTGTCGAACGCCGGAACCAGCATCAGGGCGAACATGGCGGAGAGCAGCCAGGCGGCGCCAATAACAAGGACAAATTCCCGAAACACCAGGTTTATTCCGCCGCTCACGAACAAAACCGGTAACAGCGCGGCGGGAAGAGCAGCCACCATGGCCATCATCGGACTTACCGTGATGGCACCGTGGTCCGCAGGGCGGCGAGTGTTTTCGAACAGCAGGATAGCGCTGCTGCCGAACAAACCCGCGCCCATCGCCAGCCCCCCGAGCGTCATCACATCGAGCGTGAATCTCAACAGCGCCATCAATACAAAAGCCGCCAGCAACGAGGCAGCGATGACAACCCCAAGTAGTACGCTACGCCGTCCACTGCGCAGCAACAGCTGCCCCGTAAACAGCGCCAGCGCCACACCTGCCACGAGCGCCAAGGCGATACGCCCGAGCGATTGCCGCGCCTCAACAAGTCTCTGGGATAGAGGGTGAATCTCGATGTCTTCGGGAATCAACCGGTTCGCGCGCATCCATTCTCCATGCGCCTGAATCCGTTCGACCAGATCCGACATGACCGCCCGCGGCTGACTGTGGACAGTAACTTTAACGGCTTCTCTGCCGTCAAAAAGGAAATGCTCAGGCCTCGCCCCTTCGCCGAGCGTTACTGTGGCGATTTCGGAGAGCGAGACGCTTTCGCCGTCAGGCAGGATCACCGGTAGCGCCGCCACGGCGGCGGCACCGCCCGATTGCATCGCCACGTGGCGGCCGTGGCTCTTTGCCGGCGGACGCCGAACCGCGGTATCCGTCGCGGGGGGCTTGCGGATCGCCTGCAACAGATCGCCGAACGAAAGCCCGTATCCCGCCAACCGCCGCTGATCCGGCATCACCAGGATTTCGCGCACCGCGCCGCCTTGCACGTCAACCGTGGACACGCCTGGCAACTCGCGGAGCTTTCTGGCGAACTCATCCTGGACCCAGTCACGCAATGCCAGCGGGTCGCGCGCGCGCGACGTCACGACAAATTCCGCCGCAACGGACGATGCGTCCACAATGGAAACGCCTGGCGGCTCCACCGAAGCGGGCCAGAATGACTTGGCCCGATCGAGCCGGACAGCCGTATCCTGCTGCGCGGCTTCGATATCGCGCCGGTGTTTCAACTGCAAATCGATGACGGCGCCACCCGACTCGGTAACCGACTCGATACTTGACACGCCCGCGGTCCCGGTAAGCGTCTGTTCCAAACGGCGAGTAATTTTCTCCTCGATCACCGACGCGCTCACGCCCGGCACCGAAACCCGCACCAGCAAGTGCGGCGCCTCATGCGCGGGCAACAGGTCGATCGGAAGACGGCCGAGCGCGAAAAATCCCGACAACAAAACAGTCAGCGTGGCGAGGACAACAAGCAACCGATGTCGCGAAGACGGACGAACGGCGGCCGGGGGCATGCGCCGCGTATTCCTTTAATCCTGCGCGCGTGCGAGAGTCAGAAGAGGCTCGAGCTCGGCGAGCGCGCGCTGGTACACTTCGCGCTTGAAACTGATGATGTGCTCGAGCGGTCTCCAGTACTCGATCCAGCACCACTCGTCGAATTCGGGCCGCTCGCACAGATCGAGCCGCACGTCAGCATCGCACCCCAGATGACGCAACAGGAACCAGATCTGTTTCTGGCCGCGGAAGGCGCTGTTCGGGTTGCGGCGGCGATAATCGTCGGGGATATCGTAATGCAGCCAGTCGCGGGTTCGTCCCAGTATCTCGACATGCGACGGAACCAGGCCGACCTCTTCGCGCAGCTCGCGGTACATGGCGGCCTCGATGGCTTCCTTCGGACGGATGCCGCCCTGCGGGAACTGCCAGCCGTCCTGGCCACAGCGTCGCGCCCAGAAAACCTGGTTGTGGCCATTGCACAGAATAATGCCCACGTTGGGGCGATAACCGTGTTCGTCTATCATTACAATTCCGCGAAAACCAAAATACGGTGAGAACGTAGGGTGATTTTTCCACGAAGCCGCGGCGGCGGCAATGCTGGGCGCATAAGCGGTTGTTGCATCGGTATCGTGCTGCTGACCGGCGCGCTGGGTCTCTACGGCTGCGCCTCGCCGCCCCGTATCCCCGCCAATATCGTCCTGCGGGATGTTCACAACAACGGTTACACCCTTGCCTTCGACAGCCGCTCGGAAACCCTGGCGAGCGGAGGATCGGAGGGCCGCATCCGCCTGTGGCGCTTGCCGGACGGGAAGGAACTCTCCGGCTGGAAAGCGCACACCGATTCGTTGCAGGGGCTTGTGTTTCTCGACCACGACCGCGAATTGCTCTCCGCCGCCTACGATGGCTCGCTCGCGCGCTGGACGCGCGACGGAACGCTGCTGAAACGCCTGAACACACCGGCACCGGTCACCAGCATGGCGGCGGATGAAGCCGCCAATCTCGTCGTCACCGGACACAGCGACGGGCATGTACGCCTGTGGCGGCTCGCGGATCTTTCTCTCTTGCGCGACCTGCATCCACATCGCGGTGCGGTGCGCGCGGTGGCCTATCATGCCGCCACCAACCAACTGGCCTCGAGCGGAACCGATGGCCGCGTGTTTTACTGGCGAGGACGCGAGGAACCGCGCCCATTGCCCTCTCCACCCACGGACGCACAGGACCTGGCCTTCGCGCCCGACGGGACTTTTCTCATGGGCAGCGGCTGGTTCAATCTGTTCCGCTGGCAGCTCGATAACGGGAGCCTGCAGATACTACCGACGGCGCATCACGGCATCGTCAAGTCGATCAGCCTCAGCCGCGACGGCCGGACGCTGGCGAGCATCGGCCGTCAAACTGACAGCGCGGTGTACCTGCTCGATGCCCGGACCGGCGTCGTGCTGAAGCGTTTTCAGCCGCATGAACTGTGCGGAAGTTTCGTGCGTCTCTCGCCCGACGGGCGCTATCTCGCCTCCACTTCCGACGACGCGAGCGTATACATCTGGGACCTGCAGCACCCGCTGCCGGAACGGACTTTCTTCGCGAAATGAAATATATTTTCACCGCCAGGACGCCAGGAACGCCAGGAGAAACAGAAGCAGAAATATTAAAATGCTTTCTAAACCCACCGAATCAAAACCAGGCCCATCGCTGTCGTGGCTTAATCCCAGCAACATGAAATGTTTTTATGCACTCGACTATGATTTCCTGGCGCCCTGGCGTCCTGGCGGTTTAAATTTATTATTAAACGGGTTTAACGCTTGAGTCTCGCCATCTTCGACCTCGACAACACGCTGCTGCGCGGCGACAGCGATCACGCGTGGGGACGGTTCCTGATCGAGAATCACGTTGTCGATGGCGCGGAGTACGAACGCGAAAACGAACGTTACTACGCCCAGTATCAGGCGGGCACGCTCGATATCATGGAGTTTCTCGCGTTCGCCTTGAAACCGCTCGCCGCCCACGACCGCGCCACCCTGGATAGCTGGCACCGGCAGTACATGCAGGCCAAGATTCTGCCCATGATCACACCCGCTGCCCGCGCGCTCGTGAACCTGCACCGCGCGCACGGCGATACACTCGTCATCATCACCGCGACCAACCGCTTCGTCACCGAACCGATCGCCTGGGAGTTCAATATTCCGCACCTCATCGCCACCGAACCGGAGGAGCGCGACGGGCGCTTTACCGGCAGGGTCGCGGGCACGCCCTGCTACCGCGAAGGCAAGGTGACGCGGCTGAAAAGCTGGATGCAGGAACAGGGGCAGACGTTGCAGGACAGCTGGTTCTACAGCGATTCGCACAACGATCTGCCGTTGCTTTCCATCGTCGACCACCCGGTGGCGGTCAATCCCGACGATATCCTGCGGCGCGAGGCGCAGCAGCGCGGCTGGCAGATTCTGCCCCTGCGCTGAGCCGTTTAAGAAATTATTTCAAAATGAAATTGACCGCCAGGACGCCAGGAACGCCAGGGGATAGGAATCCCCAGAATCGCTTTTCCTGGCGACCCTGGCGCCTTGGCGGTTCAGAGTCGTATTCATTTTGTTAGAGATGCTAACTACATGAACCGCCGCCTGCCGATCACGCTCCTGCTGCTGGCGGCGGCGCCATTAAGCCTGTGGTTTGCGCTGTCCCAGGGCAGCCTGAACATCGCGTGCGGCGGAACTGTGGCGGGCGCTGCTCGGCGGCCACGACAACGCCACGGCGTATCTGGTCATACACGAATTGCGTCTCCCGCGCGCGCTCGCGGCTTTCGCCGTGGGCGGACTGCTGGCGCTCTCGGGCGCATTGCTGCAAGTGCTGTTGCGCAATCCGCTCGCGGATCCCTATGTGCTCGGCATCTCGGGCGGCGCGGCGGTCGCGACGCTGCTGTCGATGCTGGCCGGTCTCGGCGCCGGATGGTTGCGTGGCAACGCCTTCCTCGGCGCCATGCTTTCCATGCTCATCGTCTTCGGCCTGAGCCGCGCCGGTGCCGCCTGGACGCAGAATCGTCTGCTGCTCACCGGCGTGGTGGTCGCCGCCGGCTGGGGCGCCGTGATCAGCCTGATTCTGGCCATGGCGCCGGCGGCACAGGTTCAAGGAATGCTCTTCTGGCTGATCGGCGATCTGAGTTACGCTTCTCAACCCGGAGTGGCGATTACCGCCCTGGTGATCGGGCTCGCGGTGTCCCTGTGGCTCGCGCGCCCGCTCAATCTGCTCATGCGCGGCGAAAATGTCGCCGCCACGCTGGGAGAGAATCCGGCGCGGCTGCGCCTTATGATTTATCTCCTGGCCTCGCTGCTGACCGCCATGGCGGTCACACTGGCGGGAAGCATTGGGTTCGTGGGTCTGATCATTCCCCATATATTAAGGTTGGCCGGCGGCTCCGATCACCGTTTTCTGCTGCCCGCGAGCGTCCTGTTCGGCGGCGGATTTCTGACGGTGGCCGATACCCTGGCGCGCAGTGGGGCGGCGCCCATGCAGCTCCCGGTCGGCGTGCTCACCGCCCTGCTGGGCGTCCCGGTGTTTCTTTTTCTTCTCGCCCGCACGCGCTGATGCTGCGCACAGACCGCCTGACACTGCGCATCGCCGATCGCACCCTGTGCGATCGGCTCGATGTCGGCTTCAACGCCGGCGAGAACTGGGTAATCCTCGGAGCGAATGGCAGCGGCAAGACAACGCTGCTGCACGCGCTCGCCGGCCTGCGCGAACCGGATCAAGGTGGCGTCCTTCTCGACAACGTTCCCGTTAGCGATATCCCGCATCGTCAGCGCGCGCGACGGATGGGCGTGCTGTTTCAGGATTTCGAATCGGCATTCCCGGCCACGGTGCTCGAGACCGTGCTGACCGGTCGTTACCCGCGCCTGGAACGCTGGCAGTGGGAAAGCGCGGAGGATTATCGCGCGGCCGAAACCGCGCTCGAGGCCGTCGAACTCGCCGGTTTTGCCCAGAGGCCGCTCGCCACCCTGTCGGGCGGCGAGCGGCGGCGCGTCGAAATCGCCGCCCTGCTCACCCAGGATGCGCCCATTTGCCTGCTGGACGAGCCGACAAACCACCTCGACCTGCGTCACCAGATCCGGATGCTGGAAATGCTGGCCAGCCGTGCACACCGGCCAGGCCACCTGAACATTATTGTTCTACACGACGTTAATCTCGCCGCGCGCTTTGGCACCCATGGCATCCTGCTGTTCGACGATGGCGAATGCCTCCATGGACCGCTGTGCGACATACTCGCGCGCCCGAACCTCGAGCGGCTGTACCACTGCCGCCTGCGCGAAATTCACGCCGACGGCGCCCGCTGGTATCTCCCGGACTAGCAGTCCAAGTGGATTAAAAAAGGGCCGGCCGTTATACTTCCGGCCACTCGCAGCGGTACTTAATAATAGAGGATGGGGCACGCGCATTGGGATTGAGTCGTCTGCTTGAATCCGCGCCAGGGCATGGGCTCCCTGTCCGTCCTTTTCTTCTCCTTTTCCCGGCGGTGACGTACCTATGATGCGTCTACGGCTTTTCCCACGAACTTTGCGTGCGCGGATCGCCGCCTCCTTCTCCATCCTTTTATTGCTTACCGCCGTCGTCGTCACCCTCGCTTTCGCGCGCCAGGCGGCCCACACCCATCTCGAGGCACAACAACAACTGGCCCAGAACCTGATGGTGTTCGTCGAGCCGGCCGTGCGTGGCATGGTGGCAAATTACGATGTCACGGGGCTGGACAATTACATGCAAAAAATTGCCGCCGACCCCGCGATCGCCTCGATCCGCATCGTCGACGAAAGCGGCGGCTCCCTGCTGTACCAGCATCAGGGTGACATGGAGCCGGCCAGCGGGATGTCGCGGATACTGGCGGGCGTTTCCGGTGCAAGCCCGCTGCTCATTTCGGAAATTGTCGTCAACGGCGTGAGGGTCGGGCGCATCGAAGCGCTGCTATCGTACGCACCGCTCAATCAAAGCATACGGCACGTGATCGTTGTCGGCAGCGCGTTGACCGCGATCGTGCTGGCCGTGGCTTTCCTGCTCGCGTATCTGCTGCTAACCCGTTTTACCGCGCCGCTCCGGCCGCTCATGGAATGGGCGCGCGAATTCGCCCACGGTAACTGGCATCCGCGCGTGAAACTGATCGAGTCGGGCAGCCGTGAAATCCAGGAACTCAACCAGGCGTTCACCGACGGCTCGGCCACGATGCGGCACTATATTCAAAGCCTCGAAGAAACACGCGAGCTGCTCGAATACAGTGAAACGCGCCTGCGAAAACTCGTGAACAGCATGCACGAAATCCTGTTCGAGCTCGATGCCGACGGCCGCATCATCTTCCTCAACCCGGCCTGGCAGGCGCTGACCGGTTTTGCCGCGGACGAATCGCTCGGAAAATCTTTCAGCGATTTTCTTCTGGGCGAGGACGCTATCCGCGACTTCGAAGCGAGCGCACTTCCGCGCCTGCACGAGAAAAACCGCGAGATCTCGCTGCGCTCGGCGAATGGCAAGCACTTGTGGATGAGTCTCGATGCCGATGCACAAACTGACTCGGCGGGAAATTTTACCGGTATCATCGGCACGTTCAGCGACATCACCAGGAGTGTTGAACTCAACCACCTGCTGAGCCGGTATCAGGACGAGCTGTATCACCTGTCAGTCACCGATCCGTTGACCGGTCTCTACAACCGCCGCCACTTCGACAGCCAGCTGGAAGTTATCTTGTCGGATCATTTGCCGAAGAACATGCCGGTGTGTCTGCTGCTCATCGATCTCGACGGCTTCAAGTTCATCAACGACACCTACGGCCATCCTTTCGGCGACGAGGTGCTGCGCACCACCGCCCAATTGCTCAAGCAGCAGGTGCGGCGCAACGACTACATCGCGCGCCTGGCGGGCGATGAATTCGCCATGGTGCTCAAGAACACCGACATCGAAAACGCCACGCGCATCGCGCAGAAGCTCCACGACTGCATCAGCGATACGCGCATCCCGTTGCCGGTGGGGCACATGCAGCTTCAGTCCTCCATGGGCGTGGCCGAGGCGCCGACGCACGGAGCCAACGCCCAGGACCTGGTGAGCGCCGCGGATGTCGCGCTCTACCACAGCAAACGCGGCGGCCGCAATCGCATCGAAGTGCTTTCACCGGACATCAGCAAGGCGGTAATGTCGATCTTCAGCCAGGGGTTCCAGTTGCGTAATGCGATCGAGCAGGGACACATCCATCCCGCCTTTCAGCCCATCTGCAATCTCAAGAACGGAGTACCGATGGCCTACGAAGTCCTGGCGCGCATGCGAGTCAATGGTCTGGTGATCCAGGCAAAGGACTTCATCACGGTGGCGGAAGAGCTGGGACTGACGCGTGAAGTGGATTTGCACGTGATCGGCCAGGCGCTGTTGCTGACGCCCTCGGAACATGCCTTGTTTCTCAACGTGGATATCTCTTCTTTCAACGACAAGGAATTTGTGCAGGATCTGAGCAAGTTGCTCAAACCGGCCTGTGCCGACGGACGCTCGATTACCATCGAGATCACCGAACGCGAGACCATTCCCTTGTGCGACGGTCTGCATCAGGATATCCAGACCCTGCGCGCCTTCGGTTGCAAGCTGGCGCTCGACGATTTCGGCAGCGGTTATTCCACGTATAACTTCCTCAACCAGTTCCGACCGGATTACCTCAAAATCGAGGGCTCATTCGTGCGCGGCATGATGCAAAACGAGGCCGACCGCAAGATCGTGACCCATATTCACGAACTGGCCTCCTCCTTCGGGATGCAAACCATCGCTGAAAGCGTGGAAGACGCCGCGACCGAACACGCGCTTCAGGAAATCGGGATTTGCAATGCCCAGGGCCTGTTCTACGGCGCTCCGCGTCTGGTTTCCTGATCCTGCCCTGGCTAGCTTACCAGTGACATTTTGGACGATATCAATTAAAATCATTGATCTTTATATGCAATAATAACGATGGAAAGTTTCTCCAATTTGAGAAGAATATGCGCCCGGCTGCTTGATGTAGTCTTGGATTACCATTTACCATTCACGGTTTACTTAAATCTTAACAAGGAAGCTTAACTTTATGAAAAAGTACTCGATTCTGCTTGCCGCACTGTTGGCCATGACGGCAGTAACCGCCTGTGAGAAAAAGGAACAGAAGGCTGCCGCCCCGGCACCTGCACCAATGGCCCCGGCTGCCCCGGCGGCAGATGCCGCCAAACCGGCGGATGCCGCTGCTCCTGCAGCTCCGGCGGCCCCTGCTGCTCCTGCTGCCCCCGAGAAGAAGTAAGGCTGACAAGATTCAGTTATCAGCTGCATGTAAAAAGCCGGCCTTCGGGCCGGCTTTTTTATTTCCGCGTCGTGAACGAAAACATCACGGCATGGTTTCATCGCTTCCTGCATATCCGCGCCATGATTACAAGTTTCGTCAATCATTGACACATCTTCCGTCACTTCATATATTGCACGCGAGCATGTAGCTCAAGAGCTTCAGGTGTTTCCCGGAATTTTCATTCCGGGAGATGAAACGGGAAGCCGGTGCGTCCATCGAGAAATTTCGGCGGACTATTCCGGCGCTGCCCCCGCAACGGTAAACGAGTTAAGGCGAATCAAGCGCCACTGTACGACCTTAATCGCATGCGATTAAGGTCCGACGGGAAGGCGATTCGCCGGGTCAATCCACTCGTGAGCCCGGAGACCGGCCTGAGGTTACCCATACGGTGTCGCGGAGGGCGGCGCG
Source organism: uncultured Gammaproteobacteria bacterium (assembly GCA_963750625.1). Taxonomy (GTDB): domain Bacteria; phylum Pseudomonadota; class Gammaproteobacteria; order Acidiferrobacterales; family Sulfurifustaceae; genus Sulfuricaulis. The sequence goes on along the minus strand of CAVVRV010000037.1, from coordinate 30,970 downwards.
GGCGGCCATGGCCTCGCGCCTTCCGCTTTTCCCCTTCCTCCGCACACTCACACCAACCCCTGCGCGGGTGCGCGCGGTTTGCGGAGAAAAAAGTGAAACCGGTACCCTGCTTTCTCGCCGCTTTGCTGGCGATCAACAATTTTTCAACACCCGCCGAAGCGGAAGAGCCTGACCCGAATGCGGTGATAGTCACGGCGACACGCACCGCCCAGACCGCCGATCAGGCGCTCGCCGCGGTCACGGTGATCACACGCGAGGACATGCAACGCAGTCAGGCTCACTCGGTACCCGAGCTACTCCGCGACGTGGCCGGCATCGACGTCGCTACCCAGGGTGGTGACGGAAAACTCACTTCGGTGTTCCTGCGCGGGACAAATTCCAACCACGTGCTCGTGTTGGTAGACGGGGTCAAGGTTGGTAACGCCACCAGCGGTAGTGTTGCATGGGAATTCATGCCGCTCGATGAAATCGAGCGAGTCGAAATCGTGCGTGGCCCACGTTCGGCGCTCTATGGCTCGGAGGCGATCGGCGGAGTGATCCAGATCTTTACACGCTCAGGAACAACAACCACGCAGCCGCGCGCGTCGTTGACGGCCGGTTCGCATTCATTCAACGACACCACGATCGGGATATCCGGCGCCAGCCAGGGAACGCGTTATAACTTCTCAGCCAGCCGTCTTGCCACGCGCGGTATCAATGCCACCCAGCCGGCCATCGGCTTCGATGAACCAGACCGGGATGGTTATCACAATAACGCCTATAGTCTGCGACTCGATCAGCGCCTGACCGAACATGTCGAGCTCGGTATAAACGGTTTGCGCGCCAGCGGTGACACCGAGTACGACAGTTACCCGGGGTCCAATAACGAAGACCACTTTACCCAGGAGATCGCCGGCGCAAAGTTGCGTATTGAGCCGTTTCAGGAGTGGATCAGCACCGTCGCTCTGGGTCACAGCCTTGACGACCGAAACAGTTTTCGCGCCGATGGCCTGGGCGCACCGGAACAGTTCATGACCACACGACGCAGCGTTTCATGGCAAAATGACTTGTCGATAGGCACACAACAGCTGCTGACGCTTGGTTACGACCGTTACGAAGATCAGGTAAACAGCACCACCACCTACACCCAAACCAGTCGCGAAACTCATGGCACATTCGGCCAATATCAGTTCGGCTTTGGCGCCCAAGACCTCAATCTCGGCTACCGGCGTGATCACAATGAACAATTCGGCAACCACGACACCGGCAGCATCGCTTGGGGTCTCAAGCTGGCGAAGAACCTGCGTATGTACGCTTCCTATGGAACGGCGTTCCACGCTCCAACATTCAATGATCTGTACTACAGCTCCCCTTTCTTTCAAGGCAACCCCAATTTGCAGCCGGAGGAATCGAAGAGCAGTGAGCTCGGTTTGAAAGGCAATAACGGAAAGACAAACTGGCAGTTGTCGGCCTATCGCACCGATATCGACAATCTCATCGCCTACGATGTCGCCACCAACACCGTTCAGAACGTCAACAAAGCACGTATAGATGGAATGGAAGCTGAAGCAAACACCGTACTCGATGCCTGGCGCTTGAGCGGATCGATTACCCTGACCAGCCCGCGCGATGTCGCCACGGGTAACGTATTAGCCCGCCGCAGCCGCCGATCCGCGCACTTCTCCGTGGACCGGCGCCTGGAAGAAATCGAGGTCGGCATAGAAGCCATCGCCGAGGGCGCACGCTATGACGATGCCTCCAACACCGTGCCAATCGCGGGTTACGGTCTGATCAACCTGCGCGCCCGTTATTATATGGCGCGCGACTGGCAGATCCAGGCACGCATTGAAAACATGCTCGACAAGGATTACCAGACCGTGGCGAACTACAACTCGCCAGGTCGTGGTTATTTCATGGGCGTGTCGTACCAGCCGCAACGATGAACAGCAACGTCAACGCCACCCCTGAAGTCACCAACGCGCGCCTTGTGCGATGGGCGGCACTGTCGCTCGCGTTACACCTGGCCCTGCTCGCGCCCTGGCCATTCGCACCGAGATTAACCGGCCAGCACGAGACCGTGCTTTCGGTTTCGCTGGTGTCCGATAGACGTCTGTCGCGTCCCACCCGGCTCATCACGCACTACAAGCCAACACCGGCTGTGACGTCGCCCGCGGATAACGCGCGTCCTCTGCTTGAACGCACGGATACGGCTTCTGTCACGGCAGAGCATGCTGTTTCATCGCACTCCTCGCCGACCACGACGGCGGTGACTGGCGACGTGAGCGACGGTTCCGGCCAGGACAGCGGCGCATCACAGGCGCACATCCGTGCCCTGCTACTCGCCGACCTGGCGCGCCACTTCGATTATCCGCTGGTCGCGAGGGCGCGTGGCTGGCAAGGTACCGTGCTGCTGGGATTGCGCGTGGAGTCCGACGGGCACCTTGACCAGGTACACATTGAAAATAGTTCTGGCTATGCCGTTCTGGACCGATCGGCGTTAAACTCTGTCAACCGGCTGGGCTATCTCACCGAAGCCGTTGCCTGGCTCAATGGCCGCAGCCACGACATTCAGTTGCCCGTGATCTACCGGCTGGTGGAGAACTGATATGGGACACCGCCTCTCGAAAATCTACACCCGCACCGGCGATGACGGCACCACCGGCCTCGGAGACGGATCGCGCGTAAAAAAAACCGAACGGCGTATCGAGGCAATCGGCGCGGTGGACGAATTGAACAGCCTCCTGGGGCTGCTGCTCGCTCATCAAATGTCGGATGAAATCCGCGTCAGCCTTACAGATGTGCAGCACGAACTATTCGACCTCGGTGGAGAACTCAGCATTCCCGGCCGTTCTGCCATCAGCGAGGAACAGGTCAATCGTCTGGAAACGATACTGGACAAATTCAATGCGGACTTGCCGCCACTCAAGGAATTTATACTTCCCGGGGGATCTGAAGCCTCGGCCGTGTGTCATCTGGCGCGGTCCGTGTGTCGCCGCGCGGAACGGCGTGTGATTCGCCTTGGAGAAGAAGAGAAAATAAACACTGCCGCAACAAAATACCTGAACCGACTGTCCGACCTGCTGTTTGTTCTCGCGCGCGTGCTGAACGTTCATGCCGGACGCACTGATGTTCTGTGGCAGCCCGGAAAGAACCGTTAACGACTGCCTGACACTTTTCTTTTTGCCCGTGCCTGTTCCAGCACGGCACACACCCGCTCGGCGCCTTCGAGGATTCTCGGGCTATGACGGTGAATCAAGTCGGGTGGAATCAAAAACAGGTTGTCCTGCGCCACGGCGATAATCATTGGCCAGGTTCGCCACCGGTCACGCCACTCCGGCCATAGCGGTTCGTAGCCGCTGGCCAGAATAACTTCCGGATTTCTTTGCACCATGGATTCCACGTCTACCCGCGGCGTCAATCCCGGCGCATCGGCATAAACATTTCGGCCGCCGCATAGCTGAATGACATCGTTGATGAGGTGGCGACGACTTACCGTAAGCAGGGAACTGTCCAGAATCTGATAAAACACCGGCACAACCGGGCGGCCTGAATACCGGGCACGAAGCCGGGCGAGCTGCCGGCGAAAATCTTCGGCGGTTTTGCCGGCAAGTGCTTCTGTCCCGGCGAGCTTACCGAGTCGTTCCAGCAGGTCGGCCACGTCATTAAGATGGCGCGGCTCGGTCTGAAAAACAGGCATCCCGAGCGCGGTCAATCGTTCGACCTGCCACGAAGGATTGCCGGACTGCCAAGCAATGACAAGATCGGGGTGCAACGCGACGATCGCCTCGATATCAAGACCCGCTCCGCTGCCCACGCGGGGGATGCTTTTCGCCGCCTCCGGATAATCGCTGTACGCCACGGCACCCACAACGAAATTTCCCGCGCCTGCCGCGTACAGCAGTTCCGTGACGTTCGGTGCCAGACTGACGATGCGCCGGGCGGGCGATGCCAGTGTCAGCATCCTGCCTGCGTCATCAGGCACGATAATTTCCGCGTGGGCAGTCGAGACTATCGCCAGGCATCCCAGCCAGAGCCGAAGCCATCGCTGGAATATGGCGAATAAATTTATTCACGCTGGATCACAAATTGCCGCCATGGAACAGCAACTGCGGAAACAGCTGTCCGCCATGTTTCTCGACGCGGATGCGGGTGATCCCGGCATTCGGTACCTGCAAGCGGAACAGATGCTGAAGCGGTACATTCAGTACATGCGCGACGGCCATGCGAATCACACCGGCATGGGCAACAACCAGCACATGCTTTCCAGCATGGTGTTCAAGCAGGCTGTCCCAGGCAGAAATAACCCGGTCACGAAATGCCGTAAGCGTTTCGGCGCCCGGTGGCGCATGCGCCACCGGATCATGGCGGAATCGATTGAGAGTTTCAGGATCCGCCGCAGTCAACTCGTCGGGAGTACGCCCTTCCCACGCACCAAAACCCAACTCGATCAGGCGTGCATCGATGTCCAACGGCAATTGGTGACGCTTGGCCAGTTCCCGGGCAAAATCCGCGCAACGTGAGAGGGAAGAGCTGATCACAGCCTGCCACGGACAATGATCGCCCACGGCATTTCGCATCTGCGCCCAACCTTTTTCACTCAGCGGATCGTCCGTCTGACCGCGATACCTGCGTCCACCGACGGGTTCACCGTGGCGCATCAAATCGAGGGTGGTTATCGGCTGCCGGGACATGAAGCGCGGAGGAGAAATCCATATTTACGCATGGCGCACTGCAACGGAATCGGGCCGCCGGTTATGTCGGGAGAGTCTGTAGAGGTGGACTAGCCCGAGAACAGGCCAACCAGATGCGCCCCCGTCATCAATATACCGACGACGAGCCACAACAACAGCACCCGCCAGACGAGGGCGACGACGCGGCGCACATGGCCGGCATCCGGAATGACAGAGAAATCGGAAGATCTTTCGGCATATTCATCCTCTTCCTGTGTCTCGCATATCTGCATGTGCATCGCGCCGAAACCGGAGGCCAGCAGCGGACCGCTGTTGATATCCGACCAGACCCCGACGCGCCGACGCCAACAGTGCAGCGCATCTTCAAAGCTGCCCATCAATGCGTAGGAAAGCGCGGTGATGCGCGCCGGTATCCATCCCAGCAGATCATCGAAGCGGGCCGCCGCCCAGCCGAATTCAGCGAAACGCTCGTAACGGTGTCCCCAGAGAGAATCCAGAATGCAGCTCAGCCGCTGCAATACCGCTCCGAATGGACCCAGCAGCATGAACCAGAAAATCGGCGAGACGATTAATGAATTACCCTGCTTGAGCACGCCTTCCACCGCGGCGCGCGCGATGTCGGCCTCATTTTTCTCCGTGGCGCCTTTCCCGGTCAGTTCCTGCAATTTCTCGTTTGCTTCATCGAGATCACCGGATTCCAGGGCAATCGATATCGCATTCGCCGTTTTTCCTGGGCGATGAACATCGACACACAGATAGAGCACCATGACATCGAAGGCTAATCGGAGTATCCAGGCGAGCTGCCCGAGAACGTAGTGAAGCAGAAATACGCCAGCGACAATGGGCAGCGTTGCCAGCATGACAGCACCGACACCGTGCGCACGCTTGCCACCGTTGAATCGTTCTTCGATGGATTCCGCCCAATCGCGATACCAGACAAAGGGCTTGATTCCCTGGCGATCGGGAATCAGATGGTCCAGCGTGATCGCCAACAACACCACAATCAGAATTTCACTCATGCCAAACGCTTTTCATCCTTGTTTACATGTAAATGTAATAGCCACGCGTGTCACAAGGCAAGTCCTAGGCACAACTATCCAGGTACCTTTTCCAGTCGAACGTCGGACCCGGATCGGTCTTGCGTCCGGGCGCAATATCGCAATGTCCATATATGCGCTCTGGCGTAATGGCAGGATAAGCCTGCCGGAGGACGTGGGTAAGCTTGGTCAGCGACTTGTACTGGGCTTCCTCAAACGGGAGATCATCCGCCCCCTCCAGTTCGACACCGATGGAAAAATCGTTAATACGGCTTCTCCCCTCGCAATAAGACAAACCCGCGTGCCAGGCACGCCGGTGCAATGGAACGAATTGGACAAGCTGACCGTTGCGACGTATCAGGACATGGGTGGAGACCTTCAGATTCTGGATCTCGCGATAATACGGATGGTCATCGGGATTCAGGGTGTTGCAGAAAAGCTGCTCGATACCGCGACCTCCGAATCTTCCCGGCGGGAGGCTGATCGAATGTATGACCAGGATATCTATCGGCGCCCCATCCGGGCGTGCGTCACAATTGGGAGATGCCACATACGACGCGCCCTGGATGAGTCCGCTCGTCGTATCAATCTGCATGACACTGTGCAACTCCTTTGCAATCCGAGGTGGGGTCATGAAGAAACTGTAGCTGACAGCCCCCTTTAAGATGGTGCCGGTGACCGGAGTCGAACCGATGACCTACTGATTACGAATCAGTTGCTCTACCAACTGAGCTACACCGGCTACGCGCAATGCCAGCGGGCCGGGAGTATAAGCTGTTCTTCCCAGTGAACCAATACTCCGGGTAATTTACGGATTCAGCAACTACTTCGCGGCGCGCATCCGCACGATGACATCCACTCCTTCGAGCTGAGCGCCATTCGGAAGTGGCGGCAATCCGCTGACATGGATCTGCTCGGCGCTGATGTCCGTCAGTTCGCCGGTGGCGACATCGAAAAAATGGTGGTGGGGCGCCGTGTTCGGATCGTAAAAAATCCGGGTCGGATCGGCGATTACTTCCCTGACCACCCCTTTGTCCGCCAGCAGCCCGAGCGTGTTATACACCGTCGCCTTGGAGACACGGCGGTTATCCGCATTCACCAGCCGATAAACATCCTCGGCGGAAAGATGGGTGCAGTACGTAAACAAGACGCGCGCAATTAATACCCTCTGAGATGTAGGGTGAATACCATGACTGCGCAGCAGCGCGACAACCTCCGTATCGGACATAATTTTTTGGGAAGGATCCATTTAGAATGATTTTAAAATAGACAGTACAGAAAGTCTAATATTCACCGTTGAGAAGCTCACAACTCAATACGAGAGCAAGGCCATAAATGACTTCATTTTTTCTGGAATCCGGGCATCACGGCTTAATGAGAAACATACCGTCTGTCGGTCATTATTTACCAATTATCCCCCTGCATGAATTTTGAGTTCTTCATCGAATTTCGTAAAAATCCATAATGGTGACATATTGCGGCAATTGCAGAGTTTCGAACCACAATTAAACTTAACTTATGTGTAAGACGTGAATACTCATATTCACCTTGATTTAAAGCTGAAATGAATAGGACCATGCATTATCGTTATCGAATTTCCGTCCGGCTCCACAAAAATGGCATGTCCTTTTGTCTGCCAATTAATGCCGTTCATCTGTATTGATATACCGTTCACTAAACCGTTAGTCGGTAAAAAAATACCGTTTGTCTGCAATAAAGGATTTACCCTCGTTGAATTGATAATTGTCCTGACCATTGCGGGTGTTCTCGCGACTCTTGCTGTTCCAAGCATACAGAAATTTGTACGCTAGCAGCCGACTTACCACACAGGTAAACGATCTGCTGGCTGACATCAGCACGACAAGAAGTGAAGCCATTAAACGCAATACGGATGCGGGGATCTGCGCCTCTACCACCGGTACCAGTTGCACCGCCAGCGGGAACTGGGCGAACGGCTGGCTCGTTTACTACGTCTGCCCGGCAACCGACTCGACCTGCGCCGCGGGCACGAAAGTCACAGTCAAGACGCATGAAGCCCTGACGGGGGGCAACACGCTGGCAGCGATACGAACGGATGTCAGCACCAGCGTGACTCCTCCGTCGACACAGTGACTTACAGCAAAAGCGGCGCCTTTTCCTCCCAGGCATATACATACAAATTCACGCTATGCGATTCGAAACAACACCAGTCGCGGATTGCCGACATTACGGTTGTCGGCCAGACATCCGTATCCAGCGGAACATGCTGAAGGTTGCCGCCATGACACTGATGAAAACTGCCTGCGGAGTTAAAAACAAAACCCAGAGTCGGGGCTTTTCCCTGGTCGAAGTCCTGGTGGCGCTACTCGTTTTGTCCATAGGGCTACTGGGGCTTGCGGCGTTGCAAACAACATCCATGCAATACAACACCGGATCCTACTTCCGCACCCAGGCTACTTTTCTGGCCTATGACATCATCGACCGCATGCGCGCCAACAGTACTGCGATTGTCGACTCGGACGGCAATGGCTATGACCAACCAACATCAAGCGCAGTAACTTATACCGTCAATTGCGATACGTCCAGTTGCACGAGCGCCGAACTGGCGACTTACGATGTCAAAAAGTGGTATGACAGAGCCGTCGCCACGCTTCCTAACGCTACTGCGACTCCGCCGACGATAAATATAAGTTCTACCAAGAGTGTAACGATCACTATTCGCTGGATGGAACGCGATTTGTCGATGAGTCAAACCTGGGTGGTGCAATTATGAAATCGTTTCGTCAGCACATGACGGAAAATCGGGGCTTCAGTCTGGTGGAGCTGATGGTGGCGCTCACCATCGGATTGATCATCCTGTCCGCCGTATCCATGCTGTTTGTCGGCAGCAAAAAAACTTATACAGCACAGGATAGCCTGGCGCGGCTACAGGAAAACGCACGCTTTGCCATGCAGTTCCTGACCAAGGACCTGCGGCTGGCGGGATATTACGGCTGCATTAGCGATATCGCCCCGGATTCCGTCTACAGCACGCTGAATAACAGCACTGCTTTTGCTTACAACGCACAGGTCCCCTTGGAAGGCCTGAATCACGGGACCGGAACATGGTATCCATCGGCATCGACCACACTGCCCTCGGGCATCGTTTCCGGCACCGACGCTATTACGATTCGCGTCGCCGATGCCAGCAGCTCGATTTTTCTCACCAATGAAATGTCGAACAAAACCGACGGGCTCACTGTCAACTCCGTCAGCGATATCAGCAGTGGCGACATTATCATGGTATCGGATTGCTCAAGCACCGACATCATGAATGTAACGGGTTTCAACGGCCTGCAGATCTTGCATGCGCCGGGTTCTGGAGATCCGAGCAACTCCACCCAGACTCTGAGCAAAGTCTACAGCCCTTCCACGGGTCCGGGCGGAACAAGAGTCATGAAATTCTGGACCCGCCGGTATTTCATCGGGACTGGTGCCAGCGGTAACCCGGCGCTGTTCCGACAGGATAACAATGGCACAGCTGTCGAACTGGTAGATGGCATTGAAAATATGAGAATCCAGTACGGTGAGTACACCGCCAGCCCGCCGGATGCAAACCGGGCGAATTGGGTGCCTAGTGTCTACAGAAACGCTTCCGCTGTCAGCGACTGGACAAAGGTGGTGAGCGTGCGTATCGGCATACTCGCCAGGACGCTCAGCGACTCCGCCACTGGCAAAGCGAAAGAAACCGACGTTGACACCGGTAACTATGACATAGACGGGGACGGTAACGTCGACCTCAGCAATCCGGGCGACCATTTCAAACGCCGCATATTCCAATACGTCGTACAGTTGAGAAACGCATTATGAAGCGCCGGCCTTGTCATTTACCAAAACCTTCTTCGGCTATGTGTCATCGCCAACGCGGCACCGCGCTTATCATGAGCCTGGTGATTCTGATGATCCTTACCATCCTCGGCATCACGGCCATGAGCACTGCCTCGCTGGAGGAAAAAATGTCCGGCAACACACAAGAGGGTACGCGCGCATTCGAGGCGGCGGAATCCGGGTTGAATCAGGCCCTGAGCACCCCTGGCAGTCTCGACCTGAACAGTACTTCCAGCACTCCGCCTCTTGTGTTCCCCTACAGCAGCATGAAAGCCAGCGCCTCGGTTAGCACGCTATTCATCCAGAATTCACCGCCGAGACGCGGCTCCGGATACGGCAACACCGTTGAAGCGGCCAATTTCGATCAAGCCAGCACCGGAACCACCGGCGTCGGCGCCAAAGCTGTCATCCACCAGGGAGTGGCCCAAATAGTACCCAAATCTAATTGAGCAGGTGAGCAATATGAATATTCTCCAAGAACTCTCTAATCGGCTGATTTATGCTTTATCCGTTATCGCCCTGATCGTTGTTCCGGGCCTCGCGCCGGTCAACGCCAAGGACACGGATATCTATCTGCTGGCCCCGTCCTCCACCACGGACGACAAGCCGAACGTGATGATCATTCTCGACAACTCGGGCAGTATGAGCGATGTCCTCGTCGCCCACCCAACCTATGATCCCAGCATTGATTATTGCACCGCCGATCTCAATGCCCTTTATCCCACGATCACCAATCCCAATGCCGGCAAACCCGCCACCTGCGCCAGTATCAGCGGCCGCATCTACTGGTCGTTCAACAACAACCCGCCGGACATGTCGTCCAATCAGTGGTTCGCGTCAACCAAAAATAAATGCCTGGCCTCGCTTGACCCATCCTCGGGCCTGGCTACCGCCGGCAAGTATGCTGGAACAAGAATTGCGGGCTGGCGAAGCGGCAGCGGAAACGGATGGAAAACACTAGATGGCAAGACCGATAGTATTATTACTTACGTGGACTGCCAGCAGGATGGCAAGGGGAATGGCCAAGTTACCGCCGGCTCTCCGCCGACGGCGGAGTAACATAGTTTCCGAAAAATACGACCGCGTTACCCGCCTACACATCAAGCACGGGCAGTGCCTTCAGCTGGACAGCTTTCGCCCCGAAGAGCGGAAAAAAAGACATCAGTTCACCGACACTCTACTCGTCCAACTATCTGAATTATAGGAATAACACCTATCTCTATAAGGATTCAACGCGCCTGGATGTGTCCAAGTCGGCGGTACGAAGCCTGATCGACACTTATACGAACGTGCGTTTCGGCCTGACGACCTTTAACGCGAATAACTCAACCCCGGACGGCGGACGGGTACTATTTCGGATCGCCAACATGGACAACGCGCGCCGCGCGACCATGAAGACTGTTGTCAACAGCCTTTACCCCTTTCACAACACGCCACTCGCGGAAACCATGTGGGAGGCCTACCGATATTTCAGTGGGCAGTCTGTCACTTACGGCAACCCCACCACGACGCAGACACCCCACCAGGATTCCTGCGCGCAGAATGTTTCCAACAGCGCCTGTGATAATGGTGGGTTCTACGATGCCATTGCCGCGGGAAACTCTGCCTATAACGACGGCACGTATATCTCTCCCTTCACGTACGGTTGTCAGAAGGCCTTTATCATCTATGTCACGGACGGCGATCCGACCAACGATACGGCGGCCAACGCCAGCATCACCTCGCTGATTGGAACGAGCTGCGACGGCTCAAGCTGCCTGAATGACCTGGCCGGGTATATGCATAACAACGATATTTACAGCGGCCTGCCCGGATCCACAGACTGTCACCACCTACACCATCGGGCTCGGCGGCGGCATTTCGGCTGCCGGTCAGGCGCTGCTCGAACAAACAGGCCAGGAGGGCGGCGGCACCTACTTGACCGCCCTACGACGGTGGTCAGCTGACACCCGCACTGCAAACAGTGCTCAACGATATCCTCAAGTGACACGTCGTTTTCCGCACCCAGCTTGTCGGTCAACGCGTTCAACCGGCTGTACAACCGCGACGACATTTATTTCGCCTTGTTCACTCCCACTTCTACCCAGGCGTGGGACGGCAATCTCAAGAAGTTCAAGCTGTGCAATGGCACGGAAACCCCCGCTTGCACTTTCGGAGAGATCATCGACGTCAATAATGTCGTGCTGCCATCGACACGTCTATTGACCCGACCACCAGCAAGCCGCTCAATACAATCAAGGACACCGCGAGAAGTTATTGGAGCTCAACCGATGACGGTCGCGACAGTCACCCTGGGCGGCGCCGGCGGCAAGATCACGGACGACGCCAAGGTGCCGCGGACGTTGTACACCTACCGCGGTTCATACGCTGGGTGTCTTCCACTAATCCGGCAACACCGGTTGCCATCGTGGCCACCTCGGGCAATTCCGTCTACGATGCGGCGGTAACCGACCCCGACGATCCTGGGGCTGCCGTCCACGGCAAGCAGCGCCGAGGTCGCCCAGTTGGTCAACTGGATGCGCGGCCAGGATGCCTATGACGAGGACAAAGACGCCCCCCCCGCCCCCGCGGCCCCCACTGACGCCTGCTATACCGAAACCCGGCCCTGGAACTTTGCCGACCCATTGCACAGCCGGCCGGTGGCGTTCACCTATGGTTGCGTTGGCGGTGGCCCATGTACCACCAGTTCCGACCCGATCATCAAGCTGTTCATCGGCACCAACGATGGCATGGTGCGCATCATCAATAACAGCACCGGCGAGGAAGAATGGGCCTTCGTCCCGGATGAAATGCTGAACAAGCAATACGCCCTGTCGCAGAACGATTCCGGCGATCATATTTACGGATTGGACGATTCGCCCGCGTTCCTGGTCAATGACGTCAACAACGACGGCGTCATCGATCCCGCCGCCGGGGACAGGGTGTACATGTACATCGGCATGCGCCGCGGTGGACGCAACATCTACGCCTTCGATGTATCGCCGACGTCCCCCAAGAAATCGAGCCAGCCAGAGCGATACCGTCACGCCCAAACTGATGTGGGTCATCAAGGGCGGCACCGGCGACTTCGCGAAACTGGGTCAAACCTGGTCGCGACCCAAGGTCGCGCGCATCCGCGCACAGTGCAGTCCGAGCAGCGTATGCGACGATGGCAATCCCAGCACGAATGACAGCAGATCGAGAATGGTGCTGATCTTCGGTGGCGGTTATGACACCAACCAGGACAGCGGCATTCCGACGGGTCCGGACGCGATGGGCAACGCCATTTACATCGTCGATCCGTTTACCGGGCAGCGGATATGGTGGGCCAGCAATGATGCCGGGTCATCGCTGCTGTTAACCAAGATGAACTACAGCATACCGTCGGAAGTGACCGCCGATGGACACAGACGGCGATAAGTCCGTTGACCGTCTGTACGTCGGCGACACCGGCGGGCAGCTCTGGCGCATTGACCTGGGAGACCAGATCGGCGACGGCACCAGCGGCGGATCCAACGGCTATGTATTTGCCGACATCGGTTGCGACAGCACCGCTTCGACACGGCGGGTCCACGACGCCGCCGGCGACTGTCCGGTCAGCACCACCGAAGCAGGACCTGCGCAAGTTCTTCTATCCGCCGGACGTGGCGCAGGTTAAGGACGCGATTTATTCGAGCAGCGAGAACTACGATCTCGTGACCATCGGCTCGGGCGATCGCGAGGATCCGCTGGACCTGCTGACCTCGAATCCCACCGCGGATTACCCGGTCCATAACCGGATCTATGCCTTCCGGGATTACAACTACATGACGGGCATCCCGGCGACGATACCCGCGACCCCGCTCTCGGAATTCGAGATGTACGATGCGACAGCTAATTACTGGCTTCGAGTGATCCAGACGGTAAAACAGACCGCAATCGATGACAATTAAAAGTCAGCAAGGGCTGGTACATCAACCTTGTCGAACCCAGCGCGGTCACGCTGTTGAACGGCCTGAGTTCCACATGGGCTGGTGAAAAAGTCTTGGCCAAGACGCTGGTGTTCGGCGGGGTGCTTTATGCCACCACGTTCTGCCGGCGAACCAGTCCACCGTGACATACCGCCTGCAAGCGCCAATGAAGGCGAAGCCCGGTGCCTACGCGCTCAACTACCTGACCGGCGAGGCGTGTGTACGACACTGAACAATGATGGCTCGGTCGACAGGTCCGCCACTATCGGCGGCGGTATCCCGTCCGAAGTCGTCATCGTCATCCGCGACGGCGGCGTAACCGGTCTGGTGGGCACCAGCGGTGGCGCGGCGGGTATCGATGTCGGCGGCGGTCTGCCACGGTACAAGACATACTGGTACGACGAATAGCTAATATGAATAGGAGCAGCAACAGCCCCCTCTTCCGTGCGGAGGAGGGGGCTTTTTCAAAGACAAATCTGCGCGGAGCACATCGGTATGAAACAAATTAGATTTTCTGGTTTTACCCTGATCGAGCTGATGATTGTGGTAGTGATCATCGGCGTGCTCGCGGCTATCGCCTACCCCAGCTACACCAAGTACACAGTCCAGTCGCGCCGCGCGGATGCGAAGATCGCGCTGACGCAGGCGGCTGCCTTGCAGGAAAAATTCTATTCAGACTGCGGCCATTACGCACAGATACCGCACGGGGTCAAGAACACCCGCGCCTGCGGAACCGTGGCAAATAATTACAACGATGGAATCCTGGCCATGAACGACAATGCTTCCGCGACCATTTTTTCGCCGGGACAGCATTACGTGATTTCGATGGTGGCGCCCACCTCCAGCACCGGCATCTGCCCCATCGACAGGTGTTTCATTCTGCAAGCAACGCCATCCACAAAAGCCAACACCGATGGGACCCTGACTGGTACCGGCCTGCAGGTGGGCAACGGAAGACTTCGGATTGATTCGAAGGGGAACAAGAGCTGGGACAAAGCCAACACCAACTCACCCAGCGGCACCACCGGCATGTTTGGCTATAAATGGACCGATAAATAATACCGTCTAGCCGGTTAGCCCCGATGGGGTTCAGGCGGTATCTTTACGCTCGCAATGTCTTGGGGACGGGAAAAGAAACTTTTCTCGATTTTTCCCTGCTGTTCCTCGACGATTTCCGCACCCCATTCGCGTAATCGCATAACCACCTGCTGCACCAGCTCTTCCGGTGCCGAGGCGCCAGCGGTCAATCCCACTCTCTGCACACCGGCCAGCCATTCACGGCGAATATCTTGCGGTCCATCGATCATGTAGCCGCGTACGCCCTGCCCTTCCGCCACTTCGCGCAAACGATTGGAATTGGAGCTGTTGCGACGAACCGACCACCAGCATTACGTCGACCGATTTCGCCAATGCTTTCACCGCGTCCTGGCGATTCTGCGTGGCGTAACAGATATCGTCTTTCTTCGGTCCCCTTAATATTCGGAAAACGCGCGCGCAACGCGGCAACAATCCTTGCCGTATCGTCCATGGAGAGCGTGGTCTGGGTGACATAGGCCAGATTGGTATTCATCCCTGACCTTCAGTTTGGCAACGTCTTCGACTGATTCGACCAGATACATTCCGCTATCGGCCTGCCCCATCGTGCCCTCCACTTCAGGATGTCCGGCGTGGCCGATCAGAATGCATTCCGTGCCGTTGTTCCGGTGGCGCACCACTTCCATGTGCACCTTGGTCACCAGCGGACAGGTCGCATCGAAGATATGCAGCCCCCGCCGGGCGGCTTCCTCCCGCACCGCGCGTGAAACACCGTGGGCGCTGAAGATCACCGTGGCGCCGGACGGCACCTGATCCAGCTCATCGACAAACACCGCGCCCTTGTTGCGCAGATCGTCCACCACGAACCGGTTGTGCACCACTTCGTGGCGCACGTAGATCGGCGCACCGAACATTTCGAGCGCACGTTCGACGATTTCAATAGCACGGTCCACACCGGCGCAGAAACCACGGGGATTGGCTAGATAGACTTGCACGCCGTAATGATACCCTGTTTCGGAACTGCGATCACCGGTCCCGCATTCTTGGAACAAAAAAACGCCCGGGATTTCCGGGCGTTTGTATTACATCCAAAACCAGAAGGTTTATTTAATTTTCGAAGGATCCATCTGGTCCTTTTGATTATCTTTCCAGCACTTGGACATGCAATCCTCATAGGCTTCAGCGCTCATATCCTTTCTCTTGCTCTTGCACTCCTTCTGCTGGCATGCCTTCACCAACTCATACATCTTTTTGTCATTAGTCTTGGCAGAGCCCTCCGCCGCCCCGGCATAAGCGGAAAGGAACAGAAAACCGGTGGCTGCCAGAGAGACACAAACTTTGATAACAGTACGCATTGCCATGAACTCCTTGATCTTGGGAAGTTGCAAATCGAATCAGATGATACGACCCCGGCGCCACGCCGGTAGGTTATTTCAGTCTAGTCCCGGAATGATTGTTCGCCAGCGAAAACCGCCCGGCGTCGAAAACTTGCCGCTCAACGAGTCTTTGCGCGACCCCGTTGCAAGGCATCCAGCGCCAATATCACCGCGCCCACCGTAATGGCGGAATCGGCGACATTGAATGCCGGCCAATGCCAGGCACGGTAGTAGACGTCAACAAAATCAATCACATAACCATGAAGAAGCCGATCGGTAAGATTGCCGCGGCGCCGCCGAGGACCAGCATGAGTCCGATGCCCAGAACGAGATCATTCGCCGCCAGACGCCATGCTCATCCACAAAATAACAATGCAGGCGACCGAGGCGACGACAATGAAAAAAATATTCTGCCAGCCGCCCGCGCTGCTCAGAAAACCGAAGGCCGCGCCCGTGTTATGCACCAGCGCAAAATTGAGAAATGAAGTGAGCTGCACGTCTCCATGCCGCGTCAAATAATCGGCCGCCGCAAACTTCGTCAGTTGATCGGAGACGAAAACAACGGCAGCGATCCACAAAAGCCGCCACATCAGGCGTAGCTCCTGGTTTCGCCCGGGCCGGTCACATTCTGCACGCAACGGCCGCAGATCTGCGGATGCTCCTGGTTCGCGCCCACGTCCTCGCGGTGATGCCAGCAGCGGATGCACTTGGGATAGGTCGAAGGCGCGACACGCACGAGCAGCCCCTTGATCTCCGTCTCCACGGCGCCGGATGTTTTCTCGTCCAACCCATGTACCCGCGCATAGGAGGTGATGAATACAAACCGCAACTCGTCTCCCAGCCGGCGCAACCGCTCCTGCCAGGAGTCATCGCCATAGAGGTCCACTTCCGCATCGAGACCGGAACCGATGTCGCCGGCCACGCGCAGCTTTTCCAGTTCCTTGGCCACCGCCTGACGCACGCCAATCACTTCATTCCAGAATGCCATGTCCAGCGCACGCTCGGGGAGCGCCGGCAATGCATGCCATTGCTCCAGAAACACCGATTCACTCCGCTTCCCCGGCATGTGGCGCCAGATTTCCTCGGCGGTGAAGGTCAACACCGGCGCCAGCCAGCGCACCAGCGCCTCCAGAATATGAAACATCGCCGTCTGTGCCGAGCGGCGTCCACGGCTGTTGGCGGGCATGGTGTACATCCGGTCCTTGAGAACATCGAGATAGAAACCGCCCATGTCCACCACGCAGAACTGGTGCAACTTCTGATAGATGAGATGAAACTGGAATTCCTCGTAGGCCTGCAATACTTCCTTTTGCAGATCGTGCGCCCGCTGCAGCGCCCACTGATCCAGCGCCAGCATGTCCTTCGCCGCCAGAAGCGCTGACGTCTCAAAGCCGGAAAGGCTGGCCAACAGATAGCGCGTGGTATTGCGGATACGCCGGTAGGAATCGGCCATGCGCGTGAGAATCTCGTCGGAAATGCTCATCTCCGCGCGGTAATCGGTCGCCGCCACCCACAGGCGCAGAATATCCGCGCCCATGACCTTGATCACCTTCTGCGGCACGATCACATTGCCCAGGGACTTGGACATCTTCCGGCCCTTGGCGTCGACGGTGAAGCCGTGCGTCAGCACGCGCTTGTACGGCGCCGTTCCGTGCATCGCCACCGAGGTGAGCAACGACGACTGAAACCAGCCGCGGTGCTGATCCGAGCCTTCGAGGTAAAGATCGGCGGGAAACGCCAACTCCGGCCGGCGTTCCAGCACACAGGCATGGGTCACCCCGGAATCGAACCAGACATCCAGGGTATCGCTGACTTTCTCGTAGTTCGCGGCATCCGCGCCCAGCAGTTCCTCCTTCTTCAGGTCGAACCAGGCATCGATGCCATGCTCTTCGACACGCGTGGCCACTTTCTCGATCAGCCGGTCGGTGTCCGGGTGCGCCTCGCCGGTCTGCCGGTGCACAAACAGCGGAATGGGAACGCCCCACGAGCGCTGCCGGGAGATACACCAGTCAGGGCGGTTTTCGACCATGCCCTGGATGCGCGCCGCGCCCCAGTCGGGAATCCATTGGGTGCCGACGATGGCACGTAATGCCGGTTCGCGCAGTCGCTCCATGCTGATGAACCACTGCGAGGTGGCGCGGAAAATGATCGGCGTCTTGTGGCGCCAGCAATGCGGGTAACTGTGGTTCAGCGCGACCACATGCAGCAGCGCGCCACGCGACTTGAGGACTTCGATGACATGATCGTTGGCCTTGAACACATGTTCGCCGGCAAACAGTTCCGTGCCGGGAAGAAATTTGCCATCCTCGCCCACGGGATTGTCCACCGCGAGCCCATAGCGCTCGCCGACCACGTAATCCTCGAGGCCATGCCCCGGCGCCGTGTGCACCGCGCCGGTGCCGGCATCGGTCGTCACGTGCTCGCCGAGAATCACCGGCACCTCGCGCGCATAGAACGGATGCCTGAGCTTCACGCCTTCCAGATCCCGGCCGCGACAATTGGCCAACACCCGATAATTTTCGATGCCATAACGTCCCATCGCCTCCTTGACCAAAGGTTCGGCGATCAAGAGACGTTCATTGCCATGAGGTCCGGTGCATTGCAGCAACACATACTCCAGATCCGGATGCAGCGCGACCGCCTGGTTGGCCGGCAAGGTCCACGGCGTCGTGGTCCAGATCACCACGCTCACCGGACCTTCGCCCGCACGCCCCGGGGCATGCTCGACGCGGGCGAGAAACGCTTCCGGATCAACCACGGCAAACCGCACGTCGATGGCCGGCGAGGTCTTGTCCATGTACTCCACTTCCGCCTCGGCCAGCGCCGAACCGCAATCGCTGCACCAGTGCACCGGCTTGTGGCCACGCACCACATGGCCGTTGGCGATGATGCGTCCGAGCGCGCGGATGATGTCGGCCTCGAACGCAAAATCCATCGTCAGGTACGGATGTTCCCAATCGCCGATCACGCCGAGACGGATGAAATCCTCGCGCTGCCGGTCGACTTGCGCGCGCGCATATTCGCGGCAGGCCTGACGGAATTTGGAGGGCTCCACCTTAACCCCGGCCTTGCCGATCTTTTTCTCGACGGCATGCTCGATGGGCAGGCCGTGACAATCCCAACCCGGCACGTAAGGCGCATCGAAACCGCTCAGGACTCTGGACTTGACGATGATGTCCTTGAGCATTTTGTTGACCGCATGCCCGATATGAATGTCGCCGTTGGCGTAGGGCGGACCGTCGTGCAGGACATATTTCGGACGGCCGCGGCCCTGCTCGCGCAGTTTCTTGTTGAGATCCATTTCCTGCCAGCGCTTGAGGGTTTCCGGCTCGCGCACGGCGAGATTGGCCTTCATCGGAAAATCCGTCTGCGGCAGATTCAGCGTATTCTTATAGTCGTTCGCCATAGATTTCACCTGGTTGAAAAGATTTCAGGCGGTTTCTTTCCCGGCAACCGGTTTCCCGGTGCAACGGGTGGTACCCGCGGAAAAAGGCGCGCACGTCCGCGACATCCTTTTCTATCCAGCGGCGCAGCTCTTCCAGCGACTCGAACCGCTTCTCATCGCGAAGCTTGTGCAGGAAATTCACCTGCACATAGGCGCCGTAGATGTCTTCGCTGAAGTCCAGCAGGTTCACCTCGAGCAGCGTGCGGGTGCCGCCGACGGTCGGGCGGGTGCCGATATTGGCCGCGCCGGCGAGTGGCTCGGTCTTGAGGCCGAACACCTCCACGGCGAAGATCCCCTTGATCGGCGTCACCTTGCGGTGCAGGTAAATGTTGGCGGTCGGAAAACCGAGAGTGCGGCCGAGCTTGTCGCCATGCGCCACGCGCCCGCACATGCGGTACGGCCGGCCCAGGAGCTTCTCGGCCTGCGCCAGATCGCCGGCCGCCAGCGCCGCGCGGATGCGCGTGCTCGAGACGCGTTCCCCGTCGATCGCCACGGTGTGCATGTTCACGACCTGGAAGCCGTGCTGCCGTCCCGCCGCGGCGAGCATGTCAAAATTCCCGCGCCGCTTCCGGCCGAAATGGAAATCGTCTCCGACGACGAGATAGCGCACGCCCAGTCCATCCACCAGCAGGCGCTGGATGAATTCCTCGGGTTCCATGGCCGCGAATCCGGCGTCGAACTGCAGACACAAGACCCGATCCACGGAATAGCGCCGCAGCGCCTGGAGTTTTTCGCGCAGGCGCGTGAGCCGCGGAACGGCGGCGTCCGGCTGGAAGAATTCCTGCGGCTGCGGTTCGAACAGGATGACCTGGGTGGGCAGACCGAGCTTTTCGGCTTTTTCCGCCAATTGGCCGATCACCGCCTGGTGACCGAGATGCACGCCGTCAAAATTGCCGATCGTGGCGACACACCCGCGATGCTGCGGCTTCAGGTTATGCCACCCGCGTATGAACTCCATGGGACCGTTCAGGATTCAACGTAGAGAAACGGTGAAGGTTACCGTCTCGGACACGCGAGAACAAGCAGCGGGACGAGGGAAAACCGGGGGTTCCTACAGATGCGCCCAGTCCGGATCGAGTTCTTCGATGATATCGTGCAGCGGACGGCGCGCGCCGAAGCCCTCTTGATAACTGTGATAATGACCGATGCGCAATTCGGGAAATTTCCAGCAGAGATAGCCGTCGCCGGTGTCGAAATCCGCCAGCCACAGCCCTTTGACCACGAGTCCGAGCCGTTCCATCTTGCCCATCCAGCGCCGCACGATGGTCTCGTAGTCCTTTTCCACCTTCCGGGTCTGGGGATTGCTCGGCAACATCGCCTCGAGCGCGCGGCGCACCGGCTCGAGTTCACGGTAGGCCTCTTCGGTGATTTTCCATACCAGCGGAAACAGCTCCTCGGCCTCCGTCAGCGTGAACGCGCGCGGATTGTTACAGGCCGAAATCTGGTAAATCTGAGCTGCGCTAGTCATCGGTTGGCGCCCCCTGCCCCTTCTTAAGCAGTAACTGTGCCAATCGTACACCGAAAGCCATAACGGTCAATAAATACACCGCCGCGCCGACGGTGACCCATATTGACAATCGATAGGCGCGCTGCAGGGCGGGCGTGGTCAGCCAGGAATCCATATCGCCCGTGCCCCAGTAGAGAACCGCGCCCATGACAGCGCTGGCGAGAACAATCCGCGCCAGAAACAATCCCCAGCCGGGCAGCGGCCGATACACGTTGTGCCGTCGCAACATGAAGAACAGCATCCCGGCATTGACGAATGCCGAGAGCGATATGGCCAGCGCCAGTCCCACGTGTTTGAGCGGCATCACCAGCGCCAAGCTCAACAAGATATTAACCACCAGCGCGATCACACCGACGCGCATCGGCGTTTTGGTATCCTGGCGCGCATAGAATCCCGGCGCGAGCACCTTGATCAATATGAAACCGAGCAGGCCAAACGAGAATGCCATCAGCGCGTTAGCGCTCATCCGTACGTCATTGGCGCCGAACGCGCCGAAGTGAAAAAACGTGGTCAGCAGCGGCGCCGAAAGAATTACCAGCGCCACGGAGGCCGGAACCGCGATCAGGAAAACCCAACGCAAGCCCCAGTCGAGCAGATGGGAAAATTCATCGTGCGAGTTGCCGCGCGTGCCGGCGCGCCAGACTCGGCAGAATCACGGTCGCGAGCGCGATGCCGAACACGCCGAGCGGAAACTCCATCAGCCGGTCGGAATAATAGAGCCACGAGACACTGCCGGTCACCAGGAACGAGGCCAGCATCGTGTTGACCAGCATGTTGATCTGCGCGACCGAGACGCCGAAGATCGCCGGCAGCATGAGTCTGAAGACGCGCATGACGCCATGATGGCGTTCGCGCACATGCAGCCGCGGGCGCGGCAACATTTTAATGCCGCGCAGGAACGGAATCTGGAACAGCAACTGCGTCACGCCGGCGATGAACACACCCCAGGCCAGCGCCAGCACCGGCTCGTCCATGCGCGGGGCGAGCCACACGGCGGCACCGATCATGCTCAGATTGAGCAGTACCGGCGTAAAAGCGGCCGCGCCGAAACGGCCGTAGGTGTTGAGAATGCCCGCCGCCATCGCCACCAGCGAGATGAAGAAAAGATAGGGAAAAGTGATGCGCAGCATCTGCACCGTCAGGTCGTATTTGTGCGGCTCATCGAGAAAACCCGGCGCCAGGACCATGACCAGGATGGGCGCGGCGAAGACGCCCATCAGCGTGACGCCAAAAAGAATCGCGCCCAGTATGCCGGTCATGTGATCCACGAAGGCGCGTGTTTCCGCCGCCGTGTACTTGGCCTTGTATTCGGCGAACACCGGCACGAAGCTCTGGGAAAACGCGCCTTCGCCGAAGATGCGGCGCAGGAAATTGGGGATGCGGAAGGCGACGTAGAAGGCGTCGGCGGCCACCCCGGTGCCCGCGCCGATCAGGCTCGCGAACAGCATGTCGCGGATGAGCCCGCTGATCCGTGACAGCAGGGTCATGCCGCCGGTCACCGCCGTGGATTTAAGCAGCTTGCGGCTCACGGATGCATTTCAGGGAGCGATGCCATAAAGGCCGGGATGATAGCAGGATGTTCGATGGCCGCCGAAGCCTGTGTGGTTCCCCGGGAAAGCGCCTGACAGGACCGGTGGGATTGACAAATACGCCCGAAATCAGCATAGTTGCGCGCTTTTCAGGGCATTCCCAGGAGAACAGTTTTGGCCAATACAGCACAGGCAAAGAAACGCGCGCGTCAGGCGGAAAACCACCGCGCCCGCAACGTCGGCCAGCGCACCGAGCTGCGCACCCGCATCAAGAAAGTCCGCAGCGCGATCGCCGCCAAAGACAAGCCGGCGGCACAGCTGGCGTTCCGTGAAGCCGCTTCCGTCATCGACCGCATGGCCGGCAAGGGGCAGATCCACAAGAATACGGCGGCCCGCTACAAGAGCGGCCTCAACCAGGGTTTACGCGCGCTGGCGTAAATCATCCGTCTCGCACAAACAAAAAAGCCGGCTCACGCCGGCTTTTTTGTTTATGCACTGCTCTACAGCACGATCAGATTATCCCGGTGGATCAGCTCCGGCTCATCCACGTAGCCGAGGATGGATTCGATCTTGTCGCTGGCGTGCCCGATGATGCGCGCCGCTTCCTCGGAACTGTAATTCACCAGCCCGCGCGCGACCTCATGGCCTTCCGGGTCAAGGCAGGAAACGACTTCGCCGCGCGTAAATGTGCCCTCAATGGCCTTCACGCCGACGGGCAGCAGGCTTTTCCCGCTTTCGCGGATGACCCTGACCGCCCCGGCATCGAGCTTGAGACTGCCCGCGGCATGCGCATGACCGGCCAGCCACTGCTTGCGCGCCGCCACCCGTCCCTGCTCCGCTTTAAGATGCGTGCCGACGACTTCACCGGACAGTACGCGCACGATCACGTTCTCCTCGCGTCCCGAAGCGATCACCGTTGACGCGCCGGAGTGCGCCGCCTTTTCCGCGGCCAGCAACTTGGTGCGCATGCCGCCGCGCCCGAGCGCGCCCGAACCGCCGGCCATGGACAACAGCTGCTTGTCGCCGGCAATGCCTTCTTCCACCAGCTTGGCGTCCGGATGCTGGCGCGGATCGAGATCATAGAGACCTCTTTGGTCGGTGAGAATGAGCAGCAGATCGGCCTCGACGAGGTTGGCCACGAGCGCGGCCAGGGTGTCGTTGTCGCCGAAACGGATTTCTTCCGTGGCCACGGTATCGTTTTCATTGACGACGGGAACGACGCCCAGGCTGAGCAAGGTGCGCAAGGTGCTGCGGCTGTTGAGATAACGCTTGCGGTTCGCGAGGTCGTCGTGGGTGAGAAGCACCTGCGCCGTGTGCAGCCCATGACGCTGAAACGCGGATTCATAAACCTGCACCAGATTCATCTGGCCGACGGCCGCCATGGCCTGCAGTTCGTGCAGCGCATGCGGGCGCTGACGGCGGCCGAGCCGCTGCATGCCGGCGGCCACGGCACCGGAAGTCACCAGCACCATCTCCACGCCGCGGGCGCGGAACTGCGCCAGTTGCCCGACCCAATTCTGGATGCCGTCGTTGTTCAGTCCCTGGCCGTCACGTGTCAGCAGCGCGCTGCCGATCTTGACCACGACACGGCGCGCGCTCTTCAGCGATGCGCGTGGGCTATGGCTGGCGTTTCCGGACATGAGTGGTTTTTTCCGTTTTCTTTCTCAATTGCTCCAGCCGCCGCATCAGGTCCATGACCAGTTCACGGCAACCCTCGCGGTTGATCGCGGAGATTCTATACACCGGACCCTTCCATTTCAGCTTTTTCAGCAGACGCTTGGCCTGTGTCTCTCGCTCCTCCCGGGCAAAAGGTCCATTTTATTCAGCACCAGCCAGCGCTCCCGCTTGGCCAACGCCGGACTGAATTTTTTCAGTTCCGATTCGATGGCCTTCACACCGGCCGCGGGATCGGCATCCGGATCGAGCGGCGCCATGTCCACCAGATGCAATAGTATATTCGTGCGCGACAAGTGCCGCAGAAACTGATGACCCAGACCCGCGCCCTCGGCCGCGCCCTCGATAAGGCCGGGAATGTCGGCCACCACGAAACTGCGGCTCTCTTCGATGCGCACCACGCCCAGATGCGGATGCAGCGTGGTAAACGGATAATCCGCCACCTTGGGACGCGCATCCGACACGGCGCGCAGAAAAGTCGACTTGCCGGCGTTGGGCAGGCCGAGCAGGCCGACATCCGCGAGCACCTGAAGCTCAAGGGCGAGTTCACGGCGCTCGCCGGGCTTGCCCGGTGTCATGCGCCGCGGGCTGCGGTTGGTGCTCGACTTGAAATGGGTATTGCCCAATCCGCCCCTGCCGCCGTGGGCCACGAGCAGCGATTCGCCATCGTGGGTGATTTCCCCGATGAGTTCTTCCGCTTCGGCATCCGTCACCCGCGTGCCGAGAGGAACCGGTATATAAAGATCCTTCCCGGATTTTCCGGTGCAGTTGCTCCCGCCACCCTTGGCACCGCTCTCGCCGCGGAAGACGCGTGTGTGACGAAAATCCACGAGCGTATTGAGTCCTTCCCGTCCAACGAGATAAACGCTGCCGCCGTCACCGCCGTCACCGCCGTCCGGTCCGCCGCGCGGGATGAATTTCTCGCGCCGGAACGATAGCGCACCGTTGCCGCCGTTGCCGGCCTCGACACGTATGGTGGCTTCATCAACGAATTTCATGTCACAAGATTACCGGTTATAAAAATAAAAAACCCCGCCGTGTTGCCAGGGCGGGGTTTTGCGACGCCTGCGTAGCGGGATCAGCCCGGAATGATGCTGACGGTTCTGCGGCTGCTCGGTCCCTTGATCTCGAATTTCACCTGGCCATTGACCTTGGCGAACAAGGTATCGTCCTTGCCGATGCCGACGTTCACGCCGGGATGATACTCGGTGCCGCGCTGACGGATGAGAATGTTGCCCGCCAGCACCTGCTCGCCGGCATAGCGCTTCACGCCCAGACGCTGTGCATGGGAATCTCTGCCGTTGCGTGAACTGCCGCCTGCTTTTTTATGTGCCATGGAAAATCTCCCTGCTACTTGATACCGGTGATCTCGATTTCGGTGTAGTACTGGCGGTGGCCCTGGGTCTTGCGATAGTGCTTGCGCCGGCGCATCTTGAATACCTTGATCTTGTCGTCGCGCCCGTGGCTTTTCACCGTGGCCGTTACCGTCGCGCCTGACAGCACCGGATTGCCGACGCGCACGCCCTGATCGTCGCTCACCATGAGGACCTGGCTGAAGTCGACAGTCTGACCTTCGGGAGTATCCAGCTTCTCTACCTGAATGACATCGCCCGGGGACACCCGGTACTGCTTGCCGCCGCTTTCAATCACCGCGTACATAAATTCGACTCCTGAATGCCCCGTGGGGCCGGAATAGGCGGATAAACCCGCTAAAAGGCCGGCAATTCTAACGATTGGCGGGCAACAGGTCAAACGGCTTGACGCGCGTATTTCGTCCCCCTAGCATGCGCCCGGACCTCGACCACCCCTTATTTCCATGGATTATGAAGCCATCAAGGCACTGGCCCGCGACGATCTGCAGGCCGTAAACCGCGAAATCGAAGCGCGGCTGCAGTCCGACGTCGTCCTGATCAACCAGATGGGCTCCTATATCGTGCACAGTGGCGGAAAACGCCTGCGGCCGGTGCTGGTGCTGCTGGGCAGCCGGGCCCTGGGTTACGAGGGATCGGCCCACATCCAACTGGCGGCCATCATTGAATTCATCCACACCGCCACCCTGCTGCACGACGACGTGGTCGACGCCTCGGAGATGCGCCGCGGTCATACCACCGCCAACAGCATCTGGGGCAACGAGGCGAGCGTGCTGGTTGGCGATTTTCTGTATTCACGCGCTTTCGAGATGATGGTCGAAGTGGGCAGCATGCGCGTCATGGAAATCCTCGCCCACACCACCAACACCATCGCCAAGGGCGAGGTCATGCAGTTGCTCAACTGCCACGACCCCGAAACCACCGAGGAGCGCTACATCGAGGTCATTCAAAACAAGACCGCCAAGCTTTTCCAGGCCGGTTCCCAGCTTTCCGCCATCATCAGCAATCAAAGCAATGAAATCGAAGAGGCCATGGCGGCTTATGGCATGCATCTCGGCACGGCGTTTCAGCTGATCGACGATGCGCTGGACTATGGGCGCGATAACCATGACTTGGGCAAAAACATCGGCGACGACCTCGCCGAAGGCAAACCGACCCTGCCGCTCATCTATACCCTGCGCCAGGGCAACAACCGCCAGCGCGAGCTGATCCGCGCTGCTATTGAAGAAGGCGGTCTGGCCCAGATGGATGAGGTTATGGACGCCATTGAATCAACGGGTTCCATCACGTACACTGCGCGCCGGGCTGAAGATGAGGCTTCCCGAGCCTCCGCCGCCTTGGCTGCCATACCGGATTCGCCTTACAAGCAAGCGCTTCTCGATCTGGCCCATTTTTCCGCCCATCGCAATAGATAGTTTTTCAGGTATCAACGGGGTGTAGCGCAGCCTGGTAGCGCACTTGCTTCGGGAGCAAGGGGCCGGAGGTTCAAATCCTCTCACCCCGACCAATCTGCCATATCACGACGACATGAAGTTTAATTTAGATTAATCCCTGCCTGTACGATACCTTACTTTATGGGTCAGCTGTTACGCCTCATCATTATCTTGTTCGGACTGTGGTTAGTCCTGAAAATCATCAAGCGGGCTCTGGCTACCCACGAAAAGCATCCCTCTCGAAAGCCTTCCATAGCCAGCATGGTTGCCTGCGCCCATTGCGGTGTGCACCTGCCGGAATCGGAGGCCATCCAGAAAGACGGCAAGTACTATTGTTGTGAAGAACATCTGAAAGTCTCGAAGAATCGCTAGAATTAGCGCGTCTCGGATTTTGCTGTAGGCAAAATCACCCCCGCTCTTGCCTTAAGAATCAGCCTTCTCTGTGACTATACGTCTCGGTGACTATATAAGGATCGTGGGCTTTCCTTTCCCCCGCACAAAACCGCCAAGCCGGGAAAAATAATGTACTGACAAATTTTGCCACCCTTCCAAATCTGTGCTATTTCAATAAGGTATGACAGCTATGGAAAGCGCGCTCCCCACGCCTGGACTGAGTAAAGCAGAGGGCCAGGCGACGGTTGAAGCCCAAAACTGGAAGCTTCTTAAATACTTCAATTTCTACCGCCTGGCGATTGCTATCGCCGCGTCGGCGATAGCCGTTTTCATTGGGAAATACTCGCCTTTTGGCGAGGTGCACCCGGGCCTGTTCCTCAGTTCGAGCGTGGTGTACGCCATCATCAGCCTGACGGCGGTTTTTGCCATCCATTGGCGCAAACCGGACTACGAGAGCCAAGCCACGCTGCTTTCGTTTTCCGATATCACGCTGCTGACCATCGTCATGCACGCGAGCGGCGGTCTGGCCAGTGGCCTGGGGTTGATGCTGGTGGTGGCCATTGCCGGCACCAGCCTGATGCTCGGCAAGCGTCTGACCATTTTCTACGCGTCGCTCGCCACCATCGCCGTGCTGCTGGAACATTCCTGGAGTTGGTTAACGGGCGCCAGCGGGGCCGAAAGCGAAATGATGCAGGGTTTCCCGCAGGTTGGGTTGTTCGGGATCGGCCTGTATGCCACGGCATTTTTCGGTTACCTGCTCGCCACGCGCTTGCGCGCCACCGAGGAACTCGCCCAGCGCCGCGGCGTGGACGTCGCCAACCTTACTCAGCTCAACGAACTTGTCATTCAGCGCATGCAATCCGGTGTTGTTATCTGCGACCCGCAAGGGAGCATACGCCTGATCAACCAGTCGGCGTTGAAATACCTCGGCATCCATAACGAGGCCGATAAAAAATCCTCGCTTAACGAGATTTCTCCGGATCTGGCCATCCAGTTGTTCCAGTGGCTGGGAAACAGTGCCGTAAACCGCGGTCGCAAGGTATTTACCTCGCCTGTCGGTTATACCCTGCTGCCGCGCTTTGTTTCCCTGGGCGACAAAAATGCGGTCAAGCTGATCTTCCTCGAAGACATGGCGATTCTGAAACAGCAGGCGCAACAATTGAAAATGGCGGCACTCGCGCGGCTTACCGCGAGCATCGCCCACGAAATCCGCAACCCCCTGGGTGCGCTCACTAACGCCGCCCAGTTACTCGGGGAGACAATGGATACCGACAACGCCGAGGAAAAGCGGCTAGTCAAAATCATTGAAGAACAAAGCAAACGCATGAATGTGATCGTGCAGAACGTCACGCAGCTCAGCCGGCGCGACCGCATCAATCCTGTCCAACTCGAACTTGAACCTTGGTTGGAGGACTTCCTGCGCCAATACTCAGAAACCGTGTCCGTCCCGCGTGAGGCATTTGTCGCTCAAGACATACATGGCATTGAAGTATGCGTGGATCCGGATCAGCTTTACCAGGTTATCTCCAATCTGTGCCAGAACGCGTTGCGCCACAGTCCGCCCTTCACCGGCACACCGCTGATCAAATTCCAGGGCGGCCGGGACGGCGAGGACCGGCCGATTGTGGACGTGATCGATTGGGGGGCGGGAGTCAATCCGGACATTGCGGACAATATTTTCGATCCCTTCTTCACCACCACTCCCAAGGGCACCGGGCTCGGGCTGTACATCGCGCGGGAATTGTGCGAAGGCAATGGTGCATCGCTAAACTACTATCCAGGTGAGGGCGGGGTGGGCAGCCGTTTTCGGGTAACTTTTGTGCGCGCGGAAGACTGCGCTGAACTAGGGACGCTATGAACAAGTCGAAAAGCCAGATTCTGATTGTCGACGACGAACCGGACATTCGTGAAGTGCTCGAACTTACTCTGGGGCGCATGAATCTCGAGACCCGTTCCGCCCCCAACCTGGAGGAGGCGCGTCACCTGTTGACGGAATTCGAGTTCAACCTGTGCCTGACCGATATGCGCCTCCCGGACGGTAACGGCATCGAACTCGTGCGTCATATTCAGGAAAAATATCCCTACCTGCCGGTGGCGGTCATCACCGCGTTTGGCAACATGGAAACGGCGGTCGCCGCGCTCAAGGCCGGTGCCTTTGATTTCGTCTCCAAACCTCTCGATCTCAACGACCTGCGTAACATCGTGCGTGCCGCCCTGCGTGTGGGCCAGACGCCGGCCGTAAAAGCGACTGTCAGCAACACCGAACCCTCCAGCAATGGAGCCAGAAAGATGCTGGGCGAATCGGCGGTCATCGAGAAAGTGCGGGTCATGATCGAGCGCCTCGCCCGCGGCCAGGCACCGGTTTATATCGCCGGCGAGTCCGGCACCGGCAAGGAACTGGCCGCTCGCCTGATCCACGAGCTCGGCCCACGTGCGGAAAAACCTTTCGTGCCGGTCAACTGCGGTGCCATTCCCGAGAGCCTCATGGAAAGCGAATTTTTCGGTCACCGGAAAGGCAGCTTTACCGGCGCGGTCACGGACAAGGATGGCTTGTTCAAGGCCGCCGACGGCGGCACGCTGTTTCTCGACGAAGTGGGCGATCTGCCGCTGTCCATGCAGGTCAAGCTGCTGCGCGCGATCCAGGAAAAATCCATCCGTCCGGTCGGCTCGCAGAGCGAGATCAAGGTGGATGTGCGCATTCTTTCCGCCACCCACAAAGGCCTGCAGGACCTGGTGGCGCAGGGGAAATTTCGCCAGGACCTGTATTACCGGCTGAACGTGATCGAACTGCATATTCCGCCGTTGCGCGAACGCACCGAGGACATCCCCCTGCTCGCGGAAGCGCTGTGCCGCAAGCTTTCCGACAATCTGGCCATGAAGCCGCCGCACCTGACCGCGGATGCCAGCGAGGCGCTGCAGCGTTATGCGTTCGCAGGCAACGTGCGCGAACTTGAAAACATTCTGGAACGGGCGCTGACCCTGTGTAACGGTACGGAAATATCGGCGCAGGATTTGCAGCTACAGGCCGATGCCCCCGACATGGACAACGAAGACACGGTCATGGGCGGCAAGGAATCGCTGGACGATTATCTCGAACGCGTGGAAAGGGCCACCATTGAGAAGGCGCTGACCCAGACCCACCAGAACAAAACCGCCGCCGCCAAGCTCTTGGGCATCAGCTTTCGCGCCCTGCGCTACAAGCTGGAGAAGCTGGGGATTGAATAATTCAATGACGGGCTTGGGCAGCCTTGCCGAAAAATGGCAGCACAGCTATAAAAATTGGCTCTGGAAAACTATAAATAGAAGTGGTAACTTCAAAAAATCCATTATATTTCAATGGGTCATAGCTCACCTTTCTAGCCGGCAATCGGCGGGCAGGCGTTGGCATAGAACATGCACCATTAATGCCCAGACGTATGTAAATCTGGCCGCGCCCCTGCTGAATTGACTTCGGGAGGGGCTCTGCTAAGTAGGTAAGTGAGGATGTCGCGGAAAGCATCGGCCTGGCGGGAAGCCAGGACCCCTTGCTTGCAAACGGTCCCCGTTTAAGGAGAAACAGGGCCGGTTATTTCCGAGGCACCCTCGTAACAGCAATATCCAATTGGAGGTTTTATGAAAAAGCTGCAACAGGGTTTTACACTTATCGAATTGATGATCGTGGTCGCGATCATCGGCATTCTGGCTGCCATCGCGGTGCCAGCGTATCAGGACTACACCATCCGGTCG
>CAVVRV010000036.1:0-157329 GCA_963750625.1 uncultured Gammaproteobacteria bacterium | reverse complement strand
AGCCTTACTTTTTCCATTTTTTTAAATGGGGCGTATTAAATGAAATTCTTGCCCTGCGCGGCGAGGGCGGTATGCCGTTGCTGGAGTGGGGCTACCTGATACTCATCGCCACATTAATCCAGGCACTCATTGCCAGTCTGGTATTGATCCTGCTGCCGCTGTGGTTATCCCGGCGCCTGCTCAATAATAAAACCGAGAATATCAGCCGTAGCCGGATAAGCGGCTACTTTTTTGCGCTGGGACTCGCATTTTTATTTATCGAGATCGCCTTCATCCAGAAATTCATTCTGTTTCTGCATCATCCGCTCTATGCCACCGCCATGGTTCTTTCCGGCTTTCTCCTTTTTGCGGGGCTCGGCAGCGCCTGGTCGCAGCGTTATGCCAATTCGCGGTCGTATAAAATCGGCGTAAATGGGGCGGTAACAGGAATTATATTGGTAGGGCTGCTTTATCTCCTGGCACTCGGGCCATTATTTTCCATGTTGAACTGGTTGCCGACATTCGTGAAGCTTGTCATTTCAGCCCTGCTTATTGCTCCGCTGGCCTTTTGCATGGGCATGCCATTTCCGTTGGGAATGGCACGATTGGGCAAGACCGCGCCGGCATTTATCCCCTGGGTGTGGGGAGTGAATGGCTGTGCATCGGTCTTGAGTGCGGTGATGGCTACCATTCTTGCGATCCATTTTGGATTTACGGTGGTGGTGATATTAGCGCTGATGTTGTATGCGATGGCGATGATGGTTTTTAGTGGAAGATGGGGTGAGGAGAAAAAATGAGGCCAGACTGAACCGGCCCCGATTTCTAGGGAACATCATGGATAAATTGCTGTCTTATAAGCAACAGGTAGAACCCCTTCGCCGTTTCAGCCATATGTCACATTATTTAACCAAAACATTCGTCCGCATCTTCACCGTCGGCGCAGCATTAACGTGCAGCATTGCGTTCGCAGCCACGGTAACCGCGGAAACAGTGGCGCCGAAGAACAGCTCACAAAGCACTGCCCCCGCAAAATCATCGCCTCCGATCGATTTGTTTTTACCCGATGCCGCCATTCGCGATTCTCAAATGCCGTTTTCATGGTATCTAAACAAACAACAAGCTAATGTCGTTAATAACCAAGAGAAAGAGAACAGGGCGTCGTCCTCCACTCCGGCATTGTTTCCAGGTCAGGAGACACGTCCGACGACATCGTTGATGATTGGTTGGTTACCGCCCAAAGAGGGCACGAGCACAACCGGCCTGTATCAACCCGGGCCATATCAATACGCCACGACAGGAACGGAAGGAGGCTGCCAGACCATGGACAGGACAGCCAGTAACACTGAGGCAACTACTGACGGTGGCAGGAAGGGTCTGCATCTGCCCGCGGGTTGGATGCTGGGAATGTGCTTACACTATTAGATTTTTTTCATGAATAGACATCATTTTCAACGATACCCTGGTGTCGTTTCGGCCAGGGTCAGGCCGCAATATCCCCAAACCAGAAGGTCAAGTTCTTAAGCAGGAACTCATCGTACGGCATGTAGTGCGAGCCGTCGCACGAGAAGGTCAAACTGACCATACCGTTGTACAGGTTGATCGTCGCGAGGCGCAGGTAGATATTGGGGTCCCCGGCGCGCAGGATTTTGAAGTTATCGAGTATGGTCGTAATTTGGTTCGCCGGTATGACTGCTTCCGCCGGGTACGGCTGCCGCGGATAGACAAGACAGATGTCCGGATCCTTCAGGGCATCGATATCCAGAATGCGATACCGGTACGGGTCGTCATTCATCCAGATGGTGGCCTGACTGCTCGAGAAATGAATCTGTGTCTGAAAGACGCCGCGCTCCGTGAGCATTTCCTCGAGGATGGAAAGTGTCTGGTCCATGTTCCGGTCCATGGGGCTTTCCACCCGCGTCTGCAGAAACAGACCGCTGCGAATGGCCGGGTCGCCCTTGATTTGCCGCCAGAGTTCGGGCTCCTTGTAGAGCTGCGACGTCACCGGCAGGTCGCGCAAGTCGAAATCAGCACCGAGATAACCGAGCACCGAATCGCCCCGACGGATGGTCTTGAGCGCGGTGAGAGAAGGGCGATGCGCCACAAGACTGATATAGGCATCCGATAACAGAAAGCCCCATGGCGGCACCGGCTCGCGCATGTATGGCCGCTGCGAGCGGTCGCGATTGTAGTGTCCCGACACCACGCCGGCGTGGCCGATATTTTCGGTGAGCTGGACCGCGTTCATGTCGAGCACGTACAGACTCGTGCAATAGGGAATGCTCGAGAATCCGTGTAACAGCACGTCTTCCATTTGCTGCTTGTCCGGCCACACGGCATGGAGCAGTTCCGCGACGCGTTCGATGGGCTCGCGCAGCATGCGCGCGAGTTCTTCGCGCTGGCGGTAGATGCTGTCCTTCCAGTTACTTTGCAGATCGCTGTTTATCATTTCAGTACCATCCTGGTTTACGGCGTCGTGTGCCATTGTATCAATCGTTCACAATGCTCGCTTGGCAAATGTAAAACGCTGGCCATGCAATACTGCGAATCCTTCAGATTCGTGGCGCATCGTTTTGGCGCGAATATGACAATACGATGAACATTTTGGTGTATTGCATCGTAATGATCCGGTTGCTCACTTGAGACAGGTTACTTGTTTGGTTGGTTCCGCGCGTTGCATGGCGGCATTACGTTTGGTCATGCCCTTAATAAAGGGGCGGAGTGATTAAAGATTAAGCAACGTAATTAAAGGGACCTGGCTCGATTTTCCACGCGGCAAGGACCGCTTTGTGATGGGCGGCAGAACGATCACGCTGCCTTCGCGGATGAAGTGAGCCGGAATCATGTTCGAATCCCCGCTGCGCGGGGATGATATGCAAAACCTGTTGCCGCCCAGGGTGCAGCAAAACCCGTTGCACCCGTTCGGCGGCGTGAACACACGTTAAGTGTGTTCACGAAAACTCCGCCTCACCCCGCCTTCGCGGGGGTGACAAGCTAGTAGGAACAATTGGGATCTGACCCGGTTTTTTTCTCGTGCCTTGGGGGATATAGTTGCTGTGGTCACCGAACCGTGTACCGCGGCGTCTTGCCGGGCAGATGCATGGCGGCGTCGCCGGTAGAGATTGGGCCGCGCGTGGTGCGCGCCTTGCAACTGAGCCAAAGGAGATAACATGAAACGAATCAATTTCAGTTGGGTGTTGCTTGTAGCTATTGCCGGTCTGGTCGGGTCATCGATCGCGTTGGCCGGAATGACCGCGAAGGAGAAGCAGACCGCGCGCGCGGACATCCAGAAGATGACGAATGAGACGCTCCAACGGCTATATAAGGCCCAGCCCGGCACCAAGAAGGCGATTGACAGTTCCGCCGGTTATGCCGTGTTCAGCAATTTCGGCATGAAGATCTTCGTGGCCGGCAGCGGCAAGGGCGCGGGCATGGCGGTCGACAAGAAGAGCGGCAAGACTACCTACATGAAGATGTTGGAGGTCCAGGCCGGTCTGGGTCTCGGCGTAAAGAAGTTTCGCCTGGTATGGGTATTCGAAAAGGCAGCCGACTTCAACAAGTTTGTGAATGCCGGCTGGGAGGTTGGCGGCCAGACCAGCGCGGCAGCAAAGACCGGCGACAAGGGCGCGGCCTTTGCGGGTGCGGTGTCAGTGTCGCCGGGCGTGTGGCTGTACCAGTTGACCGACGAGGGCGTGGCTGTCGAGTTGACCGCCAAAGGCACGAAGTACTACAAGGACGACGATCTGAACTAGCGTGAGCGGCGTGCGCCGGGCACGGCGATTGTGCCCGGAACGCGCCGCCGTCGCGCTCCATATCCAAATCTTCTCCGCCCCGGCAGCGCTTGCTTCCTGCGCCCCAGCGCACCTCGTCACGTCTCATTGTCCCGTGGTAAGGTGCGACTATGAATGCCAAGTCTGTCCAATGTCCCAGCTGTGGCAAGCACGCTGCGGGCAATTTCTGCAGTCACTGCGGATCACCCATTGTGTCGGTCTGCCCGTCTTGTGACACCGAGGTCAAACCCGGGTCGCGCGTGTGCCACGAGTGCGGTGAGTCCCTCGAGGCCAAGGCGGCATCGAAACAATGGAACGCGCAAACGATCGCGCCGTGGGTCGCCATCGGCATCGCGACGATCGCGCTGTTCGTGGCATTGCTGTCCTGGTTTGGTCGGGGCGATGGTGCGGCGTCACCGGCGCCGTCTTCACTGCCCATGACCTCCACGGTTCCCGCGCCAGGTCAGCCCGTCGACCTTGCCAGCATGTCACCACGGGATGCGGCGGACCGGCTGTTCAACCGGGTCATGGTCGCCAGCGAAAGCGGGAATACCGCGGAAGCGTTAAAGTTCGCGCCGATGGCCCTTCAGGCCTATGACAATCTGGGAACGTTGGACAACGACGCCCGCTATCATGTGGCTTTGCTGCATTTGACGGTGGGCGATATCAAAAGCGCGCGCGTGCAAATCGATAAGCTTCGGCAGGCCGTCCCAAATCATCTATTAGCTATCATGCTGGAGCACCAAATCGCCGAGCGCAGCGGGAAAAAAGACAGTGCCGCCCGAGCCTACAAGGCCTTCCTGGCCGCCTACGATGCCGAGATAGCGGCGGGGAGAGTAGAGTACCAAGAGCACCAGGGCAGCATTGAGCGCTTCCGCAAGGCGGCGCAAGCCAGCGTGGCAGGAAAGAAATAGCAGAACACAATCAGGGTCAGCGAAAAGTTTTCACTCATTACGAACCCGGTAATTGTAATTAGTAATTAGTGGTGGATGGCCAACACAAGACGGCGGTGCCCCAGAGCGGATAAAGAAGCAGTCTGTAAAGTCAGAGTGATTTAAACAACACCCCGCATTTTTCTAAACCGGCCCAACCAGTTCCTCGTAAGCCGGTCGACTTCCGTTAATTTTTTTTAACAGAGCTTTCACCCTTGAGCACTTGACAGCTGAAGGACGGGAGGCGGAGAGTGTGCGTTAAGCGGATAGGCCATGCTGCCATTAACAGTCAGAAATGTTGGCGTATGAAAATAACCGCTGGCAACAAAAAATAATATTGATTGCTAGGAGACAGCATTATGAAAACTTATCCTCGTTGGGCAGTTACGACTCTTTTCGTCATAGCGTTGGGCGCGTCATCAGTTTCCAATGCGGCGCTGGTGTCGCGTCTGAGCGGTCAGGCCTATTACGACACCAATCTCAACATTACATGGGCGACAAATGCGAATCTGAATGGCCTCATGGACTGGAACCAGGCGCAGAGCTGGATTGCGGCACTGAACACTGCAAATTATCTTGGCTATAGCGACTGGCGGCTGCCGACGGTGGGGCCGGTCAACGGTACGAGCTTTAATTACGGCCCTAGTGGTACCTTCTACGACGGCACGAGAGATGCTGGCTACAACGTCAGCGCTCCGGGCACCACGTATGCGGGCAGCACCGGCAGCGAAATGGCGAACTTGTTTTATACCACCTTGGGCAATAAGGGCTACTATTCGATTTCTGGAACTTCAGCTCAGCCTGGCTGGGGTCTCACCAATTCAGGTCCGTTCTCCAACCTGCAGGCTAACTGGTACTGGTCCGGTACGGCTTACGCACCCTTGTCTGGCGCCGAGTGGACCTTTGGATTCGACACCGGTGACCAGAGCGCGCAGGGTGCTACGAGCGACGCCTATTACGCGATGGCTGTGCGCGCGGGCGATGTGGCCGCCGTGCCAATCCCTGCCGCGGCGTGGTTGTTTGAATCGGGACTGCTCGGTCTGATCGGCGTGGCTCGACGCAAAGCAGCTTAAGTCAGAATTAGCTTGTATAGGAAGCCCCGCGTAAGCGGGGCTTTTTTTCATTCGCCTCGGCTAGGCCCGGCGAGAACATGGGCGGTTGGCCGGAGAGGGTACCGCCGGGTCCAATCAGGAATTCCACAAGTTGCGGGATGCTGCTCGCCGACGTCACCGCTCGCCGTCTGCGGAATGAAGCCGCTCGACATTCGGCCGGTGGCGACGACGCCGCGGCCTCAAGCGCTTCCGGTCGTAGTCGACGGTGAGCGGCGCGAGGCAGGAGAGCCAGCTGCGCCTGTAGTTGGACGCGCGGCGAGCAGTGTTCGCGACGCATGAGTACAGGCCCGAGCCATGGAGGCGGCTGGGTAAAACCTGACTGTTAGGGCAGGGTGCAGGTGTATTTCTGGCCAGTTTTAAGTTAATGTTTATTATTAATAAATATGTATCATCATATTGAAAAATAATATAAATACTTCATATATCTAAGAGATCACT
Organism: uncultured Gammaproteobacteria bacterium; assembly: GCA_963750625.1. Lineage (GTDB taxonomy): Bacteria > Pseudomonadota > Gammaproteobacteria > Acidiferrobacterales > Sulfurifustaceae > Sulfuricaulis. The sequence goes on along the minus strand of CAVVRV010000036.1, from coordinate 151,101 downwards.
ATATATTGACTATATAGTCATTTTTATATTTATATTGACATATAAGTCAATATATGATTTATATTGACTATATGATCAATATTGAACCCCAAGGCAATATCGAGTCGGTCCGGTCCACGCTGAATGCCATCCTGGCCGCTGCCGAGTCCCGCAAGCTCAAGGAAAAGGAACTGGCCCGGCTGGCCGGCGTGCGGCCCGAGACCCTGAGCCGCATGAAAAGCCGCGGCACCGCGGACTTTGCGCTCATCGACCGGCTGGCACGGGCGGTGGGGCTGAAGCTCGCCGTGGTGCCGGACGACGACCAGCTCGCGCGCATACAGCAGGGCCGCTTTTTCTCATGACCGACCGCTATGCGGTGGTGTGGGCCCGCACCGCCGCCGCACCCCGCAAGATGGGCCAGCTCGTGGCCACCGGCCGCGAGATGCGGTTTTCCTATTCGCCGGAATTCCTGGAGCAGGCCGACACCGCCGGCCTGTCGTTGCTGTTGCCGCCATCGCTGTGGCAGACGCGCCCGTTCGTGCACGCGTCCACCGAAATCCTGCCGCTGTTGCCGCGGCTGATGGCGCTGATCCCGGGCCGGAACGCGAACAACATCCAGCGGCGGCTGTACACCAGCTTGCTCGCAAAACGCTCGAACGTTCCGGCGCCGGGCTTTGAAACTGAATGGGAATTGTTGATGCTCACCGGGCACAACGGCATCGGACACATCGACGTGTTCCCCGACGATCGCGCGGCACTGGATGCCTACGCCGGCACTGGCGAGCCGAAGAAACGGGTGGGGTCGCGCTCCGAGTTCTGGCAGTTGCTGAAGGAGGGCACGAGCCAGGATTTCAGCGCCGAAACCTTGGATATCATGCGGCTCATCGGGCCCACGCCCTCGGTCGGGGGCCAGATCCCGAAGCTGCTGGTATCGATCCCCGATAAGGAAAGCTGGGACGGCACGCTGGCCGAGCCCGGCGCGCGCCAAGTCGACGGCGTGGCCTATACCGACGTGGTGATGAAAGTCGAGGATCCGCAATATCGCGGACTCGAAGCACTGGAAGCTTTGTGCCTGGACCTGCACCACGAGCTGGGTTTCGAGGTGCCGCGCCACTGGCGCGCCACGATCGACGGCCTGTCGGTGCTGGCCGTGGAACGCTTCGACCGCACGCCAACCGGTGCGTCGCTCGCGATGGAAAGCTTTTTCTCGGTGTACGCCACCGGCCAGCAGCAGGTGCGCACCATGACCGACGCCGAGGTCGAAGGCGTGGGCCTGATGCTGCTGAAACTGGCGGAAATCGCCCCTATCGACGCCCCGGCCGCGCGCCTCGAGGTTTATCGGCGGTTCGTGATGGCGCTGCTCACCGGCAATGGCGATCTGCACCTCGAAAACCTGGCCTTCCTGGGCGGACCGGAAAAGGTCCGCATCGCGCCGGTATTCGATCCGACCCCGATGCGCGCCTGGGATCGGCATGATCTGGTCTCGGCGCTGCCGTTTTACATCGACGAGAAACAGCCATCTCGGCTACAGCGTCGCCCGGGTGGGTGAATCCTTCGGCCTCACGCGTGCCGCAGCGGCGGATATCCTGCATGAACTGCTGACAGCGACCAAGGATTACCCTGAACGGGTGCTGGCGCTCAAGGACGTGCCGGATGTTAACCGGAAAAATCTGGCGAATCGGGTCAAGACGCTTCGTGCGCGATTAACGCGTTAGGGACTTCAGAAATTATCGCGCCTCGAGATGAAACCGGTGCATCAGACGATGCAGGAACGGCGCCAGAAGCACCCCGGACGTGGCCAGAAACACAATTCCGCTGAACAGCGCGTAAGCCGAAGCGAACAGTTTTCCGGCGGTCGTGTACAGCGTATCCACCGGACCCATGCCGCCCAGGATCATGGACGCGTTGAGGAGTGCATCCACCCATGACAGATGTTCCAGCGCATGATATCCCCACGTTCCGACGCTCAATGTCGCGGCGAGAATCAAACTGGCAGCGACAACATGCCTGATGACGCGCCGAATGAAGATGGGGTACGGGAGCAGGGCCTCATGACGGTGTTCGAACATGGCGTTATTGAGCTCCTTTTATTATTTTACATAATATACATTATACGAAGTATTGAATCTGGGCCTGTTTCCAAAGCCGGCTTATTCCTGGTGATTCTCGAACATTCCCTTTCATGCCCCTCTCTCCAAATCAGCCGTAAATATTCTTCTCAGTAAACATTAACGAAAAATATTTTTTCTTTGATTTTAATGAGAAAAGTTTACAGATTTTTTTGGCGGCGCTGCTCCAGACTCGAGAACAATTTATCGAAAGGTTGCACGAATTTTTTCACCCCTTCGGTCTCCAGCTCCTGGGCGACGGCTTCCAGATCCACCCCGAGCTGTGCCAACCGTGTTGGTGTCGCGGTTGCCTCGTCCAGATCCTGTTCGAGTCGGGTCGCCGGCACGCCATGCTCGCGGTAAGCATCGAGAGTCTGGGGTGGCAGCGTATTAATGGTCTCGGGGCCGATCAGGGGTTCGACGTATTTCACGTCGCTGTAGGCCGGGTCCTTGGTTCCGGTACTGGCCCAAAGCAGCCGCTGCGGCCGGGCGCCGCGGGCTGCCAGCCGTTTCCATCTGTCCGAGGCTGTCAGGGTTTTGAAGATCTGATAGGCCAAACGCGCATAGGCGATCGCGGCGCTGCCACGCAGACTGCGGAGCGTTTCGTCGCCCCGGTCACGGCTGAGCGCCTCCAGGCGCTTGTCCACCAGCACGTCGATACGGCTCAGGAAAAAGCTCGCAACCGAGGCGATATTTTCCAGCGGTTTGCCCGCCGCCAGGCGGTCCTCGAGACCCGTCAGGTAGGTTTCGGTCACCTCACGGTATCGACCGAGGCCGAAAAGAAGCGTCACGTTGACGTTGATGCCCTCGGCGATGAGCCGGCGGATTACCGGCAGGCCCTGGGCGGTGGCCGGGACCTTGATCATCACATTGGGGCGCTGCAACCTGCCCCACAGATACCGTGCCGCGACCAGCGTCGGTTCAGTTTCGTAAGCGAGACGCGGCGAAACTTCGATGCTGACATAACCGTCGCGAGCGCCGGTCCGGTCGTAAACCGGCCGGAAAATATCCGCGGCACGCGCGATATCCTCGAGCACGATGGCTTCGTAAATCTGCTCCGTGGTCCGGCCGCGGCGCGCGAGATCGGCGATGGCCGCATCGTAGTCCGCGTGTCCATCGATGGCCTGCTCAAAAATGGCCGGATTGGACGTGACGCCCGCCAGGCCGTCATGGTCAATCAGACGCGCCAGTCCACCGTTCGCCAGCAGGCCGCGGTCGATGTAATCGAGCCAGATGCTCTGGCCGAGCGACTTTATTCCGAGCAGCGGGTTGCGATCCATGCGCTCATTCCCGGTTCATCCGTCGCGGGCAGGCGGAGCCTTGAGATATACCACACCCAGCGGCGGTAAAGTCAGGGACAGCGAGTGTGAACGTCCGTGCGCCGGAACCGGAGACGCCTCGACACCGCCGAAATTACCCTGCCCGCTGCCGCCGTAGATCGACGCATCGCTGTTCAGCAGTTCGCTCCAGAATCCGCCGCGCGGCACGCCGACACGGTAATTAGTGTGCGGCACGGGGGTAAAGTTGCATACCACGAGAATCATGTCGTCCGGCGCGTCGCCCTTGCGCAGGAAACTGACGACGCTCTGTTCCCAGTCGTGCAGGTCGACCCATTCGAAACCGTCGGCGTCGAAATCGTAACGCGACAAGGCGGGGTCGGTGCGATAACACCGGTTGAGATCCTGTATCCAGCGCTGAACGCCCTGATGCGGCGCATGTTCCAGCAGATGCCAGTCGAGGCTCTGGTCGTGATTCCACTCGCGCCACTGGCCGAACTCGCCGCCCATGAACAGCAGCTTCTTCCCGGGATGCGCGTACAAATAACCGAACAGCAGGCGCAGGTTGGCGAATTTCTGCCAGTCGTCGCCCGGCATCCGCGACAGCAGCGAGCCCTTGCCGTGCACCACCTCGTCGTGCGAGAACGGCAGCACGAAATTCTCGTTGAACGCGTACCAGATGCTGAAGGTCAGTTGATCGTGGTGATACTTGCGGTAAATCGGGTCGCGTGAAAAGTAGTTGAGCGTGTCGTGCATCCAGCCCATGTTCCACTTCATGCCGAAACCCAGGCCGCCGAGATAGGTCGGGCGCGACACCATCGGCCAGGCGGTGGATTCCTCGGCGATCATCTGCGTGTCCGGATGGTCCCGGTACACCGCCTCGTTCAGATCGCGCAGAAACTGGACCGCCTCGATATTCTCCTTGCCGCCGTACTCATTGGGAATCCACTCGCCCGGCTGGCGCGCGTAATCGAGGTACAGCATCGACGCCACGGCGTCGACCCGCAGGCCGTCGGCGTGATACTTGTCGAGCCAGAACAGCGCGCTCGATATCAGGATCGAACGGACCTCGTGGCGTCCGTAGTTGAAAATGCTCGAGCTCCATTCCTGGTGATAGCCGCGCTTCGGGTCGGCATGCTCGAACAGGTAAGTTCCGTCGAAGTACACGAGCCCGTGCTCGTCGGTCGGGAAATGCGACGGCACCCAGTCGAGAATCACGCCGACGTTGTTCTGGTGCAGACGGTCGACCAGGTGCATGAAATCCTGCGGCGTGCCGTAGCGCGCGGTCGGCGCGAAATAGCCCGTGGTCTGGTAACCCCAGGAGCCGTAGAACGGATGCTCCGTCACCGGCAGAAACTCGACGTGGCTGAAATTCATCTCGCGCACGTATTTCGCGAGCTGGACGGCGAGCTCGCGGTAGCTCAGCGAACGGTTGCCCTCCTCCGGCACGCGCCGCCACGAGCCGAGATGCGTTTCGTAGATCGACATCGGCGCATTGAGAGCGTTCGCCTGTGCGCGTTGCTGCATCCACTGGGCATCGCCCCAGTCGTATTCGAGATCCCACACGATCGACGCGGTGCGCGGCGGCACCTCGGTGCGCAGCGCGAACGGATCGGCCTTCTCGACCTGATAGTGGCCGTTTTGCGACGTCAGGTGATATTTGTAATGCGCGCCCGCCATGACACCGGGAATGAACCCCTCCCAGATGCCGCAGCCGTCCTCGCGCGAATGCAGTGGATGCGAGCCCGGACGCCAACCGTTGAAATCGCCGATCACCGAAACCGCGCGCGCATTCGGCGCCCACACGGCAAAGTGCACGCCGGTGACGTTCTTCACGCTCATCACATGCGCGCCGAGTTTCTCGTACAGACGGGAGTGCCGTCCCTGACGGAACAGATAGACGTCGTGGTCGGTGAGCGGGCTGACTCCGTATAGAACTTGCTTGCCATCGCCGGCGTGAGTGGTCGCCATGCAGGATCTCCTTAACGACGCCGCGGTTTCGTCGGCATCGTATCGCCGAACCAATGTAGCGGATTACGCCGTGCCGAGCAAATCGCGGCGCACGGTAAAGGCGGTGAAAAATCTTTCCTTAAGCGGCGTCGCTCGTGCTGACTGGTACGGCGTGACGGAACAAGGAGAAGAAATTGCGCGTGGTTACATCGGCGATGGAATCCATGTCGGACTGACGCACATTGGCCACGCATTCCGCGACGTGGCGCACGAAAGCCGGTTCGTTGGTCTTGCCGCGAAACGGCACCGGTGCCAGGTAAGGTGCGTCGGTCTCGATCAGCAACCGGTCTTCCGGAACTTGTCTTGCGACTTCGCGCAGGGCTTCGGCGTTGCGGAAAGTAATGATCCCGGAAAAGGAAATATGGAAATTCAGATCGAGCGCGGCGCGCGCGACCTCCCAGCTTTCCGTGAAGCAGTGCATCACGCCGCCGATGTCGGCCGCACCCTCCTCGCGCATGATGCGCAAGGTATCGTCGGCGGCTTCGCGGGTGTGGATGATCAGCGGCTTGCCGGATTGTTTTGCGGCGCGAATGTGGCGGCGGAACCGCTCCTGCTGCCAGGCCATGTCGCCGTGACTGCGATAGTAATCCAATCCGGTTTCACCGATCGCCACCACTCTTTCGTCTTTGGCCAGGCCAACCAGATCATCGACCGTGGGCTCACGTCCCTCGGTTTCGTTGGGATGCACGCCGGCGGAGGCAAACACGTGCGGATGACCGTGCGCGAGCGCGCGTATTTCGGGAAAGGTTTCCAGCGTGACCGACACGCACAGCATATGGCCGACCCCGTTGTCCCGGGCGCGCTGGAGAACATCATCCAGGCCGGCGTTTAGAGGTTCGAAATTAAGATGACAGTGGGAATCGACGAGCGGCGTCACGAAGCGATCTCAAAAATGATCGCGCTATGGTGCCACAACCACGTTCGTTCTTGTAATAACCTCAAGCAACCCGGTGGTAGATTATTTTTGAGATCGCCTCACGTTACATCGTGTGCGTGAGCCGGTCGGAGTTGAGCGAGCCGGCCAGGATGCCTTCGATCTTGTGGCGCGCGATGCCCGAGTCCTTCTCGCTGAACTGGATGCCGATGCCGGAAGTCCGGCTGCCCTGGGCACCGGGCGGTGTGACCCAGATCACGTGTCCGGCGACCGGGATTTTTTCTTTGCTGTCCATGAGCGTCAGCAACATGAACACCTCTTCCCCGAGCTTATACGGCCGGCCGCTGGGGACGAAAATCCCGCCGCCCTTCACAAACGGCATGTAGGCGGCATAGAGGGCGTTTTTGTCCTTGATGGTCAGTGACAACACCCCGGGCCGGGCCGCAATGGGGGTGGGTTTCATCGGCTTGGCGGCACCGGTGGACATGGGCGGAATGGTTTTGTCGTTCATATGAGGTTGTTGCTTACTTTATTGTAGACGGCTCAATCGGACCCAGCGTATCAAAACATCTTCTAACATCAAAAGTTCATCGAGCGGACCGCGCAAAAGCCTGTAATACTCAGAAATAACATCAATAAATTTATATAACTCGCTGAGTTTATATTTATATTTATCACCGCCTGGAAGCACAGTGGCCTCGGAGTTGGCCAGAGCCGGACCGGATACCCCCAAGCCTGCCTTGATCAAATCGGACACGAATCCGTGAAGCAAGCCCAGGCAATGTCTGGCGCCCACACCCTTCCATCGAGCCGCACTGGCGACGGGCTCTTCACGTCCCGCTCTCAGGTCATCCAGATCCTTGATCAACCTGGCGCGGATTTCAGGGTAGCCCTCTTCTACCAGCGATTTCGCCAATAGCGGAGCACCCCCCGCCAGTTCCAGAAGGCCGGCGGCGGACTCTGCTTTACCGCCGCTGCGCGACTGAAGCCAGGCCAGGCCGGCACTGCGGGCCGGCGACTTAAATAAGATATGACTGCAACGGCTGCGAATGGTGGCCGGGAGCCGGGCCGGATGGCTCGTCACCAGGAGCAGCATGCTGCCAAGGGGCGGCTCTTCCAGCAGCTTCAGCAGACTGTTCGCGGCGCTGATATTCATGGCTTCGGCAGGACTCAATAGAACTACTTTCCGGTTGCCGACAAACGGGCGGGTCTGGGCATCCTCAATCAGGCAACGAATCTGATAAATCGTGATATCGGCGCTGGCGCGCTCGCGTTTTTTGTCACTCGCAGGGTACCGAGCCGCATATTGACCTCCGAGGTCCTCGGCTGATTCCGCAATCGCTTCTGGCTGAAGCACATGCATGTCGGGATGAGTGCCGGCGATGAACAACTGGCACGATTGACACATGCCACAGGCAACGCCCGCCTGGGGCCGGGCACATAAAAGAGCCTGAGCCAGATGAACGGCAAAGGCGTGCTTGCCGAGACCGGGGCGCCCGTGCAACAGCAGGGCATGCGGCAGGCGTTCGAACTGCTGGGTCAGGGTGGACCACAAGTCCTCATTCCAGGGATATCGTTCAGGCATCGCTGAGATGCTGCTCGCCGAGAAATTATCAGCGGCCACCCACCACCTCCTGCAGCACGCTGCCGAGTTGCTGCTCCACCTTCTCCAGACTTTGGCTGGCGTCAATCACCCGCATGCGCCCTGGCTCGCTGGCCGCGCGCGCCAGATAGGTCGCATGGACGCGCGCAAAAAATTCATTGCTCTCCTGCTCGAAACGGTCGGGCTCGCTGCGCAGTCCGGCGCGCCGGCGTCCGGCCTCCACCGGGACGTCGAAGAGCAGCGTCAGGTCCGGCCGCAAATCGCCCTGCACCCAGCTCTCGATCGCCGCTATCCGCGCCGCCGGAATGCCGCGGCCACCGCCCTGGTAGGCATAGGTGGCATCGGTAAAACGATCGCACAGCACGATCTTGCCGGCGTCCAGCGCCGGACGAATCACGCGGGCGATGTGCTCGGCGCGCGCCGCGAACATCAACAACATTTCGCTTTCGGCGGAGATGTGCAGCTCGCGGCCATGCAGCAGGATATCGCGGACGCGTTCACCGAGTTCGGTGCCGCCGGGTTCGCGCGTCACCACGACTTCGCGCCCCGCACGCTCCAGCCAATTCCGGACGAAAGCCAGATTGGTGCTCTTCCCGGCCCCCTCTCCACCTTCCAGCGTGATGAATATTCCTCGTGGCATAACATTTTACCGGCTTGTCGTGGCAGCGGACGTCTTGTCGCGCGTCGCGGAAGTCCGCGGCTTTCCTTTCAGCTGGTATTTGATCACGGCCTTGTTGTGTTCTTCCAGCGTGGCGGAAAATTCGTGGCTGCCGTCGCCACGAGCGACAAAATACAACGCGCCGTTGACCACCGGATGCATCACCGCCTGCAACGATTCCTTCCCGGGCATGGCCACCGGCGTGGGCGGCAGACCGGAGCGAGTGTACGTATTATAGGGCGTATCGCGCCTGAGGTCCTTCAGCCGCAGGTTACCGTCGAACGACTCACCCATGCCGTAAATCACGGTCGGGTCCGTTTGCAGCCGCATGCCGTGACGCAAACGGTTGACGAAGACACCGGCGATCATGCGTCGCTCGTCGGCGCGTCCGGTCTCTTTTTCCACGATCGAGGCCAGTATCAGCGCTTCGTAGGGATCCTTGAACGGGAGATTGTTGTCGCGCTTTTCCCATTCCTGCTGCAACAGCTTCTGCATTTTGTCATAGGCGTTGGCCAGGATCGCGAGTTCCGTCTGGCCGGAGGAATAATAATACGTATCGGGGAAAAACCGGCCCTCGGGATGCTCCCCTGGATGGCCCAGCCTTTCCATGATGGCGCGTGGCGACAGACCGGTGAGCGTGCGCGTAAGCTTGGGCGCCTCCTCGATCGCATCCAGAAACTGCCGGAAGGTCCAGCCCTCCACCAGCACGAGGGGATATTCAACGACACGTCCCGCGACGATCTGGTCCAGCAATTCCCTTGCCGTCATTCCGTTGCGGAACCGGTACTCGCCTGTCTTCAAGTCACGTTGATGCCCGGTAAGATACGCCAGCCACACGAAAGAATGGCTTTCCGGCAGCACGTCACGGCTGCTCAGCTCGCGTGCAAAGGCGCGCAGCGTCATGCCCGGCTTGACCGCATAAATCTCCGTGCCGGGCTGTAGTGAATGATTCCACGACCAAAACAGATAAACGGCGGCCATGGCGCTCACCACCAGCAAGCCGATCGCCGGCCTAATCAGCCGCGCACGCATCGACGATGGCCTCCTGAACCCGTTGCGTTATCCTGCCCAAGGGAAATTCCTTCGTTTCGATGCGACGCACCGGCCATAAACCTATCAGGCAATTGGTCAGAAACACTTCATCCGCCTGCAAAACATCGTTCTTGTTTATTTCCATCACGCGTGCTTCCAGCGACAGTTCCGTCGCCCGTTCCAGCACCAGCCCGCGCATGACGCCTTCCACACCGCTGTGCGACAGATCCGGCGTGAGCAACCTGTCCCGGGACACGATGAACAGATTCGTCATGGTTCCTGCGATCACGTGACCGAATTCATTGCACATCAGGCCTTCCCGGCAATCCTTCTCCAGTTCCGCGCGTGCCAGCACCTGCTCGATCCGATTGAGATGTTTGACGCCCGCCGTAGCCGGGTTCCGCGAGATCATGGTACGGCAGAATTGCGCGGCAACACCATGCGTACGCCGTTCGGCTGGATAATCCGGCCAAGGCGACAGACTGACGGTACGTGTCGGCTGCGCCTGCTTGTCCGGTGCATACCCGCGTCCGGAAACACCGCGCGTGAGAATAATCTTCAGCACGGCACGCTCAACGCCGCGACCGAGCTGCTCTGCTTCATCCCGCAACAGGCCCTCGGAAGGCGCATGGATGCCAAGCCTGGCGGCACCATGAAACAGCCGCTGCATGTGCCTGTCCCACAAAAGCGGAGCGCCATTCACCACCGCCATGGTTTCGAACAGGCCATCGCCATATTGAAACCCGCGGTCGTGAACCGAAATATTTTCTCCGGACGCGCCGTTGATTAGAGTTGTGCCACGCCGCCTCCGTGAAGCCGAGCCAGACCAACACGCCATCCCGTCGGCGTCCTGCGGCCTTCGCCGGTCGCATCCCCACGCGTAGCGTGGGGCCCCTGCTCCGCGCTGCGTCGCATGCCGCCTGCTCACCCCACCCAAAGCCGCGAGCATGCCTTTCGCCTTGGCGCGAGTCTCGGCCAGCTCCCGCTCCGGAATGGAATCGGCCACGATGCCGGCGCCGGCGCGCAGGCTGATTTCGTTTCCGTTCTGGATGAGAGTACGGATCAGAATATTCATGTCGAGACTGCCGTCGCGATTGAGATAGCCCATGGACCCGGTATAGGCGGTACGCGGTGCCTGTTCGAGCGCGGCGATGATCTGCATGCAACGCACCTTGGGGCAACCGGTGATGGTTCCGCCGGGAAACACGGCGCGTATCACCTGCGCCGGTGTGACGTCCTCGCGCAATTCACCGTTGACCTCGGAGACGATGTGATGCACATGCCGGTAGGACTCGAGCGCCATGAATTCCTTCACCTGCACCGAACCCGTGCGGCACACGCGGCCGAGATCGTTGCGCTCGAGATCGATGAGCATCACGTGCTCGGCGCGCTCCTTGGGATGTCGCAGCAGGTCCCGCGACAAGGCTTCATCCTCTCCCGGGTCCTGGCTGCGCGGATACGTACCGGCGATGGGTCGTGTGCGCACGGTTCGGCCACGCACTTCCACCAGGCGTTCCGGCGACGAGCTGATGACGGCACGCCCGTTGCCCAGGGTCATCAGGCCCGCGAAGGGTGCTGGATTCGTCGCGCACAAGCGACGGTAGAGCGATGCCGGACTGACGGGCAAGCGCAGGGGAATACGCCACTGCCGCGACAGGTTCACCTGAAACACATCCCCCGCGCGGATATAGTCCTGCACGCGTCGGACATGTTCCAGAAATCGTGCGGGCTCTTCTTCATCAACCTGCGCGATAACGATCGCTTCGGCGTTCAGTGTCGACGGGCTTTGCGCATCGGCCTCGAGCACCGGAAGAATTTCGCTGGCGCGTTCGGTCTCACACACCAGCAGCGTATGCTGCTCGAGATGGTCGATGATGATGGCGGCCGGGATGCGCGTGGCACAGGCCACCGGAAATGCCGAATCATGCCGAATGCCGGTTACGGTAGGTTCGATCTGCGACACCAATTCGTAGCCAAGAAAGACAAACCATCCGCCGGTGAAAGGTGGCGCGGCATCCGTCGTTGTAGCGCCCTGATCCGCTGACGCGGAATGCTTTCTCCACTCACGATCAAGAGCATCCAGGAAATCACCGGTGCCCAACAATTGATCGTTGCGACTCAGCCGATGGCCCGCGTCCAGCGTCAGGACGTCTCCGGGAAACGCGAACAGGATGTCATAACGCGCGCGCGGCGAGCCGCGTGCGACGCTCGCGAGCAGATGCGGATAGCGCTGGGGATATCGGGCGTGGAGCGCGGCGAGATCGGGGATCGCCGCCAGACGGCGGCAGACATATCCCGGTGTGGAGGCGTTTAGCGTATGGGCCGGGTTGGCATTCACGCCAGCTTGCGGAACACCAGCGTCCCGTTGGTGCCGCCGAAACCGAAGGAATTGGAAATCGCCACGTCAATCTTCATCTTGCGCGCCGCGCCCGGAACGTAATCCAGATCGCATTCCGGATCGGGCGTGGTGAGATTGATCGTCGGCGGCGCGATCTGATCGCGCATCGCGAGCGCGGTGTAAATCGCCTCGACGCCGCCGGCCGCGCCCAGCAGGTGGCCGGTCATGGACTTGGTCGAGCTCATGGCGATTTTCTTCGCGTGCGCGCCGAAGGCGGTCTTGGCGGCGAGCGATTCGGCGCGGTCGCCGAGCTGCGTCGAGGTGCCGTGGGCGTTGACGTACTGCACCTGGTCCGGATTGAGCCCGGCGTTGCGCAGGGCGTTGCGCATGCAACGCGCCGCGCCCTCGCCGTCTTCCGGCGGGCTGGTCATGTGATAGGCGTCGCCGCTCATGCCGAAGCCGACCAGTTCGCAGTAGATTTTTGCGCCGCGCTTCTTGGCGTGCTCGTATTCCTCCAGCACCACCACGCCCGCGCCCTCGCTCAGCACGAAACCGTCGCGGTCCTTGTCCCACGGACGGCTCGCGGTTTCCGGGCTGTCGTTGCGCGTGGACAGCGCCTTGGCGTTGCCGAATCCGGCGACAGCGGTTGGCGTGACAGCGGCCTCGCCGCCGCCGGCGATCATGACGTCGGCGTCGCCGTATTCGATCAGCCGCCCGGCATCGCCGATGCCGTGGGTGGCCGTGGCGCAGGCGCTGACCATGGCGAGATTCGGTCCCTTGAGGCCGTACATCACCGAGAGATCGCCCGAGATCATGTTGATGATGCTCATGGGGACATAAAAAGGAGAAACCCGGCGCGGGCCTTTTTCCAGGACGGACTTGGTGGTTTCCTCGATGGTACCGACACCGCCGATGCCGGAGCCGATATGCACGCCGATGCGCTCGGCATTGGCTTCCGTCACCTCAAGCCCGGAGTCCTTGATTGCCTCGATGCCAGCCGCCATGCCGAGCTGGATGAAGCGGTCCATGCGGCGCGCTTCTTTCTCGGTTATGCCGAACTGAGTGGGGTCGAAGTTCTTGACCTCGCCGGCAATCATCGAGGGATAACCGGTGGCATCGAAATGGGTGATGCGGGTAATACCGCTTTTGCCGGCCAGGATGTTGCGCCAGTTTTCCGCGACACCGATGCCGAGGGGAGAAACGATACCGAGGCCGGTGATGACGACGCGTCGCTTGCTCAAAGACGAATCCCTCATTGTGGGCACGGCGTTTCCGCCGCGCTTATAAAACCGAGAGGCCGTCACCCCTTGCGGATGACGGCCCCTCCATGTTATTGACCCGGCACGATCTCGTGCTTGAACGAAGGCAAGCTGTGACAGACGCTACCGGGAATGCGTGATAGCGCAGCCGTGCCGGGTCAATAACAAACATTCATTAATGATTTTCGATTATTGCGGCGGCTTGACGGCTTTCTGGCATTCCGTGCCGGTGGAATAACAACCCACGGGCATGTTTAATTGGATTCGCGCCGCCGCAATAATCAGTAATCAGTTCAGACGGGAATTGACGTAATCAATGGCCTGCTGGACCGTGGTGATCTTTTCCGCCTGGTCGTCGGGAATTTCGCAGTCGAATTCCTCTTCCAGCGCCATCACCAATTCCACAGTATCCAGGGAATCCGCGCCCAGATCATCCACAAAGGAAGCCCCGGGCTTGACCTCGCCTTCATTGACTCCCAGCTGCTCCACAACGATTTTCTTGACGCGCTCTTCTACACTGCTCATGGGTGATTTTCCCTCCAAAATTGATTTACTGCCCGCGTGCGGGCGCATAGTTAACACCATTTGCCTAAAATCGTCCAGCCAATCGACAAACGATGGTTTTCAGCGGGATACCCCGCCTAATTCATGTACATTCCGCCATTCACGTGCAAAGTCGTACCAGTAATATAACCGGCCTGCGGCGAGGCGAGGAACGCCACGGCCTGGGCGATCTCCTCGGCCCGGCCCAGCCGGCCCAGCGGGATCTGCTTGAGCAGCGCCTCCCTCTGCGCGTCGGGCAAGGCCCGGGTCATGTCGGTGTCGATGAAGCCCGGGGCCACGGCATTCACCGTGATATTGCGCGAACCCACCTCGCGCGCCAGCGCCTTGGTGAAGCCGATCAGGCCGGCCTTGGCGGCGGCATAGTTGGCCTGTCCGGCGTTGCCCATCGCGCCGACCACCGAGCTGATGCTGATGATGCGTCCCCAGCGCGCCTTGGTCATGGCGCGCAGGCAGGCCTTGGTCATCCGGTAAACCGACTTGAGATTGGTATCGAGAATCGCGTCCCACTCCTCGTCGGTCATGCGCATCAACAGGTTGTCGCGCGTGATGCCCGCGTTGTTGACCAGAATGGTCGGTGTGGCGCTGGATTTTTCCAGTTCCGATAGAGCCGCGGCGATGGAGTCGGTGATGTTCACGTCCAGGACGATTCCTCGCCCGGCAAGATTGTTGTCCTTAAGAGTCTGGCTGATTTTTTCCGCGCCGTCGTTCGATGTCGCGGTGCCAATCACCTGCGCTCCCTGCCGCCCCAGCTCGAGCGCGATCGCCTGCCCGATGCCGCGGCTGGCGCCCGTGACCAGTGCAATTTCGTACCTTTCCTCGAGAATCATGGACTCAGTTTTCCTTTAATATCACTAATTCTCCGTCAGCGTCGACCAACGCCGCCTGACGCAGTGTCGCCGGATCGTACACCGGCAACGTCTCGAACGTCTTGACGATGCGCTTGTTGAGACCCGCGAGCACCTTGCCCGGACCGCATTCTACCATCCGGTCGACGCCATCGGCGGCCATTTTCTGGATCAGCTCCACCCAGCGCACCGGGGATTCCATCTGGCGCACGAGCGCATTTCGAATTGCCTCCGGGTCGGATTCCGCCCGCAGATGAACGTTGTGAATGACCGGCACGCGCGGCGATCGCACGTTCACGGTCTTGATCCTTTCGGCCATGCGCAGCGCCGCCGGGTGCATGAGCCGGCTGTGCGCCGGCACGCTCATGGGCAGCACCACGGCACGCTTGGCGCCGGCCGCCTTGGACTGCTCCACGGCGCGGGCCACGGCCGCCGCGGCCCCGGCGATCACCACCTGATTCGGCGAATTGAAATTGACCGCGTCAAGAATCTCGCCCTGGGCTGCCTGTTCGCAAAGCTTGCGCACGGCATCGTCGTCCAGACCCAGAATCGCGGCGATGCCGCCCTGTCCGATCGGCACTGCTTCCTGCATGAAGCGTGCGCGATCCGCGACCAGTTTCACGGCAGCGGAAAAATCGAGCGCCTCGGCGCACACCAGCGCGGAATATTCGCCGAGGCTGTGGCCGGCCATCACCTGCGGCAGCGGACCTTTGCTCTCAAGCCACACGCGCCAGGTGGCGATATCGGCGGTCAGCATTGCCGGCTGGGTCACCTCGGTTTGGTTGAGTTTTTCTTCCGGTCCCTGCTCCACCACCTGCCAGAGGTCGTAGCCGAGCGCCTGCGAAGCTTCGCGGAAAGGTTTCCCTGACGACGGGAAACTCGGCGGCCAGCGCGTTCATCATGCCGACCGAGTGCGAGCCTTGTCCGGGAAAAACGAATGCAAGTGTCATGAGAAATCCTTTTAAACTTTGAGCCAGGACGCCAGGATCGCCAGGAAAGATGAAGAATGAAATATTTTGAAATCTTTTTCTTAAATTTTTTCCTGGCGACCCTGGCGTCCTGGCGGTTGATCAATATTTCAACAGCACCGAGCCCCAGGTGAAACCGCCGCCGAAAGCCTCCATCAGCACGGTATCGCCGGCCTTGATGCGCCCGTCGCGCACCGCCTCGTCGAAGGCCAGCGGGATCGAGGCCGCCGAGGTATTGCCGTGACGGTCCACCGTCAGCACCACGTGATCCATGGACATGCCGAGTTTCTTCGCGGTGGCCGCGATGATGCGGTGGTTGGCCTGATGCGGGACGAGCCACTGGATATCGGATTTCTTCATGTGATTCGCCGCCAGCGTTTCGTCCACGATGCGCCCGAGCGTGTTCACCGCCACCTTGAACACCTCGTTGCCCTCCATCTTCATGTACGCCGTGCCGTTGACGACCTTGTCATAGCCCTGGGAGATGCCGGCGGGCACGCTGAGCAGGTCCTTGTACTTGCCATCGGCATGCAGATGCGTGGAAATGATGCCGGGCGTCTTCGATGCCGCGAGCACCACGGCGCCGGCGCCATCGCCGAACAACACGCAGGTGGTACGGTCGGTCCAGTCGATGATGCGCGACAGGGTTTCGCTGCCCACGACCAGGGCGTGCTTGGCAGAACCGGTGCGGATGAATTTGTCCGCGATGCCCAGCGCGTACACGAAACCCGTGCATACCGCCTGGACGTCAAACGCCGGGCAACCGTGTATCTTCGAGGCGGTCTTGAAGCAAACAGGCGGTGCTCGGAAATACCTGATCGGCGGTGGTGGTCGCCACGATGATAAGGTCGATGTCTTTGGTGCTGATGCCAGCCGCCTCGATGGCGCGCCGCGCGGCCTGCTCGCCCATGGAGGCGCTGGTCTCGCCCGCGGCCGCGATGTGACGCTCGCGGATACCGGTGCGCTCGACAATCCACTGATCCGTCGTCTCGACCATCTTCTCGAGATCGTGATTGGTGAGCACCTTGGCCGGCAGGTAGCCGCCGGTGCCGATAATGCGCGAATAGATCATGCCCGCCGCCTCATGCCACTACACCCTTGGCCGCCATCGCGGTCAGTTCGCGTCCGATGCGCTCGGGCACCTTGTTGACTTACCTCCGCCAGCGCTTCGAGAATGGCATGTTCGAAGGCCAGGATATCCGCGCCACCGTGGCTTTTGATCACGATGCCATTCAGGCCGACGAAGCTGGCGCCGTTGTAACGGCGCGGGTCGACGCGCTTCTTGAAGGCGTGCAACACCGGGATCGCCACCAGGGCGGAAAGTCGCGTCAGGATATTGCGCTTGAATTCCTGCTTCATGAAATGCGTGATCATGCGCGCCAGGCCCTCGCTCGTCTTGAGCATGACGTTGCCGACAAAACCGTCGCACACGATCACGTCCATGTCGCCCGTATAGATTTCATCGCCCTCGACGTAGCCGCAATAGTTCAACGAACTGGCGCGCAGCAATTCGTGGGTCTTTTTGACGATCTCGTTGCCCTTGATGTCTTCCGCGCCAATGTTGAGCAATGCGACACGCGGACGCGGATTTTCCTCGACAGCGCCGACCAGAATGGAACCCATGATGGCGAACTGCAGAAGTTGCTCCGGCGTGCAGTCCACGTTGGCGCCGAGATCCAGCACATGCACGTGGTCATGCATCGTGGGCAGGATCGTGACGATCGCCGGACGGTCGATCCCGGGCAAGGTCTTGAGAACAAAACGCGCGGTCGCCATGAGTGCCCCGGTGTTGCCGGCGGAGACGGCGGCCTGAGCCGCGCCTTCCTTGACGAGGTTGATGGCCACGCGCATGGAGGAGTCTTTCTTGCCGCGCAGCGCCTGCGCCGGAGGTTCGTCCATGCCCACTACTTCCGAGGCATGATGGATGACGAGGCGCTCGCCTTCGGCCGCGTGACGGTGTTTCAATTCGGCTTCGATGGCATCGCGCTGGCCGACCAAGGTCAGCTTCAGCGTCGGCTCGTCCCGTAGTGTCTTGAGGGCGGCGGGCACGGTGACGCCGACACCGTGATCGCCCCCCATGGCGTCGAGGGCAATCGTGATCACGTTCTCAAGTCCCTGAACGGTTCCGGTTCAAACCGGTTCTATTCCGGTTTGGTGTCCAGCACTTTACGGCCGCGATAATATCCGTCGGCGGTGACCTGATGCCGGCGATGCGTCTCGCCGCTCGTCTTGTCAACCGAAAGCGCCGACTTCGTCAGCTTGTCGTGTGAACGACGCATGCCGCGGCGGGAAGGTGATACTCGGCTTTTCTGTACGGCCATGGTAAATCCTCGTCAGGTAAAATAACCGGCACTATCTCGTTTTCTTCAATTCGTCCAAAGCGGCGAAGGGATTTTTCTTTTTCCCCTCGGCATTTCCGCCGCCAGCCGTCCCTTGCTTCACGTACGTCCCGGCCGGACATTCGCTCAGCGCATGCGTCGGCACCATCGGCAACGCCAGCAGCAATTCATCCTCGACCAGCGCGCTCAACAGCAGCGGCTTGTCCACCACCAGAATGTCGGGCTCGTCGTCGAGCCTGTCACGCCGGCTTCCCGGTCGCATCAGCATCAACCAGGGAGCGGCCTCCACGTCCAGGTCCATGCCTTCGAGGCAACGCTGGCAGGTCATGTGCAATCGTACGCGCAGGTTGCCATGCATGAGAAAAACCTGCTCGCCCTCGCCGCGCTCGAAGAGCAGATCGACGTAGACATCGTCCGAGCCTTCCAGACACGTCTGCATCAGCCGCGACATGCTCTTCAGCGGCAGCGTGCCGGTCAGGCGCGCGCCTCTTTCAGCCAGCTGGATCGGGTCTATGGTCGCCGGTAAATGACCGTGTGACTCTTTCCAGGATGGCGACATGATGCCCTCTTACACTCTTTCCTTCCGGCGACCCTGTGCCCGTCTGTCTCCGAATGGCCGCCACCGCTCGTGGCGCAGCTCTTTCGGCGGTGGTGGCCGAGCGACTCAATGATCTCAGCCAACTGTGGCGGCCTTGCGCCTCCGTCCGAAACAGCTTCGCCTCGGGACGGAGTCGCTACATTCGCCTCGGGAGCCGGGCACTATCGCCGGAAATGTCCCGAGACACTTCCCAGGATGGCGACATGATACCCTCTCTACGCCTTTTCCCCGCGGCGAAACCGGCGCCGGGCGGGTACTTGACCTCTCCCATCCGGGCGAAATCGACGGCAGCCGGCCGGATACAGGCGGCGCATCATATATTCGCGGCAAACTTGTGTCAAAATAGGGTTTTAGACGCGGCAAGCCGGGCGGTTGTGGTTGACACTGCCAGCCCCATTCCGTACAAAGAAGGCAGCATTCCCCGAGGGAGTGTCTGGGCCAGTTCAGCGGAGTTTTCAGCTTGATCAAAAAGATACTGGTTGCCAACCGCGGTGAAATCGCGGTACGCATAGTGCGCGCCTGCGCCGAAATGGGCATCAAATCGGTCGCCATCTATACCGATGCCGACCGGCATGCGCTGCACGTCAAAAAAGCCGACGAGGCCTACAACGTCGGCCCGGACCCGGTCGGCGGCTATCTCAATGCCCACCGCATCGTGAACCTGGCCGTGGCCACCGGCTGCGATGCGCTGCATCCCGGCTACGGCTTCCTGTCGGAAAACCCCCAACTCGCCGAAGTCTGCATGCGGCGCGGGATCACCTACATCGGCCCGACCGTGGACGTGATCCGCCGCATGGGCGACAAGACCGCCGCGCGCGAAGCCATGATCGCCGCCGGCGTGCCGGTGGTGCCCGGCAGCGAGGGCAATCTCAAAAACGTCGACGAGGCGGTGAAGCTCGCCAAAAAAATCGGTTACCCGGTGATGCTCAAGGCCACCTCGGGCGGCGGCGGGCGCGGCATCCGCCGCTGCAACAACGAAGACGAACTGAGCCGCACCTATGAGCGCGTGGTGTCCGAGGCCACCAAGGCCTTCGGCAGCGCCGACGTGTTCCTGGAAAAAGCCATCGTCAATCCGCGCCACATCGAGGTGCAGATGCTCGGCGACAAACACGGCAACGTGATTCACCTGTTCGAGCGCGACTGCTCGATCCAGCGCCGCCATCAGAAGCTGATCGAGATCGCGCCCTCGCCCCAGCTCACCGAGGAGCAGCGCGCCGCGGTGTGCGAGCTGGCCGTGCGCGCCGCCCGCTGCGTCAACTACGAGAACGCCGGCACCGTCGAATTCCTGTTCGACCAGGAAGGCCGGTTCTATTTCATGGAGATGAACACGCGCCTGCAGGTGGAGCACACCGTGACCGAACAGATCACCGGCGTGGACATCGTGCAGGAACAGATCCGCATCGCCGAAGGCGCAGCCCATGTCCTACCAGCAGGAGGACATCCAGCGCCGCGGCTACGCGATTCAGTTCCGCATCAATGCCGAAGACCCGAAAAACGATTTCCTGCCGAGCTTCGGGCGCATCACGCGTTACTATTCGCCCGGCGGCCCGGGCGTGCGCACCGACGCCGCGATCTACACCGGCTATGAGTTTCCGCCGTATTACGATTCCATGTGCGCCAAGCTCACGGTCTGGGCGCTCACCTGGGAGAAGGCCCTGGCGCGCGCGCGGCGCGCGCTGCTCGACATGGGCGTGCACGGCGTCAAAACCACCATGCCGTATTATCTGGAAATTCTCGCCACGCCGGAATTCCGGGCGGGAAAATTCGACACCGGATTCGTCGAAAAGCATCCGGAACTGATAAACTATTCCGTCCGTCGTCCGCCCGCCGACCTGGCCGTGGCCATAGCCGCGGCGATCGCGGCGCACCACGGCTCTGTAGGAGACAAAAGGCAACCATGGCGTCCTCATCCAAGAAAGTTCATGGTCACCGAAGTCGTCCTGCGCGACGCGCACCAGTCGCTGATCGCCACGCGCATGCGCACCGACGACATGCTGCCGATCTGCGAGAAGCTCGACAGGGTCGGCTACTGGTCGCTGGAGGCCTGGGGCGGCGCCACCTTCGATGCCTGCCTGCGCTTCCTCAAGGAAGACCCGTGGGAACGCCTGCGCAAGCTGCAAGAAGCGCTGCCCAAGACGCCGATCTCAGATGCTGCTGCGCGGCCAGAACCTGCTCGGCTACCGCCACTACTCCGACGACGTGGTGCGAGGCGTTCGTGCAAAAGTCGGCCGAATAACGGCATCGACGTGTTCCGCATCTTCGATGCCATGAACGACATGCGCAATATGCACGGTGTCGGTCAAGGCCGTGCTCAAGGCCGGCAAGCACGCCCAGGGCACGATCTGCTACACCACCAGCCCGGTGCACACCATCGAACATTTCGTCGAGCATGGCGCGGGAGCTGGAAGCGATGGGCTGCGACAGTCGATCGCCATCAAGGACATGGCCGGCCTGCTCACGCCGCACGTCACGGCCGAACTGGTCTCGGCGCTGTCCAAGGCGGTCAAGCGTGCCGCTCGCGTTGCACTCGCACACCACCGTCGGCATGGCCGACATGTGCATGCTACAAGGCGATCGAGAACGGCGCCGACCACATGGACACCGCGATCTCGTCGCTTCGCCGGGGGCACCAGCCACTCGCCGACCGAGAGCATGGTGGTGGCGTTGCAGGGCACGCCCGTACGACACCGGCCTGGACCTGGAACTGCTGCAGGAGATCGGCTTCTACTTCCGCGAGGTGCGCAAAAAGTATCACCAGTTCGAAAGCGAATTCACCGGAATCGACACCCGCGTGCATGATCAACCAGGTGCCGGGCGGCATGATCTCCAACCTGTCGAACCAGCTGCAAGGAACAGGGCGCGCTGAATCGCATGAACGAAGTGCTCGAGGAGATTCCGCGCGTGCGCGAAGATCTCGGCTTCCCGCCGCTGGTCACGCCGACCTCACAGATCGTCGGCACCCAGGCGGTGCTCAACGTGCTCACCGGCAAGCGCTACAAGAGCATCACCAACGAAGTGAAGCTCTACCTGCAGGGCCGCTACGGCAAGGCGCCGGGCACGATCAACGACACCGTGCGCAACATGGCCATCGGCAACGAAGAGGTCATCACCTGCCGCCCGGCCGACTGCTCAAGCCCGAAATGCATCGCCTGCGCGATGAAATCGGCGAGCTCGCCAAGAGCGAAGAAGACGTGCTGACCTACGCCATGTTCCCGGAGATCGGGCGCAAGTTCCTCGAAGAGCGCGCCGCCGGCACGCTCAAACCGGAGGAACTCAAGCCGCCGGAATCCGCCGAGGCCGCCGGACTGCCAGCGCTCGCGCCGACGGAATTCAACGTCACGCTGCACGGCGAGACCTATCACATTCGCGTCACCGGCGCCGGTCACAAGAGCGAGGAGCAACGCCCGTTCTTCGTGTCGGTGGACGGCGTGCCGGAAGAGATTCTGGTCGAGACGCTGACCGAGACCGTGCCGACCGAGGCCGGCATGGTCGACACGCGTCGCGCGTCGCGCGGTTCGAAGCGGCCGAAGGCTCCAAGGAAGGTCATGTCACCAGCTCCATGCCCGGCACCATCGTCGACGTGCTGGTCAAGGTCGGCGCCAAGGTGAAGGCCGGCGACCCGGTGCTGGTGATCGAGGCGATGAAAATGGAAAACGAAGTGCCGGCGCCGATCGCGGGCACGGTCAAGGCCGTGAACGTCGCCAAGGGCGACAGCGTCAATCCCGACGAAGCGCTCGTCGAAATTGAATAAGATTTCGAACCGCCAGGACGCCAGGGACGCCAAGACATCAGTTTCGGAAATCAGAATTGTTTTCCTGGCGACTCCTGGCGTCCTGGCGGTTTAACATAATATGAAATTAATTCTCGCCTCCTCGTCGCCCTACCGCCGCGAACTGCTGGAGCGCCTGAAGATTCCCTTCGAGGTCATCGCGCCCGACGTGGACGAAACGCCACGCCCCGGCGAAACGCCCTCGGCCCTGGTCGAGCGCCTGTCCATCGAAAAGGCGCGGAAGATTGCCGACGGAAGACCTGGCACGCTCGTGATCGGCTCGGATCAGGTTGCCGTGTACAACGGCGCGATCGTGGGCAAGCCGCACAGCCATGACAAGGCGGTGGAACAGCTGCGTTCCGCTTCCGGCAAGGCCGTCACGCTTTACACGGGGCTGGCGCTCGTCAATGCCGACACCCGGCGTGTCCAGATCGAAGTCATCCCCTATCGCGTGACCTTCCGTACGCTCACCGACGCGCAGATCGAATCCTATCTGCGCAAGGAACAACCCTACTCCTGCGCCGGCAGCGTCAGATCGGAAGGACTGGGGATTGCGCTGCTGGAAAGATTCGAAGGCGACGATCCGAACACCCTGATCGGATTGCCGCTCATCCGCCTGGTGCGGATGCTGGAGAATGAAGGAGTAAAAATTATTTGAACCGCCAGGGCGCCAGAGACGCCAGGAAAATCAATCACTTCTTCGTCACGAGAGTGCCGGAACAACAATTGGTCAGAAGCTTCCTAATTCCCAAATTCTTTCCCTGGCGTTCTTGGCGTCCTGGCGGTTAATTTCTTATTTTAAAACCGGGGCGCGGCCGAGAATTTCCGCGCCCAGCGTCTGCGCCATGGTCGTGCCGATGCGCCGCGCGAAACGGTCGAACACGTTCTCACGGAACGTGTAGTCGACGATTTCTTCGGCGCCGATCACCTCGCGCGCCACGTAACTGGCGCTACCCAATTCATCCACGAGTCCCAGCTTGATCGCGTCGTCACCGGTCCAGAACAGACCGGAATACATGTCCTGGGTCTCCTTCAACGATTTGCCGCGGCCCTGGCGCACCGTGTCGATGAACTGCCGGTGTATCTGGTCGAGCAGTTCCTGCGCGTGTTTCGCCTCGGCCGGTTTGACGGGTCCGAACGGATCGAGAAAGCCCTTGTGCTCGCCCGAGGTCATGAGACGGCGCTCGACGCCGAGTTTTTTCATCGTGTCCACGAAACCGAAACCGTTCATGAGCACGCCGATCGAACCGACGATGCTCGCCTTGTCGGCGTAGATCTTGTCCGCCGCCGCGACCGCGTAATAGCAGCCGGAGGCGCACACATCGCCGATCACGGCATACAGCGGAACCTTCGGATATTTCGCGCGCAGCCGCTTGATTTCGTCGTTGATATAACCCGACTGGACCGGGCTGCCGCCGGGGCTGTTGGCGCGCAGAATCACGCCCACGGTGGAAGTGCTTTCGAACGCGGCGCGCAAACCGGAAATGACGTTGTCGGCGCTGGCCTGGCTGCTGGCGCTGATTTCACCGTCGAGATCCACCAGTGCAGTGTGGCGTTTCGCCAGCGACGTGCCGCTCCAGTTGTCCGACTGCGCCAGGACCAGTATCAGCAACAGATAGGCCGCGAAGAAAAACCGGAAGAAAATCTTCCAGCGCCGCGCGCGGCGCTGCTCGGTGAGCGCGGCAAACGCCAGGCGATCGAGCAGATCGCGTTCCCAGTTCGGCGAACGTCCCGGTGCGTTCGCGGACGGCGGGGTAGAGGAATCGTTGTCCGTCATGAAAATAACCTCACGTGACTTCGTCTGAATTTATCAAGTGTATATCATCCCCCGGCTCGAAACAGACGTCACCGTTGTCCTCGAATACCGGCAGCTTCACCAGCCCCGCTCCGCCGCAAGGACCGCCCACGCACGTTCCGCTGGCCGGCGCATAACGCGCGCCGTGCGTGGCGCACAGGAGATGCTCGCCGAAGGCATCGAAATATTCGCCCTCGATCCAGTCGAGCTCCAGAGAACGATGCGCGCACCGATTGAGATAGGCATGCACCTTGCCATTGAAGCGTACGGCGAAAGCGGGAATCACTTCACCATGCCTCGATATCGTGAAGCGTACACCGCGACCGCGCTCTACGAGTTCACGGCTGTGACAGATGACACGCCGCCCATGCGCTGCAGCCATTCGTAAACCTCCGTGAACGAATCCAGACAGGCCAGCGGGCCGTGCTCCGCGAGCAGTTCGCGCCCGTGCACGCCATAGGTCACGGCGAGGCCATCCATGCCCGGCATGGCGCGCCATCTGCATGTCGTACGTGGTATCGCCCACCATCAATGCGCGACCGGCATCGAAACCGGTTTGTTCCAGAATATCTTCCAGCATCCGTGGATGCGGCTTGGAAAACGCCTCGTCGGCGCAGCGCGTGGCGCAGAACAGATGCGCCGTGCCCGTGTCACGCAACACGCGGTCGAGCCCGCGGCGTGCCTTGCCGGTCGCGATGGCGAGCATATACCCCTGCGCCGACAAATCCTCGAGCCCGGCGCGCACGCCGGGGAACAGTTCCATGCCGGTCTGATCGAGATGCAGAAAGTGCTGGCGGTATCGCTCCACCACTTGCTCGCGCGTGGCGGCGTCGGCTTCCGGGAGCAGTTCAGTCACCGCCTCACCGAGTCCGAGACCGATGATATGGCGGATGGCGTCCTCGCCCGGATCGGGCGCGCCGGCGTCTTCCAGCGCGGCGGTGAAGCAGCGCACGATCTTGGCGACGGAATCCATGAGGGTTCCGTCCCAGTCGAAAATGATCAGTTCATGCTCGGGTTTCACGGGACGAGGCGTTCCAATAACGAAGAAAGTTCGTCGGGAAGTGGGGCTTCGATGTCCATTGTATAACCGGTCAGCGGGTGCGTGAATCGCAGCCGCTGCGCGTGCAGGAACAGGCGCCGCAGCCCCAGCTTGTGCAGGCGGCGATTGAATTCGCGGTCGCCGTATTTGTCGTCACCGGCAATCGGATGCCCAAGATGCGCGGCGTGCACGCGCGCCTGGTGGGTGCGGCCGGTGAGCAGCTGGATCTCCATGAGCGTGGCGGAACCGAAGCGCTGATGCGGAATGAACCGGCTCGCGGATTCCTTGCCGTCCTCGGAGACCTCGACCATGTGTTCGCCGGCGTGCGGCCGGTTCTTTTCCAGCGCCACCGACACCTCGCGCGTCCCGCCGCGCCAGGCCCCGGAGACCAGCGCGAGATAATGCTTTTCCATTTTTCCCTCGCGCAGCATCCGATGCAGCGCCAGCATCGCCGGGCGGGTCTTGGCCAGCAGCAGGCAACCCGACGTGTCCCGGTCCAGGCGGTGCGCCAGTTCCAGAGCCGGCGTCTCCGGCCGCAAGCCGCGCAGCGCCTCGATCAAACCGACGCTGACGCCGCTGCCGCCGTGCACCGCCAGGCCCGCCGGCTTGTTCACCACCATCAGGTCGTCGTCCTCATGCAGGATGCGCGGCAGCAGCCAGCCAAACCCGTCGGCGGCCTTCTGAGGGTCGAGGTCCTTGGCCGGCGACAGGCGCAGGGGCGGTATCCGCACCACGTCCCCCGGCTCCAGGCGGTAGTCCGGCCGTGCCCGGCCCTTGTTAATCCGCACCTCGCCCTTGCGCAGAATGCGGTAAATATGGCTCCGGGGAACGCCTTTCAGGATGGCGATCAGGAAATTGTCGAGCCGCTGGCCGGCGCGGGATTCATCGATTTCGAGGTAACGGACGGCGGGGGACCCGGATTTCACGGCCTTTTCCATGCAAAGGCGATGATAACAGATTGCTGGGGAACCGCTTCGTTTGCTATAGTGCGATGTGCGCACTTTTGGTGAAATCTCTGATTTTGATACAAGTGCGCGGAACGCAACGGATTTTCGCGCCAGGTAAAAGCCGGCGCGGGCTCTACCGCACCGTTGCCCCCGGCGAAGCGCCGGCAGCTAAATGCAAAAACGCGACTAGAGCCCAAACAGGGTGACACGCCTCTCCCCTACTTCCTGTAGAGGCGTATGTAGACGCTCCAGTTTTGCGAGCACCTGCCGACATCAGCACATGGCAGACGACACGCGTGACAGCCAAAACCTGTCCGCAGTGTAATTAAAGTCTGAATTGTACATCTGCGCTCTCTAGGAACGAAGCGTGGAACCATAGCAGAAGGCCGTCAAACCAAGACGGCTTCTGCCGCCCTGTCGGGAGGACGACGTTCCGTCTTGCCGCGCTGTGACTACAGCGCGAGGCGGTGTAGCTCGCCAAACCGTGCGTCGGGGATTAACCACCGATGAAACGTATTCTATTCAACGCAACTCACCCCGAGGAGTTGCGGCTGGCCGTTGTCGACGGTCAGAAACTTCTCGACCTCGACATTGAGTCCTCCACCTATCAGCAGAAGAAAGGCAACATCTACAAGGCCAAGATCACCCGCGTAGAACCCAGCCTGGAAGCCGCCTTCGTGGATTACGGCTCCGAACGCCAGGGCTTCCTGCCGCTCAAGGAAATTTCCCGCATTTACTTCCAGGGTTACGACGAGCGCACCCCCATGAGCCAGGTGCGCATCAAGGACGTGGTCAGGGAAGGCCAGGAAATGATCGTGCAAGTGGACAAGGAAGAGCGCGGCACCAAGGGCGCGGCGCTCACGACCTTTGTCAGCCTCGCCGGCCGTTACCTGGTGCTCATGCCGAACAACCCCCGCGGCGGCGGCATCTCGCGCCGCATCGAGGGCGAGGAACGCGCCGAGCTGCGCGAAGCCATGTCCCAGCTCAAGCTCCCGGACGATTACTCCGTCATCGCCCGCACCGCCGGTATCGGCTGCTCGGCCGAAGAACTGCAATGGGATCTCGATTACCTGATCAATCTGTGGGACGCCATCTACAAGGCCGCGCAAGAGCGCGCCGCGCCCTTCCTGATCTACCAGGAAAGCAATCTCGTGGTGCGCGCCACCCGCGACTACCTCAAGGCCGACATCGGCGACATCATGGTGGACAACCCGGAAATCTTCGAGCGCATGCAGAAATTCATGCAGCAGGTCGCGCCGCAGAACCTGGAGAAGCTCAAGCTGTACAAGGATGAAACCCCCCTGTTCTCGCGTTACCAGATCGAACACCAGATCGAGTCGGCGTTCTCGCGTGAAGTGCGCCTGGAATCGGGCGGCGCGATCGTGTTCGACAAGACCGAAGCCCTGGTCACGATCGACGTGAACTCGGCGCGCGCCACCAAGGGCGCCGACATCGAAGAGACCGCGCTCAACACCAATCTGGAAGCCGCGGATGAAGTCGCGCGCCAATTGCGCCTGCGCGACCTCGGCGGACTGATCGTCATCGACTTCATCGACATGACACCCGAGCGCAACCGGCGCGAAGTCGAAAACCGCATGTTCGAGGCGCTGAAGGTAGACCGCGCCCGCACGCAAGTTGGACGCATCTCACGCTTCGGGCTGCTGGAGATGTCGCGCCAGCGCCTGCGGCCCTCGCTCGGTGAATCCTCCAGCCTCATCTGCCCGCGCTGTCTCGGTACCGGTCATATTCGTGGCGTGCAATCCTCGGGACTGTCGATCCTGCGCATGATCCAGGAAGAGGCCATGAAGGAAAACACCGCGGCGGTGCATGTGCACCTGCCGATGGAGACGGCCACTTACCTGCTCAACGAGAAGCGCATGGAGATCACCGCGGTTGAGTCGCGCGTCGGCACGCCGATCATGATCATCCCGACCTCGGAACTGGAAACGCCGCACTATCACATTCGCCGCCTGCGTATCGACGAATACGAAGCCGAGGCCGATGTGCCGAGTTACGAGATCGACATCGTCGAGAAGGAAGAAATCGATGACAGGAAACCCGCCCAAGCCGCTCCCGCCGCCGCTGAGGCGGAAAAGCCGGTGATCGGGCCGCTCACACACGCGGCGGCGCCGCCCGAGCCGCCGAAGGCCGCGCACGGCGGTGGCGGCATCATCAAGAAGATCATTTCCGGCCTGTTCGGCAAGAAAGAAGAGGAAAAGAAACCGCCGGTCCAGGAAAGCCGCCCGGTGCGCCAGCATCAGCCGCAACATCGCGGCCATGGCGGTCACGGTGGACAACGGCCGCATCACCGCCCTCATCAGCAGCATCGGCACGAACGTCCGCCGCAACCCGAACGCCAGGGCGGCGGTCAGGATCGCAACCGTCCGCGTCCGCCCCAGCCGCAGACTGCCGGCGGCCCCAACAATGGCCCCCATGTTGAAGGTGGCCAACCGCAACGCGACCGGCCTGCAGGTCGCAGTGGACGGCGGCGGCGGCGTGGCCGCGGTCGCGGCCGCGGTCAGGAAGGTCGTCCGCCGCAGGAGCGGCAGGATGTCAGTTCACGCAGCAGCACCACCGACATGAATGCGGAAACACAAAAACCGGTGCGCGATGAAGCACAAAGACCGGTGCGCGAAAATTATCCTCCGCGCGAGGAAAGACAGGCTCCGCCAGTCACCCCGCCCGCCGGCATGCCGGAGCCGTCTCACGGTGACTCGCCGTCGGCCTCGTCCTGGGAACAACCGATGGAGCATCACGAGGCCTGGAACCCGTCGCCCGCCGACACCACGCCGCCCGAGGATACACGCGGCAACATCAAAAGCGAACCGGCGTCCAAGCCGGAACTGATGCAGGTGGAAACCCATCCCGACACGGACAACGGGAACAAGTAGGAAACAAGCTGTCAAAACAAAAGGCCCGCGCAAGCGGGCCTTTTTCATTTAGCTGCTACAGACGCTGCGTGCGCCGGATGTCCTCGAGCAAACCGCGCGCGGCGTCTTCGATCATGTCCAGCACGCGATCGAAGCCGCTCGGCCCGCCGAAATAGGGATCGGGCACTTCTTCCTCCGGCCGATCAGCGGCAAACTCCATGAACAAGCGGATGCGCGTTTCATGGCCCGGCGGACAGATGTCGATCAGATTTTCGAAATTCTCGCGGTCCATGGCCAGGACATAATCGAATCTCTCGATGTCCGCGGCGATGGCCTTGCGCCCGCTCAGGCCGCTGATGTCGATGCCGCGGCGCGCGCAGGCTTCCTGGGCGCGCTCATCCGGCGGCTCGCCGATGTGATAGGCATGCGTGCCGGCCGAATCGATTTCAAAGAGATGCTCCAGTTTTTCATCCTGGACCAGCTTCCGGAAAACCCCCTCCGCCGTCGGCGAGCGGCAGATGTTACCGAGACATACGAACAGACACTTTCACCATATAAATTATAATTTCACAGGATTAACAGGATTTTTAGGATTACTGGAAAGTATTTTAGGAACACCTTTAATTAATGTCCGTTCGTCCTGAGCTTGTCGCAAGGACGAATAGTACAAGACATTGATTACATGGGCCCGCCGTTCATGGTTCGACAAGCTCACCACGAACGGCGGGGATTAACTCGTTAATCCTGTCTGTTTATCCGCGACTGAAAAATATTTTCTCACGCGCTCGAGGTCTTCCGGCGTGTCCACGCCGGCCTCGGGCATCGCACGCGCCTCGTGCACGACGATGCGTTCGCCATGCCATAAAACACGTAACTGCTCCAGTTGCTCCGCCTCCTCCGGCGGACAAGGCGGCCATGAGGCGTAGCGGCGCACGAAACCGGCGCGGTAGGCGTATAGGCCGATGTGACGGTATGCCTGGATCGCCACGCCACTTTTCCCGGCCATGACCTCACGCGGCCAGGGAATGGCCGCGCGGCTGAAATAGAGCGCATAGCCTTTCGCGTCGCACACGACCTTGACCACGTTGGGATTCACGAGCGATTCGCGGTCATGGATCGCATGACAGGCGGTGGCCACCATCGCATCCTTGTGCGCGGCAAGTTTGCCCGCCACTTCACGGATCAGTTCGGGCGGCATCAGCGGCTCGTCGCCCTGCAGGTTGACCACGATTTCGTCCGCGCCGATGGCCTGCTTCTCGATCACCTCGGCGAGCCGGTCGGTGCCGCTACGGTGTTGCGGCGAGGTCATGCACACACGCGCGCCGAAACCCTCCGCGGCGGCGCGGATGCGCTCGTCGTCGGTGGCGATGGTGATCGCGGCAGCGCCGGCTTTCGCGGCGCATTCGTGGACACGCTGGATCAGCGGTTTGCCGGCGACGTCCGCGAGCGGCTTGCCCGGCAGACGGGTCGAGTCGTAACGCGCGGGGATAATTATGTGCATGATGAATTTCACAGGATTAAAGAACTCTGAAGATCAGAGAAGAGTCATATCACGTATCATTAATCTTGTCAATCTGGTGTCGCATGCGTGCATCCTGCCTATTTTAATTACTTCGGCAGTTCTTCTTCCGCCACCTGCCGCGCCTCGTCTTCCAGCATGACCGGGATGTCGTCGCGGATGGGATAAGCCAGCCGGTCCGCCTTGCAGATCAGTTCGGACTTTTTCTTGTCGTAAATCAGCGGGCCCTTGCACGCCGGGCAGACCAGAATGTCGAGCAATTTCTTATCCACGTTGTTTCTCCTTGAGCCGTCTCCAGACCTCTTCACCCACGCGCGGGTCGGGCCTGGCCTCTATCGCGAGGTACCACATGTTGTCGTCCGCGAACCGTTCGCATTTTACCGCATCTTTCTGCGTCATGATGACCGCCAGACCGTCGCCAAAGCGGATATCCGGCGCCCGGAAGCGGTAATGGTCGGGGAAAGGATGCTCGATGGCCTTCAGCCCCAGCCGCCGCAGGTGGGAGAAAAAACGCGCCGGATGGCCGATACCGGCCACGGCATGCACTGTTTCTCCCCGAAACGAACCGGCCGAGGCATAGGTATCCGGCGCATTCACGCGGCACAGGCCGGTTTCCGCCAGTGTCATGCCGACCTCTCCCTGGTGCGGTTCGCCGTTGACGACGCGCAAGTCCACGTCGTTCAAGCGACTCACCGGTTCGCGCAGCGGCCCGGCCGGCAGGCAGCGGCCGTTGCCGAAAGCGGCGTGTCCCGTCGATCACGGCGATCTCGATATCGCGCGCCAGACGCAGGTGTTGCAAACCGTCGTCACTCACGATCACGTCGCAATGATGCTCGCGTAACAGATGCTGCGCCCCGCGCACGCGGTCCGGGTCCGCTGCCACGGGACAGCGGCTCTGTCGCGCCAGCATCACGGCTTCGTCCCCGACGACATCGGGGTCGTGATCCGGCGTGACCGTCAGCGGCCAGTCCACCGCGCTGCCGCCGTAGCCACGCAGCACGATGCCGGGACGCATCCCCTGCTGCCGCAGAAAGTCGGCGAGCCAGATCACCAGCGGCGTCTTGCCGGTGCCACCGACGGTGATATTGCCCACCACGATCACCGGGACTGGCAGCCTGACGGACGAAAAAATCCGCAGGCGATACAACCCGCGCCGCAACACCATCAACAGGCAATACAGCCAGCTGAGGGGTAACAGCAGCAGGCTGACGGGCGTAAACCGGTACCAGTGTTGTTCCAGCCAATGCATCGCCAGTGGGCGTGCTAGCCGCTGCCGCTAAACTGGATGCGGTACAACCCGGCATAAACGCCGTTTTGCGCCAGCAGTTCCCGGTGTGTGCCACTCTCGACGACGCGGCCTTGGGCCAGCACCACGATCCGATTCGCATGCTCGACAGTGGAGAGGCGATGCGCGATCACCAGCGTCGTGCGGTTCTCCATGAGTTTCTGCATGGCCGCCTGCACCAGACGCTCGGATTCCGTGTCGAGCGAAGAAGTCGCCTCGTCCAGAATCAGGATCGGCGCGTTCTTGTAAAGCGCGCGCGCGATGGCGATGCGCTGCCGCTGTCCGCCGGACACCCGCAATCCGCGTTCGCCGACAAGGGCATCCAGGCCCTGTGGCAGTTTCTGCGCGAACTCCAGCACGTGCGCCGCCCGGGCCGCCTGCATCACGCGATCTTCGTCAATCGGGCCTTCGTGGCCGTAGGCGATGTTGTTCCGGATGGTATCGTCGAACAACAAGGTTTCCTGTCCGACAATGGCGATGTGACGGCGCAGGTCGGCCAGCACCAGGTCATTGATATTCACATCGTCCAGCCGGATCTCACCCTCGTTCACCCGGTAAAACCGCGGCAGCAGACTCGCCGTCGTGGTCTTGCCGCTGCCGGAGCTGCCCACCAGCGCCACCGTCTGGCCGGGCTCGATCGTGAACGACACGTCAGCGAGAGCGTCGGATTCCGCCACCGGATAACGAAACCCGACGTGACGATACTCGATGCGACCGCGCACCGTTTCCAGCGTGACAGTGCCGGTGTCTGGTTCGGCCGGCTCATCGAGCAGTGCGAAGGCGCTTTGCGCCGCCGCCAGACCCGTCTGAATGGTTTCATTGACTTTGCCGAGACGCTTCGAGGGATTTGCCATCAAAGTGACTGCCGTAACGTAGGAAACGAAACCGCCCGCGGTAATCTGTCCCGACAAGAGAGCGAAATAAACCACCATCGCGAATGCCACCGCGACAAGAAGTTGCACGATGCCCATACCGACGGCCGAAACCGTGACCTTGCGCATCGAATTACGGCGATTTTTCTCGTTGACCTCGGTAAACGCGCGGATTTCCGTCGCTTGGCCGCCGAATGCCTTGACCACGCGCTGCCCCTCGGTGGCCTGCTGCGTGACCTGCGAGATCTCGCCCATGCTCGCCTGAATTTGGTGGCTGATCTTCCGAAAACGCCGGCTCATGGCGCGCACCAGCAGACTCGAGAACGGCGCGAGAATCGCGAAAATCATCGTCAGTTCCCAGTTGAGATAGATCATCCAGGCCGCCATCGCCACGACCGTCAACCCGTCGCGTACGACGACGAAAACCGCGTTCGGTCACGGCGCGATGCAATCTGCTCGACGTCGAAGATCAGTTTGGAGATCAGACCTCCCGGAGGCAGTCTTGTCGTAGAAACCGCTCGGCAGGCGCGTCAGATGCGTGAAGATCGCGTTGCGGATATCGAAAGTCACGCGTCGCCCGACCCAGCTCACGGAATACTGCGCCGCGAAGTTGGCAATGCCGCGCACGAGGAACAGGCCGATGAAGAGCGGCGGGATCAAGGCGAATGGTGTCCATGTCCTTGCCGACAAAGCCGTGATCCATGAGCGGCTTCATCATCGCGGCAAACATCGCGGACGTGCGCGAAACACGATCATGCCGATCACGGCGATCACGAACCTCCCTTTGTACGGGAGCGCGTAACCCAGCAGGCGGCGGTAAAGCCGCAGGCTGCCGCCGGTGTCGGAAGCCTTACTCACGCGCCGCGGGGCCGGACGGCTGCTGGGTGGCGAAGGTGAGATGGGTGAAACCGAGGCGGCGCGCCGTGTCCATCACGCGGATCACGGCCTCGTGCGGCGTTTTCGCATCGGCATTGATCACGACCACCGGGTCCTTGTTGCCGCCCGCGGCGCGCATCAGCGCGCTGCGCAGCACCTCCGGCGTCGCGTTCAGGAGCTGCTGGTCGGCGATGTAATACTGTCCCTTGGCGTCGATCGTGACGCGCAGCGACGGCAGGTTTTCTTTCACCTCGGCCGAGGCCTCGGGCAGGCGGATGCGCAACTGCGATTCGGTGGAAAAACTGGTGGTGACGATCAGGAAGATCAACGCCATCAGCAACACGTCGATCAGCGGGATCAGATTGATCTCGGGTTCTTCATCGGGCGCGGGACGGAAATTCATGGGCCCCTCCCTCAGTCGCTCTCGCGCTCGCCGTGCAGAATTTCCACCAGCTTCACCGCCTCCTCTTCCATCTCGATCAGCAGGTCGTTCACGCGCCCGCGGAAGTAGCGGTAGAACAGCAGACTCGGGATCGCCACGCCCAGCCCGGCCGCGGTGTTGATCAACGCCACCGCAATGCCCGAGGCCACAATCGAGGGATCGCCCACGCCGTGCTGGCCGATGCCGGAGAACATCTGGATCATGCCGATGACGGTGCCGAACAACCCCAGGAACGGCGAAATCGCGGCGATCGAGCCGAGCGAGCGCAGATAACGTTCCAGTTCCGGCACCACATGCCGCCCGGCATTTTCGATGGCTTCCTTGATGATTTCGCGCTCGTGGTCGCGATTGATCAGGCCCGCCGCCAGAATCTTGCCGAGCGGCGAACTGGCGCGCAGCGCCGCGATCCGCGCCGGTTCGATATCACTGTCGCCCAGCCACTGTTGCACCTGCGCGAGCAGGGTGGCCGGCGCCACGTATTTTTTCTGCAGCGACCACAGGCGCTCGCCGATAATCGCGAGGGCGGCCACGGAACACAGAATGATGGGCCAGATCGTCCAGCCACCCGCCTTGATCAGTTCGAACATGCTGTTATTCCACGGAAAATATGTAAAAAAGTGCGGCTAATGTACCAGACGGGACGGAATCCTCAAAGACGGTGCGGCACTCTCAATCCGCATACCAATAGCGCCGGTGTTGTTCCCGGAACGCCATCGCTTCCAGCCCGGTCGCGCGCAGACGGAACTCCAGTGCGCCCGAAGCGGGCGAATCGCGCAAGGCGATTCCACGCTCCGCGTAGCGTTGCACCACGGCCGTGTTGGGATGATGGTAGCGGCTGCGATATCCGGCGGGCAACAGCACGTAACGCGGGGCAACCGCGTCGATGAATTCGGGCGTGGACGAGGTCTTGCTGCCGTGATGCGGCGCCACCAGCACCTGCGAACGCAGCTGTCCGCCCCAGCGCTCGATCAGTTGCCGCTCGGCCCGTGCCTCGATGTCGGCGGGCAGCAGCACGTTCCCGAAACGGCTGTGCACCTGCAACACGCAGGAGTCGTTGTTGGCGCGGCTGGAACCGATCGTGGCCGGATTCATGACGATGAAATCCACGCCATCCCAGCTCCACGTCTGCCCCGACTGGCACAGTTGCGCCGAAGACGGCAATCGTTCCGGAACGCTGCTCACTATTTCCCCGACCGGCAGCGCGCGCAACACCGATTCCGCCCCGCCGATGTGATCGTTGTCGCCGTGGCTGATGATCAATGTATCCACGCGCCGCACTCCCACCGCGCGCAGATAAGGTTCGACAACCGCCGCGCCGGTATCGAAAGTACCCAGGCGTGGGCCGGTATCGAACACCAGCGTATGTGTCTGCGTGCGCACCACGGCCGCCAGCCCCTGTCCCACGTCGAGCAGCGTGAACCATGCCTCGCCCGCCGCCGGAGCCGGCGGTCGCACGAGAACCAGCGGCAACAACCACACCGCGCCCACCCAGCGCGCCGGCCAGCCGCGCGGCGCGAGCAACAGGATCACGCCCGCGACACCGCACAGCAATGCCCACCATGACGGCGCGGGTTGCGTCCACTGGCTGAAGGAAACGTCCGCGAGCCACGTCAACGCCTGCCACAGTCCATGCAGCAACCCGGCGGCGAGTTTGAAAAAATAGCCCGCGAACCAGTCCGGAAACAGGTTCAGCAACAGCGCGCCGCTGAGCGTCAGCGGCACCGCCATCAGGTCGAACACCGGCACGGCGAGCATGTTGGCAAGCGGCGCGACCAGCGACACCTGCTGGAACATCGCCAGCATCAGCGGCAGCATCCCGAGCGCGATCGCCCACTGGATATATCCCCACTTATATAGAATCGATCGTTGTGCCCGTTCGCCGTGAATCGCGAATACGATCACCGCCACCGCCGCGAACGACAGCCAGAAACCCGCCGCCATGACCGAAAGCGGATCGTACAACAGCACCGCCAGCCCGGCCGCGGCGAGCAGCTGTGACGGCGGAAAACGCCGGCGCAGCAAAATACCGGACATGGCAACCGCCAGCATGATGAGCGCGCGTTGCGTGGGAATCACAAAACCGGCGAGTGCCGCATAGGCAGCTCCGGCGAGCAATGCACAGATAGCACCAAACATGGGCGCCGGCAGGCGCAGCACGGTGACGCCGGGCAACGCCCACAGCCGGCGCGTCAGGAAAAAAACAATGCCGGCAACCAGACTGATATGCAGACCGGAAATGGCGATCAGATGCAGCGTGCCGGTCTGGCGCAGGACTTGCCATTGCTCGTTGCTCACGCCGCGGCTGTCGCCGTTGGCCAGCGCCACGACGATGCCGGCATAGGGATTGTCCGGCAGTTGCGCGCGGATGCGGTCGCCCAGGTCCTGCCGCAGCCGGTCGATGTCATGCCACGCCGAGCTTTCGGCTATCCGCCGCGGGACGATGTCCTCGCGCACATACCCCTTGGCGCGGATGCGGCTGCGAAACAAATGCGCTTCATAATCGAATCCGCCGGGATTCTGATAACCGTGCGGGCGGTTGAGACGCACGAGCAAACGCCAGATTTCGCCCGCGCGCGGATGAAAGGAAAAATCGTGGCTGTTGAGCAGGATTCGTTGCGGAACCTGCACCACCTCGCCGTCGCGTTCGGCGCGCGCGACTTCCAGCTCGAAGCGCTGTCCGAACTCCGCTTTCTGCGGAATATCGGCAATGCGTCCTTCGACAACGAGGTCTTCGCCCTCGAGTTCGCGCGGGAGACTGTCCTGCAGAATCGCATCGGCGCGGAAACTCACCCACACGACACCGGCGACAAAAAACAACGGAAATATCCACGCGGGACGACGCAGGGACAACCACAAGAGCGGCAGGAGCATCAGCCCCCACCACAGGGAAGGCAACACGGGCAACTGCTGCACCAGCAGGATGCCCCCGAGAAAGGCAAGCGCGGCGAAGCGGATGGCCAGGCTCCTTGGCTGACATTATTATTTCGTAAGACTATACACTAGTGGCCCATGGCGAAAAAATTGATCAGGCGTTACCTGCCGGACGCGCACAAGATACGCGATCACAAACACCTGCGCCTGTTCGGCACGCTGCTGCACGACCCGAATCTCTGGCACCTGAACCGGCGCTCGGTCGCGGGCGCCTTCGCTATAGGGCTGTTCATGGCGTTCGTGCCCATGCCGTTTCAGATGATACCGGCGGCGGCGCTGGCGATATTTTTTCGCGTCAATCTGCCGATCGCGGTGGCGCTGGTATGGATCACCAATCCCGTCACCATGACGCCGATCTCCTACTTCTGTTACCGCCTTGGCGCGTGGGTGCTCGACACACCGGTGCATGCGGTCGAGTTTCAAATCTCGTGGGAGTGGATTACCACGGAATTCGTCCGCGTTTGGAAGCCGTTTCTGCTCGGCTCGTTGCTGGTGGGCGCCGTTTGCGCCGCCGCCGGCTATTTCGGCATGCACGCCTTGTGGCGCTGGCACGTGATCCGCGAGTGGGAACGGCGACGGCTGCGCCGGATGAGGAGTAAAACGTGAGGTGTGAGGAGCGAGGTGTAAGGAGCAACAACAACACAACACTCCTCACATTTGTTTAAGAACGCCGTCCTCCAGCTTCAACACGCGGTCCATGCTGGCAGCCAGCGCGGGATCGTGGGTCACGATGATGAAGCTCGTCTGCAATTCACGGTTAAGCTCCAGCATCATTTCATAAACGTTCTGGGCATTCTCGCGGTCGAGATTGCCAGTCGGTTCATCCGCCAGCACACACAGCGGTCGCGTCACCATGGCGCGCGCCACGGCCGCGCGTTGACGTTCGCCGCCCGAGAGTTCGCTCGGCCGGTGATGCAGGCGGTCCTCGAGCCCGACGCGCCGGAGCATGTCCTGCGCCTGTGCCAGCGCCGTATCCGGCCACATCCGGCGTATGAGCAGCGGCATGGCCACGTTCTCCAGCGCCGTGAACTCGTTCAGCAAATGATGGAATTGGTAAACGAAGCCCAGCTTGCCGTTGCGCATCGCGCTAATATCGGATTCGTTCAGCTTCGTGATGTCCTGCCCGTCGATCTCCACCTGCCCCGCCGTGGGCCGGTCCAGCCCCCCGAGCAAATGCAGCAGCGTGCTTTTACCCGAACCCGAGGCGCCGATGATGGCCACGCGTTCGCCCGGCTCGACGCGCAGGTAAACGCCCTTCAGCACGTGCACGTTGAACGCACCCTCGGCGAAGACCTTCTGCAGGCCGGTGGCGCGCAGGATGTACTTCTTCTCGACCTTCTCCTCTTTCTCGGTCGTCTCGGGCAGCACGGGCATGTCAGGCTTTTCCGCCATTTCAACGGCCTCGACCTTCTCCGCCTTGGCGGCTTTGTCGGTCTTGGCGGTCTTGCCGGATTTATCGGTTCGCTTGCTCATTCGTAGCGCAAGGCCTCGGCCGGCTGCACCTTGGAGGCGCGCCAGGCCGGATAAAGCGCGGAAAGCAGACCCAGCAGCAGCGAACATCCCGACACCAGAAAGACATCGGACCAATGCAGATCCGACGGCAGTTCGCTGATCAAATACACATCCGCCGCGATGAAGGAAGTACTGAACAGCTGCTCAATGCCGAGCACGATGGTTTCGACGTTGAGTGCAAGCAGAATCCCGCAGAGCGTTCCCACCAGCGTGCCCAGCACGCCGACCACCGAGCCGTGCGCGAGGAAAATACCCATGATGGTTTTCGGGCTCGCCCCCAGCGTGCGCAGGATGGCGATGTCAGCGCGTTTCTCGGTGACCACAACGACCAGCGTCGACACCACGTTGAACATGGCCACCGTCACGATCAACAGCAGTATGACGAACATCACCGTCTTTTCGATCTTGAGCGCGCGGAAGAAATTGCCGTGCTCGCGCGTCCAGTCGCGCGCCATGTAGTTCGGGCCCAGACCCGCCGCCAGCGTCTCGGCGACGCGCGGCGCGGCATCGAGATCGCTGAGCTTCAGGCGCAGTCCGGTCACCTGGTCGCCCATCTGATAGAGCTTCGCGGCGTCATCGAGGTGCATCAGCACCAGGCCGCTGTCGTATTCGTACATATCCATCTTGAAGATGCCGACCACGGTGAAACGCTTGAAGCGCGGCATGATGCCGGCGGGCGTGGCGAGCGCCTGCGGAATGATCAGCGACACCTGCGATCCGACCGTCAGATCGAGCTTCCACGCGAGCGCGCTGCCGATCACGATGCCGAATTCCCCGGGCTTGAGCGCCTCGAGACTGCCCTCGATCATGCGGCTGCCGAATTCCGACACCTGTTTCTCTTCGGCGGGCAGGATGCCGCGCACCATCACCCCGCTCACGCCCTGGCCGTGCGACACCATGCCCTGGCCGGCGATGTACGGCGCGCGCCCTTTCACGTTCGGATTCTTGATGCTGTCGGCCACCGCGCGCCAATCGTGCAGCGCGCCGCTGGTTTCGGTGATCGTGACGTGCGAGATCACGCCGAGGATGCGGCCGCGCAGCTCCTTGCCGAAGCCGTTCATGACCGACAGGGTGGTAATGAGCGCGGTGATGCCGAGCGTGATGCCGAGGATCGAGATAAGCGAGATGATGGAAATGAAGTGACTGTGTTTGCGCGAGCGCGTGTAACGCAGACCTATGAACAACTCAAGCGGACGTATCATGTCCCGGCATTAAACACAGATGCAAGATTTCGCACAAGTCCCTTTTGTTCCCGTTTCCGCGCGCGGCACGACGATTACCCGATTGTGTCCTAATTATTCCCCGCCGTCAGTACCGCGACGCCGTCGCGGTTTTCGAGCGCCGTCTGGCGCGCTTGCGACAGTTGCTGCATCTTCTCCACCACTTCCGCGGCATCGCGCCCCGAGAGCGGCCGTGGCTGGAACACGACCTCGGCGTTCCTCACGTTGATCGGCAGGAGGCGCAGTTCGCTCCATTGCCGGTCGCGGAACGTGAGCAGCGCCATGGCGCTGCGCGTGGCGGTATTGCTGTAGGAACCAAAGGCAAAGTTGCCGAGGCTATAGAGGATCACGCCGTCCTGGTAGCGTTCCACGGCCTGCAGGATGTGCGGATGGTGTCCCAGCACGGCGTTCGCCCCGGCATCGATGGCCGCGTGCGCCAACTGCACCTGGTAGTCGCGCAGTTCGGTCTTGCCCTCCTGGCCCCAATGGAACGAAACCACCACGATATCGGCCTTCTGGCGCGCCGCCGCCACGTCCGCCCGGACGTCCTGCTCGTGACCGAAGGCGGTCCCGGGCTTGTCCGGCCCGGCCCAGAACTCCTCGGGAAACGTCAGGGAATAGGCCAGAAACGCCACCGTGGCCCCGCCCTTCACCATATATACCGGTGTACGCGCCTCGGCCAGGTTCCGCCCGGCCCCGACCGCGTGAATCCCCGCCTTTTCCAGGGCGGCACGCGTGTCTTCCAGACCCTGCGGGCCGTAATCGAGACTGTGGTTGTTGGCCAGTGACACGATATTGAAGCCTGCCCGGGCCAGTGCCGGGGCAACCTTGTCCGGCGGTGAGCGGAAAACATATTTTTTGGGCGTCTCGTTCGCTCCGCCCGCGGTCAGCGGTCCTTCCAGATTGCCGAAGACGATTTGCGCCTGCTTGAAAAAGGATTGCGTCAGCTCAAAGGGATAGTCATATCCGTACTTCTGCATCTCCGGCCCTGCCGTGCCGCCGAGCATGATGTCGCCAACCGCGGCGATGCGAACTTCCAAAGTTTCAGCTTTCGATGTTGTGGTGGCGCTGGATTCGGCTGGCGCGGTCTGCGTCGCGACCGGTGCGGGCGCGGAACCCGAGGCAGATTGCTTGGCCGGCGGGGGCGATGGCGGAGTCGTAACCGGAGTGGCGGCGCAGCCTGCCACCAGGGCACACAGCAACCACTCTCCGACGTGTCGGAACAGGCGCATGTAAAAAGTATATTCTATCTTTTCGGCTGCGGTTGCTTGTCGCGTGCGCCGGCCAGCCGGATGAGCGACTTGCGCAGCGCCGGATCAACGATGTCGTCCGCCACGCTCTTAATAAGGTGGGCAGCAGTATCGGGGATACGGCTCGGCAGGAGCACTTCGCGTTTCTTTTCCAGCGGGCTGCGCGCACGCTCGGGCAGCACCCGCACGTACAGCTCCTGCAAATCCCGGAAATAGGGATCAGCGCGCAACTGGTCCATGATATCCGCCTGACTATGGCGCAAACGGCTGGCCCAGGCCGAGGTATCGGCGCGCAGACTCAGGCGGCCGTGGTCGTAACTGACGGGGAAACTGTGCGAAACCAGCGGCTCGCCGACGCTCGCCTTCCAGTGCGACAGCAGGCTCGAGAGCTTGTCCATGTGCGCACCCGCCCGATTCAACACCGCGGAGGGCAGATGGGCGCCAGCATTCTTGAGACCGTTCCGTGTCATTTGTCAATCGCCTCGCGCTACCGTCGATTCACTGCGGGCGATCATTATCACCAAATTTTTTTCACGCGCAACGTTGACAAGTGAATATATTTTTTAATTCGCGGTAACATGCAAGATATGAACCAGAGTGTTGACGCGATCGCAAGCAATTTATTTCGTGTTCGGCAATCAATCGCCGAGGTCGCGCGCGCATGCACTGGAAGTTCCGACGCTATCCGGTTGATTGCGGTATCAAAAGGTCATCCGCCCCTCCGCGATTGCCGCGGCTATCGCCGCCGGTCAGAAAGATTTCGGCGAAAATACATCACAAGAAGCATTGAAAAAAATTCCACACTTTCAGAATCCGTCCTTGAGCTGGCACTTCATCGGTCATCTGCAAACCAACAAGGCGAAATTCATTCCGGGAAATTTTTCCTGGCTGCATTCGCTCGACAATCTCGATCTCGCGCGTAAACTTTCCCGACGCGCGCAGGAAGTATCAGCAAACATTAATATACTGATCGAGGTCAACGTCACACGCGATCCCAAAAAACACGGCATCGCTCCTGACGCGCTGGCTGATTTCGTTGAACAATTCCTGAAGGAAAACCTCCCCGCCCTTTCCCTGCGCGGCCTCATGACCATCGGCCCGCACGCCGCCCCGGAAAAGGAGATCCGCGGATGTTTTGCCAGGCTGCGCGAACTGCGCGACGAGTGCCGCACGCGCTACGCCCTGCCTGGCTTCACCGAACTGTCCATGGGCATGAGCGGGGACTACGTGGAGGCGATCAAGGAAGGCGCGACGATGCTGCGGGTGGGGACGGCGATCTTCGGGGAAAGGGATTATTCAAGAAATAGCCGAACTCCCATTGCACGTGGCTTGT
Organism: uncultured Gammaproteobacteria bacterium; assembly: GCA_963750625.1. Lineage (GTDB taxonomy): Bacteria > Pseudomonadota > Gammaproteobacteria > Acidiferrobacterales > Sulfurifustaceae > Sulfuricaulis. The sequence continues at coordinate 108,989 of CAVVRV010000036.1, read as the reverse complement.
CAGAAAAACGATTGCTCTTTACTGGCTCTTGTTTCAGCCGGTACGCATACAGCCCGAGCGGAATTTTCCGCTAATTCAAACCGTCTTGAGTAATTCAACAATTAAGGAGGATGTAACGTAATGAAGCGAGTCAAAATACGCCGTCTGTTGGCCATGGGTTCCGTGCTGATGATGCTGGCACCGCTGGCGCTGCACGCCGCGGAACCGGAAGACATCATCAAATACCGCCAGAACATGATGAAAGCCATCGGCGGGCACACCGGCGCGGCCGGTGCAATCATTCAAGGCAAGGTGGATTACAAGAACCAGCTCGCCGATCATGCCCGCGCCCTGCAGGCGTTGACCAGCGACATCCCGGCGCTGTTCCCGAAGGATTCCGATTTCGGCGATACCAAAGCCAAAGACGACGTGTGGTCGAACCGCGCGGAATTCGAGAAGACCGCCAAGGACGCCAAGGCCAGGGTCGCGGCGTTTGCCAAGGCGGTCCAGGGCGGCAATCAGCAGGCCATCGTCGCGAGCTACAAGGAAATGGGCGAAGGCTGCAAGAGCTGCCACAAGGATTTCCGCAAGAAAGAGGATTAAGGCAAACATTACTGACGGGAACGCATGGTAAGGCCCAGCCACGCAGCGGTCTTTCTCTGGCTGATGGTCACGGCGGTTCCGCCGCTGGCCGCCGACGATGTCATGCGCCAGGGTGAATATCTGTTCCGTGCCGCCGGTTGCGCCAACTGCCACAGCGACGAGAAAAACAAGGGCGCCCCACTCGCGGGCGGACGTGCGCTTGAAACGCCCTTCGGGACCTTTTATTCCCCCAATATCACGCCCGACCCCGAAACCGGCATCGGCCGCTGGAGCGAGGCCGACTTCGTGCGCGCCCTGCGCGAGGGGTTGGACGACGAAGGCAGCCATTTGTACCCGGCATTTCCCTACACTTCCTATACGCAGCTCACCGATGCCGACCTGCACGCCATCAAGATTTATCTCTTCAATCAGAAGCCGGTACGGCAAGCCAACAAACCGCATGAATTACCGTGGTATCTGCGTTCCCGTGCCTCGCTCCGGATCTGGAAGATGTTGTTTTTCAATCCCGGCCCGTTTCAGCCGCAGCCCGATCAATCGGCGGCGTGGAATCGCGGCGCGTATCTGGCAACCGCCGTCGCCCATTGCGGCGAATGCCACACGCCACGCAATTTCCTGGGCGGTTTCAAGGAATCGCGGCGCTTTGCCGGCAACCCCGACGGCGTGGATGGCGCGAAAGTACCCAACATTACTCCGGACAAAAAAACCGGCATCGGCAAGTGGAGCCAAAGCGATCTGGTCGAATACCTCGAAACGGGGGCGATGCCGGACGGCGATTATGCCGGCGACGCCATGGCCGAGGTGATCGACAACAGCCTGTCACATCTGACGAAAGACGACCGCAAGGCCATCGCTGTCTATGTGATGTCGCTGCCCTCGGTGGAAAGCGTGGCACATGAGCACAAACCCAGGCAAAAGAAACCGAAAACGAAAAATGATTACGAGTAGCAGCATGGAAATATCATCGGTGGCCGTTGCCGGCCTTCGCCACCATGGCCCGGCATAGCGAGTTTGTTGAATTCGTGCTCGAATTGCTGGCGCCGCTCGGCGCGGTCCGGGCGCGTGCCATGTTCGGAGGTTTCGGGATCTACCGGGGCGACAGCTTCTTCGCCATCATTGTGGACGATAAGCTGTATTTTAAAACAGACCATGTGACTCGCGGCGAATTTACCGCACGCGGACTGTCTCCCTTCACGTATGCGACGCGCGGCAAGTCGATCAACGATGCAATATTACGAAGCCCCGCCGGAAGTATTCGAGGAATCGGAAGCCATGCAGTACTGGGCCCAGCAAGCTGTTGGCGCGGCAATACGCGCCAAGAGCGGCAAGAAATTGCCAGCACGGTCCTCAAAGCGGCGACCGACGAAATGACGCCAGACAAAACCTGAATGACTCGCTTGCGATGAAAATATTTCTATATTGTTTAGCCATTCTCATGGCCGTCTCTGTCCAGGCTTGCTCGCAGCGGCTGTGGTATGAGGGGGTTAAACAGAGCCACCGGAACGAGTGCAACAAAGCCCCGCCATCCGAACGCGAAGAATGTTTGAGAACTATGGATAACGATAGCTATGACGAGTATCAGAGAAAAAGACAGGAGGAAATCAAAAAGGACAACCAGGGAAGCTCTGAACAAGTCCGCCGTTCGTCCTGAGCCCGTTCGTGCTTCGACAACTTCCACACGAGCGGACTCATGACGGGCGTAAGGTAGAAACGGGATCGAATTGTTTCTAGCTCCGGGGCGTGCATTACCCCATGGAACCCCGGGCGGCCTTCTTGGCGCGTTTCGCGGCGCGTTTTTCCTTCATGGTCTTCTCCGGCGCCTTCTTGGTTTGCTTCTTACTGTCCATGCCTTTGCTCATCGCCCTGCTCCTAAGTGGTTGAGATCATTATCTTGCCCGCAAAACGGATGAAGCGCCAGCGGTCCGGGATTACAGATAGTGGCGGATGTCAGGAAATTTGACTTGCGTATTGCTGGTCTATAATTACGGCACGTTCTGTCAAATATCGTGACGACGGCATCGTTAACCCAGGAGCAATGAATGGCAGATCATGAGCTGGACGTTCGCGGAGTGAATTGCCCAGTGCCTGTCATGCGCATGCGGAAAGAACTGGAAACGATGACGAGTGGCCAGACGCTGCGCGTCCTGGCGTCGGATCCGGGATCCGTTCGGGACATCAATGCCTACGTAAAAAGCTCGGGGGATACGCTGCTCGAGTCAAAAAAGACCCCCGAGGGGGATTTCGAATTTTTGCTGAAGCGGGTATAAATAAAATCACTCTTTGTCTTCGGCCGCCTATTTGTCATCAACTGAACCAGGGGTGTATTGGCAGAATTCCATGAAAAACAAAGACAAATCTGACAAGCCTGCCTTCAATGGCCGTAATCGCCGTAATAATAAGGCACGGCGCGTAGCAAAGGACCGGCGCGATAACATGCGCTGGGAGATGGACAATCCCATCCGGCGCAAAAGCCCGGGGCGTCGCGTCTTCGATCGGTTGCTGCACGCGCTGCACGACTTGGATAAAACGCTAAAGAAATAGCTTGGTATTCGCGATTTCCTATAGCGGTTTGAATCAACCCTCTCCCGTCGTGCTTCGGGCTGTTGACGCCGAAACCCACCGGGTAGAATCTCCATTTCTTTTTCCGGATAGGACTTGAGCAAGGGCATGACCTTCTCCGGATCGTGCACCTCCGGTTGCGTCCAGCCGATAGGTCGTGACTTCACGATATTGCGCGCAAAAAGGACGAGTCGCCAGCGGCGGCGATATCTGCTCCAACGGGGCTTGAATAATTGACCCCGACGCCATTTAATCGGGGACTGCCAGGAGGCCAAAATGAAAATCAAATTCAAGGATTACCGTGTGCGGGAAGGCGAAAAGGTCAATCTCAAAAAGTGGCCGACGAAGGTAAAGCCCGTATACCAGTCCAAGAAACAATACCAAAAACTCCTGGAAGAACAGGTTGAGCAACTGAGCTCGCTGCAACGCCTGCTGTACGCGTCCGACCGCTACGCGCTGCTGCTGATATTCCAGGCGATGGACGCCGCCGGCAAGGACGGCGCCATCCGGCACGTGATGTCCGGCGTCAACCCGCAAGGCTGCCAGGTGTTCAGCTTCAAGCACCCGAGCGCCACGGAACTGGATCACGATTTTCTATGGCGCACCAATCAATGCCTGCCGGAACGCGGCCGGATCGGCATCTTCAACCGGTCTTACTATGAGGAAGTGCTGATCGTGCGCGTACATCCGGAGATTCTCCACAGCCAGAACATCCCGGATGAGCTGCTCGACGGGAAAACCGTGTGGGAGGAGCGGTTTCGCTCGATCCTGGATCTGGAAAAGCACCTCAACCGCAACGGAACCCGGATCATCAAGTTCTTCCTGCATCTTTCGGAGAAAGAGCAGCAAAAGCGCTTCCTCGATCGCATCGACGACCCGGAAAAGAACTGGAAATTCAGCATGGCGGATGTCGAGGAGCGGAAATACTGGAAACAATACATGCATGCCTATGAGGAATGCCTGAGCGCCACCAGCACCGACCACGCGCCCTGGTATGTCGTTCCCGCCGACGACAAGCTGAACGCCCGGTTGATTATTTCCTCGATCATTGTCGACACGCTGAAAAAACTCAAAATGAGCTATCCGGCCACGGACAAGGCACGCCGCCAGGAATTGCTGTCGATCCGCGAATTGCTGACGAAATAAGGCATGTCACGCGTTGATGGTTGAGATCATGGTCTTGCGCGCAAAACGCACGAATCGCCAGCGACAGCGATGAGTGCTATTACAATAGGGCTTAAATATCTGGCACTGACCCTGACAAGAACCGGATGATGCTGTTATACCGTCACATCGCAGTTCAATTCACTTATCCCGTGGGTTTGCAGTATATTGCGGATACTCACTCTTCGAGGTATTCAGCCCAAATGTCTGACCTCAAACGACTTCCGGGTGTTTTCAGTCCACGGTATATTGAATATCCCGTAGTTGGGCCATTTAATCATCGTTAGGCGTATGCGGCACCGCCTTCAAATGCCGCAACAAAAAAGGAGGTCATCACATGAAAATGCTACTTACAGTCGAATTCCCACTTGAGCCTTTCAACTCCCTCGTCAGAAGCGGCAAGGCGGGCGAGATCATTGGGCGTATCCTCGAAACAATCAAGCCGGAGACGGCCTACTTCACGGAGCAAGACGGGAAACGCGGCGGAATCTTCGTGATTAACGTACAAACTCCATCGGATGTGCCGCCTTTGCAGAGCCCTTCTTTCTCAACTTCCAGGCCAATTGCAAATTTCGCATTCTGATGAGCCCGGAGGATTTGCAAAAGGCTGGCCTGGAGGAGCTCGGCAAGAAGTGGGCGTGAGATCCGCCTAACAATGCGGTCAAGCGGGACGCGCAAAAGCGCGCGCCCCTTACCTTGTACGTTAGCAGTCTGAGTCCCGCACCGCGAAGCAACATCAAGGTCTAACCGAGAGGAGGACTTGCGTGGCCGAACAGCAACCCTCATTCGACGCAGCGAAGTACAAGAACGCGCAGCGAGAGCAATGGAACAAGGACGGCGCAGCATGGCGACGCTGGAATCCCACTCTGGATCGTTGGTATGGCGAAGTTACCCGCCAGATGCTCGACCTGGCCCGGATTCAGCCAGGTCAGCGCATCCTGGACATCGCCGCCGGCGCAGGTGAACCGGCTGTCAGTGCCGCCGAACGAGTTGGCCCTGGCGGTTACGTGCTGGCGACCGACATCTCGGAAGGGATCGTTGAGCTTGCGCTCCAGGTCGCCCGTGAACGTGGACTCAAACAGATTGAGACCCGCGCCATGGACGGCGAGAAATTGGATCTCCCTGACGCTTCCTTTGATGCGGTGCTGTGTCGGCTTGGTCTGATGTATATGCCGCACCCCGTGACAGCGCTACGCGAGTGGCGCCGTGCTCTGAGAGCGGGCGGTCGGGTCGCCGTCGTTGTCTTTTCCACGCCCGATCGAAACAGTTGGGGTGCTATGCCGGCTTCCATCATCCGCCGGCGCGCGCAACTCCCGCCTCCCGTTCCGGGGCAACCCGGACCGTTTAGCCTTGGCGGTCCCGGGGTGCTCGAAGGCGTCTTCCGTCAAGCCGGATTTGCCAACCCCGAGGTTCGCGCTGTGCCGGTGCCCCATGAGAATGGCCAGTGCCGCCGAGTACGTGCGGGTCGCCCGAGAAGCCTTCGGTGCATTCAATGCCATGATGGCTCACCTGTCCCCTCAAGAACGCGAGTCCGTGTGGAACGAAGTGGAAGGCTCAATGCGTAGTTTCGAATCGCCTGGTGGGTTCGAGGTGCCGGGTGAGTGCCTTGTCGGTGCGGCCACGAAGTGATCGTACGCAGACTGCTAACCATCAGTTGCAGCCGACCCGTTCGGGCGGGGCTTCGCCCGCCTACACGGGCGGCTGAACTGAGACGTTATATTTTTCTAATCCCCGTCGGAGCGAGCCGAGCACCGCAGCGAAGCCGGGAGTCATTCGCGAGACCTTTTGATCGAGCCCGAGGCGCGTATGTTCATGCGCCCGGCGAGTTAGGCGAGCGCCCGGCTCGGCGAGGAGCGCAGGGAACCGCACGTAGTGTGCGCGGCGAAGCGACCGGGTGTCCTTCTCTTTGGTTCCTTTCTCTTGGACAAGCAAGAGAAAGGAACCCAGGGTGCAGGGGCGGAGCCACCCGCAATTAGCTTTTGAGATCGCGCGCAAGGCGCGCGAACCATTTAAACCCTGGACCCCGGCCTTCGCCCGCAAGGGGAGAGTCGGTAATAAAAAATTAATAATCCTTCGGCGACGACGCCCTCGCCGCCAAATATGCCCCCACAACAATCAACACTCCCCCTACCCACTCCCTCATCGTCACCACTTCATTAGTCAGCAACTGCTGCGAAACAGCGCCGGCGACGAGCTCGACCAGCGCAATCACCGCCGAGCGGTGCACCGGCATGTGCGTCACGCCGTACTGCACCAGCACCGTCATCAGCAGGATGCCGAACACGCCGAGCGCTACGGCGCCGGCGAAGATCGAGCCGGACGGGTGCGGGATTGGTAATGAAAAAGCCGCGATCATGATGACGCCGACGATCACGACGCCGGCCCAGACGGACAGCGCCTTGGCGGCGATGGAAACATCCTGCACCTTGCGCACGATCACGTTGGACAACGCGAACGCGAAGCCCGAGGTGAGCGCCATCCAATCGGCCTTGCCCTGCGGCCACGGCGCGCCGAGGATGGGATTCCACAGCATCAACAACGCGCCGCTCATGGCGATGACGAGGCTGGCGAAGCCCACGCGCGTGATGCGCTCGTGCAGGAACAATCTGCCCATGAGCGTGGCCCACAGCGGCGAGAGATAGAACAGCAGCAGCACGCGCAGGATGTTGCCTTCGAGCACCGCCTCGACGAAGGCGATGTTGGTCCAGCCGGCGGCGAGCATCAGCAGCGCCAGCATCCCCGGGCTGCGGGTGAATTCCGGGATGGACCTGGCGGTGCGCGGCAGGCTTACGACCAGCGCCGCGCCGTACAGCGTGAGCGTGAGCCAGATGCCGCCCAGGCCGCCGCCCTCGAGCAGGCGCATGGGATACCAGATCACGCCCCACAGGCTGGCGCCGATCAGCATGGCGACATACCGGATAAAACCGCGACGTCGTCCTTGGATGGCATCAGGCGCTTCCCGTATAATTCTTTTTTCCCTAAAACCCGAACAACATGAATTCCCGGCTCGCGAGCTTACAGCCCTATCCTTTCCAACGGCTCGCCCAGCTCATCCACGGCCTCACTCCGCCCGCCGGCATGGCGCCGATCCGGCTGTCCATGGGCGAGCCGCAGCATGCCGCACCCGCTTTCGTTTTGGAAGCCCTGAAGTCCAACCTTTCCGGCCTGTCGAACTACCCGGTGACCAAGGGCTCGGCCGAGCTGCGCCAGAGCATCGCCGCCTGGGCGACGCGCCGATTCAAGCTCGACAAGATCGCGCTCGACCCCGAGCGGCATGTCTTGCCCGTCGCCGGCACGCGCGAGGCGCTGTTTTCGATCGCCCAGGCCGTCATCGACCGGCGCGTGAATTCGCAGCGGCCGTCCGTGGTCATGCCGAATCCGTTCTATCAGATCTACGAAGGCGCGGCGCTGCTGGCCGGTGCCAAACCGTATTTCATGAACGCCGTGGAGGAGAACGGCTACCGCGCCGACTTCGCGCAAGTGCCGGAGGAAATCTGGCAGAAGGTGCCGCTGGCTTACATCTGCTCTCCGGGAAACCCGACGGGAGCGGTGCTGACCCGCGCCGATCTCGCCGGCCTGATCGAACTGGCGCACAAGTACAATTTCATCATCGCCTCGGACGAATGTTATTCCGAAATCTATTTCGACGAGGGAAGACCGCCGCTCGGACTGCTGCAGGTGGCGAACGATCTCGGCATCCAGGATTACAAACACTGCCTCGTGTTCCACAGCCTGTCGAAGCGCTCCAGCCTGCCGGGGCTGCGTTCCGGTTTTGTCGCCGGCGACGGCGCGGTGCTGGAACAGTATCATCAGTACCGCACCTACCAGGGCTGCGCCCTGCCGCCGCCGACCCAGGCGGCCAGCCAGGCGGCGTGGAACGACGAGGCGCATGTGCGGACCAACCGCGACCTGTACCGCAGCAAGTTCGACGCGGTGCTGAAAATCCTGAAACCGGTGCTGGACGTGAAAAAACCCGAGGCCGGCTTTTACCTCTGGCCGCGACTGCCGCAGGACGACGAGACCTTCACGCGCGAGCTGTACGCGCGCGAAAACGTGCTGGTGCTGCCGGGCAGCTACCTGTCGCGCGAGACCGAGGCTGGCAATCCGGGCAAAAACCGCGTGCGCATGGCGCTGGTGGCGCCGCTGGCCGAATGCGTCGAGGCCGCACAGCGCATCCGAAATTATGTAGAATCGCTGAAATGAAACGACTGAAATCAGATGAAGGATTTCAGTTAAGATACAGACTAATCAAGGAAATCTATCCATGAGCGACATACAGTCCACCATCAACGAGGCCTTCGAACGGCGCGGCGCGATCACCCCGCGCAACGTCGACACCCACGTCAAGGACGCGGTGCACGAGGCGATCAACCTGCTGGATACCGGCAAGGCGCGCGTGGCCGAGAAGCAGAGCGGCCAGTGGGTCGTGAATGAATGGCTGAAAAAGGCGGTGCTGCTCTATTTCCGCATCGAGGACAACAGTTTCATCAAGGGCGGCTATACCAACTACTACGACAAGGTGCCGTCCAAGTTCGCGGACTACAACTCCAAGAACTTCCGCGAAGGCGGCTTCCGCGTGGTGCCGCTGGCGGCGGTGCGCAAGGGCGCCTATATCGCGCCGAGCGTGGTGCTCATGCCCTCGTACGTGAACATCGGCGGCTACGTGGACGAAGGCACCATGGTGGACACCTGGGCGACGGTCGGCTCCTGCGCCCAGATCGGCAAGAACGTGCATCTGTCGGGCGGCGTCGGCATCGGCGGCGTGCTGGAGCCGGTGCAGGCGGCGCCCACCATCATCGAGGACAACTGCTTCATCGGCGCGCGTTCGGAAGTGGTCGAGGGCGTGATCGTGGAGGAAGGTTCGGTGATCTCCATGGGCGTCTATATCGGCCAGAGCACCAAGATCTACAACCGCCTGACCGGCGAAGTCAGCTACGGGCGCATCCCCGAGGGCTCGGTGGTGGTTTCCGGCAACCTGCCGTCCTCGGACGGCAAGTACAGCCTCTACTGCGCCGTGATCGTGAAGCAGGTGGACGAGAAGACGCGCTCCAAGGTCGGCATCAATGAACTGTTGCGTGACATTTGATCGCTCCAGTAACTGCAATACTTTTCAATATTTTTTCAACCAGTTATAAAGAATGTCTGACAAAACGCTGGAGCTTGCCAAGCAGCTGATCGAGCGACCGTCGCAGACGCCGCGGGACGAAGGCTGCCAGGAACTCATGATCGCGCGCCTCACGCCGCTCGGCTTCAAGGCCGAACGGCTGCGCTTCGGCGACGTGGACAACTTGTGGGCGACTCGCGGCACGGCCAAGCCGCTGGTGGTGTTTGCCGGCCATACCGACGTCGTGCCCTCCGGCCCGCGCGAGGCCTGGAAGAGCGATCCCTTCAAGCCCGAGGTCCGTGACGGCCATCTCTACGGGCGCGGCGCCGCCGACATGAAATCCTCGCTGGCGGCGTTTATCACCGCCATCGAGGATTTTCTGGCCAAACACCCCCAGCACAAGGGTTCCATTGGCCTGCTCATCACCTCCGATGAGGAAGGCCCCGCGCTCCATGGCACGGTCAAGGTCATGGAGTGGCTTGGCAAACACGGCATCAAGATCGACCACTGCATCGTCGGCGAACCGTCCTGCGTCCAGACCTTGGGCGATACCATCAAGATCGGCCGGCGCGGCTCGCTCACCGGGCGCATGTTCGTGCATGGCAAGCAAGGGCATGTTGCTTACCCGCAGCTGGCGAATAATCCCATTCACCGGCTGGCGCCGGCGCTGGCGGAGCTGACCGCGACCGAATGGGACCAGGGCAACGCCGATTTCCCCCCGACCAGCTTCCAGATCTCGAATATCCACGGCGGGACCGGTGCCGAGAACGTCATCCCGGGCCGGCTCGAGGTGGTGTTCAATTTCCGCTTCTCGACCGCGGTGACCGACGCCGATCTGCGCCACCGGGTCGAGGAAATCCTCCAGCGCCACGGGATAAATCACCAGACCCAGTGGATCCTGTCCGGGCATCCGTTCCTGACCCGGGGCACCGCATTGATCGATTCCGTGCGCCGGGCCGTGAAAGAGGAGCTGGGTGTGGAAGCCAACCCGTCAACGACTGGCGGGACCTCGGACGGTCGTTTTATCGCGCCCACGGGGACGGAGGTGGTCGAACTCGGCCCCCTCAACCGAACCATCCACCAGATCGATGAGTGCATCGCCGTGGACGATCTGGGCCGCCTGTCGCGCGTATACCGCCGAATATTAGAAAATCTCCTCGTCTGACCAGAAAAAATATATACCTTGAGAATCATAGCTATAAATGTATTTTCTGGTCTATATTCTAGGTTAAGTCCAGTGTATTTTGCTTGCTCCCTGAGACCGTTCACACAGGCGAAGAACGCTATACTTTGAAAAAACCAAAGCGCCACGAATCGGCGACCGATACAGACAAGGATTGGGTTGTACCCATGCATGACGTAATGATTTTTATCGCCGCCCTTGCTGCCATCGGCCCGATACCCCGAATTGCCCGCGCCCTTACCCGGAGCACCAGGGAACGAACGCATGAATGACCTGCAGATGGTCGGCCTGACCGATCCCGGCCGGGTGCGCAACCAGAACGAGGACAGCATCGCTCAAATTCCCGAGGCGGGTCTGGTGGTGGTTGCCGACGGCATGGGCGGCCATCAGGCGGGTGAGGTAGCCAGCAAGCTGGCGGTGGACGTGATTACCCGCCATATCATCGGCACCCTGGCCGAGGCCGGCACGACCGGCAATGGCACCTTCGAAAGCAAGATGATCGGCGATGCCATTCAGCTCGCGAACCGCGCTATCTACGAACTCGCCCGTCAGCAGCCGGAATACGCGGGCATGGGCTCGACCGTGGTCGTCACGGTTTTTCATGGCGGGAAACTGTGGGTCGGCCACGTGGGTGACTCGCGTCTCTACCGCTTTCGCGGCGGCTTGCTGGAGCAGATCACCATGGATCATTCGGTCGTGCAGGAGCTGGTCAGCCGCGGTCTGGTGACCGCCGAGGAAGCACGGCTGTCGGTGAACAAGAACCTGGTGACGCGCGCCTTGGGCGTGGATGCCGCCGTGGTGCCCGACGTCGGCGAGCAAACGCTGAACGACGAAGACATCTATCTGCTCTGCTCGGACGGCCTGAACGACGTCCTGGCCGACGGCGACATTGAAATGATGCTCATCGAGTATGGGCGCAATCTCGAAGCCGCGGCGCGCCGCATGGTGGACATCGCCAACGAACGCGGCGGGCCGGACAATATATCGGTGATCCTGGTGCGCGCCAATCACGGCTTCGCGCGCGACCAGGAAACTTTACAGAAACTGCGTGCTCAGGTTTAACATACGAATTACTGTTATTTTTTTGCTGACGATAACGGGACCGGGGAAATAAAATGGCCAAGATCATCATCAAGTTCAACAACGAGGTCATCGACCATATCGACCTCAGACAGGGCGACATGAAAATCGGCCGCAAGCCGGGTTGCGAAATCATGATCGACAACCTGGCCATCAGCGGCGAGCACGCCAACATCTTCACCGTGGGCGAAGACTCGTTCATCCAGGACATGGGCAGCACCAACGGAACGTTCATCAATAACAAGAAGATCACCAAGCATCACCTGAAAAACGGCGATGCCGTCGTTATTGGCAAACATACGCTGGTTTATCTGACCGATTCGGCGCGCGCCAGGGATCCGGAAGATTTCGCCAAGACCGTCATCATCAGTCCCGCCGCACGCGAACCCGTGGAACCCCGACCCGCACCCACGCCCGCAACGCCGGTGACAGGCGAATCGCCGGCCATCACGGTGGAGACGCTGAATAAGAACGCGCCGCCGCCCAAGGTGGATCGGCACGGCGCCCTGTTCGTGCTGAGCGGCGTGAACAGCGGCAAACGCATTGAACTGATGAAAAAAATCACCAACCTCGGCCGCACCGGCAAACGCGCCGGCATCATCGCCCAGATCGGCGACGGTTATTTGCTCACCCCGGGCGATGACGAGAGTCCGATCCTGAACGGAAAACCAATTTCGAAGGAAGGATCGAGGCTCAAGAACGGCGATCTGATCGAGGTCGCCGGTACGCGCTTGCAGTTCTATCTGAAGTAATTCAGTCCAACAGCTCCAACGCCTCCGTCAAACGCCGCACCGGCAGCAAGTCGATGCCGGCATCGCCCTTTTTCGGCATGTTGGCGGCCGGCACCAGCGCGCGCTTGAAACCGAGCTTGGCCGCCTCGCGGATGCGTTCCTGTCCGTGCTGCACCGGCCGCACCTCGCCGGCCAGACCCACTTCGCCGAAGACGACCAGGTCTTTCCCGCAGCGGCCGGTTGCGCAGGCTGGACATCGTCGCCGCCAGGATCGCCAGATCCGCCGCGGTTTCCATCACCCGCACGCCGCCGACGACATTCACGAATACATCCTGATCGTAAGTCGCGATACCGGCGTGGCGGTGCAGCACCGCGAGCAGCATGGCCAGCCGGTTCGTGTCGAGCCCCACGCACACGCGCCGCGGATTGGCCAAATGACTCTGGTCCACCAGCGCCTGGACTTCCACCAGCAACGGACGCGTGCCCTCCTGGGTGGCCAGCACGACGCTGCCCGGCACCGCATCGCCCTGACGGCTGAGAAACATCGAGGACGGGTTGCCCACCTCGCGCAGACCGGTCTCGGTCATGGCGAACACGCCGATCTCGTTGACCGCGCCGAAGCGGTTCTTGATCGCGCGGATGATGCGGAACGCGCTGCCGGTATCGCCCTCGAAATACAGCACCGTGTCCACCATGTGTTCGAGCACGCGCGGTCCGGCCAGCGTGCCTTCCTTGGTGACATGGCCGACCAGGAACAGCGCGGTGCCGGTCTGCTTGGCGAAGCGCACCAGCTGCGCGGCGCGATTCGCGCACCTGGGCGACGCTGCCCGGCGCCGACTGCAGAATTTCGGTGTACATCGTCTGGATGGAATCCATGACCATGACCTGCGGGCGCTCGTCCTGCGCGCAGGCGATGATCTTTTCCACCGATTCTCCGTGAGCAGCCGCAGGCGATCGCCCTTGAGCCCGAGACGCCGCGCGCGCAGCGCGATCTGGTCCGACGATTCCTCGCCGCTGACGTAGAGTACCTGGGCCGCATCGCCGATCGTGGCCAGCGCCTGCAGCAGCAAGGTGGACTTGCCGATGCCCGGGTCGCCGCCGATCAGCACCACCGATCCGACGACCAGCCCGCCGCCCAATACGCGATCGAGTTCACTGACGCCGGTCGGGATGCGCGCGATATTTTCCGCCGCGACCTCGGCCAGGTAGCGCGCCGGCACCGGCGCGCCGTACTGGCGTCCGGCGCGCGCGTGGGAGGCGGGAGTCACCGCGGTTTCGTAGAGAGAATTCCAGGCGCTGCAAGACGGGCACTGGCCGACCCATTTGGGCGTGCTCGCGCCGCACTCGTTGCAGGTGAAAACCGATTTTGTCTTGACCTTTTGCCATAAATCGAATAAACAGGATTAACAGGATCCGGCAGAGATTAACCAGGACTTTTGCAATGAATCTCTTACCTGAGTCTTCGTAATCCTGATCAATCCTGCAAAACTCTTGATTGCCTGTTATTGCGGCGCAAGGCTCGCGTTCAAGGCCGAGCCTGTCCATGGGGAATTGTATCAATGGCATCGATACCGCCGCGATTCAGGTTCGCGACTAACCAGGTTGGCGGTGCCATCATGCTTAATCTGTAAGGTTCAACCTGATAATCCTGTGAATTTTTTCTATTCATTGATCGCCACCCGCGGGATGCGTTCAGTCACGTGGCACATGAGTTCGTAGGCGATGGTGCCGGCATTCTTCGCCACGTCCTCGATCGGCAGTCCCTGGCCCCACAGCACCACCGGGTCGCCGACTTTCGCCTGCGGCTGCGTGCGCAGGTCGAGCGTGATCATGTCCATGGAAACCCGGCCGATCAGCGGCACACGCTTGCCATTCACCAGTACCGGCGTGCCGGAGGTGGCATGACGCGGATAGCCGTCGCCATAGCCGATCGCGGCCACGCCGACCGGCATGCCTTCCGGGCAGCGCCAGTCACCGCCATACCCGATCGCGTCGCCCTTGCGTCGCGGGTGCACGGCAATCAGCGCCGTCTGCAGTGTCATGACCGGCTTGAGGTCGAGATGGGCGGCGCTCATCTGCATCAGCGACGAAGCGCCGTAAAGCATGATACCGGGACGCACCCAGTCGAAATGGCTCTGAGGCCAGGCGAGAATGCCGGAGGAGTTGGCGAGGCTCGATTCAAGATCGAGTCCAGCGGTGCAGGCGAGAAAGCAATCGAGCTGGGATGTGGTATCGGGATCGGATGGAATATCCGCGCACGCGAAATGCGACATGAGGCGGACTTGCGCCACCGCGCTGGAACCGCGCAGCCGTTTCAGGACATCCGGCACGACGCGGGTGCAAAACCGAGGCGGTGCATGCCGGTGTCGATCTTGAGCCAGACGGAGTTTCAACGACGGCGACGCGTGTTCCAGCGCCTTGAGCTGACCGCTCTTCGTGTGATCGCCGGCATCGAGCTTGATGCTGGCCAGCAATGGCAGCTCGTCGGCGGAGAAGAAACCTTCGAGCAGCAGATGGGACGAGTCGAATGCCCGCCTCGCGCAGCTGGATCGCCCTCGTCCATGCTGGCACACCCCGAAGGCATCGACATCGTCGCTCAAGGTGCGCGCCACCCAGACCAGGCCGTGCCCGTAACCGTCGGCCTTGACCACGGCCATGATGCGGGCGCGCGGCGCGCGCAAACGCTGACCTGTTCGCAGGTTATGCCGCAGCGCCGCCGGCGTCGACCTGCGCGCGCGCCGGTCTGCTCATTCAGAACAGACCGCGTCGTAGCCGGCCGTGGTGTAATTTTCAAAGCGGGTGTATTCCCCGAGGAAGGTCAGGCGCACTTCGCCGATCGGGCCGTTACGCTGCTTGCCGATGATGATCTCGGCGGTGCCCTTGACCGGGCTGTCCTTGTTGTAGACCTCGTCGCGGTAGATGAAAAGAATGACGTCGGCGTCCTGCTCGATGGCGCCGGATTCGCGCAGGTCGGACATGACCGGTCGTTTGTCGGTGCGGCTTTCCACGCTGCGATTGAGCTGCGACATGGCGATCACCGGGACATCCAGTTCCTTGGCCAGCGCCCTTCAGCGCGCGGGTGATATTCGGAGATTTCCGTGGTCCGGTTCTCCTCCGTCCGCCGGTGGACCTGCATGAGCTGGAGGTAGTCGATGATGATGAGACCCAGACCGTGCTCGCGCTTCAGGCGCCGGGCGCGGGCGCGCAGCTCCATCGGCGTGAGCGCCGGGCTGTCGTCGATGAAGATCGGCGCTTCGTTGAGCAGGCTGACCGCCGAGGTCAGGCGCGGCCAATCGTCGTCGTCCAGCTTGCCGGTACGCACGCGGTGCGCGTTGATGCGCCCCAGCGAGGCCATCATGCGCAGCGCCAGTTGCTCGCCCGGCATTTCCATGCTGAACACCGCCACCGGTATTTTATGGCCCACGGACGCATTCTCGGCGATGTTCATCGCCAGGGTGGTTTTGCCCATCGACGGTCGCCCGGCGATGATGATGAGGTCGACCCTGCAGTCCGGAGGTCATTTCGTCGAGGTCGGAAAAGCCCGTGGCCACGCCGGTGATCGAGGATTTCGAGCGGAACAGTTCGTCGATGCGGTCGACGGCCTTGCTGAGCAAGGTCTTCAGCGGGTGGAATTCGCCGCGCCGGTGGCCCTTTTCGCTGATATCGAAGATGCGTTTTTCGGCCAGATCGAGCAATTCGTTGGCCGAGCGGCCTTCCGGCGTGTAGATCGCGGAGCTGATGTCCGACGCGGCGCGCGCCAGTTCGCGCATGACCGAACATTCGCGCACGATGGCGGCATAAGCGACGATGTTGGCGGCGCCGGGGGTGTTGTTGGCGAGCGAACCCAGATAAGCGAGACCGCCCGCGGTGGCGAGCTCGCCGCTGCGTTCGAGCCACTCCGAGACGGTGACCACGTCCGCCGGGCTGCTTTCCTCGCACAGCGCGGAGACGGCTTGAAAGATGAGGCGGTGTTCGCGACGGTAGAAATCGTCGGCGGTGATGATGTCGGCGATGCGGTCCCAACCCTGATTATCGAGCAGCAGGCCGCCGAGCACGGACTGCTCGGCCTCAACGGATTGCGGCGGGACCTTGAGCGATTCGGTCGCCGACTCCATCCCTCGCCTGGAAATGGCTCGTTCCTCCACCGATCTCCCCCTTGATGCTGGGCTGCCGTTTCTTCCCGTCGGCAGCGATTATTGCGAGCGTGGCCGGCTTTCGTTCAAGAACAACCGTGCCGGGTCAACAGTCAGCCATTATATATCGCAACCCGCCCAATTTAACAAATGAGCGGTTCGTCCGAAGATTACGGGTTATTTTTCGCCGACAACCGAAACGATGACTTTGAAGTTGACCTCGGGATGCAGCGACACGGAAATTTCGTGATCGCCGATTTCCTTGAGCGGACCGCGGTCGAGATGAACTTCCGACCGCGCCAGCTCGAAGCCGGCCTGTTCCATGGCTTCGCAGATGTCGCGAATGCCGACGGAACCGAAGAGTTTTCCTTCCTCGCTGACCTTGCGCAGGATCTGCAGGGTCACGCCGGTCATCCTCGCGGCGCGTGCCTGCGCTTTTCCGAGCGCATCGGCCTGGGCCAATTCAAGCTTGGCGCGTTGCGCCTCGAACTTGGCGCGGTTCTCTTCGTTGGCGGTGACCGCCTTGCCGTAGGGAATAAGATAGTTGCGCGCGAAACCGGATTTCACCTTGACCTGTTCGCCAAGGTTTCCCAGGTTGCGCACTTTTTCAAGCAGAATGACTTCCATCGTTCAAACCTCGAGATGTGCGTTTAGTGACTGTCGCAATACGGCATCAGCGCCAGATAGCGCGCGAACTTGATGGCGCGCGTCAGTTGCCGCTGGTAATGGGTCTTGGTGCCGGTGTTGCGGCACGGGATGATGCGGCCCGTTTCCGTGATGTAACCGCTGAGCACCGCCAGATCCTTGTAGTCGATCTCTTCCACCTTCTCGACGGTGAAGCGGCAGAATTTTTTGCGTCGGAAAAAACGTGACATGGTCGTGCTCCTTAAATCTGGTCAGGCGAGGCGGGTTCCGCCGCATCGATATCAACGCCTTCGATTTCCGGGGCGGACGGCGCGGGAGCGGCCGATTTTTCTTCAGCCTCCTTCACCAGCGGCGAAGGGGTGGTGACGGCGTGCTTGCGCTTGATGACGAGCGAGCGCAGCACCGCGTCGTTGAAGCGGAACGCGGATTCCAGTTCGCGCAGGGTCTCGAGCTCGCACTCGATGTTCATGAGCACGTAGTGCGCCTTGTGCACCTTGTTGAGGGGATAGGCGAGCTGGCGGCGGCCCCAGTCTTCGAGGCGGTGAATCGAGCCCTTGGCGGACTCGATCATCGAGCGGTAACGCTCGATCATCGCGGGCACTTGCTCGCTCTGGTCCGGATGGACCAGAAACACGACTTCATAATGACGCATGCAACACTCCTTATGGATAAACATCAGCCTTCCGCTGCCGTTTTATTGTTGTTATCGGCCGGTAAGGCAAGGTGAAAGAGCGCGGCATTCTATTACAAACAAGGGGTTATGCCAAGCTCAGCCCGGACTGCTGCCGGACCGCCTCAAACAGGCAGATTCCCGCCAGCCACCGATACGCCTGCGATATTAGCCAGAAAACGTGGCTTGCTCCTAACATCTATCGAATAATATGGGCAATTGCAGGGTGCGTCCCCCGCACCATTTTGTCGATTGGTGCGCAGGACGCACTCTACAATCGAATTATTCAGGGTTCCGTAAGAACAAAGGTCGTTTCTACTTTGGGCAGAATTGTGCACCTCAATGGCTGTTTTTACACTCGAATTTTCGGGTGTCTACTTTTATTATGTTGGAATGCGGTCGTCGAACAATTGCTGTCTGGATCCAGGAGCCCAAGTCGCACGACAAAATAATCTTGAACCAAATCATCTCGTTACACAGGAACGACCGTCCGGAGGCGATTAAACGCGCCTCGGCTAGCACCGCCAATGGTCGCAGGTACATATCTGAGCCGTTCTTGGTGCGATAGACGGATGCATAACGAGCGTTCGCAGTTGTCTCGAGGAGCTGTAGCCGTGCGGGCTTGTCTGCTATCCATCGCGTCTTGTATTGGGTTTTGCCAATCGGTTTGCGCGATGGCAATTTAGTATGGCCATAAGCAATTATGAATCAATCAAAGCTCAAGTGGGAATTTGCCGAAGATATCAGGCGTCACGGATAGACAGAACATGTAACGCAGATTCCGGCGGGTGACGCGTCGCAAGGGAGATACGGCAAAGTTTTTCAGATAAAAGGATTCGAGGGCGGAGTTCTTGAGACAATCGTCGAGACGATAAGCCATGACAGGAGATTATGGGTCTGAAACAATGCTCACAGAAGAGCATGGATTACAGAAAACAGGTCTGAGCCCATGGAAAGTCTGGCGTCGTAACTTTTATCGCATATTCATTGTCATCGGGGCGATGCCTCTGATGCCATGTTCTTACCCGCGGACTGGAGATGCAGCAGCAGTTTGTGCTAAGTACAGTTGTGAGTCTGCCATGGCTGTTCTTTGTCAATCGGAATGCTAAAGAGTCTAATTTTATACTAAGGCACGGTCTTCCGTGCTGGATCAAGTACTTTGTTGACCGGAGGTGCAGCGGCTAGCCTATGCTTACCTGACGGGCATACCTGCTTAGAGAGACTATTGGCATTGATATAAACATGTCATTGCTATCAACATTGTCTGACTAGATCCATCAAGCCGGCACCAAAAAAAGCACGGCTTATGGGCGTCGTTAGTCTGTCAATATGGAATTGTTGCCGCCACTTTTGATGGCATAACAATAATCACCGACACCGCCATCTTCACGGCAACTCAACTACTCTATGTCTCGCTCTGCCGCTGACGCACAGCCTCGAAGAGACACACTCCCGCCGCGACGGAAACATTGAGACTTTCCACGCTCCCGGCCATGGGGATGCGCACCAGCATGTCGCATTCTTCCTGCGTCAACCGCCGCAGGCCCTTGCCCTCCCCGCCCAATACCAGCGCCAGCGGCCGGCGCAGGTCGGAGTGGAAGATATCGGTGTCGGCGTCCTGGCTGGCGCCCGCGAGCCAGATACCGGCCTCTTTCAGCGCGCGCAGGGTGCGCGCCAGATTCACCACCTGAAACACCGGAATGGATTCCACCGCTCCGCTCGCGGCACGCCGGGCGACGGCGCTCAGCGGCGCGCTGTGCTCGCGCGGCACGATCACCGCGTGCACGCCGGCGGCATCGGCGGAGCGCAGGCAGGCGCCGAGATTGTGCGGGTCCTGCACGCCGTCGAGCACCAGCAACAGCGGCATGTCCGGCAGTCGTGAAAGAAAAGTCTCGAGGTCCTGTTCCTTGCGCACCGGCGCTTCGCGCAGCCGCGCCACCACGCCCTGGTGCCGCATGCCGTCCACCATGCGGTCGAGCGCGGGGCGTGGGGATTTGTGAATCTTTACGTGAGCATCATGTGCCGCCTGCATCACCGAGGACACGCGCTTGTCCTCGCGCGCGTCACTGACCCAGATTTCCTCGACTGTCTGCGGATTGTTCTTCAACGCGGCGAGCACCGCGTGCAGGCCGCAGATGTAATTTCCTCCACGGATCCTCCATGAAATTCCCTCTCCCCCGGGAGAGGGACAGGGTGAGGGGATAGATTATATCCCCCTCATCCCAACCTTCTCCCGGAGGGAGAAGGAGTTTTCTAACTTTACGCGCCTCCATGTCAGCGGCGGCGCTTGCCCCGGGGTTTTCGCGATGGCTTGCCTTCGCGCTTGGTTTCACGCTTGCCTTCGGCGGGACGGCGCTTGGCGCCCGTAGCGCGCTTGCCGGCGGGGGGTGAACCGGCGATCTCAAAATCGAGTTTGGCCTCGTCCAGGTCCACGCGCACCACGCGTACGCGCAACTTGTCGCCGAGACGATAGGTTTGTTTCGTGCGCTCGCCCATCAGGCGGTGATGCGCCGCGTCGAAATGATAGTAATCGTTGCCGAGCGCCGTGATGTGCACCAGGCCGTCCACGTAGACTTCCACCAGCTCGACGAAAATCCCGAAGTTCGTGACGCCGCTGATGATGCCGTCGAATTCCTCGCCGATCTTGTCCATCATGTACACCGCCTTGAGCCAGCGGACGACTTCGCGCGTGGCCTCGTCGGCGCGGCGCTCGGTGAGCGAACAGTGCTCGCCCTGCTGCTTGGCCAGCTCCGGCGTCATGCCCGTGGGACGGCGCGCGATGATGTCCTTGATCGCGCGGTGCACCAGCAGGTCCGGGTAACGGCGGATCGGCGAGGTGAAGTGCGTGTAGTTCGGATAGCCGAGCGCGAAATGGCCGATGTTGTCCGGGCTGTACACCGCCTGGCTCAGCGACCGCAGCAACACGGTCTGGATCAGGCGCGAGTCGGAGCGCTGCTCCACCGCCTTGATGAGCTTGGAATAATGCTGCGCCTGCGGCTTGTCGCCGCCGCCGAGGGAGAGCCCCATCTCGGTCAGGAACTCACGCAGATCGTTCAGCTTTTCCGCCGTCGGCCCTTCGTGAATGCGATACGGCGCCGGGACCTTGTTTTTCCGCAGGATTTCCGCGGCGCAGACATTGGCCGCGAGCATGCACTCCTCGATCAGGCGGTGCGCGTCATTGCGCTGCAAGGGAATAATGCGCTTGATCTTGCGGTTCTCGTCGAACAGGATGCGCGTCT
Organism: uncultured Gammaproteobacteria bacterium; assembly: GCA_963750625.1. Lineage (GTDB taxonomy): Bacteria > Pseudomonadota > Gammaproteobacteria > Acidiferrobacterales > Sulfurifustaceae > Sulfuricaulis. Next base: position 87,902 of record CAVVRV010000036.1, on the reverse strand, counting down.
CCGGCAGTTCGAAATCCACCGCGCCGCGCTTCATGCGCGCGGCGTGCAGGATATGGTAAAGGCCGTACAGCGTTTCCAGGTGCGGCACGACGTCGGCGTACTCGCGCCGCAGCGCGGCATCTTTATCCACCAGCATGGCCGCCACTTTGGTGTAGGTGAGGCGCGCGCGCGAACGCATGACCGCTTCCAGAAACCGGTATTTGAGTATCTTGCCGCTGCCGTCGATCTCCATCTCGCAGGCCATGCACAAGCGATCCACGTGCGGATTGATCGAGCACAGGCCGTTGGACAGCGCCTCCGGCAGCATCGGAATGACATGCTGCGGGAAATAAACCGAGTTGCCGCGCGCGTAGGCCTCGCGGTCCAGCGCCGCGCCGGGCTTGACGTAATAAGACACGTCGGCGATCGCCACGATCAGCCGCCAGGTGTCTCCCGTGTGCTCGGCAAACACGGCGTCGTCGAAATCGCGCGCGTCCTCGCCATCGATGGTCACGAGCGGTATGTCGCGCAGATCGAAGCGTCCCTGCGCGGCCTGCGCCGGCACCTCGGGCGCGAACTGTTCCGCCTCGCGCGTCACGGCGTCCGGCCAGACGTGGGGAATGTCATGCGACCGGACCGCCACCTCGATTTCCATGCCCGGCGCCATGTGATCGCCCAGCACCTCGACGATGCGCCCGGCCGGGGCGCGGTGACGCGTGGGCAGTGACGTGATTTCCGCGGCCACGATCTGGCCTTCCCGCGCACCGCCCTCGTCGCCGCGTTGAATGACGATGTCCTGCGCGATGCGTTTGTCGCCCGGCACCACGAATCCCATGCCATCGCGCGCGTCATACCGGCCAACGATGGTTTTGTGCGCCCGCTCGAGCACTTCGACTATCACGCCCTCGCGCCGTCCGCGCTGGTCCACGCCGGTGACGCGCGCCATCACGCGGTCACCGTGCATCGCCTGGCGCATTTCGCGTGGAGGAAGAAACACGTCCTCGCCTTCCTCCTCGGGAATCAGGAACCCGAAGCCGTCGGGATGTCCGGTGACGCGCCCGCAGACCATGTCCATCTTGCGGGCGATGCCGTAGAGATCGCGGCGGTTCTTCAGGATCTGGCCGTCGCGCTCCATGGCGCGCAAACGGCGCAAGAACGCGTCTTCATCGCGCTCGTCCTTGACGCCCAGCTCGGCCGCCAGCGTTTGAAACGGCAGGGGTTCGTTGTGCTCGGCCAGCAGCGCCAGAATGGCCTCGCGGCTGGGCACGGGAAACTCGTATTTTTGTTTTTCCCGTTCCACCATGGGGTCCTGGAACGGTTTTTTCGGCTTTCGCGTTGACATAAAATTTATCTCTCGGTAGAGTGCGCCGTCTTGCCGGCTCCCGTATGATTGACGGAGTCCATGCCGAGGTGGCGGAATTGGTAGACGCACTAGCTTCAGGTGCTAGCGGGCGCAAGCTCGTGGAGGTTCAAGTCCTCTCCTCGGTACCAGATTTATTCATGACGCTGATAAGTTTTCACGAACCGGCGTCAGTTCCTGAAAATTCAGCAGTCAGATTTTCCCCTTCCTAACGCCGCACCCTGCGTGCGGCACGCAGTTTATCACGCCCCGCCTCTTGCTTCTCAATTTTGATGGGGATCACGGGTTTGATTTACCGCCCGGCCCCAGGACTTTTGGCCCGTAGAAGCCGGCACAGCCGTTGCCATGGGCGCGCCATGACACCACCTTGTCCGAGGCATCAACGATAAAACTGAATTCACAATTTGTCTCGTACGGTGTCTGTGGAAAATAGGTCCCGGGGATGACGATGACATGCTGGCCTTTGTCGGAGGTGAAGGTTTGGATGGTGGTAGGTGTTTCGTAGCCGGGGAACACCCCCTTCTCCTGCCAGGCCCACGTATACACGCGCTGGCCATCCGTGAGTTTTCGCTCGATGTAGTTATAGCCAAACACACGCTGGACATCGGCGATGGGCGCGCCGACATATCCATCCATCATCTGCTCGAAACGCACGGTGGAGGCGCACGAGGACAACAGGATCAGCGACAATAATCCTGCGATGCGGACGGTGGACATTCCTGTTATTCGCATATGTATATCGTATAAATGATCAGCCCGGACATTGGCTGTTCCTGTCCTCTGTTGTTTTTGGACAAGAAAATGTCACGATTGTTCGCGCTGTCACCCACGCCGGTATATCTGCCTTACAGGCCGGCCCACAGGCCTGTTAGTGGAAACCTTCCTGAAGCGACATCCCTTATTCAAACGGATGCCGCAGGATGATCGTGTCATCGCGCTCGGCGCCGGTGGAGATAAGGTCAATGCGCGCTTCGGTGAGTTCCTCGAGTTTCTTCAGATATTTCTGCGCATTAGCCGGTAACTTGTCAAAACTCCTTACGCCCAGCGTGGATTCCGTCCAGCCCGGCATTTCCTCGTAAACCGGCTCGCATTTTGAAAGTGCGTCGGCGCCGCTCGGCGGCGTTGTTCTCAGCTTGCCTTCGTGGCGATACGCAGTACACACGCGGATCACGTCTAGTCCATCCAGCACGTCGAGCTTGGTCACGCACAGACCGGTGACCCCGTTCAGCTGGTTTGAGCGGCGCATGATCACGGCGTCGTACCAGCCGCAGCGGCGCTTGCGCCCCGTGGTCGCGCCGAATTCCTTGCCGCGTTCGCCCAAGCGGTCACCGATGCCGTCGTTGAGCTCGGTCGGGAACGGGCCCGCGCCGACGCGCGTGGTATAGGCCTTGGTGATGCCCAGCACATAATCGAGCCGTCCCGGCCCGACGCCGCTGCCGGTGGCGGCGGCGCCGGCACAGGTATTGGAGGACGTGACAAAAGGATAGGTCCCATGATCGATATCCAGCAACGCGCCCTGCGCGCCCTCGAACATCACGCGCTTGCCTTCGCGCCCGTACTGATGCAGCAGCTCGGGGATATCCGCCACCATGGGACGCAGCCGCTCAACAAGCCCGAGACATTCGTCCAGCGTCTTCTGGAAATCGACGGTATCGTATTTGAAATAATTCTTGAGCGCGTAATTGTGGTATTCCATCACGCTTTTGAGCTTGTCGCCGAAGGTTTTGGTATCCATCATGTCGCCCACGCGCAGGCCGCGGCGTGAAACCTTGTCCTCGTAGGCCGGACCGATGCCGCGCCCGGTGGTGCCGATCGCCGCCTTGCCGCGCGCCTTCTCGCGCGCGTGATCCAGCGCCACGTGATGCGGCAGGATCAGCGGGCAGGATTCGCTGACGCGCAGTCGCTGCATGGCGTCCACGCCGCCGCGCCGCAGTTCCTCGATTTCCTCGAACAGCGCGGCGACGGAAAGCACCACGCCGTTGCCGATGAGGCACATGACACCATCGCGCAACACGCCCGAGGGGATGAGATGCAGCACCGTCTTCTTGCCGTTGATGACGAGCGTGTGCCCGGCATTATGTCCGCCCTGGAAGCGCACGACGGCGTGGGCACGGTCAGTCAGCAGATCGACGATTTTCCCCTTGCCTTCGTCACCCCACTGGGTGCCGACCACCACAACGTTCTTAGCCATGATTTCCGATTTCGTTATTTGACAGGTTGAACGACCCAGCGGCCGTTTTTGTTGACGAGTTCCTGATCGCAACCAAAGTCAGACGCAGGAGACGAGTCGCCCGCCAGACGCATCACCACGCGCCTGCCTTCGGCGCGCAGCCGCGTCACTTCCGCCTGCAAAGTCGCGTCACCGCCATCGGGCGCGAGAATCCCGGCCAGCGCAGCCGTCGGTGTCGCCGTGAGCCGCAGCCATTGCCGCAAGTCCGCGCCGAACCCGGTGGCGGCGCGTTCGCGCCCGAACGTACGTCCGATGCCGTCATAACGTCCGCCGCGTGCGATCGCGCGTCCGTGGCCCGGCACAAAAGCCGAAAACACCACGCCGGTGTAGTAGTGATAACCGGAGAGTTCCGCGAGATCGAAATAGAATGCCGGTGCGTCAGGCCGCTGCATTGCCAGATTGACTGTTGCTTCGAGCTCGTCCAGCGCGCGAATCACCTGTTCCGGGGCTCCGCGCAACTGTTCGCGGGCGCGCGCCAGTACCTCGTGACCGCCGCAAAGATCCAGCAAACCGGCGATCATGCGCTTCGGTGCGGCGGCAGCGTCGCTGCCGGCGAGCAGCGCATCGACTTCGTTGCGCGCCTTGCGCTGCAACGCATCGAACAAATCTTTTTCACGCTCCGCGCCCAGATTTGCCTGCGCCGCCAGACCGCGAAACACCCCGACATGACCCAGATCGATGTGCGCCTCGCGAATATCCGCCAGCCGCAACGCCGCGATCATCAGGCTCAGGATTTCGGCGTCGGCCTGAGAACCGGCGTAACCGAACAGCTCCGCGCCGAACTGCAAGGGTTCGCGCGATCCACCAAACTCGTCGGGACAGGTGCGCAGCACCGAACCGGTATAGCACAGGCGGACGGGGGCAGTGCGCTTGAGATAGTGCGCGTCGATGCGCGCCGCCTGCGGCGTCATGTCCGGGCGCATGCCCATGAGTCGCCCGGTCAGCTGATCCGTTACCTTGAATGTCTGGAGATCGAACTCGGTGCCGGCGCCGACCAGCAGCGATTCCAGGTATTCGATGAGCGGCGGCATCACGAGCTCGTAGCCCCACCTCTCGAACAGATCGAGCAGGCCCCGGCGCATAGCCTCCGCGCGCCGGGCTTCGGCAGGCAGTATCTCTTCAACGCCATCAGGCAGCAGCCAGCGGTCTTTGGTAGGCATATGAGTGATCGTAAACAGGAAATGCTTATGTTATTAGCGGTTAATGATGTACAGCAACACCACGCCGAGCAACATGCTGGTGAGCCCCGCGAACCGCAATTGCGAGTCGCTCAGCTGATGCATCGCGACAAGCATCTTGCGCAGCCCGTCCGGGCTGAGAAAAGGAAAAACCCCCTCCACGATCAGCAGCAATGCCAGCGCGATCCACAAGTCATGCCACATAGCCAAAGTCGGCCAAGGGTGATTACCGAGTGGGTTTCTTCATGTATTTGAAGAAATCCGAGCTCGGATCCACGATCATGATGTCGTCTTTTTTCCGGAAGCTTTCCTTGTAGGCAGTGAGACTGCGGTACAGCGAATAGAATTCCGGCGCGCGGCCGTAAGCCGCGCCGTATATCTCGGTCGCCTTGGCGTCGCCCTCGCCACGGGTTCGCTCGGCCTTGCCGTAAGCCTGGGCCAGCAGCACCTCGCGTTGACGCTCGGAATCGGCGCGAATTTTTTCCGCGGCCTCCGCGCCCTGCGCGCGCAATTCATTCGCGATGCGCGAGCGTTCCGCCTTCATGCGCTGATAGACCGACTGACTGACCTCGTCCGGCAAATCCACGCGCTGGATACGCACGTCATTGACCTCGATACCGAATTTTCGTGCTTCCTTGTCGGTATAGGCCGTGAGGATCTCCATGATCTTGTGCCGATCGGTGGAAATCACGTCGTGCACCGTGCGCTTGCCGAATTCATCACGCAGACTGCTGTTGACGACCTGCTCGAGCCGCCGACGCGCATCCACTTCCTGCCCGCCCACCGTCAGATAATACTTGAGCGCGTCCTGAATGCGCCATTTGGCGAAGGAATCCACCACCACGTATTTCTTTTCCTTGGTGAGAAACGGTTGTGGCTCCGCATCCAGGGTCAAAAGTGCGCGAATCGAAGAAACGCGCTTCATCCAGAAACGGCGTTTTGACATGCAAGCCTGGAGCTTCGTCATAACGCAGCACCTGACCGAAACGAACGATAATGACTTTCTCGCGCTCGTCCACCATATAAAAGGTGGAACGTACCGTGATCGCGACCAGCAGGACGATTCCCAACAGCGCAATAAGCTTGGACTGGTTCATTCTGTCCGCTTCCGTAAATCAGTGCGGGTACGGCTCGAAGAGCCGCTCTTAAACGCCGGGCTGGGTGCCATGCCTGTCTCCGCCGGTCGGCGCAACCGCCGGGCGCATGTTCGCCCATCGGTATCATCTTATCGAGCGGTAGATAAATCAGGTTGTTCCCGGCTTTCTGGTCGATAAAAATCTTGGTGGTGTTGGACAACACCTGCTCCATCATCTCGATGTACAGACGTTCGCGCGTCACCGCCGGCGCTTTCACATATTCACTGGCAATCTGAGTAAACCGGCGCGCATCGCCTTCGGCCCGCGAGATCACGCTCGCCTTGTAGCCTTCGGCCTCCTGCAGATAGCGGGCGGCTGCGCCGCGAGCACGTGGAATCACGTCATTGGCATAGGCCTCCGCCTCATTCTTCAGGCGCTGCTCGTCTTCGCGAGCCTTGACGGCGTCGTCAAACGCCGGTTTCACTTCCTCCGGCGGTTGCGCTTTTTGGGTTTCGACGGTCACGATATGTACGCCCGTCTTGTACCTGTCGAGGATGGTCTGCAGAAGTTCGCGCGAGCTGCGCGCCACCTGATCCCGTCCCTCGGTCAGAGCAAAATCGAGAGTGCTCTTGCCCACCACCTCGCGCACCGCGGATTCCGTGGCCTGCACGATCGTGGTTTCGGGATCGCGGACGTTGAACAGGTAGTCGGCCGCGTCCTTGATCTTGTACTGCACCGCGAACTCGATATCGATGATGTTTTCATCCTGGGTCAGCATCAGCGCCTCTTTCGGCACCTTGCTCTTGCCACCGCCGCTGCGGTTGCTGCGGTATCCGATTTCGATCGTGGAGACTTTTTCGACGTTGACCTTCTCCACCTTCTCGATGGGGAACGGCAGGTGCCAGCGCAGACCGGCTTCGGTGATCTCCGCCTTCTTGCCGAAACGCAGGACCACGCCACGCTCACCCTGATTGACGACGTAGAAACCGGTGACAAGCCAGATGAACAGCGCGACCGCGACGATCAGGCCAAGCCCAATACCGCTGGTACGCATCCCGCCACCGCCACTACTGCCGCCGCCACTTCCACCGCCGAACAGGCCGGCTAACTTCTGCTGGATGTCCCTGACAATGCGGTCGAGGTCCGGCCCGCCGGCGCCCGGCTTGCGGCGCTGGCCCCACGGATCTTTATCCCCGGGCTTGCCGGGTTCATTCCATGCCACTTTGATTACTCCTTCGAAATACCCTAAATCACGGCAAAGAGCCGCATTTTAGGGTCAGGACCCGGTGGGAGCAAGGACAGATTCCGTTTCAGCGAGCAGATAGGTTTCGCGAAAATCACCACTCTGCCGTAACCAAGCGAACTGGGCAGGCTCGAGCGACAACGCCACCTGCCAGCCTCCGGATTCCAGCGCGATCTCGCTGACGACATCGAATCGCTCATGCAGCAGGGCCCGCAAGCGACCGGCCTCCGGCGGCAGTTGCAAACAGTAACGCTGACGATGCTGGCGGAAGTGTTCCGCCAATACCTCGCGCAACAGATCCATGCCTTCGCCGGTCCGGGCGGAAACCCAAACACGCGAAATGTGCCCGTAGGCATCGCGTTCGAATCGTGGCGCTTCGCCTGTCAGATCGATCTTGTTGAATACCGCGATCTGGGGGATGGAAAGCGCATCGATTTCGGCAAGCACTTTGCTCACCTGCTGCATCTGATCGAGACGTTCGGGATTGGCCGAGTCCACCACATGCAGCAGCAAATCCGCCCCGGCCACTTCTTCCAGGGTGGATTTGAACGCCTCGACCAGGTCGTGCGGCAAGTGGCGGATGAATCCCACCGTATCCGCCAGAATAATCGCCGACTTCCCGGGCAGATCGAGCCGGCGCATCGTGGGGTCGAGGGTCGCGAACAGCTGATCGGCCGCGTAAACCGAAGACGCGGTCAGTTGGTTGAACAGCGAGGATTTGCCGGCATTGGTATAGCCGACAAACGATACCGTCGGGATCGGAACCTTGTGGCGCGATTTGCGGCGGCTGCGACGCTGAACGTTAACCTGCTTCAGGCGATCGTTGAGTTTCTTGATGCGTTCGCGGATCTGGCGCCGGTCCACCTCCAGCTGGGTTTCGCCGGGACCACGCAGGCCGATACCGCCCTTTTGCCGCTCCAGATGGGTCCAGCCGCGCACCAGGCGCGTGGACAGATGCTCGAGCTGGGCCAGTTCCACCTGCAGCTTGCCTTCGGCGGACCGGGCGCGCTGGGCAAAAATATCGAGAATCAGGCCGGTGCGGTCCAGCACGCGGCAGCTGGTGATCTTTTCGAGATTGCGCTCCTGGGCGGGAGACAGTTCGTGATTGACCAGCACGAGGTCGGCATGTTCGCGCACCACGGCATCCCGCACCTCCTCGGCCTTGCCCTTGCCGATGAACGTGGCCGCATCCGGCACTTGCCGGCTGCCCGTAATGGCGCCACAGACTTCCGCACCGGCGGATTCCGCGAGCAGCCGCAGCTCATCGAGTTCTTCCTGTTCGATGCGCCCCGAAAGGCGCAACTGCACGAGCAGCGCGCGCTCACGCCGGCGTGTGCCTGTGGCGGACTTCAGCGAAGAATTATTCGTTGCCAGGGCCTTTGGTGTCGGCGTCGTCAGCGCCTTCGATGTGAAACTTCACCGGGCGGCTGGGCACCACCGTGGAGATGGCATGCTTGTAGATCATCTGGCTCACGGAATTCTTGAGCAATACCACGAACTGATCGAATGATTCGATCTGTCCCTGCAGCTTGATGCCGTTGACCAGAAAGATGGATACCGGAACATGCTCTTTGCGCAAGGTATTGAGAAAAGGGTCTTGTAAGGCTTGCCCTTTTTGCTGACTCATGACAGTTCTCCTGTTCTTATGTCTTGATGCTTTCCGGCTATTCTTTGGTTCTTTGAAAAACCGGGCCTTATCCCTGGCCGGAAGGGATACATATAGTATAACCCCAGACCAAGTTTTATTTTAGACGTGCCGTTTGCCGTAAATACTCCAGACATTCCTTCTCCGGCAGCGTATCGGCGCTGTCGAACGCGCGGACTCCCGGGTAACTGCGCAGCCAGGTGATCTGGCGCTTGGCAAACTGGCGCGTGGCGGCGATAGCCTGCTCTGTCATTTCACTATAGTTGACTTTTTTAATCAAGTATTCCCAGATTTGCCGATAACCAACAGCGCGCATGGACGGCATGGTCAAACTGAGACCGTCCAAACGGGTCAATTGTTCCACTTCATCGACAAAACCTCGCTCCAGCATGGCAAGAAAACGACTCGCGATACGCCGGTGCAGCAGAGTTCTGTCCTGCGGCCAGAGCGCAATTTTCGTCACGCGGTAGGGGAATGAATGGCCTCGTTTTTCCGCGCCCAGCGCGCTCGGCGGCTGTCCCGTGAGTTCATGAATTTCCAGGGCACGCTGGATACGCTGCGCGTCATTCGGATGAATCCGCGCCGCGGAGACGGGGTCAATTTCCTGCAGGCGCCGGTGCAGGGCGGACCAGCCATGCGTGGCGGCCTCGTCGCCAAGACGCGCACGAACATCGGGATCGGCGGAAGGCAGGTCGGAAAGCCCGAATTCCAGCGCGCGGAAATAAAACATCGTGCCGCCGACCAGCAGTGGAATCTTTCCCGCCCGCGTAATGGCCTGCATCTCACCCAGGGCATCCGCGCAAAAATCGGCTGCAGAGTAGGCTGGCGCGGATCGCGGATATCGATCAAACGATGTGGCGCGCGCGCCAGTTCATCGCGGGTGGGTTTCGCCGTGCCGATATCCATGCCGCGATAGACCTGCGAGGAATCGACGCTGATGATTTCCACCGGCAGCGTATCGTGCAGCGCCAGAGCGAGCGCGGTCTTCCCCGCGGCCGTGGGACCCATGAGGAAAATAGCGGGCGGAAGATCAGACATCGGGAATCGACAGGATTAACAAATTAGACAGTGAATTGAACCGCCAGGATGCCAGGAACGCCAGGATTAATCGTTCTTTGTAGGTTAAATATTTCCTGGCGACCCTGGCGTCCTGGCGGTTACACAATCCTAGTCTAATCCTGTGGAATTACTTTTCCGGTCGCATGTGCGGGAACAACAGCACGTCGCGGATCGAAGCCGAGTCGGTGAACAGCATCACGAGACGATCGATGCCGATGCCCTCGCCCGCCGTCGGCGGCATGCCATGTTCGAGGGCGCGGATGTAGTCCTCGTCGAAATGCATGGCCTCCTCGTCGCCGGCTTCCTTCTCTTGCACCTGCTTGCGGAAACGTTCGGCCTGGTCCTCGGCATCGTTCAGCTCGGAGAAGCCGTTCGCGATCTCGCGTCCGCCGACAAATAATTCGAAGCGATCGGTGATGCTCGGATCCTTGTCATTGCGTCGCGCCAGCGGCGAGACCTCGGTCGGATAGGAGGTAATGAAAGTCGGGTCCTTGAGCTTGGACTCCACCGTCTTTTCGAAGATCTCGAGTTGCAGTTTGCCGGTGCCGTAGGTGTTCTTCACCGGCAACTGAAGCCGGCCGGCGATCGCGCGCAGCGCTTCAACGGAGTCGAGATCGGCTTCGCGGATGTCGGGATTGAAATGGAGCACCGATTCCCTGAGCGTCATGCGGCGGAAGCGCTTGCTGAAATCGTATTGGTCGCCCTGATAGGTGATCGTCTCGGTGCCAAGCACGATCTGTGCGAGGCCGCGCAGCATTTCCTCCGTCAGGTTCATCAGGTCGTGGTAATCGGCGTAGGCCTGATAGAACTCGAGCATGGTGAATTCGGGGTTATGCCGCGTCGACAGCCCCTCGTTGCGGAAGTTGCGGTTGATCTCGTAGACCTTCTCGAAACCGCCGACGATCAGGCGCTTGAGATACAGTTCCGGCGCCACGCGCAGGAACAGGCTCATGTCGAGCGCGTGGTGATGGGTCACGAACGGACGCGCCGCGGCGCCGCCCGGGATCACCTGCATCATCGGCGTTTCGACCTCGAGGAACCCGCGTTCGTCGAGGAAGCGGCGGATATAACGGACAATGGCGGTGCGGGTCCGAAAGGTATTGCGCGCCACCTCGCTCATAATAAGGTCGAGATAACGCTGGCGGTACTTGGTTTCGGTGTCCGTCAGGCCGTGATATTTCTCGGGCAGCGGCCGCAACGACTTCGCCAGCAGGCGGATGTCGTCCACCTTGACCGACAGCTCCCCGGTCTTGGTCTTGAACAGCGTTCCTTCGGCGCCGACGATGTCGCCGATGTCCCACTTCTTGAAGTCCTCGTAGCGCGCCTCGCCCACGGCGTCGCGCGTGACATAGACCTGGATCAACCCCGACATGTCCTGCAGGTGCGCAAAGCTGGCCTTGCCCATGACCCGGCGGGTCATCATCCGCCCCGCCACCTTGACCCGCACATTGCGGGTCTCGATCTCGGCCGGGTCCTTCTCGCCGTACTCGGCATGCAGCTCGCCGGCCACGACGTTGCGGCGGAAGTCATTGGGAAACGCGTTGCCCTGCTGGCGCAGTTCAGCGAGTTTCTGACGGCGCAGGGCGATCTGTTCGTTCTCGTCTTTTTCGTCAATCATTTTATATAATAATTAGCTAGTTATAGTATTTATACGATAAATAACATTAATTATTAACGAGGCCACTCTTGAGACTGGCGTCGATAAATTTGTCGAGGTCGCCATCCAGCACCGCTTGCGGGTTGCCTGTCTCTACCCCGGTTCGCAGATCCTTGATTCGCGACTGGTCCAACACATAGGACCGGATCTGGTGACCCCACTCGATATCGGATTTACTATCCTCCAGCTTCTGCTTTTCCTTGTTCCGCGCCTGCAGTTCGCGCTCGAACAGCCGGGATTTCAGCATCGCCATGGCCGAGGCCCGGTTGCGATGCTGGGAACGATCCGATTGGCATTGAACCACAATCCCGGTCGGATTATGCGTAATGCGAATCGCGGAATCGGTCCGGTTGACGTGCTGACCGCCGGCACCGCTGGCCCGGTAGGTATCCACGCGCAGATCCGCCGGGTTGATTTCGACTTCGATGTTTTCGTCCACCTCGGGATAGGCAAAAACCGAGGCAAATGAGGTATGCCGGCGATTTCCCGAGTCGAAAGGAGACTTGCGCACCAGGCGATGCACCCCGGATTCGGTGCGCAGGTAGCCGTAAGCATAAGGGCCGGTGAACTTGACCGTGGCGCTCTTGATCCCGGCCACTTCGCCCTCGGAAATTTCCAGAATCTCGGTTTTAAAGCCGTGCTTGTCGCCCCACATGAGGTACATGCGCAACAGCATATTGGCCCAATCCTGGGCCTCGGTGCCACCGGAACCCGACTGAATATCCATGAACGCGTTGTTCGCGTCCATTTCACCCGAGAACATGCGCTGAAATTCAAGATCGCCCAACTGCTTTTCCAGACGTCCCAGATCGCCGGACACGGACTTCACCACATCCGCGTCATTTTCCTCCTTGGCGAGACCCAACAGTTCATGGGCCTCGGCAAGCTCGGTGGCAAGACGGGTCAGTGTGCCCACCTCGGTTTCCAGGCGCGCACGCTCACGCCCCAGTTCCTGGGCGCGCTGGGGATTGCTCCAGATGTCGGGTTGCTCGAGTTCGCGCTGGACTTCGGTCAGACGATGCTGCTTGGAATCAAAGTCAAAGATACCCCCGTAAGACCTGGGAACGGTCCTGGAGGTCGCGGAGTTTGTTGAACAAGCGGATTTAGGTCTTCCATCGCCCGGGCAACCGAAGTATAAAAAATTTATAAACTTTGATTACAAAAATCAGTCTGTTATGAATTTTTATTAAGATACTTGTTTAGGCTAAAAAAGTCTAGGAAACCTGCACGCCGAGAACTTCGCCCACGACTTTCTTTATCGCCTTGATCAATTCAGGCGTCTCCACGTCCACCACCTGCTCCAGCACCCATTTGCTGTCCGTGGCCTCCATGGCCCGGGAAACCTTTTCTCCCAGGTAGCGCAGCACGCTGTAACTCGGTTGGCGGCCGTTGAACTCGAGTCTCCGAATAGTCGGCGAAACGGGCATTCAAGGTGTTGATGAAATCGCCGGCATAGGCGCCGGGGCCGACAAATTCCTCGAGATTGACGGAGGTAATTCGTGCCAGATGCTTGCCCAAGGCATTAATGAAACGGCCCCGCTCCTCTTCGTTCAGCTGACCGTATACGATCCTGTCGGCGCACTGGACCAGAAACGCGATGATCTCGGTGATGACGGACGTCACCTGGCGGTCACCGCCCAACGGGTAGCCTTCCTTTTCCATGTGGCGCACGGCTTCCTGCGCAATCCGCCAGATATTCGTGGCCACGACACTGGCACGATCCTCCAGGGTCTTGGGGCCTTTTTTGCGAAATTTGGTTTTCAGCGGTATTGCCATGGCGTGCATTATATTGAAGTTTTACTTCCTTGCGGAGTCACGGCGCGATTGATCGTTCACACTTGGGTTTTATGCATCGCTCCCGACGCGAGTCTCTGGCAAAATGCCGGCAAGTCACGATTTATGGAGTAACCCATGTCTGAATCCGATATGAACCTGGTAAGCGGCATTGCCGCCTTCGAGGCCAAGGAATTTGCCAAGGCGTTCAAATTTCTTTCACCACTGGCCGAAACCGGCAATGACCAGGCCCAGTACCGTCTTGCCGTGATGTATCAGAACGGCCTCGGACACGTGCGCAATGAAATGATGGCGCATAAATGGATGCACGCCGCGGCTGAGCAGGGAAATTCCCTGGCCCAGCACGGCCTCGGATTCATGTACATGCAGGGCGAATGTGTTCCGAAAAATGAAAAACTGGCTGCGGAATGGTTCCGTCGTGCCGCCGACCAGGGCTTGGCCGGATCACAGATGACCCTCGGGATGCTTTATGAGCAGGGAATCGGTGTGGAGAAAGACGAAGCCGAGGCCCGGAAATGGTACGAGATGGCTCAGCGAAATTCGTAAACAAAAAGGCCGTGCCAGGCACGGCCCTTGATCGCAGCGCGACTACTTCTTGGCGAAAGCGGTGAAACCGTCGGTTTTGCCTGCGTGACCGTCGTCATAACCGGTATTGTAGGCGTCGTTCAGACGCTGCTCTTCGCGCTTGGGGTTGTGCAGAAAACCGCACGCCCAACCGTTGATGTATTCCTTGTCAACGCCTTTCTTTTCCATGGCGCTGATGGTCTCGTAATACGTCTTGTTGGTCATGAAACGCACTCCTGAATGAATTCTTGGCATGGGAACGGCGGTAAAGCGGCGCATATATTACTCATTGAAGCCGGGTTTTCAAGAATAAAATCATCGGTTAGCCAATCCCCTTATTTTTACATGCTTATCACGGATAATATTCAGGCTATCGGCGCGATGCGGGTGGAAAATCGCGTAAAAACAATCTGACATGACCCCATCAAATACAGTCACGGCTGGTTTCCGGATGCCAGGCGGACATATACTTTAAAACAACCTTCAGAACATCATGCCATGCTGAATCTCGGTCAACTGGTCAACACGGTTCAGAAAAACTGTCACATCTCGGATGCGCGTCATGCGGGCGACTTCACGCTCTGCATTTTTCTTCTGAAAATGCGCGAGTTTTACCGCTGGGAACACGACATCCCGTTCGCGCACAACCTGCCGAAAGACGAGGTCGGTGAGTGGCTCCAGGAACGCGAGGGCATGTGGTCCGATCTCGAATCCAGCTCGTTCGAATCGCTTCCGCTGGACGGGCGCACACTGGACCCCTTCGATGCGGAGACCGTCAACCGTGAGCTGATCCCGCAAGGTTATGTTTACAGCGGCGGTTATGGCCGTTTCTCCAAACCGCATTTCTTTCTCGGCACGCTCCTCAAAAAGGAACAGCGCGCCGGGTACACGGTTTACATCTCCTCCTGCGAATACGCCCGCGACCTGGAAGCGCCGCCGGCCATGTTGCAAGGCAAAACTATTTACGTCCGCCAGGAATCGGTGCGGCGTTTTCTGTGGGAGAAAATCGAGGAATGGCGCTGGAACCGCAAGAACGAGACCATGGAACGCGCGCTGGCTTGTTATGCGTTCGAGATCGACATGAATTCAGCGCTGGAGCGCATGACCGAGAATGAAACCGAGGCGATGATCCTGCACGAACTCGGCGAAGGCCTGGCCGGCGAGAAGCTGGGGCCGGACTGGCAGAAAATGCTCGCTACGTTCTCGCGATCCAAGGCGGAGATCATGGTCCGCGCGGTGCGCGATATTCTGGCGGATTGCCTGTCCACCCTGCCCGGTCTGCTGGCATCGAACAACACCGCCTCGTTGCATTTCTATTTCGCCAACTTCACCGGCATGCGCAAGCATCTTTACCCCGAGGCACTCGAGGCTTATCGCCGCTGGGCAACGGCAGGAGATCGCCAGGCGCTGAGCGTGATGGTTGAGTCCGGGCAACGCCGCTGGCTCGAAACCGCGCACGCCATCATGAACCTATACAGAGAAAACGGAGAGCAGGCCGCTACGGCCATCGAAAACCTGCTGGAACCGGAGCCGGAATCGCCCCTCAACTGCCCACCGAAAGCTGCCTCGACCCCATGAAGCTCAATGTGATCGTGGATGAACGGATCTACTCCGTCGACGTCCCGCCGCCAATGCTTATCGAGGCGGAAGAATTTTTCCGCAAGCTGGATGACGACATGGACCACGGCTGGCAAATGGGTCCCGAGTTCATTGAAAATCCCGACAAGCTGCAACGCTGCCAGATCGCGGCCAACAAGCTGCTCACCTCGCTCAGCGGCGCCAATGAAACGATGGTTATGCTCATGGCCGGTTATATTCTCAAGCGTCTGCCGGGAGTGGCGGGTGTGCGCATCGACACTGGCGGCGAGATGCTCCACACGGAAATGATTTACGATAAACCCGCCAGCCGACCTCCCGCAACGCCGGCTTCCGGCACTCCTTCGCCGTCACGCAAACTGGGGAAGCTCGAAGCCATGGAGCAGGCCGGCAAGGATGTCACCAAGGTGTATCAGGTGGGCAAGAGCTATCGCTTCGCCGTGCGCGATCTGCGTACCGGGGAATGGCTCGAATCGGCTCCCCTGGATTCGGAACAGGAAGCCTACGAAAAAAGAATGCAGGCGTACAAACGCCGACTGGATGAGCTGACCGGCTAGCGCGTTCGCCGGAGGTTCAAGGCATCGCCGCCCAGTAACGATACAGCGCCACCGTCAGATCCGTCTGCGTCACCATCCCCACGACGCGCTGATCCTTGTCCACGATGGGCACATGATGAATATTGTGCTCGGAAAACAGCGGAATCAGCGACACGATATGCATGTCTTCCGTCGCCGTGATGACCGGCGACGACATGATCTCCCCCACCACCTCGGGCTTGTCCGTGGTCATCCCCGGCGTGCGGCGAATGAAGGCGCGCAGGCGGTCAAAGAAACGCGGATGGGCGTGATGCGTCTTGTCGACGCGTTTCAGAAAATCGACAATCGTGACAATGCCAACCACGCGGCGTGCGCGGTCGATCACGGGCACGCCCTTGAGCTTGCGCTGGCGCATCATCTCCCACACCGCCGACAGCTCGTCGCCATACTCGGCCGTGGCCACGTCCCGCGTCATGATGTCACGGCAGAAAACGTCGCCCATGCGCCGGCGCATGGAATGCAGCGACGCCCGCGTGTAAATCTGCTCCAGATCCTGCTCCGCGACGTCGATATAGGCGTTCATGTCTTTCAGCGCGCTTTCAATGTCCTCCTTCATCAAGGCGCTGCGATTCGCAACCACCGGCGACGATGGCGCCGGCTTTTTCCCGGTGCCGGCGGACGGCAACAACGGATAGCGCCGTCCCGGAAACAGGTTGTTGATCACAAGCGCGATGACCAGCAAGATGACGACGTTGAGTCCCACCGGAGCCAGGACGATGCTGTAACCCAGCTGATGCAGTTCCTGACCGCCCATTACCATCGCCAACGCCGTCGCCCCACCGGGTGGATGCAGGCAATTCGACAAATGCATGGCAAAGATGGCCAGGGCCACGGCTAGCGACCCGGCCACGAATCCGCCGGGAATGAATTTGAAGCATGTCACGCCGACCAAGGCCGAGATCAATTGACCGCCGACGAAAGGCCACGGCTGGGCCATCGGGCTGTGTGACGCGGCGAACAGCAACACCGACGACGCACCCAGGGAAGTGATCATGAGCGGGGTTGCCTTGTCGCCGAGACCCGAACTCAACAGGGCTGTCAGAAAAATTCCGAGGAACGCCGCCGCGGCCGAGACAATTTTTTCCGTAACGCTGACCGGCGCCGAGGCGTGGAACAGCGAGGCAATAATCCGTTTCAGAGCCATAGATTGGCTGGTTTGACGTGCAGGAAGAGCGCTAAGATAATCAAGTATACCCGACAATTACAAATCGCCATTCCCCGCGAGCGTCCCCATGCACGAAGTCAAACCGCTGTCCTTTATATACGAGATCAATAATGCACTCCCGGGTGAACTATGCCGGGAAATGATTCAGCGCTTCGAGACCAACAAGGACCAGCAATACGCCGGCCGCATCGGCCAGAATCAATCCGAGGAGAGCAGCATCAAGAAGACCACCGACCTGCGCATCAGCGGGCGGCAGGACTGGAAAGACATTGACACCGCGCTGGTTCAATCGCTCGCCAAGGCGTTCAACGAATTCGGCCAGGCGTTTCCCGTTTTTTGCCGCCAACTCGTTCAAGGACATCGGCTACAACATGCAGCGTTATCTTCCGGGCGAGTATTACCACTGGCACGTGGATGGCGGTCCCGGCCCTTTCAGCCAACGTCAGCTCGTCGCCATCTGGTATCTCAACGATGTCGCAGGGCCTGGCGGCGAGACGGAATTTCCGATTCAGGAAGTGCTGGTCAAGCCTGAAGCCGGCAAGCTCGTCCTGTTCCCGCCATTTTGGACCCATGTCCATCGTGCGGTTACCCTGGAAGAAGGCGTCAAATATATTGCTACCACCTGGATTTGCTTTGCCTGACAGATTATCAGCTTTCGATTTTTCCCGGACTGGTGCCCTGCCCGGCATGTTAATTGGAAGCGCGCGGCGAACATGCCGACTTTCTTGAAGCCGTGCATAAAATACTTGCCCTCGCCCCGCCACACTCCCGCGAGCATCCCTGACTGGACAAACTCAAGAGCTTGTTCGGCTGATTGCTGGAATGCGTAGGCAGCCGCGAAGGCTTTTCGGCCAGCCATCACATCCCCTGCCTGGTCCATGGGCGGCGATTTCCGACCAAGCGACAGCGGTGAAATCTTGAACTAAACCATAATCTATTCGTCTGCGATGATTCTTGTAATTGTTTTAATATCATAGGGTTATATATTAACTTCATGTGCCAGCTTGAGTTGACCCATGCAAGTTCTACCCAAAGGGCAGCATGGCCTATGAATTTATGATGAATTAGCTGTCAAAATATCGCATTGGAAGCCAAGTTAATGATAGCTAGCACGGATGCTACTAATGAGTAAAATCGTGTATTAGCGTTTCATTATGGTTGACCTGCATCAATTATCAATCGGCGCTCCCGCGCCTGACGACCAGCGGAATTATCCGCTGCACATATACACCCTTGGACGCTTTTCAGTTGCAAGGGGCATAGAGCCGATTCGTTTTGCCCGCAAGGCCCAGCATCGACCACTGCAATTACTCAAGGCGCTGATTGCGCTCGGCGGTCGTGAGGTCGGTTCAGACCGCTTGGGGATGGCGCTGTGGCCCGAGTCCGAAGGCGATACGGCATACAACGCCTTTGAAATCACGTTGCATCGGTTACGCAAGCTCATCGGCATTGAGAAAGCGCTGGTGTTGTCAAACGGCCTGCTCACACTCGATAACCAGCATTGCTGGGTGGATGTCTGGGCATTTGAGCAGGCAGTGGGTCATGCGGAAACGTTGTTGAAATCCCCGCTTCCTAATCCCGATGAGTTAGCAAGCATATCTTCCAGGGTGTTAACGCTTTACCACGGACATTTTCTGGGACGTGAGACACCCGAGCCATGGTCCATCTCAGTGCGCGAACGGTTGCGCAGTAAATTTATGCGGCACCTTCTCGATGTCGCGCGCCACTGGGAAAAGATCGGACAGCATGAAGCCGCCATCCAGTGTTACCAGAAGGGACTGGAAACCGACGACCTCGCGGAAATCTTTTATCAGCGCCTGATGGTCTGTTATCAGCAACTCGGCAGAAAGAGCGAGGCTCTGGCTGTCTACCGTCGGTGCCGCACGACTTTGTCACTGATCCTCTCCATTACTCCTTCCCCCGCCACTGAAACCATTCGCAGACGTTTGACAGAAGTCTGATGTTCTAAAAATCCCGGGGCGTTATCAGGCGCTGCCATGACCTGTGTTATGGGCGCGCCTGTTTCGCCGCAGCATGATTCATTTTTTATTCAATCCGTAGGCTATCTGTAAGTCGTACCCACGCATTGTGTCCTCCATAAATAGTACAAATAATTATTAATGGAGGAGCAGATGGAGAGTTACATCGTTCGTTTGTATCGCCGGGATGCCACAAACCCGGAGAACCTCGTTGGCCTGATTGAAACCGTCGGCCTGGACAAGACGCGCTCCTTCCACACCGTTGCTGAACTGGTGGCGATACTTTCTGAGCCACACGCTCTCGAAAGAACAATCCCCCAGCCTGTGCTTAGGGTGATCAAAGCGGGCAAGAAGAATCCCCGCTGATGCCGGAGAAAAGATCAAAGCGCACATCGCATTTCATATACGGCAACTGATCGATATGCGCCGTTAAGTTGCAGTAAAAGGAAGTAACACTCGAAGGATAGAAAAACCAGGGCACAAGCCCGTTATAAAAAACGCAGTCAGGAGGAATTTATGGATCGCTACACAAAGAATTGCAGGATACTGCTGAAACTTCTGGCCGCGGCGATTCTGGCCGCTGGATCGTGGTCTGCCTGCGCAGCAGTTGTCACTGTTTCGCAAAGTGCTTTGGTCTCTTCGAATTCCTACTATACCGATCTCATCGGGGGTGGCATCGGGAATCCGCTGACCATGACCGGCGGTGGTAACGCTGCCAATGTTGGCGGACAACGCAACGATGATGGATACAGTGGTCCCATTCCCCTCGGGTTCACGCTGAACTTTTTTGGCAGCCCTTACACCCAGTTCTGGGCCAATAACAACGGAAATATCAGCTTTACCAACGGCATTGCAACATATACGCCGACCAGCCCACAGGGGGTGGCCGAGCCGATCATCTCGCCGTTTTTTGCCGATGTGGATACACGTAACACGGCAAGCGGGTTGATGTACCTGCGTAACGATATTCCAAACGAAATCATCGTAACCTGGGATCAGGTGGGTTATTACAATGGTCAGGCAGATAAGCTGAACAGTTTCCAGCTCGTCCTGCGCGGCCCTGATTATTCCGTCCCCGCAGGTGAAGGGCCGATTGGCTTTTTCTATAAGACGATGCAGTGGGAAACTGGTGGCGCCAGCGGTGGAACCCTCGGTTTCGGCGGCACGCCGGCGGCGGTGGGATTTGGTGATGGCGCAGGCAGTGGAGAAGTTCTCGAGGGTTCGATTCAAGCCGGCATTTCCCAAGTGGTCAACAATCCATCACATTTGGTTCGATCAATCGTTCGATCCAGTGTCGGTGCCCGCCGCCGTGCCGGTGCCCGCCGCCGTGTGGCTGTTCGGCTCCGGGCTAGCGGGTCTGCTGGGCCTGGCGTCGCGTCGAAACAGGAAAATGCAATAACCATTTTCGCGGCCCGTTGCTGACAGAATTAACATGGAAAACACGATGAAAAGAAACACGATGAAAATGAATAAGTATATCCACGAGACTTCACGACATCTCCTGTACGCCGTTCTGTGGCCGCTTTGTTTGGTGCTCGGACTGACTGTGCAATCCGCAACGGCCGCCGTGGTCAACCTCACGCCGGTCGTCTCCGGCGTATTCACCAATGGGAACGGTGCCAACAGTCATTGGATACAGGTTCAAAATAACTGGCAAGGGCCAAGCTCATTCAGCCAACAGTTCGGCGGAATATCCAGCCTGCAGGACGCCGCGACAGCGCTGACCATGACCTCCAGCAACTCAGGTTTCGTTCGCAGCGCCGACGCTGTAATGAGCAACATCAACGCAGGCAATGATCGGTATAACAATGACTGGGGCAGTACATGGGGTGTCGCTAACATGCCACCGCTGTTCAACACCGGAGATCCTAATCAAGAAAACTATGCGGGACACATTTGGGGCTACCTTTCCGTGCCAACGGCGGGAAACTACAACTTCGGCGTGTTATACGACGACGGATTTGCATTTACGATCTCGGGCGCCAATGGATCACAGAGCATGAGCATGGACGGACTCAATGCCCGCGACAGAAAGGGATTCGATTCCAATATCGCCATGCTGCCGGGCTTGTATCAGTTTGACCTGGTTGGCTACACCCGCCTGGAGGCAGGTGTGCTGAACCTGGCATGGTGGACCGGTTCCACGACTTCCGATTTTGCACTAATCCCGCAAACCAACCTTTATACGTCAGCGGTTCCCATCCCCGCCGCCGTGTGGCTGTTCGGTTCGGGGCTGCTGGGGCTGATCGGCGTGGCGCGGCGTAAGCGTGTCAGCGCGAATAAAGAAACGGAGGATTGATAGACACACCGAGCAACACGCATGCATTGGTAATTCTGTGGATTTTCAAGACTAAAAATTAACAATTGGAAAACATTAGGGGGTCGTTATGAAAAACAGTAACCGTTGTTCTTGGCATTATCCATCTGGACTGGCCAGATTACTTTGCATTATCTCACTGGTGGCATTTGCAAACGCCTTCCCGCTTTCGGCTAATGCAGCAATACTAAGCGGAAATGCCTCATTCGACTCGAATTCCGGTTTATATACGTATAGCTACACTCTGGACAACACTTCAGGCCCGGCTGCGATCAAAGAACTTTCTATTCTGGTCGATAATAGTCAAGCTAGAGTTAATAACCCCTCCCTCTCGTTTACGACCCCATCCGGATGGTCCATGGGCGCGGCAGTTTCAGGTAGTAGCGCCGATGCTCCTCTAAATGAATATGGAGTTTTTTGGCAGTGGTTCGCAGGTCAGGCGTTGCCAACGGGTAGCACTTTGAGCGGGTTTTCCTTCATTACACCTTTTGCCCCCGACACCGGCTCAGCCAACAACTATTTTCTTTGGAGTAATTCATACACCGGCGGACCGCCTTTGATCGGTAGCGGCGGAATAGTGGAATGGGGACATATCGTGGCACCGAATTTTGTTATGACAGCCTCCATCCCACCGCCGTCCCCATCCCCGCCGCCGTGTGGCTGTTCGGTTCGGGGCTGCTGGGGCTGATCGGCGTCGCGCGGCGCAAAAAGATTTGAGTTGAGTTTAGTAGAGCTGCCAAGAGGAAATGGTGAGTTCTACCAAAATTATAAATATAAAGGAGAAAGGACCATGACACCTAAAGCCATGCAGGGCGGTATTTTTGCCCTTGCGCTGTTTCTTCTGCCCTGCGTCGGTGCGCATGCTTCGATTGTCTACATCGCAACGTTGACGGGGCCGGCTGAGTTTCCGGCGAACGCTTCGCCGGGTACCGGCTTCGCGAAAGTCGAATACGACCCAGCTGCTCACACATTGTGGGTAAATGTATCTTTCTCGGATCTGCTGGGCACGACGACGGCTTCACATATTCACTGCTGTGTGTCACCTTCGGCAGTTACACCGACGGCGGGCGTGGCGACAACCACTCCGACGTTCGCGGGTTTCCCGCTCGGCGTCACCAGCGGCACCTACGACAACACGCTCGACTTGACGCTGGCCTCGAGCTTCAACCCTGCGTTCGTTACGGCCAACGGCGGCACCCTGGCCGGCGCCGAAGCGGTACTCGCCAACGGATTGGCGGACGGACATGCCTACCTTAACATTCACACGTCTATGTTCACCGGGGGAGAGATTCGGGGATTCCTGGCGCCCGTGCCAGTACCGGCCGCGGTGTGGCTGTTCGGCTCGGGGCTGTTGGGCCTGATGGGCATCGCGCGGCGCAAGAAAACCGCGTAACAACTCAGGCAACCCTCCGCCGCGCCGCGACGGACGGTTTGTGGCATAGTAGCGCCGCCAATGTTCCCGCGCGGCAGCTGAATGATTTCTCTCGCCCTCCTGACGCTCGTCTGCGTCCTGACCTACACCTTTGAAATCGTCTTCGGCCTGGCCGGCACGATCCTGATGCTGCCACTGCTGAGCCATCTTTATCCATCCAAGACGCTGGTGATCTACTCGGTGCTGCCGCAGATTCTGGTCGCGGTCATCGGGCTGGTGCGCTCGCCCATGAAGCTCGACAGAAAGTTTCTGGCCGGGATGCTGCTCTTCGCGTGGCTCGGTGCTATCGCGGGGTTCGCGCTCTTCTATTATTTCTCGGCCATCGGTGTTTCAGGTGCTGCTTGCCTCGGCGATCACCGCGGCGGGACTGTTTCTGGTGATCGCGCCGCACCGGGCGAAGTTCAATCCGGCCGGCATGCGCGTCATGGATACGCTCGCCGGAACCTCGCAGGCGCTGTTCGGCATCAGCGGGCCGATCGCCATGACACGGCTGCTCGCGACCTTTCACGACAAGAACACGGTGCGACACTATGCCTTCGCGTTCTTCCTCGCCATGAACGGTCTGCGTGCGACTGAATACGCCATCCACGGCACCTACACCGCGGAAATCCTGGAGATGATGGTGATCAGCGCGCCGTTTCTCGCCGTCACGCTCTGGTTCAGCAACCAGTTGCACTTGCACATCAATGAGCGTGTCTTCCGGCGCGTGGTGGCGTGGATGATCCTGCTCGGTGGCATGTCGCTTTTTTACCGCTAAGGCCTGCCCTATAATTCCGGCAAATCCATCAGGATCAGATCATGCTGCTTCACATCCCTTCCGTGCTGGCCCCCGGCCAACTGGACACGGTCAGGAAACTGCTCGCCAGCGCCAGTTTCGTCGACGGGAAACTTTCCGCCGGCGCCGCGGCCAAACGCGTCAAGCACAACGAAGAACTGGACAAGCGCGCGCAGCAGATGGACATGCTGAACAACATCGTCATGAGCAGCCTGGTACAGCATCCGGTTTATCGCAGCGGCGCTTTGCCGCTGCACGTGGCCGCACCTTATTATGCGCGCTACACAACGGGCATGTCCTACGGCGACCATCTGGACGATCCCATCATGGGCGCCGATGGGGTGCTTTATCGTTCGGATATCGCCATCACCATCTTTCTGAATGAACCGGAAAATTACGGCGGCGGAGAGCTGACGATCCGCACGTCCTTCGGCAGCAACGAAGTCAAGCTGCCGGCGGGCGATGCCGTGATGTACCCTTCTTCCAGCCTGCATCATGTGAACGAGGTCACGCGCGGGGAACGGCTGGTGGCCGTCACCTGGGTACAGAGCCTGGTGCGCGACCCGGCGCGTCGCGAGTTGTTGTATGAATTGCATCAGGCGCGTGAAAAGTTGCTGAAGATTTCACCGGAGGCGGAGGAAACCGCCCAGGTCAACACCGCCTACATGAACCTGATCCGCATGTGGGGCGACATCTAGACCACGGAGACGCTGCCATGAAATACAAGGTCTACAAAAAAGACGAGGAATGGAGAAAAATCCTCTCGCCGGAACAATTCAAGGTCACGCGTCAGAAAGGCACCGAGCCCGCGTTCACCGGCCGGTATCACGATTGCAAGGACAAGGGCGTTTACCAGTGCGTCTGCTGCGGGGCGGAACTGTTCAGTTCCGACACCAAGTTCGATTCCGGCACCGGCTGGCCCAGTTTCCACTCCCCGATGAAAACCGAGAACGTCGCGGAGCAGGAAGACATCAGTTTTTTCATGAAACGCACCGAGGTGCATTGCAGCCAGTGCGGCGCGCACCTGGGACACGTGTTTCCCGATGGTCCGCAACCGACGGGCATGCGCTATTGCATCAACTCCGCCTCGCTGAAGCTGGAAAAGAAATAGACAGAATTTACAGAATTTTTAAAAGAATAAAGGATTCAATTCTGTTCACCGATTAATCCTGTTCGTACCAATACAGGCATCGGTGTCTTGATTGTTTCGCCAATACCGCCATAATGCCGCCCAGCCAAACCCCGTACCGATTAGTCAATATTTCTCATATGAAAAGAACCGAACATGCTTTGGAAGTCATCATATTCAACAGCCGCTGGCTGCTGGCGCCGTTTTATCTCGGGCTGGTGATTTCCATCTGTCCTGCTTCTGTCAAATTCGGCCAGGACTTCTTTCACATGCTGCCGACCATCTTCACCATGAGCGCAAAGCGCGAGTCATCCTCGCCATCCTGACGCTGGTGGACATGTCGCTGGTCGCCAATCTGCTGCTCATCATTATCTTCAGTGGTTATGAAAACTTCGTCTCCAAGATCGATACCGCCGGCCACGAGGACCGGCCGAGCTGGATGGGCAAGGTGGATTTCTCGGGTCTCAAGATCAAAGCTCATCGCGTCGATCGTGGCGATCTCCGCCATCGAGCTCTTGAAGGCATTTGTGAATGTCTCCAACATCGGCGTTGGCAGCGATGCGGGCACCTGGACGGTGGCAGACAAGCAGCTGGCGTGGAAGGTCGGCATCCATACCGTGCTGATCGTACTCCGGGGTGCTGTTCGCGCTCATGGACCGTATCGCCGAGGGCACCAAAACCCATCACACCGACAAAAAGCACGGTTAATAAAAACGCGCCGGTTACGACGGCGTCACCACCCGTGCACGGCCACAGAAGCCTCGCCTGCCCGGGACCGCAACCCCATTTGATCCAGGTCATTATCACGCAGACGCTCGCGCGCCCAGGATATCCCGCATACACCCACCGGATATCCAGAGACGGGATGAATCGAAAAAATCATTGGGACAGCGTCTACGCCAGCAAAAAACCGGGCGAGGTCAGCTGGTATCAGACCCATCTCGAAAAATCACGGGAACTGATCCGTGCCACCGGCGTGGGCCATGACGCCGAAATCATCGACGTCGGCGGCGGTGCCTCCACCCTGGTCGACGATCTTCTCGACGACGGATTCAGACATGTCACGGTCATGGATATTTCGCCCACCGCCATCCAGTCCGCGCAGGCACGGCTGGGTGCCCGGGCCCGGGAAGTCGTCTGGCTGGAGGCGGACGCCACGCACAAATCCCTGCCGGCACATCACTACGATGTCTGGCACGACCGCGCGGTGTTTCATTTTCTGACGGACGCCGCGGACCGGCGCCGTTATGTCGACAACGTCAGCCATGTGCTCAAGCCGGGCGGGCATGTCATCGTCGCAACGTTCGGACCCCACGGACCGCTTAAGTGCAGCGGACTGGATATCGTCCGCTACACCTCCGAACAGCTGCACGCCGAGTTCGGTGAAAACTTCGAACTGCTCCGCAGCGCCGTCGAGGACCATGTGACGCCGGACGGCAAGCACCAGGAATTCGTCTACTGCTACTGCCGGAAACGCTGAACGTGGACTGGCTCGATTCGGTTACGCGGGGGGCAAGGCAATCTGGTGTTCCGTGCTGTACAGGTAATCCTTGAACACATGTTCCGCCGTCAGCAACTGATAACTTCCATCCGCGAGACGGCGTGAGGTGTCCTTGAGCCGGTAGGTATAGTGCCCGCAGGTCCAGCAGTCGAAGTTGCGCATGTGGGTGCACAGACAGGTCTTGTCCATGACCGAAATATTTTCCTCGTCCGGATGTTTGTCCAGCTCGCGGTTGTAGGCCTCGATGTAGGCGCAGTTGCCTGAACCGTCCAGCAGATAGCCATAAGCCTCGCAGTTCGGACGGATGCCGGCGCCGATCGCCGGGCTGTTCTTCAGCATGCGCATGGGATAGCCCGTGGGCGAGATCAGGTTGACCTCGATATCCTCCTCGTTGGCCCTGAAGTACTCCTGCTTCACCTTGTCCGGCAGGCCGCACTCCCTGGTCACGGTGAAGCGTGTCGCCACCTGCACCGCCGCCGCGCCCGCTTCCAGGAACTCCACGGCATCGGTGCCGGTGAAGATGCCGCCCGCCGGAATGAGCGGAATATTCAGGTTTTCCTGCTTGAGATACCGGTGAATCTCGTCGACGATGGTCTTGAGATCGTACTGCACCCAGTCCATGCCGAAGCCGAGGTGTCCGCCGGCCAGCGGGCCCTCCACGATGATGTAATCCGGCAGGCGGTTGAGGCGCGCGCTCTTGCGCAGGAACAGCGTCAGGGCGCGCAGCGACGAGACAATGATGCCGAATTTCACGTCGCGAAAGCGCGGATGGTCTTCGATCAACGCGAGCGACCCCAGATGCAGACCCGCGCTCAGCGTGATGCCGTCGATACCGCCGTCCATCGCGGCGGACAGGCGCACACGCAACGTGTCGCGCGGGCTGCCCATCGTGAGCTTTTCCATGGTGTTGATGAAGATCAGGCCGTCGCCTTTCTTCGCTTCCATGGTCCGGCCCACGTGCATCTTGGTCGCCTCGGCCAGCCGCACGAGATCGAACTGCACCACCGACTTGTCGCGGTTGGCGACGTTGTATTTGTACTTCTTCTGTTTTTCCTTCACGAAACCGGTCTTGAAACGCCGGTCGGAAACGGTGGGGACCATGGCGTCCGAGATGTGGCCGATGCCGCCGAGCCGCGCCGCGACCAGCGACAGTTCCGCGGTGGAAATGTCGACGCCCATCCCGCCGGTCATGATGGGGATCAGTTCTTTCTTGCCGAGTCGCAGCCGGAAATCGTCAACTCGTTTCATCGTTCGTAACCGACTCCACGGCATGAAATTAATAATAAAGACAGGATTAAAGCATTAATCTCAATTTCAAAAATCCTGTAATCCTGTTTATTCACCTTTTGCCACCGGATGGTTGGCGTCCGTGATCCACTCGCTCCAGCTGCCGGCGTACAATTTCGAACCCGCCAGCCCGGCGTGTTCCATCGCCAGAATGTTGTGGCAGGCGGTCACGCCCGAGCCGCACATCTGCACGACCTGGTCGGGCGCGACATGGTTCATCGCGGCCAGGTAAAGTTCGCGCAGTGCTTCATCTGACATGAATTCGCCGCTAAAGTCGAGATTGTCTTCATACGGGATATTGATCGCGCCGGGAATGTGGCCGGCGACCTTGTCGAGCGGCTCGACATCGCCGCGGAAACGTACATCCGCGCGCGCATCGATCAGCACGCCGTCTTTCCGCGCATGCATTTGCTCCACGTAACCGGCATCCACCCACATGGCGTTGTTGATCGTCGGATGAAATTGCGTGGCCTGAATCATGGGTAATTCCGGGGTAACGGGTCGTCCTTCGCGCTGCCATTTGGGAAATCCACCGTCGAGCAACGCGACCGCTTCGTGCCCCAGCCAGCGCAACAGCCACCACAGGCGCGCCGCCATGGCGCCAAAGGTATCATCGTACACCACGACCTGGCTGGATTTGTCGATGCCCCAGCGCCCGAGTTTTTCCGCCAGCACATGGGGGTAAGGAAGCGGATGGCGTCCGCTCGCGGGCGTTACCGGCGAGGACAAATCGTTTTCGAGATGGGCATAACGCGCCCCGGGGATATGTCCGGCCGCATAAGCACGCTGGCCGGCATCGGGATCGGTCAAGACAAAACGGCAATCCACGACGACCCAGCGCGGGTCGTCAAGATGCCGGGACAGCGTCTCGGTGTTGACGAGGGTGGTAAGAATCATGGATACAAGATACAGGATTCAGGCATGCATTTGAAAAGGCGCGAAGCGCGCCTCATCCAGCCCCGCAGCTTGTATCGCGATTACCGAACTCCTTAATAACCACCCTTGCGGCGTGACTCCGGAAGACCGGCAATACGACCGCCCTGCTTGCTCGGATCTTTGGGGAACAGATCGTAAACGTCTTTCTGAATGACGTTGGTGCCCCACTTGTCCGCCATGGCCTTCACGATCGTGCGGGTATTGGGCTGCTCGCCGTTATGATTGAAGTAACAATCGCGCAGATACTCGATAAGATCCCAGTGCTTCGGCGTGAGCGTGATGCCTTCGTTTTGAGCAATGAACTCGGCCAGTTCCTTGCTCCAGTCTTCGGTGTTCTTCAAAAACCCGTTGGCATCGGTGTCGATGGTGTTGCCGTTGAAGTCATAACTCATGATTCCCCCCGATTTTCAGAAAAAATGTGGCAAAAGTCGTTGGTTGCAATTCGAGAACGCAGATAATACAAAGTGCCGTGCTTAATTGACCCGGCACGATTGTACTTGATTTGCATCCGCCTCAATAATCCAAGACGGGCTTCACTTCCCTGATGTCCTTGTGCGGGATAAACAGCCCGCAACCCAATTTCCGATCCGTGCCGAGACCCTGTTGCTGGAGCTTCACCGACTCCTCGACGGCGAGATCCGCCAACATCAGGCTGCGCGCGCGGATCACCCGATCCGGCGTGGCAATGACATGTTCCATGCCACAAAGCATTTTATTGGGGTACACGCCCATTTTATGGAAGAGCGTCATGGCCTCCTGCAGAAAAATCGCCTCATCCGTACCTTCGCGCGTCACGATGTAACGCGAAAAAAGCGTGGTAATCGTGCTGAGCGGCCTGACAACCGACTTTTCCACCCGCAGGGGCTTGCCGTTGAATATCGAGCGTCTGACCCATCAGCTTGCCGGCGTCTTCGATGCGGTGCTTCGGCAAGCGCAGCGTCAGCTTGGTGCGACGAGAAAGGTGCAGCAGGGCGTCGGGATCATCCGGACGCATCCAGCCGTTGCCGGAGTCTGCGACGTGTATCGTGTGCAGGCCGACGCTTTCCTCCTCCGCAAACCAGGGCAGGGCCCGCTGAATCGCCTGCGACAACGCATAGGCATGGTCGACCGGCAACGCGCGGCAGTCGATACTGTAGACAACGTCCACGATGTCGTCGGGGACGGTGTAGCGTTGGTTTTCCTTGGTTTCCTGCCAGTACATTATGTGTTAACTCAAAAAAATCGACAGGATTAATATCAAAGATACTTTAGATTTTAATCCTGTTAATCCGTTAATCCTAATCTATTGAACGGGCAACTTCGCCCGGATCGCGTCGCGATCGATCCACCACTCATCCTGCACCAACACGTCAACGACATTGCGCAGCCGCGGGAGAAACTTCGCGGGGTCCTCGAGTTCGAGTTTCTTGAACCATTGGCTGAAGGCGCCCTGATCTTTCACGTCGCTGTGCCGCCGCGCCACCGTGGCCAGGAGCTGATTGGTATAAAACATCAGGTCCTCGCGCACGCGGCCTTCGGCGCGCAGGTCGACGATATAATGCGCCACCGTCGCGGCCACGGCCGCGCCATCGGAATCCGGCGGGGTCTCGTCGACCACGTGCTGTAGCATCGCGACTGTCAATTCCGGATCCATCGGGAAGGTCACCGCCAGCCAGATGCCCTGCCCCAGCGCCGCCAGCGATTCCGGCTGTTCGGACAGGAACATGATATCGCAGGCCTGGACCGCACCTTCCCAGGCCTCGCGGTCAATATAGACATCGAATGCCTCGCGGCCGGCTTCCCAGGCATCCTGCTTGTTTTCCAGCCGGATGAGCGTGCGGCCGATTTGCAACAGCAAGTCGGCGCGCGCAATCGGATCATAATTGGGAGGCAGCTCCAGCATCTGGCGCCTGAATTCCTGGAGTTGGGCTTCCAGCAGTATGCTGGATTCAGCGACGTCCTCGCCGCTGTCGGCATCGCCCACGGACGGATCTTCTTTCAGGTATTTCATTTGAATATTCTCATTTGCCGCAGAAATCACAGAAAACTCAGAGAGGTATTCTCCAGCAGCGTGCCTTTGTGCTTGTGGCCGACAAACTATCTGGTCACGGAGTGAATGCCGACGAAAGCCCCTTCCAACCGGTCTTCCCAGTTGGCCGGCGTATCCGGATACGGCGGTTTGACATCGATCTTGAAGAACATCTCCGACTGCGCGCGAGACTGCACCACTTCGAGCAACTGTTCGAACGTTTCGATATCGTGGTGCTGCAGAAGCACTTCGCTCAGATAAAGCATGATGTCAGCCGCTTAGGTCGTTCAAGTTCGTGCCGCGAATTCGATCATAATAACGCGCACGGTATACCAGTCTAGCGATTCCTTTGTCCATATCGTCCGTGAATCCCGTGCGGTTGTGCAACACATTGTTGCATATCAGACCCTGTCCCGGCGCTAGCCGGTGGTGAAAAACATATGGCGAATCACCGGCGAGCAGATTTTCCAGAAAGCGCACAGCATCTTGTGTCATCGCGTCCTGCTTCCACACGATGGAACGCGTGCGCGCGGTGTAACGCATGTGCAGATTTCCCGCGATGTCCACCGAGAATACCGGTCCGGTCGAGGCGGCTCGCGTTTCTTCTCCCGATTCGGTATTGGCCGGGATGGTCATGGCCTCCGGCGCCATCAACGCCTGGATGTAATCCGGATTGGCGTCGCGCAGCAGGATATACACGATCTCATGATCCAGCAGGCTGTTTTCCCCGCCTTCAGCCGCGGGCGAAACGCAGTGCAACACGAACGCGCGGATGAATGACTCGGGATTGTTGTAATAACCATCCGTGTGCCACAACAGGCGGCGGTTGGAATACGGGATATAGCCACGCTGCGACTTGCCCGGCACCACCTGCAGCGACGTGATGCCGTCGTCGTCGGCGAGCATGTTGTTATCCAGGCGCTGTAACCCGAAACGTTCGCCGAGCGCGCGTGGAATCGTCTTGTCTTCCACACCGCCCGCCTGGCTGGCATAAATGGCCATGTTGGTTTTCCGGCAGACGCGCAAGATGGCGCCGGCCTCGGCCTCGGTCAGGGCGCGCGGATCTCCGACTTCCACGATCAACGACTCCGCCGTCTCGGGATAGGCACGCAGTTTCTGCTCGCGCCAACGGCGGTAAGCGTCCTTATCCTGCAAGGAAAATGGGTTCGCTCCTGTCATCGTGTGCGTGGCCGTGGCGGGATGACTCAATGTGGTTCTCTCATGATTCGCATGCTTGCCTGTATTAATGGGCATCCTGTGCTGATTTCCAACCGATAACCAGTTCCTGATTTCTACCGGACAGAATTCGGGGAAATTTCGGCTCGCCCCGGTCAGTGACGAAGCGGAGTCTATGTGAAACATTTAGTATTTTGAATCAAATGGTTGTATTATCTGCGCCCCATAGACAGGATCATACTCACTATTAATATATCCCTTTCGGGAGGGATGTCGT
This sequence comes from uncultured Gammaproteobacteria bacterium, assembly GCA_963750625.1. GTDB lineage: Bacteria > Pseudomonadota > Gammaproteobacteria > Acidiferrobacterales > Sulfurifustaceae > Sulfuricaulis. Next base: position 55,943 of record CAVVRV010000036.1, on the reverse strand, counting down.
GGTTTTTGACTCTCTCTTACGAGTGATTCTTTTATTGTGGCTCCCGATTAGACTCAGCCACCGCAAAGCTGCAATTGTTAGATATCTGCCCGTGCAGAAAGTATTGCGGTTTCGATGAGGTGAGTTGAAAACACCCCGGAACTAATCGGGAGAAATGCAATGCTACGCATGAGTGCAGAGGTGCGGTCTTTCACCGCGAAAGAAACATTGCCGGAAGACCGGAATATACATTAATCCTACGTGCAGGAGACAGCTTAAATGGCCCAGAACCAACCAAAGAATCCGGAAAAACACTCGACGTACGTTCCGAAAGAGAAAAAATCCACCAAGCCGTTCCACAAGACACCCATGCTGGATCAGCTGGAAAGCGGCCCGTGGCCCAGCTTCGTGACCGGACTGAAGCGTCTGGCGCACGACAACAACATGATGGTCGACTTGCTCGGCCAGCTGGAACACTCCTACACCACCCGCAAAGGTTACTGGAAAGGCGGCACGGTTTCCGTGTTCGGTTACGGTGGCGGCATCATTCCCCGCTTCACTGAGCTGATGGGCAACGATGGCAAAGCCATGTTCCCCGAAGCCAAAGAATTCCACACCCTGCGCGTTCAGCCGCCCGCCGGCAATCATTACACCACCAAGATGCTGCGTCAGTTGTCCGACTCCTGGAAGAAATGGGGCTCGGGCCTGATTGCCTTCCACGGTCAGACCGGCAACATCATGTTCATCGGCACCACGTCCGAGAACACACAGCACTTCTTCGACGAAATCAACGAGTACGGATGGGATCTCGGCGGCGCCGGCCCGTGCGTGCGCACCGCCATGTCCTGCGTGGGCGCGGCCCGCTGCGAACAGTCCTGCGCCAACGAGCAGAAGATTCACCGTACCCTGGTGAACAACTTCATCGACGACATGCACCGCCCGGCCCTGCCTTACAAGTTCAAGTTCAAGGTCTCGGGCTGTCCGAACGACTGCATGAACTCGATCCAGCGCGCCGACTTCTCCGTCATCGGCACCTGGCGCGACGACATGAAGGTCGACCAGAAGGAAGTCAAGGCCTTCGTCAAGAGCAAGAGCCGCAAATACGTCATCGACAACGTCGTGAACCGCTGTCCGACCAAGGCGCTGTCGCTGAACGACGACGACACACTCGACGTGGACAACCGCAACTGCGTGCGCTGCATGCACTGCATCAACGTCATGACCAAGGCGCTCAAGCCCGGCGACGACAAGGGCATCACCCTGCTCATCGGCGGCAAGCGCACGTTGAAGATCGGCGACACCTTCGGCACCGTCATCGTTCCGTTCATGAAGCTGGATACCGACGAGGATTACGAGAAGATCCGCGAGATCGCCGCCAACACCATCGACTTCTGGGCGGAGAACGGCCTGGAGCACGAGCGTTGCGGCGAGATGATCGAGCGCATCGGCCTCGTGAACTTCCTGGAAGGCATCGGCATCGAGGTCGATCCGAACATGATCACGCAACCACGCACCAGCTCCTACGTGCGTCTGGACGAGTGGGATCAGGAAGCCGAGAAATGGAAGAACCGCAAGCAACAGGCGGCTAGCTGATCCATACCTGTCAAGACATTAACGCACGTCGAACAAACATTTTGGAGAACTGACCAATGGCAGAAGCACCAAAAATGCGCACCCCGATCGAGAGCGGGTGCCCGGATGCGTTTCAGTACATGCATCCCCTGATGATCAAGAACTACGGGAACTGGGCCTATCACGATCGTCCACGTCCGGGCGTACTGCATCACGTCGCCAAGAGCGGTGACGAGATCTGGACGGTGCGCGTTGGAACTCAGCGCCAACTGGGTCCGTATGAGATTGGCCTGCTGTGCGACATCATCGACAAGCTCGGCGAAGGTTATGTTCGCTTCACCATCCGCTCCAACATGGAGATCATGGTTTCCAGCGCCGAGAAGGTCGGGCCGCTCATCAAGGCCTTCGAGGAAGCGGGATACCCGGTCGGCGGCACCGGCAACTCGGTGACGATGATTTCCCATACCCAGGGCTGGCTGCACTGCGATATCCCGGGCACCGACGCCTCGGGCGTGGTCAAGGCGCTGATGGACGACCTCCACGAAGAGTTCATCAAAGAAGACATGCCGAACCGCGTGCACATCACCACCTCCTGCTGCCAGATCAACTGCGGCGGCCAGGGCGACATCGCCATCAATGTACAGCACACCAAGCCGCCCAAGATCAATCACGATCTGGTGGCCAACGTGTGCGAGCGCCCCTCGGTCGTGGCGCGCTGCCCGGTGGCGGCGATCCGTCCGGCCATCGTCAACGGCAAACCGTCGCTGGAAGTCGACGAAAAGAAGTGCATCTGCTGCGGCGCATGCTTCCCGCCCTGCCCGCCCATGCAGATCAACGATCCGGAGCATTCCAAGCTCGCCATCTGGGTCGGCGGCAAGAACTCCAATGCGCGTTCCAAGCCGATGTTCCACAAGCTCGTGGCCGCGGGCGTTCCCAACAATCCACCGCGCTGGCCCGAAGCCGGTGCCATCGTCAAGAAAATCCTGCGCGTGTACAAGGAAGACGCCAAGGACTGGGAACGCGTGGGCGACTGGGTGGATCGCATCGGTTGGCCGAGATTTTTCGAACTCACGGACCTGCCGTTCACCAAGTTTCATATCGACAACTGGCGCGGCTCGCGTGCGAGCCTGAATGCCTCGGCGCATATCCGTTTCTAAAATTCGTCATAAAAAAATCCAAGCTGCAACCGGCGCCGGACTATTCCGGCGCCGGTCCCTAACCAAGGTCGACGGGGATTGATAGAGATCAAGGGGAGCGATGATGAAGTTAGGTATTTTGGTCAATGAAGGCCCATACACGCATCAGGCGTCGGACACGGCGTACCTGTTCGCCAAGGCGGCGATCGAGAAGGGACACAAGATTCACCGCGTGTTCTTCTATCACGACGGGGTCTACAACTCGAGCCGGCTCACCGAGCCGCCGCAGGACGATCGTCATATCGTCAACCGCTGGCAGAAGCTGGGAAAAGACCATCACATCGATCTGGTGGTCTGCGTCGCCGCGGCGCTGCGCCGCGGCATCAAGGATGAAAATCTGCTGGAAGGATTTCGCATCTCCGGTCTGGGGCAACTGGTCGAATCGGGCATCCAGTCGGATCGCCTGGTCGTGTTTGGCGATTAACGGGAGGCGCGAATGTCCGAAGCAACCGGCGGTATAGATATGGAAGAAGACTCCAGCGGCAAGGTAAAGAAATTCCTGTACGTGAACCGCAAAGCGCCGTATGGCACGATTTACGCGCTGGAATCGCTGGAAGTCGTGTTGATCACGGCGGCGTTTGACCAGGATGTGACCCTCGCCTTCGTGGATGACGGCGTGTATCAACTGGTCAAGGGCCAGCACACGAAGGGAATTGACGTTAAAAACTTCTCTCCGACCTATCGCGCGCTCGAGGGTTATGACATCGAGAAACTGTACGTGGAGAAGGAATCGATGGAAGCCCGCGGACTGAAGGAGAGTGACTTTATCGTTCCCGTGAAGGTGATGAGCGTTCAGGAACTGGCTGACCTCATGCTGACGCAAGACGTAATCATGAGCTTTTAAGGGGATTGAGACATGCTGCACACCGTGAACAAATCGCCCACTGAACGCAACGCCCTGGAGAGCTGCCTCAAGTATCTCAAAAAGGGTTCCGTCGTCCTGTTGATCGAAGACGGCGTGTACGGCGCACTGAAAGGCACTGCGACCACCAAGATGGTCGAACAGACACTCAAGAATTTCCCGGTCTATGCGCTGTATCCCGATATCGAGGCGCGTGGGATGCAGGATCGGGTTATCGACGGCATCAAGCTGGTCGACTACAGCGGGTTCGTGGATCTGGTGGCGGAACACCCCACCTTCCAGGCCTGGCTTTGATATTTATCAATGACTTTAACCGACGAGGAGTACATACATGCCTATCAACGTAGCAGGTAAGACCATCGAAACCGATGAGGAAGGTTATCTTTCCAACCGTACCGACTGGAACGAGGAAGTCGCGAAGGAAATGGCCAAGACTGACAACTGCGATCTGTCGCCGAACCACTGGGAAGTGCTCAACTTCCTGCGTGAATACTACGAGGAATACCAGATCGCGCCCGCCGTGCGCGTGTTGACCAAGGCGATCGGCAAGAAACTCGGCGCGGACAAGGGCAACAGCAAGTATCTGTATGAACTGTTCCCCTACGGTCCCGCGAAACAGGCGTGCAAATACGCCGGCCTGCCGAAACCGACGGGCTGCGTCTAAAAAAGGTTGCCGGCCGGGCTTGCCGGTTGATCTGTATCATGTCGGGCCGCGGCGCCTGCTTTACACTGGCGGTGCCGTGGACAGTTAAGTAGCGGGGTAACGATGTCAGTCGTGACACTGATTTACGCACTGCTGTTCTACTTGGCGACGGCTATCCTCGTCATCGGCGTAACGCGCAAGATCTTCATCTACGCGCGCACGCCGCAGCCGTTGAAAATCCCGACTACTCCGGCGCCGACCACCCGCGCCGGAGTTTGGATGCGCATGGCGCGCGAAGTCACGGTGTTCGAAAGCCTGTTCAAGTCGAACAAGTGGACCTGGTTGTTCGGCTGGCTGTTCCACCTCTGTCTGTTCGTGGAGCTGCTCTGGCACCTGCGCTATTTCACCGAACCCGTCTGGTTCTTCGTGCCGCTGCTGCAGTGGTTTATCGTTTTCACCGGCTTTGGCATGGTCGCGGGCCTCCTGGGGCTGTGGGGGCGCCGGTTTGTGGTGGACCGCGTGCGTTACATCAGCAATCTGTCCGATCATCTGATGCTGGCGCTTCTGGTCGGTATCGGGGCCAGCGGTCTCTCCATGAAGTACCTGGCCCGCACCGATATCGTTTCCCTCAAGGCCTTCTTCCAGGGATTGATGACGTTCAACTGGCAGCCGCTCCCGGCCGACCCGGCGCTGCTGGTGCATCTCACCCTGGTGGCGACGCTCATGATCGTGTTCCCGGTCAGCAAGCTGCTGCATGCCCCGGGCGTGTTCTTCAGTCCCACCCGCAACCAGGTCGACAACGCCCGCGAGAAACGCTGGGTCGCCGGCTGGAGCGCGAAAATCGACAACACCAAGGCAGCGGGGAATTAAACGATGGCTGATATCGAAACACCGGTCCTCGGCGAATACCAGGTAATTCCCCATATCAAACTCGACACGATGGCCGGCTCCAAGCCGTACATCGCGAAACCCGATGTCCAGGCCGGCATGGGTTTCCCGAAAGAGCTGGTGCCGGACTGGGAAAACGTCGCCGTCAAGAAACTGGGCGATCTGGTTTCGCAATCGCGCGCGCTCCAGGTGTTCCTGGATTCGTGCGTGAAGTGCGGCGCCTGCACCGACAAGTGTCATTATTATCTCGGCACTTCCGACCCGAAAAATATGCCGGTCGCGCGCCAGGACTTGTTGCGTTCCGTATATCGGCGTTACTACACCTTCGCCGGCAAATTCTTCCCCAAGCTCGTCGGCGCGCGCGACATGACCAAGGACGTGCTCGACGAGTGGTATACCTACTTTCACCAATGCTCGCAGTGCCGCCGCTGCTCGGTGTTCTGCCCTTACGGCATCGATACCGCCGAGATTTCGATGGCCGCGCGCGAAATCATGGACACCGTCGGTCAGGGCCAGAAGTATTGCAACGAAATCCTCGTCAAGGTCTACTCGATCGGCAACAACCTCGGTCTGCCGGGACCGGCGCTCGCCAACACGCTGGAGGGCCTCGAGGAAGACGTCAAAGACGATACCGGCGTGGACGTGAAGTACCCGGTTGACGTCAAGGGCGCCGAAGTGCTGGTGGTCACCCCCTCGGCCGACTTCTTCGCCGAACCGCATGTCGATGGGCTCATCGGCTACGGCAAGGTGTTCCATGCCGCCGGTGTTTCCTGGACGCTTTCCTCGCACGCGTCCGAAGCCGGCAACTTCGGCATGTTTATCGGCTCGAGCAAGGACCTGCACAAGGTCGCCAAGCGCATCCGCGAGGCGGCGCTGGACCTGGGCGTCAAACGCATCGTCGTCGGCGAGTGCGGTCATGCCTGGCGCGTGGCTTACAGCTTCTGGAATACGCTCATCGGCCCGTTCGATTTCCTCGACCAGCGCTACCCGATACCGCAGCATATCTGCGAGTTCACCTACGACTTGATTCAGCGTAACGCGCTCAAATTCGACAAGAGCGCGAACGACGACAAGGTCGTCACTTTTCACGACTCCTGCAACGTGGCGCGCGCCTCGCGCATGGGCAACATGCCGGGCGGTCAGTTCATCATCCCGCGCGCCGTGGTCAGGGCCTCGGTCAACAAGTTCTTCGACATGGCGCCCGAGACCATTTATGAGAGCACCTACTGCTGCGGCGGTGGCGGCGGACTGCTCACCGACGAGCTCCTGGACCTGCGTATCAAGGGCACGGCCCCGCGCATGCAGGCATTCAAGGACGTCGTCGAACAGCACGGTGTCACCCACATCGCCGCGATCTGCGCCATCTGCAAGGCGCAGTTCACCAAGGTCCTGCCCTACTACAAGTTCCCGATGGACACGATTCAGAGTGTTCACGGACTGGTCAGCAAGGCAATCAAGCTTGGCGCGGTAAACGAATAGTTTTTTCACTGGCAAACAGTATTCTAGAGACAGGAGATTCGCAATGGCAACTCCCGCAGACAAGACCAAAGAGGTCAAGACCGCTTTAACGTTCCGGAAATTCAAGGACGGCGACCAGGAATGGCCTTCCTTGCAGTCGCGGATTTTCACCGCCGATGCAACCGACAAGTGCCCGACCTACGTGCACAAGACGCCTCCCTGTCAGGCGAGCTGCCCCTCGGGCGAAGACATCCGCGGCTGGCTCAACATTGTGCGCGGCATCGAGAAACCGTCGAAGGACATGAAGTGGCAGGAATATGCTTTTAACCGCCTGACCGAGGCGAACCCCTTCCCTTCCATGATGGGGCGTGTTTGCCCCGCCCCGTGCCAGACGGGCTGCAATCGCAACGTGGTGGAAGACTACGTTGGCATTAACTCAGTGGAGCAGTTTATCGGCGACAACGCGCTGGCCAACAAGTTCGCGTTCAAGCCGGCCGAACACGCCACGGGCAAGAAAGTCGCCATCATCGGCGGCGGTCCCGCGGGCCTCGCGGCGGCCTATCAGCTGCGTCGCAAGGGACACGCGGTAACCATGTTCGACGACCACGATGAACTCGGCGGCATGGCGAAGTATGGCGTGCCGGGCTATCGTCTGCCGCGCGAATCGCTGAACGGTGAAATCAATCGCATCGTTAACATGGGCGTGGAGGTCAAGCTCAAGACCCGGGTCGGCGTGGATATCCCGATGAAGGATATTGAAAAACAATACGACGCCGTCCTGTTCGCCATCGGCTGCAAGTCCGGTCGCGCGCTCCCGGTTCCCGGCGCGGATGCGCCGAATTGCATCACCGGCGTGGCCTTCCTCGAGGCCTTCAACCAGGGCCGCCTCAAATCCGTGGCCGGCCGCGTGATCGTGATCGGTGGCGGCGACACCTCCATCGACGTCGCCTCGGTGGCGCGCCGCCTGGGTTACATCAAGGAACTGGCCGAGTCCGAGCGTCCGGAATATGTCGTCATGGGCCAGACCGCGCATGACGTGGCGGTCACGGCCAAAAAGGACGGCGCCGAGGTGTTGCTGATGTCGCGCCAGCCGGTGGAGAAGATGAACGCCGCCAAGCATGAAATTGACGATGCCCAGCGCGAAGGCGTGAACATCCGCGGTTCGCTGCAGCCGGTGCAGGTCATCCTCGACGACAAGGGTCGCGCCAAGGCGCTGCGTGTCATCGAGATCGACTACTCCAGCGGTAAAGCGGTGGAGAAACCGGGAACGGAGCAGAACCTGGAGGCCGATCTGATCGTTTCCGCTATCGGCCAGATGGGCGACTTCCGCGGCATGGAAGAATTCAACAACGGCAAGGGCCTGATCAATGCCGACAAGTTCTATCAGGTGCCCGGCAAACCCGGCCATTTCGTGTGCGGTGACATCATCCGCCCGCACCTGCTCACCACGGTGATCGGTCAGGGTTCGATTGCGGCCGAAAGCATCGATCACTTCCTCAGCAAGCAGGACATGGGCAAGCGTCCCAAGGTGGACGTGCACCACTTCAGCCTGCTCGCCAAGCTGCAGGAAGTGGGCCTGACCCCGAAGGAGTTCAAGCCGGAGGGTCCGGAAACCGAGCGTGCGATCGACCGCGGCCTGCGCGGCACATCGGAACAGGGCAAGGCCGTCGGCGGCTTCGCGGTACACAACTTCGAAGACCGCTCGGAAGCCGAAGTGTGCCAGTCGGACGAACTCTTCCTCGGCCACTTCCAGTATTCCGCGCGCCACCTGCGCACCGAGATGGTCCCCGACGCCAAGGAGGTGCTGGGGCACTTCAAGGAACGCATGCTCGGGCTGGATGAAAAACAGACCGTCGAGGAAGCCAAGCGCTGCATGAGTTGCGGCATGTGCTTCGAATGCGACAACTGCGTCATCTACTGTCCGCAGACCGCCGTCAAACGCACGCCCAAGACCGAATCGACGATGGGGCGCTATGTGTACACCGATTACGATCTGTGCATCGGTTGCCATATCTGCGCCGACGTCTGCCCGACCGGCTACATCAAGATGGGCATGGGCGATCACTAAGATAACCCGCGACGATGAACAAGATCAGGCGAATGGTGTTTGGCGGCGTGGCCGTGGTGGCGGCCGGCATGCTGGCTGTCGCGGCGGTGCTGGCGGCGGATACTTCCGGCGCCAAACCCGCTCTCGGCCCGACCGTGAAGACATACAAGGGCGACAAGTGCGTGGAACGACAGCGGAATTCATGCGGCGCAACCACATGAAGTACATCCTGCATCAGCGCGATGAAACGATGCACAGGGGAATTCGCACGCAGAAATACAGTTTGAAAAACTGCGTTGACTGCCACGCCGATCCCAAGACCAACAGCGTGCTCGGCAAGGACGGATTCTGCGAAAGCTGTCATGTCTATGCCTCCGTCAGCATCGATTGCTTCACCTGCCACACCTCGGCGCCGGAAAAGAACGGACAACCGCCCAAAGCGGCAGGCCCTGCCGTTCAGATGGAAAAGATGCAAACATCCGCCGTCATGGGCACAGTCAACGGGAAACAACCATGAGTCTGAGCCGCAGAGAATTCATTGGAATCGGCGGCGCCGCCGTGGCCGGCATGGCGCTGGCGCCGGGCTTGCGTCTGGTTGAGTTGGCGGCGGCCCGCTCTCCCGAAGCGGCCGCCACCAGCCTGCAGCGCTGGGGCTTGCTCGTGGATATCGGTAAATGTCACGACTGCAACGCCTGTGTTACCGCCTGCCGCACGGAAAACGGGTGGGAGGGGCATAACCGTCCCGCCACCGACGCCCAGTGGATTCGCAAAGTCGAACTCAAGGACAAGCTGACCGGCTATGTCGAAACACTTCCGGTCATGTGCCAGCACTGCGCGGAACCGCCGTGCGTGGATGTCTGCCCCACCGGCGCCTCGTTCAAGCGCATTGACGGCATCGTGCTGGTGGACAAGCATATCTGCATCGGCTGCCGCTACTGCATGATGGCCTGCCCGTACAAGGCGCGCTCCTTCGTGCACGAGGAAACCACCAACCAGAAAGCGTACGCACCGCGCGGCAAGGGCACGGTCGAGTCCTGCACGCTGTGCGTGCACCGCGTGGATGCCGGAAGAATCCCGGCCTGTGTCGAGGCCTGCACCAAGGACGGCAACAAGGCCATGGTCTTCGGTGACCTCAAAGATCCAAACAGCGAGATCAATAAACAGCTCTCATCCGCACCCACCACCCAGCTGCGCCCGGACCTGAATCTGAATACCGGCGTGCGTTACCGGGGGATCTGACGCATGGCACATATGCAATACGGAACGATCGGACCACGCAGCGTCGGTTTCTATGCCGTGCTGGCCATACTCGGCGCCATCACCCTCGCGGGACTGAGCGCCGCCCTGTACATGGAGCACCATGGCCACTGGATCACCGGCATGTCGAACCAGGTCATCTGGGGCGTGCCGCATGTATTCGCCGTGTTCCTGATCGTGGCGGCCTCGGGCGCGCTCAACGTCGCCTCGATTGCCTCGGTCTTCGGCCGCCAGCTCTACAAGCCGCTGGCGCGACTCTCGGGCCTGCTGGCGATCACCCTGCTGGCCGGCGGTCTGGCGATACTGGTGCTGGATCTCGGACGGCCGGACCGTCTGATCGAAGCCATGACCTATTACAACTTCAAGTCCATTTTCGCGTGGAATATCTACCTCTATATGGGCTTCTTCGGCATCGTCGCCGTTTATATATGGATGATGATGGAGCGGCGCATGAACGATTACAGCAAGCCGGTCGGCATGCTGGCGTTCATCTGGCGCCTGACCCTCACCACCGGTACCGGTTCCATCTTCGGTTTCCTGGTGGCGCGCGACGCCTATAACTCGGCGATCATCGCGCCCATGTTCATCATCATGTCCTTCGAGTTCGGTCTGGCGATATTCCTGGTGGTGCTGATGGCCGGCATGCGCTGGACGGGCCGGGAACTGGGCGATGTCGTGTTCGGCCGCCTGCGCAACCTGCTCGGCGTGTTCGTCGCCGCGGTGCTCTATTTCGTTACCGTCTATCACCTGACGAACCTGTATATCACGCAACGCCACGGGATCGAGGGCTTTATCCTGCTGAATGGCGGTATCTACACGAAGATGTTCTGGCTCGGCCAGGTGATCGTGGGTGGCGTTATCCCGCTGATCATATTGTTCTCCGGACTCGGCAAGTCGCGGGCGCTGACGGTGCTCGCCGCCGTTCTCGTCGTCCTCGGCGGCCTGGCCCAGGTCTACGTCATCATTATCGGCGGCCAGGCGTACCCGATGCCGCTCTACCCCGGAAAAGACATCGTCAGCAGCAGTTTCTTCGACGGCGTGGTGACCGTGTATTCACCGAGCCTGCCCGAGGTAGTCCTCGGTATCGGTGGCATAGGACTGGCGCTCGTCATGGCGGCCTTCGCCATGAGGGTGCTCCCCTTCCTCCCGCAGAGCCTGTCGGATGCCGACGCCGACCCGCATCACAAAGTCGAATGCCGCCAAACGGCCGCCTGAAAATTGACAGGATTAACGCAATGTCGCAAAGAACGCAAGATTTCGAAATTTTTTCGGATTTTGATCACTATTAATCTCTGTAAATCTCTGCGTCTATGCGGTCAATAATCCTTCCAGGTGTGGCTGCATGAATCGTCTGCTCATCTCCGCCGCTCATAAATCCTCGGGCAAAACCACGTTGTGCGTCGGCTTGTGCGCCGCCCTGCGCGCCCGCGGTCACGTCGTCCAGCCATTCAAGAAAGGCCCCGATTTCATCGATCCCATGTGGCTGTCCCTGGCCGCCGGGCGCGATTGTCACAACCTCGATTTCTATCTCATGGGGCGCGACGAAATCCTGCGCAGCTTCGCGGCGCGTTCCCGCGGCGCTGATATCTCCCTGATCGAAGGCAACAAAGGTTTGTACGACGGCCTGAGCCTCGACGGCAGCAACAGCAACGCGGCGCTCGCCACCCTGCTCGAAACCCCGGTGGTGCTGGTCATCGACGCGCGCGGCATGACCCGTGGCATCGCCCCGCTGATCCTGGGCTACCAGGCCTTCGACCCCCAAATCCGCATCGCCGGCGTCATCCTCAATCAGCTGGGCGGTTCCCGGCACGAGGCGAAGCTGCGCGCCGTCATCGAGCACTACACCGACGTACCGGTGCTGGGAGCGGTGCATCGCGATGACCGATTCGCCATTGTCGAACGTCATCTGGGGCTCATGCCCAGCAACGAAGCCAACGCGGCCAGGGAAAAAATCGACACGATCGCTGCGCTAGTGGCTGCTTCCGTTGATCTCGATCGCCTGATCGCCGTTTCCTCCCAGACGCCGGCGCAGACCGGTGCCGCGGCTGGAAGCGGCCGTTCCGGCGTCGATCCCGCGCCCCGATATACGAATCGGTATTCCCCGCGACGCCGCCTTTGCCTTCTACTACCCGGGCGATCTCGAGGCACTGCGCGCCGCGGGCGCCGAGCTCGTCACGATCGACACGCTAAAGGACACCAGGCTGCCCGAAGTGGATGCGTTGTTCATCGGGGGTGGATTCCCCGAGGTTTTCATGGAACAGCTGGAGGCCAACGCCTCCCTGCGTCACGAAATCCGTCAGGCGATTGAAGGCGGCCTTCCGGCCTATGCCGAGTGCGGCGGCCTCATGTATCTGGCGCGCAGCATTACCTGGCGCGGTAAACGCTGCGAAATGGCGGGCGTGATTCCCGGAGACGTCGTGATGCACGACCGTCCCATGGGAAGGGGTTACGTGCTGCTGCGGGAAACCGGCAAGAACCCATGGCCGTTATCGGGATCGACGGAAGTCCGCGCGCATGAATTTCATTATTCCAGTCTGGAGAATCTCGCGCCCGGCACGGTCTACGCCTACGATGTGATGCGCGGCAACGGGGTGGACGGTCAGCATGACGGCATCGTCCACAAGAACCTGCTGGCTTGTTATGCGCACCTGCGCGATCTGGAGGACAACCACTGGACCACGCGGTTCGTCCAATTCGTGCGCCGGCAACGGCGAACGAACGGGAAGCATCAGGCGGCCCGCTAACACGACGGTTCAAGAATTATTGTTAAAGGCTCACAGTATCTACAAGAGGAATTATTCATGATCACCATTACCCCCGAGGCCGCCGCGCAAATACGCCAATCGGCGGAAGTCTCCAACTCCCAGGGCATGCATCTGCGCATCGCCGTGCGCCGGGAAGACGACGGCACGTTTGTCTATGGAATGGGCTTCGATGAAATGGGCGATGACGACGCATTGCTCGCTTCCGAAGGCATTAATGTTGTCGTCTCGAACACCAGCAAGGATTTTCTTATTGGTGCCACGCTCGATTTCGTCGAGATCGGTCCCGGAGAGCACCAATTCATTTTCATCAATCCCAACGATCCGGCGCATGCCGCGGTGTCGAAACCCGAGGACGGCGCGCCTAAATAAAAACTGATCGCGTTCTCTGCCGCCGCTGAAACCAGTTGCGGTGCGCCAGAGATACCCATCGATAATTGAGGGTATAAGCAGGAACATATAATTGCTCCTCGAGCCCCGTTACAGCGTCACGTGCCGGATCAACGACGAAGATCGTATGTTAGCCCGGTTTTCGAGGCGGTAAGTCGGTTCGTCGGACGTCAGGCCAAGGATTGAGACCGGCGAGCCGAATCGACTTGATTCATGCCGCCTCAATAATTTACCCTGTTAATGTCCAAAGGATTCCTGCCGCTCACGAGTGCGGCGAAACATGAGCGCTTCACCGGAACAAACCGACCCCAGCCAATCGCGACTGGCGACCTGGATTTCGCCCGCCGACGGCTGGCGGCGGAAATCCTACCGATTGTTCTTTAATCGCCTGACGCTCCCCTTGGTTTTACTGGCGGCTGTCTTCGCAGCAATTGGAGCGGCTTCGTTTACCGTCATGAATCATCCCCAGCATGCCGACAAGCTTTACCCCGCCCTGGCATTGCTGTTGCTCGCCGGCATGGCGCTGATCTGGCTGATCATTGCGCGCGTGCGGCATAATCTGGTGGAACCGCTGGCCCATCTGCGTGACTGGTCCGCGCGCATGAACGACGGTAACCTCTCGGCACGCCTCCCGGTGCCCCCGCGTGGCGAATTTCGCGAACTGGCGATCGACATCAACCGGTTGAGCGACGAGCTGAAATCGCTGACTATCGACATGGACGCCCGCGTGCGCGCCCAGACCGTGCGCCTGGCACGCAAAACCCAGTCGCTGGACATCCTTTACGATGTCGCCTCGAGCCTCAGCCAGCACGGCGATCTCGACAAGTTGCTCGAAAGCTTCCTCGACACCTTTATCGAACTGGTGGATGCGCGCGCCGCCACGGTGCGGGTACTGACCGACGACGGCCAGACGCGTCTCGTCGCCAGCCGCGGGCTGGCAGGCGGACGTGGTGGAAAAAGACCGCATGATGGATACCGGCCTTTGTCAATGCGGCTGGGCCGCGACCGAGGGTGGCATACGAATTCAGCATGGCACCCAATCCTGCGCAAAACTTCTCGGCCTTCCCATGCTCAAGCGCGATTGCCAGGAATTCGTCGTCGTACCGGTGATTTATCAGGAACGCATTCTCGGTGTGTACAACCTCTTCCTCGACCGGCCGATATCGGCCATGGGCGAAGACATCCATGACCTGCTAAGCAGCGTCGGCAAGCACCTGGGGCTGGCGCTGGAAAAGGCGCGGCTCGACAGTCAGGCGCGCCAGATCGCCATCATGGAAGAGCGCAACATCATCGGCAATGAACTGCACGATTCGCTGGCACAGGCGCTGGTGGGAATGCGTCTGCAGGTCAAGATGCTGGGCGAGTCCATGCACAAAAAAGACTTGCGCACCTCGCAGCACGAGGTTCAGAACCTGAAAACCTCCATTGAAGAGGCGCACGCCAGCTTGCGCGAACTGTTGGCCAATTACCGCCTGAAGATCGATGAACGCGGACTGGTTCCCGCCGTGGCCGGCATGGTGGAACGCTTCAGCGAAGAAACCGGAATCAACGTCTTCTTTCACAACGAGTGCCGGGATTTCAGCTTGACGCCGCTCCAGGAGAGCCAGATTTTTCATATCGTCAAGGAAGCCTTGTCGAATATCGGCAAGCACAGCAACGCGCGCAACGCGCGCATTCTGCTGAACGGCGAAGGCAAGGGCGTCTATTCATTGCTGATCGAGGATGACGGTGAAGGCATGGCTCCTGTCTCGGCAGCGCGGCCGGGCGAACACATCGGGCTCTCCGTCATGCGCGAACGCGCGGAACGTCTCCCCGGCGAACTCACCATTGAAAGTGAGCCCGGCGAAGGCACGCGTATCGTGCTAACATTTCCCATCTCCCCGGCCAAAGAGGCCGACACAGAATAACAAAACAGGGGTTTGAGATTGCGCGTACTGCTGATCGATGACCATGCTCTGGTCCGCAAGGGGCTGGAGGAATTGCTGCGCAGCCGGGGCGTCGAGGTCGTGGCATCGGCTGGCAGCGGCGAGGAAGGCATTGCCCAGGCTCTCGCCCTGTCGCCGGACGTCATTTTGCTGGACATCAAGATGCCGATCATGAACGGCATTGAAACGCTGGAAAGACTGCGCGCCAGTAACGTCACGGTGCCGATTCTGATGCTGACCATGAGCCGGGATGACGCCGACCTGCGCGCCGCCCTGCGCGGTGGCGCCGCCGGCTATTTGCTCAAGGACATGAATCCCGAGGATCTGGTGCCGGCGCTCGAGGCGGCGCTGCGCGGCGACAATGTCGTGGCCAAGGAGATGGTGGGTTCCCTCACGCGCATCGTACAGGGTCAGACCAGTGAGACACCAAGACGTTCCGCTGCCCCCCTTTCCGAACTCACTCCGCGTGAAATGGAAATTTTAAGCCACGTCGCCGAAGGACAAAGCAACAAAATGATAGCGCGTGCGCTGAATATCACCGACGGAACCGTCAAACTCCACGTCAAGGCCATCCTGCGCAAGCTGGGCGTGCATTCGCGCGTGGAAGCCGCGGTCATCGCGGTTGAACAGGGTCTGGGGCGTAAAAAAATACAGAATAACGACGGCTAATTCGCGGCACTCGGCTCGAACCACTTGAGCCGGCCTTGCAGTTCCACCACATCACCGACGATGATCAGGGTCGGCGCCTTGACATGCGCCTTGTCGACGATCGACGGCAGGGTTTCCAGGTCGCCGGTCAATACGCGCTGATTACGCGTCGTGCCTTGCTGCACCAGCGCCGCCAGCGTGGACGACGGCATGCCGTGCCGGATCAGCTCGCGGCAGATCGTATCGATGCCGTGCAGACCCATGTAGAACACGATGGTCTGGCCCGGCTGCACCAGCGCCTTCCAGTTGAGATTGACCGTCCCGTCCTGAAGATGGCCGGTGACGAACACCACGGACTGGGCATAGTCACGATGCGTCAGCGGTATGCCGGCGTAGGCGGCGCAGCCCGCCGCCGCGGTAATGCCCGGCACCACCTGAAACGGTATGCCCTCGGCCGCCAAGGTATCGATCTCCTCGCCTCCGCGCCCGAAGATGAACGGGTCGCCACCCTTGAGCCGCACGACCTGCTTGCCCTCCTTGGCCAGACGCACCAGGAGATGATTGATGTCTTCCTGCGGGATGGCATGATTGTCGCGCTCCTTGCCGGCGTAAATGCGCTCGGCGTCGCGGCGAATCAAGTTCAACACCGCCGGCGACACCAGGCGATCGTAAACCACGACATCGGCCTGCTGCATCAGGTGCAACGCACGGAAGGTGAGCAAATCCGGATCGCCCGGACCGCCTCCCACCAGATACACTTCCCCGACCGGCACCTGGCTTCCGTCGACAGCCTCGATTCTCTGCTGCAAGGCCTTCTCCGCCGCGGCATCCTGTCCGGAATAGACAAGCTCGGCGACCGGTCCCTGCAATACCTCTTCCCAGAACTGACGGCGACTCGTCGGATTAGTAAAACGCTGCTTGACCATGTCTCGAAACTTGACCACCAGTTTCGCCAATCGGCCGTAACCGGCGGGGATCAGGGTTTCGAGGCGCGCGCGAATGAGGCGCGCCAGCACCGGGGACGATCCCCCGGTCGACACCGCCACGATCACCGGTGAGCGGTCGACGATGGACGGCATGATGAACGTGCACAGATCCGGCTGGTCCACGACGTTGACCGGAATATTGCGCGCCTTGGCGGCATCCGAAACCTGACGATTGACCGACTTGTCGTCCGTGGCCGCGATGACCAGCGCGCAACCGTCCAGCACCTCGGGACGAAATTCCTGTGCGACGTGCCTGACTTTGCCATCCGCCGCCCAGCGGCGGATGGTCTCGCCCGCGGTGGGCGCATATACCGTGATTTGGGCGCCGGCCTCCAGCAGTAACGTTACCTTTCGTGACGCCACCTCCCCGCCCCCGATGACCGCGCAGGAACGTTTTTTCAGATCCAGAAAAATGGGGAGGAAATTCATGGCGGGATTATAACCCGAATTGGTGCTTCAATCGCGGACCGATAGTATTCCTTCGGTGATATTCATGAAGCAATGGAGTGATTCCACGACAGGATAAACATGAAATGAAATTGGCGGAGAGGGTGAGATTCGAACTCACGAGAGGCGTAAGCCCCTGCCAGTTTTCAAGACTGCTGCCTTAAACCACTCGGCCACCTCTCCGAAGTTTTACGTAAACAATTTGCACCCATCCCTGGTGGGCCGCCCAGCTCGCTTCTCGCTGCGCAGTCCCTGCTCCGCTCGAAGTCCAGCCCAGCCATCCTGGCTGAGCGTTCGCTGCTGTCGCAGCTCACCCATGACTCGCGTTCGCGGCTCGTATTCTCGCCGCTCACCCGCTCGGCCACCTCTCCCATGTTTAACTCTACTAGATCTGCCACCGTATGAAACGCTTGAGAATATTTTTATTTTCCGCCAAAAATTCCCACAAACTCAATGCCCGCATAAGCGCCGGGTTTGAGGTCTTTGGTTTTATTGGATCCCAGTTTGAAATTCGCGGTCACACCTCCTCCAACGCTCCATTCATCCAGTACCAATCCGACTTTGGCGGCGTAGTAATCGGGGTCGCCCTGAAAAACGACCTCCACCCCTTGCCAAAAAGTCGCCGTCGACGATTTTTGCAAAAATTTGGCGCGCGTCCAGTAGCTGCCCCGCCCAAACGACACCTGTGCCGCCCCGACAAAGCGCCAGCTTTGGGCAAAGCGATGATCCGTCTCGCCAAGCAATTGCAAGGAGATCTGGCTGCCGCGCACTTCCGCATCGGATCTGTCCGGTGTGAGCGTGGTATTCCGGTAACCCACTCCGGCATATCCTGCCAAAAATCCCTCGGAATTGCTCTGTTGATAACCAAGCAATGCTGACGCGCCCGGTGCCTTGGCGCGAATTTCCTCACCCTCCGAATCATAAGCGTATTCCAGCCAATCCAGCCAATAGCGCTGGACCCAACCCTGGCCAAGCGCCGTGTTCGATGTCAGCGGCGCAATGGCGCCGGCAAATGCATAGGTGTTGTGATTGGCTCCCAACTCAACTCCCGTCAGACCAAGCCACTCGTTTGCGCTGGAAGATATTGGCGTAACCAGGCCAGCCAACATTCCCAGAACACCGGCGGTCATTATCGGTGGACAAACAGTTAACCAGCGACGACATTTATCGTCGGGATGTTTCATCACGGCCTTGATGGTGCAACATGATTTTAGCCACATATATTTCTGCAATTGTTGTTTGCAGCTTTTGTAATTCGACAAGCTCTCCTTGCACACGGTCTTGCGGCATGTTTCCGAAAATATAAATTTCAAGGTGTGAGCCTTTCGGCACGGATTCGAACATGATCAGCCTGGCAGGTTTCTGAGTCCAGTCGCTGCGGGAAAGTACACCGAATTTATCCTGCGGCTCGCCCTTCCTGGTCTGGTGATATACAACCGGCAGCCATTCCGCTGATGAGATTTTCGGGACTTTCGTTATTTTGCCGCGCGCAAACAAGTCCACGACCCAGGCAACAGGAGTGGTGACGCCCTCCTGCAGTTCAAGAATGCGCCACTGAAGATCCGAACCATAGAGAAAGTTTTCGAGCTGGATGGCGTCATGGGCCGATTTCCAGCGGAAGGCGAGCCCGTACTCGAGTTTCCGTCTCGATGTGCGCGGCCCGGTTTCCGTCACCTCATCCCGGCTATCCCGCGATGGCAAAGCCGGCTCAAGATGACGACTGCTGCTGGCCGTAAATGGCATCCGGCCGCTGGGCAAGAATATCTCTCCGCTGACAGTACCCTTGGCGGCGACCGGATTTTCAGATATGAACCTGCATCCGTCAGCCGATATATCCTCCACCAGGCCGAGCACCTTGTCTCCCTCCGATTTTCCTATGAAGGCGGGTAAGGGAATCGGGAACCGGTATTCACGCCGGCGGTGTTTCCGCAACAGCGTGAAGCGTACCACCGATCCGGCCAGCCCAAGATTAATGCTGGCCCAAACGATATTGGCCCAAAATGCGCCTGGCGTCAGATATTGCTGTGACAGCCACAACCACGATCCCACGGCAATCGCCAAAATGCTGAGTACCAGCACGAGCAGCTGTGGAACAACCGTTCGGGGCTTGTCCTGTTCCAGGCTGACTTTTTGTGTGACGGAAAACTTCAAATGTGGTCCGAAACCTCCTATGGTTGCCCGTGCGAATGTGGCGAAACGGGCCATGTTGTATTGTTCCGTCAACACGGTACCGCCATAACCGCGGCCGGCTTCTTCATACGCCCAGAAACACAACAGGTAAAATGGAATGAAGTGCAGGAGGAAATCAGGTCCGAGCGCGTTGATGGGCATCACGCCTGTCAGCAGCACCACGGCGGGCGCGATGTAAAAAACCGTTTTTTGCCAGCCGTCGAAATAGGTCAATACCGAAGCCAGATAATTCAGCCGCTGCGGCAAGGTCAGCCCGCGCGCGAACAATATGCCTTCTTTGCGCCACACCTGCATGGCGCCCTGGCCCCACCGCAGTCTCTGCAGCAGGAAGGCGCGCACGGAATCCGGCGCCAGCCCGAAAGCCAGGCTCTCCGGATAATAAACGGCCTGGTAGCCTTTCTTGTGAAGCCGGATTGACGTGTGCAGGTCCTCGGTAACCGTCCCCGTGGCAAAACCGCCAATACTGTCCAACGCGCTGCGCCGAAGCACGGCACAGCTGCCGCAGAAATAAGCGGCGTTCCAGCGATCCTTCCCGCGCTGTATCACGCGAAAGAACAAGGATTGTTCAGTCCAGATATAACTCAGCCGCTTGTGACGGCGGTGCTGATACGAATCCAGGTTGTAGAAATCCTGCGGCGTTTGCACGAATGCCACTTTCTCGTTATGGAAGAAGCCCAATGTCTTGTTGAGGAAGTCCTTGTGCGGCACATGATCGGCATCGAATACCGCCACAAAATCCGCATGACTTTGCGCCAGCGCATGATTCAGGTTACCGGCCTTGGCGTCGGTATTTTCCGTTCGTGCCAGATAACGGCAATCCAGCTCCTTGGCCAGAGCCGCCATCTCAGGCCTGTTGCCGTCATCCAGCAACCAGGTTTGATGCGGATATTCCATGCGGGTGGCAGCCAGCAGCGTATGACGCAAAAGATTGACACTTTCGTTATACGTGGGAACGAACACATCGACCGTAAGGCCCTTGGGGGGAAGAGTCGCGACAGGTGATGTCAGACGACTGACCATGAATATATGCAGGACCGCCGTCAGGTAACCAAAGACCTCGGCGCCCCAGATCAACCACGAAAAAAACGGAGACGCCGGGTTGAAGGTGCCCAGACGCCATATCAGGTAATAAGGCGCGTAGACGAGAAATGCGAGGACCACGAGCGCCCGCAACCGCGTGACTGTCTTCTTGGTATCTAATGCCACTTTATTATGTCTCTATAAATTGAGACTCTCCCCCGGTTTTGCCTCCGGATTATAACAAAACCAGCCCGATAAAAGTGTCATTGGCTCAATTTGATAGCTTCCATGCCTCCCAGGTAAGAACGCAGTGCGCCTGGAACTCTGATCCCTGCCCTTATCGTCCTGATAATTCTCCATAATCGCCACCAGGGTGCGCCCGACTGCCAGGGCCGAGCCGTTGAGCGTGTGCACCAGTTCGGGTTTGCCGGTCTGCGGGTTGCGCCAGCGCGCCTGCATGCGCCGCGCCTGGAAGTCCTCGAAGTTGCTGCACGAGGAAATCTCGCGATATTTGTTCTGGCCCGGTAGCCAGACCTCGATGTCATAGGTTTTGGCGGCGGAAAAACCCATGTCGCCGCAGCACAACGCCACCACGCGATACGGCAGCTCCAGCTTCTGCAAAACCATTTCCGCGTGGCCGGTCAGTTCCTCCAGCGCCTGATAGGAATCCTGCGGACGCACCACCTGGACCAGCTCGACCTTTTCGAACTGGTGCTGGCGGATCATGCCGCGCGTGTCCTTGCCGTAGGAACCGGCCTCGCTGCGGAAGCACGGCGTGTGGCACACATATTTACGCGGCATGTCATTGGCCTCGACGATGACATCGCGCACGATGTTCGTGACCGGCACCTCGGCCGTCGGTATCAGGTAATAGGCCTGCTCTCCCTTCAGCGCGAACAGGTCCTGTTCGAACTTGGGCAACTGGCCCGTGCCACGCAGACTGTCGGCATTGACCATATAGGGCACATAGGTTTCGGTGTAACCGTGTTCCTGCGTGTGCAGATCGAGCATGAACTGGATCAGCGCCCGGTGCAGGCGCGCCAACGGTCCATTCATGACCACGAAGCGCGCGCCGGTGATCTTGGCGGCGGTGTCGAAATCCAGCATGCCGAGCGCCGCGCCGAGATCCACATGATCCTTGGGCGTGAAACCGAACTGGCGCGGCTCGCCCCAGCGCCGGAGTTCCTTATTGTCATTTTCGTCCTTGCCGTCGGGAACGCTGGCGTGCGGGATATTGGGAATCCCGAGCGCTATTTCAACGAGTTCGTTCTGGATCTGTTCCAGCTCGCCCTCCGCCTGCTTGAGCGCCGCGCCGGTATCGGCTACTTCCTGCATCAGTCTTGTGGTGTCCTCGCCCTTCGACTTGGCGATACCGATCGCCTTCGACTTGGCGTTGCGATCCTGCTGAAACTGTTGCGCAATCACCTGCACGCGTTTGCGCTTTTCTTCGATCGTCAGCGAGAGCCTGCGTGTCCAGGCGGTAACCGCGGCGGGCGAGCTGGCGCGCCACGTCTTCGAGGTTGGTGCGGAGGAGTTTAGGGTCGAGCATATCGGGAGCTAACGGGTCGGGAGTTGTGAATCAGTCTTCATTCACCTGTGCCGGCCAGGAAATGACGTGACCCGGCCGGCAGTATGTCCTTGAGATGCACGAGGATGCGTTTCACTTTGGCCGGTTCGTCGAAGAACTCGATCACCACCGGCAGGTCGAGCGACAGATCGAGCAGCGTGGACGAATGCACCACACCCGAGCGGCCAAAACCAGATATACCTCGGAAGACGGTTACGCCGCGTACTTTCTCCTCATCGTGCAGCTTGGCGAGCAGCTTTTTCAGCAGCTTTTCCGTCTCGGTGAGATAGATACGCACCATGGTCACGTCGCTGTGTTTCATACCTGCCTCCCCAGAATGACGCCGACCCACGTGGCGCCGACACACAATAGCAGACTGCCGGTCATGTTCACGACCGCCTTGAGCCACGCCCCCTGCTCGATCAGGTTGAAGGTTTCGATGGAAAACGAGGAAAACGTGGTGAAGCCGCCCAGCACACCGATGAGTATTCCGGCGCGCAGCACGGCGTTGTCGCTCAACCGGTCGACGAACAGCACGAAAAGAAATCCCATCGCCAGGCAACCGAGCACATTAACCGTCAGGGTGCCGTAGGGGAAAGACCGGCCGGCAAAGGAATGCACCCAGGTGGACATCCAGAACCGCAACACGCTTCCCACGGCGCCGCCCGCGGCGATGGCCAGAACCTGATTCATGGGGTAACGCGCTTCACGATGAAAGTATTTTCGTTTTTTTCATTCTCTGGTCTTGGACCGATCATACCAGTACTTCGCTTTCTCCGGATCTTGCGGCAAGCCTTTCAGGCCGTCCTCATAGCCCTTCGCCAGGGATCGCTGCGCCCGCTTCTGTCCGTTCTCCGCGGCCTTGCGCAACCACTCGATCGCCTTGGCCTCGTCTTTCTCGATGCCACCCAGTCCCCAACCATACGCGACGGAGAGACGGTACTGGCTTTCGGCATCGCCCTTCTCCGCCGCCGGGCGATACCATTTGACCGCGGCAGCATAATCTTGCTCCACGCCTCGGCCCTTTTCATACAGCTTGCCCATGCCGCGCTGCGCCCGCACATCGCCCTTTTCCGCCAGCGGCTGCCAGATACGGCGCGCCTTGTCATAGTCGCCGGCGTCATAGGCCGCCGAACCGGCTTCAGAATTGGGACCGACTGACGCCGGTGCGGGAGCGGGGGCTGGAGCGGATGCCTGTGCCGATGTCGTCGGTGGCGTTAAGGCAACACCGCCGGCCAGGACCAGCGATGATGCCGCCCAAAGCACTACACCCATCGCTGTCTGTTTAATATTCATCATCGTATCGTGTGCCGCGAAATTCATTTACTCGTCTTCTCCGGTTTCTTTTTTTCTGCCTTGGCCGCCGACTCGCGGGCTTTCCGGTCAAGCTCTTTAAGATGTGCCAGGCGCTCGGCGATTTTACCCTCCAATCCCTGATCCGTGGGAAAATAATACTGCCGTTTCCCCAGTTCCGGCGGTAAATAGCTCTCGCCGGCCGCATACGCCTCGGCCTCATCATGCGCGTAGCGGTAACCCTTGGCGTAGCCCAGCTCTTTCATCAGCTTGGTCGGGGCATTGCGCAGATGCAGCGGAACTTCAAGCGATCCGCGCTCGCGCGCGTCTTTCATCGCCGCCCCCATGGCGGTATACACGGCATTGCTTTTCGGGGCACAGGCCATGTAGACGACGGCTTGCGCGATCGCCAGCTCTCCTTCCGGACTGCCCAGTCGTTCCTGCACGTCCCAGGCATTCAGCGCCAGCTGCAAGGCGCGCGGGTCGGCGTTGCCGATGTCCTCGGAAGCCATGCGCACCACCCGCCTCGCGATATAAAGCGGATCGCAGCCGCCGTCGAGCATGCGCGCGAACCAGTATAATGTGGCATCCGGGTCGGAACCGCGCACCGACTTGTGCAGCGCCGAGATCTGGTCGTAGAACGCCTCGCCCTGCTTGTCGAAACGGCGCACCCCGCCGGTGATGACGTCCTTGATCAGGTCTACGGTAATGACCTGCTTGCCGCCTTGTTTTACTCGAGCCAGATCGGCGGCCATCTCCAGCAGATTCAGCGCACGACGTGCATCGCCGTCGGCCGCCTGTGCCAGCAGATCGCGCGCCTCGCCCGGCATTTCCAGTGGCTGCGAACCCAGGCCCGATGGTTCGTCTTCGAGGGCCCGATCGATGACCTGGCGAATCTCCTCCGCCGTCAGTGCCTTGAGCACGTAAACGCGCGCGCGCGACAGCAGCGCGTTGTTCAGTTCGAAGGATGGGTTCTCCGTGGTGGCGCCGATGAAGGTCAGCGTGCCGTCCTCGACGTACGGCAGGAAGCCGTCCT
Organism: uncultured Gammaproteobacteria bacterium; assembly: GCA_963750625.1. Classification (GTDB taxonomy): domain Bacteria; phylum Pseudomonadota; class Gammaproteobacteria; order Acidiferrobacterales; family Sulfurifustaceae; genus Sulfuricaulis. Next base: position 31,777 of record CAVVRV010000036.1, on the reverse strand, counting down.
GCTGCGCCTTGTTGAAGCGATGCACTTCATCCACGAACATCACCGTCGGGTGACCGTCGGCGTGCGCCTGTTTGGCCTCCTCGACGGCGGCGCGGATTTCCTTCACGCCGGCGAACACGGCGGAGATGGCGATGAAATGCGCCCGCGTGCGATGCGCGATCAGGCGCGCGAGCGTGGTCTTGCCGGTGCCGGGCGGTCCCCAGAAGATCATGGAATGCAGAATGCCGGCTCTCGATCGCCTGGCGCAGCGGCTTGCCGGGCGCGAGCAGATGCGACTGGCCGAAGAAATCCTCGAGCCGCTGCGGGCGCATGCGGTCCGCGAGCGGCTGCCACGGCTTGGTCTGGGTTTCCGGAAAAATATCCTGCGTGGCCATGATTCGCCTCATTCAGCGGCGCGTGACCGGCTTCGTTGGATTGAACGGCGGCGGTCTACTCGCCAACCACATCTACGCCTTCAGGCGGCTTGAAGTTGAAACGATCCGGCTCGATGCGGACGTTCTCGCGTGGCGATTCGAGCGTCACGCGCGTGGTATGCCCGAAGCCGTCGACCATCTCGATAACGCGCAGCTTGCCCTGCGCAAAGCCGATGCGGATGTCGTCATACCCGCTGTCCTTGCGCCGGGGCTTCAGTTGCACCCACGTCAGCTTGTCCTGCGCGTCGAGCGACTGGATCGTGAAATTGTCTTCCAGCTGTCCCTTGCCGGCAAGCAGCATCGCCGGAGTATCGGTAAGGCCGCCGGTGAGGTCGCGCACGGTGGCCTGTTGCAAACCCACGTCATACACCCAGAGCCGCTTGCCGTCGGCCACGATCTGCTGCTTGTAAGGCTTATCGTAATCCCAGCGGAACTTGTTGGGTCGCTCGATCCACAAGGTTCCGGAAGATTCCTGAACCGGTTTGAGCGACTCGTCGAGCACGATCTGCTTGAACCGGGCGCTGAAGCTGTTCACTTCGCGGAAAAACTGGCGCAGGCTGTCCGCTCCGGACTTAGGCTCGTTCGTGGCCGCCATCGTGCTGCCCATGCTGAGCAAAAACATCACCGCCAGAATCAACAGGCGATTCATGTGGATCAGACTCGCGGTGGCGGAGGCGCGATCACCTCGCGGCTGCCGTTGGGTTGCAGCGGTCCGACCACGCCGGCACGCTCCATTTCCTCGATCAGGCGCGCGGCGCGGTTGTAGCCGATGCGCAAGCGCCGTTGCACGCCGGAGATGGAGGCGCGGCGCGTTTCGGTGACGATCTTGAGCGCCTCGTCGTACAGCGGATCGGCCTCGCCATTGCCGCCGTCCGCGCCATTGCCGCCGCCTTCCTGGAGGAAGCCCTGGTCGTTGACGCCGGTATCGCCATTGAGAATCTGTTCCTCGTAAACCGGCTCGCCGCTCTTCTTGAGGAAGGTGGTGACCTTGTGCACTTCATGATCGGCGACGAATGCTCCGTGCACGCGCTGCAGCGACTGACCCACGCTCAGGTACAGCATGTCGCCGCTGCCGAGCAACTGCTCCGCGCCCATCATGTCGAGCACGGTGCGCGAGTCCACGCGCGACGACATCTGGAACGCGACGCGCGAGGGGATGTTGGCCTTGATGAGACCGGTGATCACGTCCACCGACGGGCGTTGCGTCGCCAGCACCAGATGCAGGCCGGCGGCGCGCGCCTTCTGCGCCAGCCGTGTAATCAGCTCTTCCACCTTCTTGCCGACCACCATCATCAGGTCGGCCAGCTCGTCGACGAGAATGACGATCATCGGCAAGGGCTTCAGCTCCACCGCCTCCTCGCCCGGCTGCACCAGCGGGTCGGTGATCGGCTTGCCGGCCTCCTGGCGTCCTTGATCTTGCGGTTGTAGCCGGCGAGATTGCGCACGCCGAGCGCGGCCATCAGGCGGTAGCGCCGTTCCATTTCGGCGATGCACCACTTGAAGGCGTTGGCGGCCTGTTTCATGTCCGTCACCACCGGCGCCAGCAGATGCGGGATGCCCTGGTACACCGCGAGCTCCAGCATCTTGGGGTCGATCATGATCAGGCGCACGTGTTCCGGCGTGGACTTGTACAGCAGGCTCAGGATCAACGAGTTGATGCACACCGACTTGCCCGAACCCGTGGTGCCGGCAATCAGCAGATGCGGCATCTTGGCGAGATCCACCACCACCGGATTGCCGCTGATGTCCTTGCCGAGCGCGAGCGACAGCGGCGAGGCGGATTCCTCGTAGGCCTGCGAGGCCAGCACCTCGGTCAGGCGTATGGTCTCGCGCCCCTCGTTGGGAATTTCAATGCCGACCGAGGTCTTGCCGGGAATATTTTCCACCACGCGCAGGCTGACCACGGAAAGCGATCGCGCCAGGTCGCGCTGCAGGTTGGTGATCTGCGAGGCCTTGATGCCCGGCGCCGGCATCGATCTCGAAGAGCGTGATCACCGGGCCCGGATGCACCGCCACCACCTGCGCCTCGATGTCGAAATCGAGCAGCTTCTTCTCCAGCAGCCGCGCCATGCTTTCCAGGGATTGTTTCGAGAACTGCGGCACCTTGTCCTTGTCCGCCGGGTCCAGCAACGACAACGGCGGCAACTCGCCGGGGGCCGGAAGATCGAAGAGCGGCACCTGTTTTTCCTTTTCCGCGCGCTTGCTCTGGCGCCGGTTTGGCGATCACCGGCTCGATGCGCGGCGGGGTGTGCCGCTCCAGCGCTTTCATGTCCTCATCCACGACCTCGCGCCGTTTCTGCTTGGCACGCATGCCGATCAGCCGGTCAACCTGCGCGGAGCTGAAACGATATAACCAGTCGGCGAAAACGAAACTCCACCGGCCGACACTGTCCATGAGCTTGAGCCAGGAAAGACCCGTGTAGACCGTTACGGCGGCGAGAAACAGCGCCAGCAAAAACAGCGTGGCGCCGGTGAAGCTGAAGGCCGAAGCCAATCCCAGCCCCGTGGCATTGCCCAGCCAGCCGCCGCTGGCGAACGGCATGCCGGTCTGGCTCTGCGGGAAGTGCAGGCCGGCCAGTCCGCAGGCGCCGATCATGACGGCGATGAAACTTCCGGTCATCAGGAGACGGTGTTTCAGCCCCGGCGCCTCCGGGTCCTTGCGATGCTGGTAAATATGCCAGCCGGAAAAGCCGATCATGACCGGAAACAGAAAGGCGACGTAGCCGAACAGGTTGAACAGCACGTCCGACAGCCACGCGCCGGCGCGCCCGCCGGTGTTGGCCACGATGTCGCTCGACCCGAGGTGCGACCATGATCGATCGGAGGTGGAGTAGGTCCACAGCGAAATCAGCAGGTAGATGGCGATCGCGGCGAGGACGTACAGGGCCGCTTCACGCAACAGCTGGAGAATACGCGGTGTCAGCGGTGGATTGGATTTGTTCCGGGTGGCCTGCGTCACAACCTTCCTTAGAGTGCCGTAAAAAGTGGCGGCATTTTCCCATTTTTCAGGGCATTGCGCCAACTATATAGATGCTCATGACGCCAGCGCCGCAGCCACCGCCGGATGGACAATTTTCCCACCGGCGACGTTCACGCCCTTGGCGATGGCCGGATCGTTCAGCCCGCCATCCGTCGCCAGTTTCAGCACGTAGGGCGTGAGCACGGTGGATAGCGCCTGCGAAGCCGTGCGCGGCACCGCGCCGGGCATGTTGGTCACGCCGAAGTGCACCACGCCATCCTGTATATAGGTGGGATGCTCGTAATCGGTCGGACGAGTGGTCTCGATGCAGCCACCCTGATCCACCGAGATGTCGATGATCACGCTGCCCGGTTTCATCTTGCGCACCATCTCGGCGGTGACCAGCTTGGGCGCCTTCGCTCCCGGAATCAGCACCGCGCCGATCAGCAGATCGGCGCTGTAAACCGCCTCGGCGATCAATGGCGCATAGGACGGCAGCGCGGTCACGTTCGGCCCGAGCGCGTGCATGCGTTCCAGCTCCTCGCGGCGCGGTGCGAATACCGTCACCTGCGCGCCGAGCGCGGCCGCCACGGTAGCGGCATTGCCACCGGCGACACCGGCCCCGAGGATCACCACATGGCCGCGCTCCGCGGACGGCATGCCGCCGAGCATGACGCCGCGCCCGCCCGCGTGGCTATGCAGCAACGTGGTGCCAATATGGATAGACAAACGCCCGGCGATGTCGCTCATGGGCGCGAGCAACGGCAATTTTCCGCCGGCCTCGACGGTCTCGAACGCCACCGCCGTCAGGCCCTTTTCCTTCAGCGCCTGCGCCAGTTTCGGCGTGGCCGCCAGATGCAGGTAGGAGAACAGCATATGGTCCTTGCGCAGCAGAGCGTATTCCGAGGCGATCGGCTCCTTGACCTTGAGCATCAGCTGCACGCCGCCATAAAGCGCGGCGGCATCGGGCGCGATCTGCGCGCCCACGCGGCGGTAATCCTCGTCCGGATAGCCGCTCGCGACACCCGCGCCGGACTGGATGAGCACCTCGTGCCCATGCTGGATCAGCTCGGCGACGGCGGGCGGAATCAGCGCCACGCGCCCTTCCCGCACCTTCACTTCTTTCGGAATGCCGATACGCATGCGTTCTCCTTTACCGTCTTCGCGTCCATGGCGTAACATACGCACGAAATCGCGGCCACCCCATCGGGGCTGCACGATAAGAACTTCCGCGGTTTTTGTCTATCGAATGTTTTCCTGTCTCGCTACGGAGTTACCGCATAATGGATAAGGTCAAACACTGCCGGCTCCTCATCCTCGGCTCCGGCCCGGCCGGCTACAGCGGCCGCGGTCTACGCCGCGCGCGCCAATCTCAAACCGGTGCTGATCACCGGCCTGGAACAGGGCGGCCAGCTCATGACCACCACCGACGTGGACAACTGGCCGGGCGACGTCGAAGGCCTGCAGGGCCCGGCGCTGATGGAGCGCATGCAGAAGCATGCCGAGCGCTTCAAGACCGAAATCGTCTTCGACCACATCCACAAGGTCGATCTCAAGCAGCGGCCATTCCGGCTCACCGGCGACTCCGGCGATATACACCTGCGACGCGCTGATCATCGCCACCGGCGCCTCGGCCAAATACCTCGGCATCCCCTCGGAAGCAGACCTTCAACGGCAAGGGCGTGTCGGCCTGCGCCACCTGCGACGGATTCTTCTACAAGGGCCAGAAAGTCGCCGTCATCGGCGGCGGCAACACCGCCGTGGAAGAGGCGCTTTACCTGTCCAACATCGCCGAGCATGTCACCGTGGTCCACCGGCGCGACACGTTCAAGGCCGAGGCCATCCTGGTCGACCAGCTCATGGACAAGACCAAGGGCGGCAACATCATCCGTCGAATGGAACCACGAAGTGGACGAAATCCTGGGCGACAAGAGCGGCGTCACCGGCGTGCGCATCAAGGACAAGAGCGGCAAGAAGAAGGAACTCGCCGTGCACGGCGTGTTCATCGCCATCGGCCATGCCCCCAACACCGCCCTCTTCGAGGGCCAGCTGGAAATGCACGACGGCTACATCAAGACCCAGTCCGGCAACCAGGGCAACGCCACCGCCACCAGCGTCCCGGGCGTGTTCGCCGCCGGCGACGTGCAGGATCACATCTACCGCCAGGCCGTCACCTCCGCCGGCACCGGCTGCATGGCGGCGCTGGACGCGGATCGCTATCTGCAGAAGCTTAAATAATGTACTGTAGGTCGTGTCTAGCGTAGCGTACGCGCCGTCATTCGGCGGATTACGGCGCAGCGCGCTAATCCGCTCTACGTGCTCAAATAATATCGTATGCAGGGCGGGTTATGCGCGCATCGTGCACATAAATCCGCCGCATGCCGCGACGCAAGCTGCACGAATCGGTTGGTTAGGATGAGGGGATACTGATTGGAGCCTAACCCATGTCCACCGACAACCAGGATGACGACGACCCCGACCTGTTCCGCAAGGCCGTCGGCAAAATCCGTCCGGTAAAACAGGACAAGATTCATCCCAAACCCAAGCGCCGCAAGCCGGTTCCCGAACAAACCCTGCGCGACCAGCGCGAAGTCATGGACAGCCTGCTGTCCGACGAATACGAACCGGCCGATATCGAAACCGGTGATGAACTGCTTCACACCCGCCCCGGCCTGCAACACAGCGTCATCCGAAAACTACGCCGCGGCCAATACGCCATCGAAGCCGAACTCGACCTGCACGGCGCCACCGTGGTCCAGGCGCGCGAAGCCGTGAATACTTTTCTCAAGAACGCCCGCGACCAGGACAAGCGCGTGGTGCGCATCATTCACGGCAAGGGAAAAAGTTCGGAAGGCAAACTGCCGGTGCTGAAGGGAAAGGTCAATTCCTGGCTGCGTCAGAAAGGCGAAGTGCTCGCCTTCTGCTCCGCCCGCCCCAACGACGGCGGGACGGGGGCGGTGTATGTGTTGTTGAAGCGGGTTTGATTTAATAACGAATAATTAAAGAGTGTACGGGTAAATCAAAATCGAGTCTGGCCATTTTGATTTACTTTGATTTAATGCGGGCTGGCTCACCAGCACCGGTCCCCAACGGTCCGATAGTCTACCACGCGCCCTTGGGCGTTGACCTCCCAATGAAAGTCGCAGCCCTTATATCCCACGCTGGGACCGACCGATTCGACGTAGACAGCATTGCCGTTCGGTAGATAATAGGTAGGCTTTTCCCAGTCGCTAGGGTTGACACCAACCGCCTTTTTCATATCTTCCACCGTTAGGCCTGCCCTAACAACCTGATCTCCATAATCCTTGAGATCGGCAATGGCGCATGCCGCGAGACAAAGCACCGCGCTGGCGGTGGCCACAATCATCCACCACTTTCCTCTCACGACACGTTTATGGCTGATAAGGGTTACAATATCCGCCGTAACCACACTCGTACGCCGCCATGCCCAACGGGCCGTCGAGCAGGGCGGGTGTGGTCAAAATTGCCGCCACCGGCATGCCCGGCACATTGACAAGAAAATTGGGGGAAATTGGGGTCAGAGTGAGCTAACCCGTTTTCCTCGGACACTTTTGAAGGTAGACAATACCGGAGGAGGTGTCGGATGGGAAAGCAGAAGAACAAGGTCAACCCGGAGCGGCAACGCACGCGCTTCACCAAGGAGTTCAAGCTCGAAGCGGTACGGCTCCTGGAGCTGGGACAGAAGCCGGCGACGCAGCTGGCGCTGGAACTCGGCATCCAGCGCAACCAGCTCTACAAGTGGCAGGAGCAACTGCAGAAAGCCGGCGCCGCATCTGCCTTCCGCGGTCCCGGTCGCAAGCCCCTGGACGAGCAAAGCGAGAGTCGAACGCCTGAAGCGCGAGCTCAGAAAGGTGACCGAGGAGCGCGACATCCTAAAAAAAGCGGCGGCGTACTTCGCGAAGGATGTGTCGTGAAGTACGCCTTCATCGGCGCGCAGCGCCGACGCCATTCCCTGTCGCGTTGTGTCGGGTGCTCCGGGTCTCGCGCAGCGGCTTCTACGCCTGGCAGAAGCGCACCCCGAGCGCCCGGGATCGGGCGAATGCATTGTTGGTGACCGAGATCCGCCGGGTGCACCGCGAACACCGGCAGACCTGCGGGGCGCTGAAGACCTGGAAGGTGCTGAACCGCCAGGGCATCGCCTGCGGCAAGCACCGGGTCGCGCGGCTGCGGAAACTGCAACGGGATCGAGGCCAACCGCAAGCGCCGCTTCCGCATGGTCACCGAGCACCACCAGACCCCGCTCGCCGCACCGGACCGCCTGAACCGCACGTTCACCGCCACCGCGCCCGACCGGGTCTGGGTGGGTGACATGACCTTCGTGCGCACCCGCGAGGGCTGGCTCAATCTGGCCGTGCTCGTCGATCTGTTCTCGCGCAAGGTGGTCGGCTGGGCGATGGGACCGCAGCCGAATCAGGCGCTGGCGCTCGCGTGCGCTCGACATGGCGCTCGCCCACCGCCGGCCCCGAGCAGGGACTCGTGCACCACACCGATCGCGGCGCCACCTACAGCGCCACCGCCTACCGCGAGCGGCTGCAGCAGGCCGGGCTTCTGCCAGCATGAGCGGGCGCAAGAGCGCCTACGACAACGCCGTGGCGGAGAGCTTCTTCTCGAACCTCAAGAACGAGCTCGTGCACCACTGCGACTTCCGACCCGCGATCAGGCGCGGGCCGCGATCTTCGATTACATCGAGCTGTTCTACAACCGCAAGCGCCTTCATCAATCGCTCGGCTATCGCACCCCGGAGGAAGTTGAACGAGAATGGCGAGGTGTTTAAATGGTGTGTCCGAAAAAGACGGGGCAGCTCAGAGAACAATATTTTCTAATATATCCCATGCCCGAGCCTTATTTCCTAGCTCTCTAATAGAACCACCGCATGCGCGGCGATGCCCTCTTCCCGCCCGGCAAAACCCAGCTTTTCCGTGGTCGTGGCCTTGATGTTCACGCTCTCCTGCGGAATGTCGAGATCAGCGGCAATATTTTGAATCATCTGCGGCAGATGCGGAGCGACACGCGGGGCCTGGGCGACGATGGTGCTGTCGACATTCGCGATTTTCCAGCCGCGCTCGGCAATGGCTTCTTTGACTTTGCGCAGCAGCTTGCGGCTGTCGATGTTCTTGTATAACGCGTCGGTGTCGGGAAAATGCTGGCCGATGTCGCCGAGCCCGGCGGCGCCGAGGCAGGCGTCGCAGATGGCGTGAATGAGAACATCGGCGTCGGAATGGCCGTGCAGTCCCTTGCTGTGCGGAATCTTTACGCCGCCGAGAATCAGATCGCGCCCGGCGACCAGTGGATGCACGTCGTAACCATGACCGATGCGTATCATGCCTTCCCCTGCTGTTGCTTCAAATACAATTCTGCCAGAGCCAAATCTTCCGATAGCGTGATCTTGATATTGTCCGCGTGACAGGCGACGACGCGCGGGTGTCCGCCGGTTGCTTCGATCGCCGAGGCTTCGTCCGTGATTTCACTTCTCCGCTTCAGCGCGCTTTCCAAAGCGCTCGCCAATGCGCCGATGCGAAACATCTGCGGCGTGGCGGCGCGCCACAAGCCTTCGCGCCGGACCGTCTCGACCACGCGGCCTTCATTATCCACGCGCTTGACCGTGTCGGAAACCGGAAATGCGAGTAGACCGCCACCGCCCCCTCACCCTTGCCCTCTCCCTCAAGGGAGAGGGGATTTTTTTGATTGTCCGCCGTCACAACGGAAATCAGCTTATCGATATCTTCATGACGTACGCACGGCCGCACGGCATCATGCACCAGCACCCAGTCTTCGGACTTGGCATGCTTGCTCAAGGCCTTGAGGCCGTTCAGCACGGTATGCGCGCGGGTCTCGCCGCCGGAATATTTGCCGAGAAACTTCGGGAGATTCGCGAGCATGGGGATCAGCGCCTGCCAGTGACGGTCCTGATCGGAAATCCCGACCATGACGCCGCGCACGCGCGGATGCGTGCACAGGCGTTCGAGCGTGTGCAGGATGACGGGACGGCCGAGAAGGGGAAGATACTGCTTGGGCAGCGGCGCCTGCATGCGCAGACCCCGGCCGCCCGCCGGTACGAGAGCCCAGATTCCGTCAGCGGCGGTCATGAATGTCGACCTACTGCGTTCGTCTGGCCATAATATGCGTCGCCCTACTGCGTTCGTCTGGACAGAATGAGAATTACGGCCTGAAGAATCAGGCGTGTTCTTCGATATAACTGAGGATACGAACCCTGGCAGCGTCGGGAGCGATTCCCTGCACCGCGGCAACTTCGCGCGCGAGATAGCTGTTAGCCGTCTCGAGCAGCATGGATTCTTCGAAGGAAAGTCCGGACTGTTTCTTCCAGCGCGTCAGGTCGCGCACCACTTCACCGAGTTCAAGACAGGAACCGGAGTTGATGCGGCGCTCGATATCTTTGCAACGTTCGGCCCAGTTGCCGCCGGTAACGCGGCGCTTGCTCTTGGAGGATAAAATCTTGAACAGTTCCTTGAGTTTTTTCCCGTCCAGCAAGGGGCGGATGCCGCTGCGTTCCAGATTGGAGCGCGGCACCTTGACGGTCATCTGGGTATCCTGGATGCGAATGACGAAACACGACTCGACCTGGCCGGAATGGTAGATATCTTCGACGGCCAGAATTGCGCCAACACCTGCGGAAGGATAAAAAACCGTATCACCAACCTTAAAGCGCGGACGTTTCGTCGCCATTCAGCCATTCTCCTCGGTTATGTAGCAATGGGTTCTATTAACTTAGAGTCAACTATTGTTGATCTGGATTAGATTATGCCTGTAACCCCCTCCTCTGACAAGACTTTTTGGATTTTCACCCGTGAGTGCCCCGGCGGCGACATAGGGTAGAATAGCCAGCCTTGCCGCCTGGCCGGCAAGGTCATGGACCCATAGCATCAATAAACACTTGGATTCGCCACTAAAGCCGGTTCTGCCCACGCATCCAGGGGAAAGCTGCGCCTGGGGCGGGCTGGCCGGCAGCGGACGCGGCCTGGCCATCGCGTCGGCCGCCGAAGGCCGCGACGGGCCGCTGCTGATTATTACCGTCAGCAGCTTCTCCGCCCAGCGACTGGAAGACGAGATCCGCTTCTACGCCAGCGACCTGCCCATCCTGCCTCTGCCGGACTGGGAGAGCCTGCCCTACGATGTGTTCTCGCCGCACCAGGACATCATTTCCCAGCGCCTGGAGACGCTCTACCGTCTTCCGGGCCTGACGCGCGGCGTGGTGCTGGCTTCCGTTTCCACGCTCCTGCACCGCCTGCCGCCGAGGGATTTTGTCACCGGGCACAGTTTCCTGCTGAAGCTCGGCGACCGGCTCAATATCCAGCAGTTGCGCGAGCAATTGATTCACGCCAATTACCACAACGTGTCGCAGGTCATGGAGGCCGGCGAGTTCGCCATCCGCGGCGGTCTCATAGATCTGTTCCCGGCGGGCAGTCATCAGCCCTACCGCATCGACCTTTTCGGCGATCAGGTGGAATCCATCCGCGAATTCGACCCGGCGACGCAGCGTTCCGGCAACACCATGAAGTCCATCCAGTTGCTGCCGGCGCGCGAATTTCCGATGACCGAAGAGGCCATTCAGAAATTCCGCCAAGCCTTCCGTGCGCGCTTCGAAGGCGATCCGCAAAAGGTCCCGCTCTATCGCGACATCAGCAAGGGCATCAGCCCGTCCGGGGCCGAATATTACCTGCCGCTGTTTTTCCCGCAGATGGCGACGATCTTCGACTATCTGCCGAAAGACACGCTGTGCCTCCTGGAGGCCGGCGCAGGCGAAACCGCCGGAAAATTCCAGCAGGAAACGCTACAGCGCTACAGCGAAATGCGCCATGACATAGAACATCCGCTGCTGGAACCCCCGGAGATTTTCATAACCAAGGATGAATTCACTTCGGGCCTGAAGGCGTGGCCGCAGGTGCAGTTGTTGGAATATACCTCTGAAGAAAATTCAGCGGCGGGACAAGCTCAGGAATACGGGAATGTAATTGCCTATGGCACGCGCCCACCGGCCAGCCTTCCTGTCGATCACAAATCCGACGCGCCTTACAGCGCGCTGTTCCAGTACTTGCATGATTATCCCGGGCGCATCCTGGTTGTCGCGGAATCCGCCGGGCGGCGCGAGACGCTGAGAGGTCTGCTGCAGGAACACCGTCACCCGCCGGAGGATGTCTCCGGCTGGCATGCGTTTCTCCAGGGCAACACAAAACTCGGCCTGACGGTCGCCGATCTGGAAAAAGGCCTGCTCCTCAAGGAACCCGGCATCGCCGTCATCACCGAAGCGCAACTCTACGGCGAGCGCGCCGCGCAACGCCGCCGCCGCGTGCGCGGCGAACGCGAGCCGGCGGCGATCATCCGCAGTCTCGCGGAACTCAAGATCGGCGATCCGGTGGTGCACGAGGACCATGGCGTGGGGCGTTATCTCGGTTTGCAGACGCTGGATATCGGCGACGGCCCGGCGGAGTTTCTCGCGCTCGAATACGCCGACGGCGACAAGCTCTACATTCCGGTGTTGTCGCTGCACCTCATCAGCCGCTACACCGGCACCGACCCGGAACAGGCGCCGCTGCACAAGCTCGGCGGCGAGGCCTGGGAAAAGGCCAAACGCCGCGCGCTCGCCAAGGCGCACGACGCGGCCGCGGAATTGCTCGAGATCTACGCGCTGCGCGCGGCGCGTCAGGGCCATGCCTTCCCGCTTCCGGACGAGCATTATCAATCCTTCGCCGGCGCCTTTCCCTTCGAGGAAACCCCCGATCAGGAGCGGGCGATTCAAGAAGTCCTGCAGGACATGCAATCCACCAAACCCATGGACCGGCTGGTGTGCGGCGACGTGGGTTTCGGCAAGACGGAAGTGGCGATACGCGCGACTTTTCTCGCGGTCATGGGCAAGGCGCAGGTCGTGGTGCTGGTCCCGACCACGCTGCTCGCGCAGCAGCATTTCCAGAACTTCCAGGACCGATTCGCCGGCCTGCCGTTCCGCATCGAGTTGTTGTCACGCTTCCGCAGTCCGGCCGATCAGCGCAAGGTGTTGACGGCGCTCGCCGACGGATCGGTGGACATCATCATCGGCACCCATCGGCTGCTGCAGGAAGACGTGCGCTTCAAGCGTCTCGGGCTCGTCATCATCGACGAAGAACACCGCTTCGGCGTGCGCCAGAAGGAACGCCTGAAAAAACTGCGCAGCGAAGCGGACATTCTGGCCATGACCGCCACCCCCATCCCGCGCACGCTGAACCTGTCGCTGTCCGGGCTGCGCGACATCTCCCTGATCACCACCGCCCCGGAAGGGCGCCTGTCGGTCAAGACTTTCATCAGCGAGGTGAACCGCTCGGTGATTCGCGAGGCCTGCCTGCGCGAAATCCGCCGCGGCGGCCAGGTTTATTACCTGCACAACGAGGTGCGCACCATCGACAAGGCCGCGCGCGAACTCCAGGAACTCCTGCCGGAAGCGGACATTCGCATCGCGCACGGCCAGATGCCGGAGCGCGAGCTGGAGCGCATCATGCTCGACTTCTACCACCAGCGCTTCAACGTCCTGGTGTGCTCCACGATCATCGAATCCGGCATCGACGTGCCGACCGCCAACACCATCATCATCGAGCGCGCCGACAAGTTCGGGCTGGCACAGCTGCATCAGCTGCGCGGACGCGTCGGGCGCTCGCATCACCGCGCCTACGCCTATCTGCTGGTGCCCGACAAGCGCGCGCTCACCGAGGATGCGCGCAAGCGACTGGAGGCGATCGAATCGCTGGAGGAACTCGGGGCGGGCTTCACCCTCGCCTCGCACGATCTCGAGATTCGCGGCGCGGGTGAACTGCTGGGGGAAACCCAGAGCGGGATGATCGACGAGGTGGGGTTTACGCTGTACTCGGAACTGCTGAACCGGGCGGTGCAATCACTGCAGGCGGGGCGGCTGCCGGAGACCGACACGTCGCTGCACAGCGGAACGGAAATCAATCTGCACGCGCCGGCGCTGTTTCCCGAAAATTATCTGCCGGACGTGCACATGCGCCTGATTCTTTACAAGCGCATCTCTTCCGTCAAAACGCTCGACGCCCTGCAGGAACTCAAGGAGGAAATCATCGACCGCTTCGGCGTGCTGCCCGAAGCCGGACAGCTATTGTTCCGGGCGACCGAACTCAAGATTCTGACGACGCCGCTGGGCATCAGGAAGATCGACGCCGGCCCGCGCGGAATACGCATCGAATTCATCGACAAGCCGGACGTCGACCCCGGCGTCATTCTGCGTCTGCTGCAGTCCGCCCCGAAGACCTACAAGCTCGATGGACCGAACCGACTGCGGATACTGGGGGACATGCCGGAAGTGGAAGCGCGCATCAAGGCGATCCGCCGGTTCCTCGATGCGCTCACGCCCGAAGCGAAGGCCGCCGGTCGCCGTCTGACTCCATAGTGATTCTCCGGGAAGCTATAAACAAGTGCCGTTCGCCTGGGTCCGGTTCGACTAGCTCGATTCGGCTGAGCTTGTCGAAGACCGAACGACTCACTAGAACAGCTTGTCGAAGGATGAACGGCGCAAGGCGTTCGATTCGACACCGTCCTCCGTTCATGGTTCGACGGCTCACCACGAACGGAGGAACTTATCTCAACGCTTCCCTAGAGTTCCTGAAACAGCGCGTCCTCGAAACCCAGCAGGCGGATATCCCGCAGGCGCATGGGATACAGGATGCCGTCGAGGTGATCGCATTCATGCTGCACGACGCGGGCATGAAAACCGGAAACCGTGCGGTCGATGGGTGTTCCGTGCTGATCAAACCCGGTGTAGCGCAGGCTTCTATGACGCGTTACCAGTCCGCGCAGGCCCGGAACGCTGAGACAACCCTCCCAGCCCTCTTCCATCTCGTCGCCGATCGGCGTCAGGATCGGATTGATCAGCACCGTGGTCGGCACGGGTTCCACGTCGGGATAGCGCGGATTCGATTCGACGCTGAAGATGACCACGCGTTGCGACACGCCGATCTGCGGCGCGGCAAGACCGGCGCCGTTCAGCGCCGCCATGGTATCGAACATGTCGGCGATCAGCGCGTCGAGTTCCGGGGTATTGAAACCCTTCACCGGTTCTGCCTTTCGGTACAACAGCGGATCGCCCATCTTGAGAACACGCCGGACGGCCATTTTCCACCCTCGATATTGCCCAGGGAATAAGAGATACTATTAAAAATTCAGCGCGAGGAAAACATGTGAAGCGGCTTCTCCTTATTTTTGTACTGTTATCCGTCACGTGCATGCCGGCGTATGCCGCGGCGCCATCCACCAATGTCTATGAAATCGAAGTGGTTGTGTTTGAAAACCGGAATCCCGACCTGGAAGGTGGCGAACTCTGGGATCGCGACCCGGACAAATCCGCCAACGCGGACATGAACGATGCGGTCAGCGTCGGGGAGAAGCCGGCCGCGGATTCCGCCCTGTCAGCGACGGCGGCCGCGCTGGAAAGCTCCGGCCGGCACCATGTCCTGGCGCATCTGCGCTGGCGGCAGAGCGCCGAGGCCAAATCGGTTTCGAAGCCGGTGAAGGTCGTAAGTGCCGACGGCGCGCTGGACGGGGCGCTGCGGTTTTATTCGAGCCGCTTCCTGCTCCTGGATGTCAATCTCACGCTGCGTGAAGCGGTAAGCGGGGGGATGTCGGCGGGGACGGGACAGACCGCGCCAGTGTATCGGCTGACTGAGGCGCGGCGAGTTAAATCGTCGGAAACGTATTACTTCGACCATCCGAAATTCGGCGCACTGGTGCGCGTCTCGCCGGTCAATGCGAATTGATCAGGCTCTAACGATCAGCGGGATGGTTTGCTCCAGCAGGGTGCGGACGTTGGCCATGCCCGTCTCCAGATTCTTTTCGATTTCCTTGAGACTGATGGTCTCTTTGCTCTTCCCCGCCGCGGGATTCACCACGACGCTGATCGAGGCGTAACAGAGCTCGAGCTCGCGGGCGAGCCCGGCCTCCGGCATCCCGGTCATGCCGACGATATCCGCTCCATTGCGCTCCATGCGCAGAATCTCCGCCGCGGTTTCAAAGCGTGGGCCCTGGGTGGCGCCGTAGGTTCCATGCCCGCGGGCGTGAAGTTTGGCGCGTTTCGCCGCATCGATCAGGACTTTCCGCAGTTCCTCACAATAGGGATAGGTAAAATCCACGTGCGTGACCTGTTTGTGTTCGCTGCCGAAAAAAGTATGGGCGCGTCCATACGTGTAATCGATGATCTGGTCGGGAATGACCAGGCTCCCCGGCACCAGGAAATCCGGGGAAATGCCGCCCACGGCGTTGACGGCAATGACTTTCGTCACGCCGGTTTCCTTGAGGGCCCAGATGTTGGCGCGGTAATTGACCTCGTGCGGCGGGATTGTGTGGCCAGGCCCATGACGCGGCAGAAACACCGCCTCCCGCCCGCCCAGCTGGCCGTACACCATGGGCGCGGACGGTTCGCCAAAGGGCGTACGAATCACTTCGCGCCGCGTGATGTGCAGGTTTTTAAGATTGGTCAGGCCGCTGCCGCCGATGATGGCCACGATTGTCATAAATGTAGCCCTACTCGCTCCGCTCGTTCGTCTTGATGTATGACTAGTAGCCCTACTCGCTGCCGCTCGTTCGTCTTGCCTAATTTCGGTTCCGCCTCGGCGTAGATTCCCGGGATATTACGCAGATAACCTTTGTAATCCATGCCGCAACCGAATACATAACGGTTGGGCACATCGAGGCCGGTAAATTCGACCTTCACGTCGTACAAACGTTGGCGCTTTTTCACCACCAGGACCGCCTTGTAGACCTCGCGCGCGCCATCGGCGCGATAGCGCGCTTCGATACCGGCCAGTGTCGTGCCCTCGTCCAGAATGTCATCGACAAGCAGCACCACCCGGCCGCGCGGGTCCTGATGCGGCCCGGACAACCACTGAAGCTGACCGCCCTGCAATTGCTTGCCGTAACGCGTGGCATGGATGTAGTCGATCTGCAGAGGAAACTGGAGCTGGGTCAGCAGCCGGCCGAAGGGAACGACCCCGCCGGTCATGACGCATACGAGCAGTGGATCGGTGCCGGCGAGCGTCTGGCTGATGCGCGAAGCCATCCCGGCGAGCGCCGACTCCACCTGCTCAGGGGAGTACAGGCGATCCGCCTGCTGCAAAACTTCCCACGCCTGCTGCGCACTGATCGGGTTCAACGTCGAATCTTTATTATTCTTCGAGAGATTAATAGGTGAACGTGACAACGTCCTCATCCATCGCCTGACTGATCACGTAGGCACCGCCCACGGTCTCCTCGATTTCAGGGATAAGCTCATTGCCCCACAGTTCGAGCGTGGGCGTGCATACTTTGAATTTAACGCCTGCTTCGTGGGCGTCCTTGATGAAATCGTAAACCGACTTAGGGCTGTTCTCCTGTACCCGCAGTTTTTCCGCCACGCCCCGGATCGCCAGTTCACCGGCCCGTCCAGTCAGGATGACTTCCACCTCGTATTCCATCGCCGCGGCGACAGTCGCCTGGAAGAACGGCGCGCCCAGCTCGGAAGGATCCGATGGATCCGTATTTACCATCACAATCATCAGTTTGTCGGGCATGGGGTTCTCCTGAGCACTGACAAAAATCAGAGTTAACGATTCACCTGCCTGTGCGGATTATATTGCCCTTTGTCATGTAAGGCTACTTGTGATGCTGTCACCAAATCAGGAAAGGAGAAGCCGCGTCATTGCCTTGACGCGGCACGATAAAAGTCAAAGTTTAAGGCCCCGAAGATAGGCGAGGAACTTGTTCTTGAGCTCGGGATGCGTCAGCGCATACTCGACGGTCGCCTGCAGGTAGCCGAATTTGCTGCCGCAATCGAATCGTTTTCCGATGAACTCGTAAGCCAGCACTTTCTCATGGGATAACAACGCGGCAATGCCGTCGGTTAGCTGGATTTCACCACCCGCGCCAGACACACGTTCTCGACAGTTCGAAAATCCGCGGTGTCAGCATATACCGGCCGACGACCGCTAGCGTGGACGGGGCTATTTCCGGCGAACCTATCAATGTATTAATCAGAACGTCCTTAACGATTCACCTGCCTGTGCGGATTATATTGCCCTTTGTCACGCAAGGCTACTTGTGATGCTGTCACCAAACAGGAGGGGAGAAGTCACATCATTGCCTTGACGCGACTCGATAAATATCAAAATTTAAGGCCTCGAAGATAGGCAAGGAACTTGTCCTTGAGTTCAGGATGCGTCAGCGCATATTCAACGGTCGCCTGCAGGTAGCCAAATTTGCTGCCGCAATCGAAGCGTTTTCCGATGAACTCGTAAGCCAGCACTTTCTCATGGGATAACAGCGCGGCAATGCCGTCGGTTAGCTGGATTTCGCCACCCGCACCAGGCACGACGTTCTCAAGCAGTTCGAAAATCCGCGGTGTCAGGATATACCGGCCGACGACCGCCAGCGTGGACGGGGCTCTTTCCGGAGATGGTTTTTCCACGATGCCCTCGACGGTATGAATCCGTGGTCCCGTGGTTTCGCTTTCACGATTCCGTACCGATGCGTCTCTTCACGCGAGACATTTTGTACCCCAATGACAGAGCACTGGGTCGACTGGTACAGATCCACCATTTGCCTGAGAACGCCCGGTTCGCCACTAATCAGGTCGTCGGCGAGTATGACGGCGAACGGGTCATTTCCCACGATCTGCTTGGCGCACAGCACCGCATGCCCCAGACCAAGCGCCTGGGTCTGCCGGATGTACACGCAGGATGTCTTGTTCGGCAATATATTCTGCACCATGTCCAGCAAATCTTGCTTTCCATTGGCCTTGAGTTCCGCCTCAAGCTCGTAGGCCTTGTCGAAATGGTCCTCGATGGAACGCTTGTTGCGGCCAGTAACGAAAATCAGCTCGTCAATGCCGGCGGCAATCGCTTCCTCCGCGGCGTACTGGATAAGCGGCTTGTCGACGATCGGCAGCATTTCCTTGGGGCTCGCTTTTGTGGCCGGCAAAAAACGCGTGCCCAGACCGGCGACGGGGAATACAGCTTTGGTGACTCGGCTCATTATTCTGATTCCGGATTCAAGAATTATGCGTCCTGCTTCTGTTGTTATGCTTATCCATCCTGTAAGGATGGCGTGAATCTAATTATAGTAGCGACGCAGATTATTGCTCAGCGCCCTATGCCGCTGTATTCAAATCCGGCCTCGCGCAGGAAAACAGGATCGTACTGGTTTCGTCCGTCAAAAATAATCGGCTTTTTCATGATTTTCTTGATGCGGTCGAAATCCGGGTGACGGAAAGGCTTCCATTCCGTGATCAGGATCATGGCATCGGCGCCATCGAGCGCGGCGTATTGTTCATCCACCAATTTCAGCTGGCCGCTGTCAAACCATGCGCGGGGAAATTCGCGCTTGGCGGCTGTCATGGCAACCGGGTCATAGGCCTTGATCGTGGCGCCCGCGCCGATAAGTTCGCTTAACAGGACTACCGAAGACGCCTCACGCATGTCATCCGTTCCGGGTTTGAAGGCCAATCCCCAGAGACCGAACGTCATTCCCTTCAGATTGGCGCCGAAGCGACGGCCGATCTTCTTGAACAATACGTGCTTCTGCGCCTCGTTCCTGGCCTCCACGGCATTCATTACTTTCGGTTCATAGTTGTGGTCCTTGGCCATGCGGATCAATGCTTTCACATCCTTGGGGAAACACGAACCACCGTAACCGGCACCGGGATAGATAAATGAATAACCGATCCGCGAGTCCGAACCGATGCCTTGCCGGACGTTTTCCACGTCCACGCCCATGCTCTCACAAAGGTTCGCGATCTCATTCATGAATGAAATCTTGGTTGCCAGCATGGCGTTGCCGGCGTACTTGGTCATCTCGGCGTCACGCACGCCCATGAAAAGAAGACGTTCGTGAGCACGCATGAACGGGAGATAAAGATCCCGCATGACTTTGTGCACCTGTTCGCTGTCCGTGCCGATTACGACGCGATCCGGGCGCATGAAATCCTCCACCGCGGCGCCTTCCTTGAGGAATTCCGGGTTGCTGACGACATCAAAGGGAACGTCAGATCCGCGTTTTTTCAATTCCTCGCGAATGGCATCCCTGACCTTGTCCGCCGTGCCTACCGGAACCGTGGATTTGTCGACAACGATGGTATAACCCTTGATGTGCCGTCCGATGTCGCGGGCCACCGCCAATACATATTGCAGATCGGCCGAGCCATCCTCGCCGGGCGGCGTGCCAACGGC
Source organism: uncultured Gammaproteobacteria bacterium (assembly GCA_963750625.1). GTDB lineage: Bacteria > Pseudomonadota > Gammaproteobacteria > Acidiferrobacterales > Sulfurifustaceae > Sulfuricaulis. The sequence continues at coordinate 12,188 of CAVVRV010000036.1, read as the reverse complement.
GATGAAATATACGTCGGATTCGGCGATGGGATCGGTTAACGAAGTACAAAAACTCAACCGGCCGTTTTTGTAATTGTTCGCGACAACGGATTCAAGGCCCGGTTCGTAAATGGGCAATATTCCCTTCTTGAGTCCTTCGATCTTGTTCTTGTCGATGTCCACGCACGTAACGGTATTGCCCATTTCCGCAAAACATGCGCCCGTGACCAGGCCGACATAGCCCGTACCAATAATCGTCAACTTCATGGATGTTGTTACCTGCTAGAGAAAAGATAAAGGTTTAGTGTGAAACGGTTATTTGTCTCTCAAGGCGATTTTGTCTGTTTCCACGGGTAAATTACCGCGCTCTTGTCTTTTTCGGTGGTCAAAACCGCCAGCCCGGTATGTTCCGGAACCAGCTCAATCAGCATATTCCTTAATACAGACTCATCACCCTGGTTGCACGCACGCTGCATGGCATCGAAGGTCTTCTCCAGAAGCTCCTTATCCATCTGACGACAATGGGCCAGCAGGATCTTGGGATGACTGGTCTCCGCCAGTTTTTCCGCGTCATGGAAGAGTTCTTCGTAAAGCTTTTCGCCGGGGCGCAACCCGGTATAGACAATTTCGATGTCCTCCCCGGGGGTTTTGCCTGACAGCCGTATCAGCTGCTCGGCCAGATACGATATTTTAACCGGTTCACCCATGTCCAGCACGAATATCTCGCCGCCTCGGCCGATGACGCCCGCCTGCAGAATCAGCTGGCAGGCCTCGGGAATGGTCATGAAGTAGCGGGAAATATCGGGATGGGTCACCGTGATCGGACCTCCCTGTGCAATCTGTTGCTGAAACAACGGGATAACGCTTCCTGAAGAACCCAGGACATTGCCAAAACGCACGGTGATGAAGCGTGTCTTGGATCTGGCATTCAAACCCTGGCAGTACATTTCGGCGACCCGTTTGCTGGCGCCCATGACATTGGCGGGATTGACCGCCTTGTCCGTGGATACCATCACGAACGACTCGCATCCGTATTTGTCGGCGAGATCGGCCACCACGCGCGTACCCAATATATTATTGGTTACGGCAGCGCGCGTCTGATCCTCGAGCATCGGAACATGCTTGTAAGCGGCGGCATGATATATAACTGCTGGAGAATGTTGACGCAGGATATTTTCCATCTGCACGACATCGTTGGTATCGCCCAGCAGGCTGACGAGGGACAGGTCCGGCATATCGCGCCGCAACTCAAGATCAATGTTGTACAGGTTGAATTCACTGCGTTCCAGAATGACGAGTTTTGACGGCTTGAGTCTGGCGATCTGACGGCAAAGCTCGGCTCCGATGGAACCGCCACCGCCGGTGACGAGAATCGTCTTGCCGTGCGTCGCGTCGGTAATGGCGCGCCAGTCGAGGCTGACCGGCTCCCTTCCCAGCAGATCCTCGATTTTTACATCACGCAAATCCTTGAGGCTCGCGCGGCCGCTGACCAGATCCTGCATCTGCGGCAGGATGCGGAAAGGCAGATTGGTGGTTTCGCAGATCTCGACGATGCGCCGGATTTGACGTGATGACGCCGAAGGCAAAGCGATAATAATAAGATCGATGCCAAGACGCGTGATGATTCCCGGGATCTCGTCACAGCTTCCCGTGACGGGAATACCATGGATTTCCTTGCCGATTTTGCCGGTATTATCATCAACAAAAGCGATCGGATAGTAAGGACCGCTCTGTTCGCGGAGCAGATCGCGCACCAGCATTTCACCGGCCTTGCCGGCACCGACGATCAACGCGTTCTTAATTTCGCCATTCGCATAAAGACTGGAGGCATGGACCGAACGGTGCAGATGTCGATCCTTGAACCAGCGATATACAAACCTGGGCCCTCCCAGCAGCAATACGAGCAGGATGCCATCGAGAATAAAAACCGAACGGGGAACGTTTTGCAGACGGGTGAGAATGAAGCTGACGGTCGCGGCCACGACCACCCCTGCCGCGACGGCCTTGATAATGCGCACCAGATCCGGGATCGAGGCAAACCGCCAGATGCCCCGGTAGAGCCCGAAATACCAGAACATTCCGCCCTGCGCCATCCAGATAACCGGCAACAGCACCAGTGCCTGGTGGAAGAACCCTTCCGGGATGACATCGAGGTTAAAACGAAACCAGTACGCGCCGAACCAGGCGATGGGCACCATCAGCAAGTCGTGCGTGAAAACGGCAGCACGCGAGCGGAAGTGCCTGAGAATTTCCTTCATCTCTTCATCGTCCGTTTATTTTCATCCCTTTAGAAATAGCAATGCATTATAGTTAAGTATCCCTATAAAGTCCCTGTCTTATAGTGCCGCGCCGCAAGCCGTGACACCCAAACAAAGAAAACAGAATAAAACAGCGCCCATCCGACAAGCAACACTGCTTGCAGCTTGTCGGGGGCGTGAACACTCCACAGAGCCGTCATGGCGCAGCCGAGCATGATGGCGTATTCGAGCAACACTGTCTTGCGATGTCCCCACCCTGCCTGCACCAGCTTCTGGTATAAATGGGTCTTATGCGCCTGCCATACTCTTTCGCCTCGCAGCAACCGCCGTATCAGAGTCGCCGTTGCGTCGACAACGAAAGGGGAAAACACCAGAGCGGCGGCCCAGAGCGGAAAGAGCCGTTCGTGCGATGCCCACAGCGACATCGATGCCGCCAGAAATCCGAGCGTGGAGGAACCAACATCTCCCATGAAAATTCGCGCGGGTGGAAAATTGAATACCAGGAATCCCATGGCCGCGGCCGCGATGATCAGGTTGAGGGCGGAAAAGAGCATGCTCCCAGCGAATAAACCCAGCAGCGCAAACGTGCCGAAACCGAAAACTGCCATGCCTCCGGCAAACCCGTCCATGCCGTCCATGAAGTTATAAAGATTCAGCATCCACACGACAAACAACAGCGTAAAGATTACGCCGATCCAGTACGGCAACGACAGATCCAGTCCCGGCAATTCCAAACGGCTTATGACAAAACCACCGACCGTTATAAGTGCTGCTGCCATTGCATGAACGATAAAGCGGATGCCCGATGGCAGGGTGATGCGATCATCGATATAGGAAACGCCTGCGACAAGAAGACCCGCTCCTCCTATCCACCCATAAGAGGAATCCGGAGGCTGGCCGAGCCAATAAATGGCTGCGATACCGCACACAGCGACCGCTGACAGGATCGCCAGTCCACCACTGCGCGGGGTCGGCTGCGTGTGCAAGGAGCGAGCATTAGGCTGATCCAGGATATGGAAGCGCGAGGTCGGATCACAGAAGCGCCGCGTCAGCACCAAGGAAATAACAAAGGCCGCCACTGCCAACAATATGCTCATGACCTCACGGTCCTTTTATATTCATCCACCATTTCGCGCAGCCCGTCCTCCAGGAGCCGCGTGGGCTGATAGCCAAGCTCGGTCTCGATCTTCCGGCAACTGTACCAGGCCGACCCCGTTAATTTGCTCAAAACATTGGAGTCGAAGACAAAACCCCTGCCGCGAATCCTTCCGATAACATCGCCCATTCTTGCCGCCACGCGCAACAGACCGACGGGGATGGACCATCGCGACGCCGGTCGGCCGAGCGCTTTGCAAATGGCAACGTAGATTTGACGGGTGGAATAGACCTGACCGTCGGTGACGATATAGGTCTGTCCGTTTGCGGCAGAATTTTCCGCGGCCAACAGCAGTGCGTGGGCGACATCATCGACGTGCACCATGGATCGCTTGTTGCCGGACTCCGGTAACGGCGGGAACCGCCCGTGATCAATGGCTGCAATCATGCGCCATATATTGCCCCGGTTATCACGACCATATACCAGTGGCAGCCGCAGATTGCAGACGTGCATGCCATGCTTCTGACCGGCTTCCAGCACCAGTCGTTCAGCCTCCAGCTTGGCGCGGCCATAGTAAGATACCGGCGTGGCGGGACTGGTTTCATCCAGACAAGCCTCGCCACCCTCCCCCATGGCCTTGACGCTACTCACGTTGATAAATCGTCTCACCCCAGAGCGCGCGGCCGCTTCCAGCAAATGCCGCGTCCCCTCCACGGTCACGCGCCAGTGCGAGTCTTCGGTTTCATGGGAGTGCGCGTCATCGGCACGGCTGGCGAGATGGATAACAGAGTGCATGCCAGCACAGACATCTTTCAGGGTATCGGCGTTCGCGATATCGCCGCTGCGCGCAGCGACCTCACCCTGCGGCCATAGGGCGAGTATCTTCGGCAAGTCTCGCGCCAGCGCATAGACCGGCATCTTTCGAGAACGCAATGCGTCGACAAGCTTACGGCCGATAAATCCGGTCGCGCCGGCGACGAGCACCGCACCGCCATCCGAGCCACTGAACATAATCTATAGGCAGAGAGAGGTCATTGCGAAAGTTCTGGAAGGCCCACGTCGGAACCGAAACAACTTATTCGCGGCCAAACGACGCCAACAGAAACCCAGCACCATTCAACCGGCAGGGAAATGAGACTGCTGCAAAAGATCAATAATCAGGGCAACCGACTATATGGACGTTGAGCTTTGCCGCTGGAGATTATCAACATGGGATCGATTTCCGCCGAGTTGGTGCCCAGCTCAACACCTGGCAGCGTTATGCTCTTTTCTTGTGCAGCCGGCTTCATGGCAATCTGATTTCGTTTCTCATTAGCGGGTTCGCTTGATTCTTGCGATTGGAAGAGCGCCATTCCCGCCAATAGCATGAAACGCGTCCACACCGCTGCCATTACCAATGGCATCAGCGGCCATGGGTACTGATGACGGAAAAATTTGCGGTAGAAACGAATCATCCCTTTGTGTTTATGCCACAACACAAAAACAGGCCTGCTTTTACTGCATGTCCCTTGGTGGTGGACCACCTCTACGTTCGGGACAAACAGGATTTTCCAACCTGCCTGGCGAAACCGCATGCACCAATCAAGGTCCTCGCAATGCAAGAAATACTTTTCATCCAGATACCCGACGTCCTCCAGTGCCTTCCGTCGCACCAGCATAAATGCCCCGGAAATCGCTTCGAGGAATACAGGCGTTTCAGGCAATGGCTGTTGGGTCAAAATAAAATTGCGAAAACGAGGATGGTTTGGAAACAGCTTATCCAGATGAAGCACCCGGACCAAGGTACGCCACGGGGTGGGAACGCTGCGGCGGCAACCGGCCTGCTCCGTGCCGTCCGGGTTGCGCAGAAGACAACCCGCCATACCGGCATCGGGATAGGCGGCGAGTGTTTCGATCATTCGTACCAGCGTATCCGGTTGGATCACGGCATCGGGGTTCAACAGCAGAACATACTCACCCTGTGCCCGCTCCAGCGCAACGTTGGCGGCGCGAGCAAACCCCAAGTTTGTCCGGTTCTCGATGATCTGGAGGCGTCTGTCGACGGCAGCCAGATGGCGCAAAGACGACAGACTGCCGTCCGTCGAACCATTATCGGAAACGTACACTTCAACGGGAATAGTAGATAGCAGCGCGGAGCGGACCGCCTCACTCAATAGCGGTCCTCCACTAAAATTGACGATAACTACTGAAACGACAGGGTCGCCATTTGTGCCAACGAGTCCGCTGTTAGCACATCTTCTTATTTCAATAATCCCGCCGCCTCCCATTTACCGTCCCTCTCTTCCCGATATTTTTTACATCCTATGCCTGAAATAGGGGCGAAACAACCCCTTGGCCATCACCCGCCGCAGTTCCCAAGCGGCTGGCGCTCCGGGCATGAAACTCACGGCTTTGCGCAAATATTCGGATAACCCCGAATCACATCTCATTTGTCGTTGCGTACTGGAATCCCACCCAAATATACAGCTAACCCCATGACAAATGCGATGTTGAAAGTACACCTGCTTGGACAGCCATGGAAAATCATCCATTTAGGTCCAACATCACATAACCTAGACATACGAAATACCACATCCGGGCCGCTTCTCGGAGATTTACTCGGCCACCTGCGTTCTGTGCTCGGTAGAGTTCATTCGCTGAAGAACTCTGGAGATAACCTGCTCGTCGGCATCGAAGTCATCTCATTGAAGAGGTGCACGCTGGCGAACCGAGTGTTCCAATCGTTTTTATGACGAATCTCTGTGATTTCGTTAAGGCAAGGGCGCCAGTTTAGCGCCTCGCGTACCACCGCACTGAGATCTTTTTCATGATCGATAAAAAATACACCTTCGGATCTTCCACGCTTGGTCATATCTCCAAAACTTGTGCTCAATATTGGCAGCCCCATCCCCCGGTATTCATAATACTTGATCGGGTCAACACTCGCCCGTCAGGTGAGTGCTCTTGAACGGTATTAGGCCAACACTAAAGCGTTGAAGATACCCGCCTATCTCATCCAGCCGGCACGGTCCGTAAAGCCGAACGTTACCCGGTAGCGCAAACCGACATGGCGAGAAGCATGGCCCCACCAAATGGATTTCCGCTTTCGGCACAGCACGAGCCAGCTCGATAACGATGTCCCAGTCGAACCATGCTCCAATAGCCCCAATGTACCCAATCACCACGTGACCGTCTTTCTTTTTGTCCGCGGGGGGCAGTAGCGACATGTCGCACGCATTCGGCAGGCTTACGACTGCGTCTTTACGGTAGGCGAGTTTGGCCATTAGGACCTGCGAGGATACGTAAATCCTGTCGACAATTCCTGCAATGGACGCTTCGTGTCGCGCCATAGATGCTTTGGACAAGCCATCGTAGAACTCCGGAAAGTCGTCCATCGCATCATAGAAGCTCGCGACCGGCGACAGCTCGCGAAGGGTGTGAAATGAAAGTGCACTTGGCCGCCCAACCCCCACGGTAACGGGATTAACCGCGAATTCCTTGATCCTTCTAAGCGCGCTGCCCTGGAACAACCGTCTGTTGACCCACGCTCCACCAGGAAGTGGTTCGATGGGCAACCCGCCCGGTTTCAGCAAAAAAACGCCGGCGGGTAACGGTGTCTGTTGATCGTGCAATGCCCTGTGACGTGAGAGATCCACCACCGACGGTAGTCGCGTCGGATACGGCTCGACCCACAGCACCGCCTCCCCACCTTGTTCGAGAAAGTATCTGACCATGGCATGTGGCCGCTGCGCATAGCTCGACCACATGACCGACGAGAAGTATATTAAACGCACAACATCAAAACCTAACGCAACCCGGCATCCACATGACCGAAAGGAATACCGCCGTAGAAACAAGCCAGCACAACAATCATGGCCGTCGTCGTGTCGCCTTGCGCGAAAACAGCATCAGGTTTCTCCGATTGAATTACATCTTCCATATCAAGCAGAAGACACGCTGTTAGAGTCGTTAGTGCTTGGTTGGGGCGCATGATATCTAGATCGACATCCGGCTCAACGCCAAACAAGTTCAGTACCTGATCTAGCATGTGGCGCTGTGCAGTGGCGAGCACCCGAACAGCGGCCCATGACTCGGTTTTCAACGCCATAATCACCGGCGCCATCTTGATTGCCTCTGGCCGTGTACCCGCTGCGCACGCAATGTGTTTCTTGATTCTCATAGCTGGATCGTTACGGCTGGTAATAGATCACTTGGCTTCCCGTGGTCTCGAATTGAAATGGCACATAAATTAAATCGTGAAGGGCTCGTCGCACATCCGCTTGCTTCTCCGGCTCCACGAACAGCAACATGAACCCGCCACCGCCAGCTCCTAATAGTTTCCCCCCAATCGCACCAGCCTTTCGCCCGGCGTCATAGAGACCGTCGATCTGTCCAGTGCTCACCTGATTTGATAGTGACTTTTTGAAGTTCCATGCCATATGGAGTAGCTCGCCGAAAGCACGAATGTCTTTGCCGGACGACAAAATATCCAATGCCTCATCAACCATCTTGCGCATTCGACATAACTCGTCCGTCATCTTGTCAAGATTTGCAAGTTGTGATTTGGCAACTTCTGAAGCGATCCTCGAAAACCCTGTAAAAAACAACATCAAGTGATCGTTGAGCTGGCGTTTGCGCTCTCCGGGAACAATTACGGGTTCTACTTTCAAACTGCCATCCTGAAGAAAATGAATCATGTTGAAACCACCATACGCCGCTACTATTTGGTCTTGGGAACCTACGTATTCCTGGATGACTTCCTGTTCAATCCTAATAGCCTCTCGTGCTAACCAGTCTCGGGAGAGCAGTGACGCGCTCACCTCTCAATGCACTGAGTGCATTGAGTAATCCAACCGTAAAAGATGAACTGGATCCCAAGCCAGACCGGGCTGGTAGATCCGCGTCGACATGGATCTCCAAACCATACTCAAACCCCATCTCCCCGAGTACCGCGCGCACAGCAGGGTGCTCGATTTGATCGATGCTCTTTGCATTCTCCACGCGGGAATAGGCGATACGATATTTGTGATCGAAAAACGGTGGCAATTCCCGGCAGGTGATATAGCAGTACTTGTCGAAAGAAGTAGAAAGAACTGCGCCGCCGTGCTGCCGATACCACTGTGGGTAATCAGTGCCGCCGCCGAAAAAAGAGAGCCGAAACGGTGTCCGAGAAATAATCACTATATTGTCTCAGCCTTAGTTGAGATGCAGGAGAGCCGGCATATCCTCAGACTGTCGCGTTAGCACCAGATGGAAAGAGTTGGTCGCATTCTGCTCGTATCGAATCCAATTGTCGGGAGAGAAATATGCAACTGCAGATGAATGATGCTTGAATCCGAAAGATTCTGTTTTTTCTATCCACCACTCAAAAGGCTTTACCGTTCTGTGCAAATTCACCCAATTAATAATGTCGTCATTCGGCGAAACCGACATGATGATCACGCCGCCTTTAATGTCTTCTCGCGTAGCTATATTCTTAAGCCTGCCGGTAATGCCCGGAATTGCGGCCAGATTTTTTTGCAGTTCCATGGCTGTATTAATCTTTCTAAAAGGCTCCATATCGTATCTCGTACTCAACAAACAGCAAATGCGTTGGTTTCGTAAAACCACGCTATGGTTCTCTTCAGCCCGAGCTCAAGCGGTTGCAGCGTGTAGCCGGGTAGCGCGGCTTTGATCTTCTCCACGTTCAGGCATTTCGATTTGGCCCCAACATAGCGACTGGTGTCATACTCAATGCGTTCCACCGGATAGCCAACAATTTTGCATATGATTTCTGCAAAGGTCCGTATCGAGTAATTCCTCACCGGCACCAACGTTAAAAATCTCGTTATCAAACTGATGCGTCAGCGCCCACAGAATTCGGACGAAGTCATCCACCAGCACGAGTTCGCGTTTCTGGTGACCATCGCCCCACAACACCACCGGTTCGCCGAATTCCTTGCCCCGAATAATCTTTCGAATAAGATCGAAGATGAAGTGCATCTGCCGGCCGTCGGTGTGGTAACCAGCCCCGTAGAGCGTCGAAGGCACGGCACAAAGATAGCGAAGACCATACTGCTTGCTTAAGGCGCGCGCACCTTGGTAGAGCATCCGCTTGGTCATGGCGTAGGTGTAGAGGCTATCGATAGGCTCACCCGCCATGTACTCGGATTCGCGTAAGCCACTATCTGGCGCGTAGGCACAGCTTGTGCCCATGAACACCAACTTGGCCTGTGGTTGCAGTTGCGCCCACCACGTTAACACATTGGTGTTGATTTGCTGATTGATGATCCACTGCTCGCCAGGGTGCCTGATGCAGAAGTCTCCCGCCTGAGTCCATGCGGCGAGATGAAACAGCAGGTCGTATTTTTGGGCAGAATAGGCATCGAGACTCTTGGCTTGCCGAAGATCACAGTTGCGCGAGGTGAGCTTGGTCAACTCGTGACCCTGTGCGTCTAAGAAACTGCACAGCGCAGCGCCAAGAAAGCCCGAGCTGCCGGTAACAACAATCTTCATGCACTCACCTTGGGATTCACGGGGAAGTAAAACTCGACACCTTTGTCGATCAACACCTGATTGTTAGCCAGAATTTCCTTCTTGAAATTCCAGGCGAGAACGTAATAAATATTGGGAGGCTCGGAGACTTCATCCTCAATCAGCAGTGGAATGTGCATACCTGGCGAGTACAGGCCGCGGCGTAGCGTATTCTTTTCAACGAGACACTCGATCAAATCGGGGCCAACCCCAAAGTAATTCAGCATGGTATTGCCCTTTACCGGTGCCCCGAAGCCATAAACGCGCTTTCCGGTTTTTTTGGCAGTACCCAAGTATGCCAGATTTTCCTGCTTCATCAGCTTGATGTGCTGATCGAATTTCCGATAGGCCTCAATAGTGTTGCAACCCGAGACATGTTCCTCTTCCCGCATCGCGAGCAGACGCTCAGTAGGCTGCCGAAAACCTTGATGACCAATGAATCCGATGATGGAACCTCCGTGGATCGGCGCGAGATAGGCATCAAACATGGAAAGGCCGTGCCGGTTGAGCAACACCTCAATCGTTTCGAGGGTGTAGTAAAGCAGATGTTCATGATAAATCTGGTCGAAGGCCAGATTCTCCATGATGCTTTTCATATACAGGAACTGCACCACAAAGACCCCATCCTGCTTCAAGCCTGCCCTGATGGCCTCACATACCGAATGCAGTTCTTCAAGGTGAAAAAATACCCCGGACGCGTTGAAAACGTCGAACTGCTTACCGATGCCGTTCATGGTCTTTTGGTTAAAGAACGCATTCAGCGTGGGCACACCAGCCTCATTGGCGATCCGGGCCGTGGTCTTCGAAGACTCGACACCCAGCACCTCGTAGCCAAGTGCCTGGAAATGCTTCAATTGCGTTCCGTCATTCGAGCCGATATCGAGCACTGATTTTTGCCTTTGTCCTGCGAAAAAACGGCTATCTACCTCATGAGCAATGTTGCGGAAATGCTCTGAAAGGGATTTGGTGACACCGGATAGGTAAGTATGGTCGCCAAACATGACCTCTTTCTTGACCGTAAAGTCGAGCTGGGATGTATGGCAGTCGTGGCAGAAGAGAACCCGGAGCGGGTAAAACGGTTCTTTACCCACATCCTCCTTTTTCAGAAAGTTATTGCACCATGGCTGTTCGCCAAGGTCGATGATGGGTTCGAGATGGGTTGAATCACATACGCGGCAGATCATGGACTGACCTTTTTACATATAACCCGAATCTTGAAATGAGTATTCCGGTGGTCACGGCGCTCCAACACATCGAAATAACGCCCCCAAAACTCTATCGCAATATCTTTCTTCCAAAACACTTGACTAACACAAGCGTCTCCATAATAAAGATAATCGAGGTCCATAGCTGGCGTGTCATAGACGCGCGCGCAGTGATTTTCACGTACCCACTTCTCGTTCCGATGCATGTGATAAAAGTTCCAAGCGTTCTCAGTATGAATAGTTTGGATCAGAAGGCCACCTGGCTTCATCACTGTGACAGTTCCATCAGCCAATGCATCCCACTCGATATTTAATATGGGTAAATACAGAAAATCCATAAATTACATCAAACATGCCGTCCTCATATGGCAAGTGAGGTAGCGTAGAGCTATTGACTACATTAAAATGCTTTGGAAAGTGTCTGCGTATCCATTCTATTGCTCTTGCTTGAATATCGCAGCCATATAGCTTCCAAGCACGTGAGGCATGTTCATTATCAAAATGCCTAAGAACCCGCCCAGACGAGCACCCAAAATCCAAAATGCTGGCAGAACGTAGCTCGCCCCGATATTTATCGATTACGCCCATAAGTTGATTGTGATCGTATCTGCCCCATTCTAGATACTTATTAGTGTCATCCGGTGAATATCCGAATCTATCTTCTGGGCCAGGAATAGACAATCCAGACGAATTCGTTTTTTCAGTTGGTTCGAAAGCAGGTGGCAACGTGACATCGAGATAATCAAGGGGCTGATGAAATCCAAAGCGAGGCATAACGGTATATTCATGCCGCACACGCTGCATAACACCTTCTGATAGCTTATCGAGAAGGTATTTATTGATTTTTTCAATCATATTTTGATCTCCAGAAGATTTAAGACTTCCACAACCACGAGTGTTGCTCGTACCGGTTATCGTTCAGTACGTTATAGCAAGGCCACGAAATCGGCTTCAGCATGTCGCGATGCAGGGATTGATAGTGTGAAATCGTGCGCCATGCACTAATAAGTTTGCTTATACTCCCGAGTCGGGATGGTGGCTGTTCTGCAAACTCAAGCCCTCGCAGTTGCGTAAGATTTTTTTCCAATCCAGGCAGAACAGGAACGGCGATTCTCGAATCCAGGCTTCTTGTTTTGATATGCTGCGCTAAATATGTGG